>NZ_FPBJ01000008.1 GCF_900116635.1 Xenorhabdus koppenhoeferi | reverse complement strand
CGCAGCATCGGCTGCAGTAAGGCCGGATATAGAGCTGCAACCTACCGTCAATGTCTGAACAACGAAAGCCTTGCAAACGGGATGCGTTCATATAGAACATATGAGTCAGGGATTAAAAATAAATCGTTTAACGACGGGGTATCCGAAGTGTCCTGTGATTCAAAATTTGGATGTCAATTCATTGCCGCGTGGTCAAATCACCGTATTGCTGGGGCCGAATGGTTGCGGAAAATCCACACTTCTGCGTTCGCTGGCGGGTTTGAATAAAGCCAGTGGCGAGTTGCTGCTGGATGGGCAAGATTTAATGCAAATGAATTTTGTCCAGCGCGCTCAGAACGTGGTTTATTTGCCTCAGTCATTACCGGCAGGTGTTCATCTTCATGTACTGGAGTCTGTGATTGTTGCTCAGCGAGCATCAGGCGACGTGAATAGTAGCCAGTGTGAGCAAGAAGTCATGGATCTGTTGCGCCAGCTCGGTATTGATCATTTGGCTCTCAGCTATCTGGATCAATTATCGGGTGGACAGAAACAGTTGGTCGGATTGGCTCAATCATTAATCAGGCGTCCAACTTTATTATTATTAGATGAGCCATTAAGTGCACTGGATTTAAATTACCAGTATCACGTGATGGATTTGGTTGCACGTGAAACGCGCCGTCGTAATCTTATTACGATTGTTGTTGTTCACGATATTAATATTGCATTGCGTCATGGCAACCATGTATTAATGCTCAAAAAAGGTGAGTTAATCTCCGAAGGTACACCAGAACAGGTGATTACGTCGGACAGTTTGGCTAAAGTTTATGGTATTAAAGGCCGAATTGAGCGTTGTTCTCAGGGTATACCGCAATTATTGATCGATGGTTTAGTGACGGAATTAGCGAGTTAGAATAATAAAATTAAAGTGTAATTTAATAAAAATAATACTGGCAGGGATAAATCATTATCCCTGCATTATGAGCATATGTCGATTATCCACCTTAGTTTAAATATTTTTATTCTATTTTTTGGAGAATCGGGAATGGTCGTTTTTGCAAAGAAAAAAATCGTATTAGGAATTATTGCTGCTGTTTCATCTGGTACTATTTTGAGTGCTCATGCTGCTAATAATGGAGAAGATAAAATTGTTGTGACTACCGCAGCAGGTTTCCAGCAAAAGATTGAGGATGCGCCCGCGTCTATTTCCGTTATTAGCCGTGAACAGTTAGAGACTAAAGCCTACCGTGATGTTACTGACGCTTTAAAAGATGTGCCGGGTGTGGTTGTTACTGGTGGTGGTAGTAGCAGCGATATCAGTATTCGTGGTATGTCATCACAATATACTATGATCTTAGTTGATGGTAAGCGGGTGGATACCCGCAGTACTCGTCCAAATAGTGATGGTTCAGGGATTGAACAGGGCTGGTTACCTCCATTGGCATCAATTGAACGTGTGGAAGTGGTGCGTGGGCCAATGTCCTCCCTTTATGGCTCTGACGCTATGGGGGGAGTAATCAATATTATTACCCGCAAGGTAAAGAAAGAATGGCATGTAAACTTGCGTGGTGATACTACGCTGACCGAGAATAAAAATTCTGGTAATAGTTATCAGACCAGCGCTTATGCAGCAGGGCCATTAATTGAAGGGTTATTGGGTCTGAAAGTGAGTGGTTTGTTTTCTCATCGTAATGAAGATAAGTTTATTGGTGGATTTAGAAAGCAAGAAATACGTAATGGCGCAGCAACTTTCTCTCTGACACCAAATGAGCAAAATAGTTTTGATTTTGAAATTGGGCGTTATGAGCAGGATCGTGATTCACATCCGGGTAAAAGCCGCTCTAGCTCTAGTTCTGATAATATAAGTCGTTATAAGCGTAATAACTATTCGATTACCCATAATGGTGTTTATGATTTTGGTACGATGACTTCTTATATTCAGCGAGATGAGTCTAATAACCCTGAACGTAAAATGAAATTTGAAGATACGCTTTTTAATAACCAAACGACATTTAATTTAGGTGATCATATATTGAGTGTAGGGGGGCAATATCGTTATGAGAACCTACGGGATCATGAAAATAAGATGATGTCCGAAAGAGGTGTGAATAAACTTACCCGTTGGAGTTGGGCGGTGTTTGCGGAAAATGAATGGCAAATGACAAATGACTTCGCTTTAACAGGTGGTATCCGCTTAGATAAAGATGAGATGTTTGGTGCTCATTGGACTCCTCGTCTGTATGGAGTATGGCATGCTGATGAGCAATGGACAATTAAAGGTGGTGTTTCTACAGCATATCGTTCACCTAACTTGCGACAGGTGGCACCTAATTGGTGGCAGGGCACTGGTGGAGATGGCTCAGCAGTCATCTTAAGTAATCCAAATTTGAAGCCAGAGAAAAGTGTTAGTGAAGAGATCAGTGTTATTTGGAATAACCAAGAAAACCTTAATATTGGTTTAACAGTCTTTAATACTGACTTTAAGAATAAAATTACTGAATTCCAAACATGTAATAGCAAAACTGGGAAACCACAAAAATGTATGCCACTTGCTGGAAAAGACTATGTTTTTATCAGCAAGCGAATGAACGTGGGTAAAGCCAATATTCGTGGTATTGAAACTACTATGAATTGGGATATTGTAGAAAACTTGTCATTGGCAGCAAACTATACTTATACCGATTCTGAACAAAAAAGTGGTAAATTTAAAGGCCAACCATTGAATAAAATGCCAACACATATGGTAAATGCGACTTTAAACTGGCAGGCGTTATCTGAGTTGGATACATGGACTCGTATCAACTTCCGTGGTAAAACAAAAAATTATCAGTATCGCACCAGTATGAGAGACGGAACACCTTCTTATACTTTTGTCGATCTAGGAATGAGTTATAATTTGACTAAAGATTTACGTCTGTTAGGTGGTATTTATAACATTTTTGACAAACGAGTAACTGAGGAGTCTCATGACGCAGTTCTCGATGGTCGCCGTTACAATATCGGCCTTAATTATGATTTTTAATTAATATTTTGCTTTCTTATTGATATTAGCGATTATATTTAACATTTAAACATAATGTAAAACCATCTCTCTACCCATTTTATAAACGAAGAGATGGTTTTTTTGATACCAAAGTGCTCATAATTAAATGGCAAATAGTCTCCCTCTCTGCTAAAAATTTATACAGGCCAATCAATGGATATGAGGGCGTCAAGTTTCAGTACTGACTCAGTAAAAAAGCCTATTTTATAAGGTCTTATAGTGCCGTAAAAAATAATAAATTTTTTGATGTTATAGCACTTGCTATTTCAAAACTTGAAAGGCAAAATGCGTGCACTAAAAATAACTGGTGTGTAAATATGCACCAGTTATTTTTTTGCTTTGAGTTATTTTTTTACAACACCAAGAGGCCGGATTTTGTTCCGGATCGATACTGACCATAAGCAACCATAATTGAGACAGGGTTGCTGTACTGAGGAATGCAAATATGGGGCAATTATTCTCTTTTGCACTTGTGCCAATTGGTGCTCGTTGCTTCAACGATGACTATGGGGCACAGCCCTCTGCCAATATACGCTCTTTCAATTCTTCTTTCTTTTCTGTCTATAGACAGATGCGAAGTTTGCCCAGTAACTATCGATTAAGTAGTTGTATCAGTACTCAGATCGAAGTTATGGGAGATTTTGCTCATGTCGCATAATACTACTACAACTACACTTGGTATTAATCAAGCCACTGCTGACAAACGTGTTCAACTGAGAAGAACATTGACTCTATTTCAAGTAGTTATGATGGGGCTTGCCTACATGCAGCCAATGACTATTTTTGATACGTTTGGTATTGTCTCTGGTTTGACCAGTGGGCATGTCGCGACCTCTTATGCTATTGCTTTGACCGCAATTTTATTTACGGCTTTGAGCTACGGAAAACTGATAAAACGATTTCCATCGGCGGGTTCTGCTTACACGTATGTACAAAAATCAATGAATCCCCATCTTGGATTTATGGTCGGCTGGTCGTCTCTACTGGACTATATGTTGATGCCGATGATCAATGTTTTATTGGCAAAGATTTATCTACAGGCTCTGTTCCCTGGTATTGATCCCTGGATCTTTGTGGTCATGTTGGCTGTAATTACGACAGTCATCAATTTGTGTGGCATCAATGTTGTTGCAAATATCAATAGTATCGTTGTGATTGTTCAGATTGCTGTGATGTTAATACTCGTTGGGCTGATGATCCGTGGTGTCTATAATGGAGAAGGTGCAGGAGCATTACTGAGTATTCAGCCATTTACATCAGAAGAAGCGCAATTAATTCCTATGATTACTGGCGCTACGATACTTTGCTTCTCATTTCTTGGGTTTGATGGTATTAGCTCTCTGGCTGAAGAAACACCAAATGCAGGTAAGGTTGTCCCTAAAGCGATTTTTCTGACTGCATTAATTGGTGGTGTTATCTTCATTGCAGTATCTTATTTTTTACAACTCTATTTCCCAGATATTTCTCGGTTTAAAAACCCGGATGCTTCTCAGCCAGAAATCATGTTGTATGTTGCTGGCGCATTATTTCAGTACGTTATTCTCATATTTTCTAGTGTCACGGTAATGGCTTCCGGTATGGCAGCACATGCAGGAGTATCCCGTCTGCTTTATGTGATGGGGCGCGATGGCGTACTACCTGAGAAAGTATTTGCTTATGTCCACCCAAAATGGCGTACTCCGGCAATCAACGTCATATTGGTTGGGATTATTGTTCTTTTGGCGGGTTGGTTGAATTTAGTGACAGCAACCGCATTGATTAATTTCGGCGCGTTGGTTGCATTTACTTTCGTGAACTTATCGGTAATTTCACAATTCTATATTCGTGAACGTCGTAACAGTACACTGAAAGACACTTTGAATTTCTTGCTCCTGCCCCTTCTTGGTGCGGCGACAGTGGGTGTCTTGTGGATTAATTTGGAAGCAGAATCTATGGAATTAGGCTTGATTTGGGGTGGAATTGGTCTTCTTTACATGTTCTTCTTGACTCGTAGCTTCCGGCAACCAATGCCCCAGTTCAGTGAGTCATAATAAAAGATAAATTTCAAGTTATGGCTAATAAAGCCACCATGTGAAAATAAAAAATGCACTGATACTTTTTTCGAAACAGCACCTTCGGGTGCTGTGTTTATGGTGTACCCCTTCAATGGAGGTTTTACTTGAAGTGAAAAAAGTGTAGAAATTATACAAAAATCATTAAAAAGCATCATATAATAAACAGTCATTTTGCTATACCTGATTTCATTAAGAGCACGTTTGTTTGGCTCTCATAAGGTAAGAAAACTATTATGAATGATGCTAAAAACCCTCAAAATCAGCAATTCATTGCTATTCTCACGAATATCGTTGGGTCTTCTCATATTCTCACCGAACCCAGAAAAACAAAACGTTATCGTAAAGGTTTCCGTTCTGGGCAAGGTAATGCTCTTGCAGTCATATTTCCCGGATCATTATTAGAACAGTGGAAAGTGTTCAAGGCCTGTGTTGATGCCGGCAAAATTATTTTGATGCAGGCCGCAAATACTGGACTAACAGAAGGTTCTACCCCGAATGGAAATGATTATGACCGTGATATTGTCATTATCAGCACCTTACGAATGGATAAAATTCAATTTCTTCAATCAACCAATCAGGTTATTGCATTTCCCGGCAGTACATTGTGGAAATTGGAAAAAACCTTGAAGCCATTGGGACGTGAACCTCATTCAGTCATTGGTTCATCCTGTATTGGTGCATCTATTATTGGCGGGATCTGCAATAATTCAGGGGGTTCTTTAGTTCAGCGGGGGCCGGCTTATAGCGAAATGGCACTATATGGCCGAGTTAATGAAAAAGGTGAAGCTGAACTTATTAACCATCTGGGGATCTCGTTGGGTGAAACCCCCGAAGATATTCTGGTCTGTTTGGAAGAACGGCGTTATCGTGCTGAAGATATTCAACATGGAGAGAGAGTTGCTTCTGATCATGAGTATTCACAGCGCATCCGGGATGTTGATGCAGCTACACCATCACGGTTTAATGCTGATGAACGCAGGTTGTTTGAAGCCTCTGGCTGTGCAGGAAAATTGGTCGTTTTTGCAGTCCGCCTTGATACTTTTCCGGCAGAACTTTCTTCGCAGGTTTTTTATATTGGCACTAACCAACCTCACGTACTGACAAATTTACGTCGCCACATTCTGTCTACTTTCCAGCAATTGCCTGTTGCAGGTGAATATATGCATCGGGATATTTTTGATATCGCTGAAATATATGGAAAAGATACTTTTGTTATGATTGATAAACTGGGCACGGATAAAATGCCGATGTTTTTCAATCTGAAAGGGCGGATGGATGCCATTTTTAGCAAAGTGCCATTTTTACCATCGCACTTGACAGACTATGTTATGCAAGGTTTAAGTCGTTTATTACCCTCCCATTTACCTCCTCGTATGAAAGAGTATCGAAATCGCTTCGAACATCACTTAATGTTGAAAATGTCCGGTGAAGGCATAAAAGAGGCAAGTGAGTGGTTGGCTAGTTATTTTAAACAAGCAGATGGAGAATACTTTGTTTGTACGCCAGAAGAGGGGGCAAAGGCATTCTTGCACCGTTTTGCAGCAGCAGGGGCAGCGATCCGTTATCAGGCGGTTCATAGTAATGAAGTAGAAGATATTCTGGCACTGGATATTGCTTTACGACGCAATGACCGTGAATGGTTTGAATCCTTACCTACGGAAATTAATGAAGCACTGGTACACCGTTTATATTACGGGCATTTTATGTGTCATGTATTCCATCAGGACTATATCGTCAAAAAAGGCACAGACATTCATTTACTAAAAGCAAAAATGCTGGAAATTTTGAACCAGCGAGGGGCGGAATATCCGGCAGAACATAACGTTGGTCATTTATATCAAGCTAAACCACAGCTTAAGCAATTTTACCAAATGACAGATCCTACTAATACCTTAAATCCGGGAATAGGTAAAACTTCCAAATTGAAAAACTGGGGCAGGAAATGTGGTTGTCAAGATACAGGCCATTAGTATGATGAGTCTGTTTTCATGGCAAGATAAAAAAGGAAAAGACAAAACATAGGTGCTTGTCCTTTCTTTTTTAACATGACGGATATTATACGGAAAGGTTATCCAGCTAGTTGAATTGCATATTCAATTAATGCTTTTAATTGGCGACACTTTTCTTCATCAGACTGATATTCAACAAAAAGATTTTCAATAGTCGCAAGATATTGACTGATACGCTCCTGAGTTAAAATATCCTGACGATGGCGCAACCAACGTTGTTGTTCGTCATAATTCAGTGTTGCAGGATAGTTTCTGGCACGATAGCGGAATAGTAGAGCTTTAATGCGTGCATCCTGAAATGTTAAATCCAAGGCGGGCAAGTTCTGAGGTGCTGTTTCTCGAATAATCTCCATAGCGGTTTTATCGGCGTCGCTGAAAAAGCCGCTATACAGTTTGGCATCAACGTTATCAGACTCTGGAAACTCTTCGGAATTAGAAAATAACTCAACGATTTTTTCCCTGATTTGCGGATTATTGCGCAAAATAGCCAGATTATGTTCACATTGTTTGAGATCCAATCCGACTCTCTTTGCATCTTCTGGCCGTAATGTATTTTCTGGTGCAATGATTGGACATTTATTGATATGTACTAATTTAATCGGCACCGGATTTTGATCTGGCTGCAATTTATCTCGTCGGGTATACAGGCGTTCACGTAATTCATCCACAGTAAGTTCCAGCAGTGGAGAGATATCTCCTGCCAAATCACACATGATGACAGCATTTCGGTTTGTCGAATGCCATGCCAAGGGTGCAATAAGGCTGATATTACTGCGCAGAGTTCCAAACATACCAGATACGTGAACCAGCGGTTTCATTTGTGGGATGTCTATCTGATGACTGATTTTCTGTTTATTTCTTAATTGGAAAAAGTAATCAAACAAACGGGGTTGGGCTTTTTTTACCAATTTTGCCATTGCTATAGTGGCATAAACATCAGACATAGCATCATGGGCATGGGTATGTTCAATACCATTGGCTTTAGTCAGATGTTCTAGTTTGAAGCTAGGTAATCCATCATCATTTTTTGGCCAAATAATGCCTTCTGGGCGTAAGGCATAGCAGGCACGTAATACATCAAGCAAATCCCAGCGGGAATTACCTTTTTGCCAACTGTAGGCGTAAGGATCGTAAAAATTACGATAAAAAATGTTACGGCTGACTTCGTCATCGAAACGAATATTATTATATCCAAGAATACATGTATTGGGTTTACTGAATGCCTTATGGATTTGACAAGCAAATTCAGCTTCATTGACCCCTTTTTTTAAGGCCAATTGTGGTGTGATTCCCGTGATCATAACAGCTTCAGGTTCTGGAAGGTAATCGTCAGCAGGAGTGCAATACACCACTAAAGGCTCTTCAATAATATTGAAATCGCTATCGGTGCGAACTCCTGCAAACTGGGCAGGGCGATCTAAAGCTGGGTGCTTACCAAAAGTTTCGTAATCATGAAAGTAGAAGGATGATTTTTTGTTATCGGTAGACAAAGTTTTTTTCCGTAAGTTATTGGTGGTTATCTTTATGATTTTGTTCTATTTAAAGGCTGAGTTTGACTGATTTTTGCTTTAAATGTTAATTTGTGTTCTTTACTGTCTAGTTTTGTCCATGTGGTATTAAGTACAGAATGAGTACAAATTAATATTTATTGTGAGTACAAAACAATATAGCTCTCAGTGACACAAAATTACGCTATTACGCTTCATACATGGTAAACCATATCAGGGAAAATCTGAAATAACAGATATTGATGGTCTTAGCGCTGGAGTGTTCCCCCGAGGGGAGTTTTAAGTGAGTGGTAAGGAGCGAATTAAGGGAAAGCCACCGCCAAGCGGTGGCTGATATAGCTATTATGTTTTCTTCCTAAAGTTATCGTCGTTTTTAACGAACTCGAAAGCATCAAGGATAATACCTGTAATCCTCAATATATCTTCTGGAGCTTCGATAAATATTCTTGAGTTATTAACAGATAGTCCAGCCCTATTAACTTCGTTAGTTAGGATGTCAGTTAGCTCAATAGGTATCTGGATGTAAGGTTTATTCTTTTTGTCAAAGTATCTTATTATCCATCTGTTTGATTTTCCTTGATAAAGAACGTTGAAATAGGATTCTGTATCTTTGTATTGCAAATCAACGGAATCGCCAACTATTGATTTGGCTTTTTCATATAGAGTTAATTCATTTTTGGTGGTAACAATATTAGGATTGTCTGGATCTACTATTTCTTCTAATTCTTTCAGGCTCTCTTGAGATTCTATTTCGTTTGGAGTGCCATCAATCGGGACATGTTTATTTGAAAGACCAGAAACTACCATTGCACTAACAGATTTCTCAACAGCTTGCTTTACCAGTGGAGTAATTGATTCAATAAAACGCTGGTTTAGTTGGCGCTCGACGTTAGATCTGCTGGCAACATACCTTACAAATTCACTATCAACATCTCTCAAACTGGTACTGATGGTTTTGGTAAAAGCGGATAAATAAACGCTTTCTTCTGCAAGTGTTCTTAGTGCTTCTGGTTTGAATTTATCGTGCCTGAATCGATAAAGCTGTCCTACATCTGCATCACTAACTTCATCCATTTTTATGCGTAGAAATGGAGTAGGATCCATTACGTTTTTTTGCTTCAAGTCGGTAAAGAAACGCCACTCTATTCCATTTGTAATTGCAGAAATAGTTACTTCCGGAGTGGAATTAAAATATCTAGATAATTGAGGGCAATGGTTATCCAGTTTTTCACTGTATCCTTTCGCCTCGATAAACATTACTGGAACACCTTGGCAGAACAAGGCGTAATCAACCCGTTCATTTGCTTTTACGCCAGGGAAATCTGCTCCGTACTCAGCTTTAACTTTTTGAGGGTCATACGGGCTAAATCCCAAGATATCTAAAAAAGGCAATATTAACGCCTGTTTAGTTGTTTCTTCGGTAGTGCAGTGTTGCCCTACGTTATTAACGTGGTCAACGTGATGTTTTATTTTTATCTTAAAATTTTCCATTCCATAACCTTAGTAATTTAAAACAACCTTAGTAATCTAAAA
The DNA here is from genome assembly GCF_900116635.1 of Xenorhabdus koppenhoeferi. GTDB lineage: Bacteria > Pseudomonadota > Gammaproteobacteria > Enterobacterales > Enterobacteriaceae > Xenorhabdus > Xenorhabdus koppenhoeferi. The sequence goes on along the minus strand of NZ_FPBJ01000008.1, from coordinate 91,646 downwards.
CGGAATACCAGAACATTCTCCCGATAATGTTTACTTGATCTTCATCTGCAATCTCATCTTCGTATTCATCACGGTTGTAACTTCTGATAAGTAGTTTTCCCCTTGGACGTCTATAAAGACATTTAAGGCGCTTTAATCCATCCTGTTCAATTGCATACACTTTCCCATCAATAATTTTTTTATTAGAAATATCTATTGCTATTGCTGTCCCGTTTGGGATAACTGGCTCCATACTATCGCCTTTGGCAGGAAAGCAGAGAATTGTAGAACCGTCAGTTGATACTCCGATTCTTCTTAATGTTGCTTTAGAGAATCTCAACTTAAAGCCTTTATAATCCACGTCAATACACTTACCACTATCACACGCAAATTCAATATCCTTTAGGAATGGCACTTCGACTTCATCATTATCTAATGGAGTTTTGCTATCCCACGGTGAAATATTTATCCATTCACTTTCAGATGGAAGCTGCCCTGCATTTTTTTTGAGTGGTTTAGTGGTCTCACCAAACAAAAGCCAGTTCACATCAGCGCCAAGTATAGAGGCTAATGCTGTTAGTCTTGTTTTTCTTGGTTCTGTGCTTGATTCCCACTGCTGTACAGATTGTGGAGTCACGTCAAGCATATCTGCCAATTCAGCTTGAGTTAGCTTTTTTGCAAGCCTCGCTTGCTTGATTCGTTCGTGCATAGTTCTCATACCTCAAATATACAAGCAAGATTTTTACTTTAATAGCAAGCAATGCTTTATTTTTTAAAGCATGTCTTGTTTTTTTGTTTAAGGTATATATCGTCGTTTAAATCCGAAATATTAAAAATTATCTAAACTAACTTGTCTATGTGTTGCTTGAAATTGTATTGTGTAGTTAACATAAGAAATTATCAGTCTGATTAAAAAGGTGTAAAAAATGGACAACACAAATAAACCAACATTCCACAATGTACTGGAGTTTGTGCGTATATTTCGTCGTAAAAACAAATTACAGCGTGAAATCGTAGACAACGAGAAAAAGATCCGGGATAACCAAAAACGTGTATTACTGCTCGACAATTTGAGTGATTACATTAAGCCGGGAATGTCGATTGATGATATTCAAGGAATTATTGCTCATATGCGTAGTGATTATGAAGAACGTGTTGATGAATATATCATCAAAAATGCTGAGCTATCTAAAGAACGCCGCGAATTATCTAAAAAACTGAAAGCGATGGATGGCGGAGTCAAATAAATTTTCGATTGCCAGGATTTGAATTGGCAAAGTTAAACCACGCCATTGTGCGTGGTTATCTTTTCATCTATACACTTCGTCTTTCAAACTGCCTCTTTGTTGGCTGTGCTCGCTCACCCCGGTCACATAGTTATCTATGCTCCCGGGGATTTGCTCTCTTGCCGTCGCGATGCAACTTGAAATCCATTGTGTATATGGAAAAATCAGTTCCAATTAGGTTTGAGTTCAGGATCGACCAAGGCATAAAATTGATTTGTTTTTATGGTATGCCGGATAAAAAAGGCTCCTAACGAGAAGGAGCCTTCGGATTTTGCAAGAAATCACAGCATTTGATTATTCAAATGATTGTGGTTTAGACATAGCTGATGTTGCGATGCTCGTTGCAGAGTGTCCACCTGCACCACCTTTTCCTGTGAATGGGGGTGCAGGACGTTGCCATTCAGTGATAACGACAGATTTTGTTACCATATCTGGTGCTGGTGCTTTTGTCATTGGGGAATAAGCGTGGTGATTTTTTTCCACAACAATCGAAGACTCAGTAACTTTTATATCTTCTATATCTTCTGTTTTAACTTCCTCTGCCTTAGCGCATGTTTCCGTTGTGACAGTTGGTTGTTCTTCATGATGTTCCTGTTCAACGATAGGTGCCACAATGATAGGTTCTGCCGTGAGACGTGTTTCTTCAGAATCATGTGATACTGCTTCATATAGTACTTTATCACCCAAATTGTCATTTAAAACTTCTGGCTGATGTTTTTCATCATGATTGATAACAGATTCCACTTCTACATTTTCTTGCTCTATAGGTGCCGTAATGGAAGAGTCATCGGTAGCAGATATAGTATTATCAGCGGGTTTAGTATCGTTATGGATGGCAATATTTTGCTGTTCTGTAATTTCAGTCTCTTTCACCGATAAAGTAGGTGCAGATTCAGTCGTTGTTGATATCAAAATCACATCTTTTTTCAGTGTTGAGGCTGTCTCTTCAACGATATCAACAACAGTCGGAATTTCAAGCTCAATTGTTGTCGGTGGTGTAACAGGATAACTAACCCAGACTTTACCTGATGCCAACTCCGGCGAGACTACTGCCATTGTCAACGGTACTGGTGATTGAGTGAGATTACGCTCATCACGATAACGACGACGACGCTGACCACTGACACGTAAATGACGTGGTGAACGACGAGAGCGACGTGGCATTGTACCATCTTGCTGCGGTATTTCTGGTTGGCTGGCTGCTTCAACATTTGTGCCAATAATGGCAGGCACGGGGATTTTTTTCTCTTCCCCTGCATTGGTTGGTACAGTATCAGGCACTATCACTGGTAAGGCTGTAATACTAGCCTCTTTTTTCACTTCATCAGCTATGCGAATTTTTTGCCCAAGCTGGCGACGTTGACGACGAGGCATGACAGGTTGACGCTCTTCAGCTTCTTCCTCAACAAGATCTGGTTTATTTGCAGTTTGCTGAGCTTTAACTTCCAGTTGTTGCTGGCGCTTTTCTTCCTGACGACGACGCTGGCGCTCGGCCCTTTGTTCGCGACGTTGCTGTTGCTGTGCTTCACGAGCTTCATTATCTATCGCAATATTGTCTTGGACATTAGCATTACTTTTCTGTTGAGTGTTACGTCCCTTACGTTGTTCATCACGTTCACGGTTATTGCGAACTTCATTTTCGCTGCGTTCACGGCGCTGATTTTGGCGGCGTGGGTTGCGGCGTTCTGATGAGCGGCGATTATTATTGTCAGACGATTTTTTGTTCTTTTCTTGTGGTTGTTTTTCTTCTTCACCACTGAATATTTTTTTCAGGGCACTGAAGAAACGGCTGAACATCCGAGGTCTTACAGTTTGTTTTTGATTATTGACTACTACTTTTTTTTCTTTCTCTTTTGCTGGCACAGAAGATTCCGCAGGGAGATCAAAAGTGGAAATAGCCGGTTGTTCTGGACGTTTGCGCTCATGCTGGCTGTCATCCTGAACATTTGCTATCTCTGCTTCATGTAATTGTGGAAGCAGATAACTCAAAGCAGAAATTTCTTCACCTTTACGTACGCGTAAAACAGAGAAATGAGGGGTCTGCATCTGATCGTTTGGAACGATAACAACACCCACACCGCCTTGGCGATGTTCAATGGCACTAACGGCCTTGCGTTTTTCGTTCAGGAGATAAGAAGCAATCTGTACAGGCACAATGGCATGAACTTGATATGTGTTTTCTTTCAGTGCTTCTTCTTCGATAAGGCGCAGAATTGACAAAGAAAGTGATTCATTATCACGGATAGTCCCTGTACCACTGCAACGAGGGCAGACATGATGACTGGATTCACCCAGAGACGGACTTAAACGCTGACGTGACATCTCCAGCAAACCAAAACGAGAGATACGACCGATTTGAATACGGGCACGATCTTGGCGCACGGAATCACGCAAGCGGTTTTCAACTTCGCGCTGATGGCGTACCGGTGTCATATCAATAAAATCGATGACAATAAGGCCACCAAGGTCACGCAGACGCAATTGGCGTGCAATTTCATCAGTGGCTTCTAAATTTGTATTAAAGGCCGTTTCCTCAATATCACCACCACGGGTTGAACGGGATGAGTTGATATCGATCGCAGTCAAGGCTTCAGTGGTATCAATAACCACTGAGCCACCAGAAGGTAATCTAACTTCACGTTGGAAAGCTGATTCAATCTGTGATTCTATTTGATAATGGCTGAATAGAGGGACTTCGCCGCTGTACAATTTGATTTTACTGGCAAAATCAGGGCGCCCTAGCGCAGTAATGTGCTGGCGTGCTAAATCAAGAATTTTCGGGTTGTCAATCAAGATTTCCCCAATGTCAGGGCGCAGGTAATCACGGAAAGCGCGCACGATAACATTACTTTCTTGATGAATCAGGAATGGTGCTGGGTGATTGTCTGCAGCTTTCTTGATTGCTTCCCAATGTCTTAGACGGAAATTTAAATCCCCCTGCAACGCTTCTGCCGATTTGCCTACACCTGCGGTACGAACGATAAGCCCCATGCCTTCAGGGACTTCAAGAGAGGAAAGCGCTTCTTTTAATTCGATGCGGTCATCGCCTTCAATGCGACGAGAAATACCACCTGCTCTTGGGTTATTTGGCATCAGCACCAGATAGCTGCCAGCCAGACTAATAAAGGTGGTTAAAGCCGCCCCTTTATTGCCTCGTTCTTCTTTATCAACCTGAACGATCACTTCTTGGCCTTCTTTAAGGATATCCTTAATGTTAGGGCGGCCATGAGGATGATAATTACTTGGGAAGTATTCGCGCGCAATTTCTTTAATGGGCAGGAAACCATGCCGTTCTGCACCATAATCAACAAAAGCAGCTTCTAGGCTAGGTTCAACCCGTGTAATTTTACCTTTATATATATTTGCCTTTTTCTGCTCGTGTCCTGGGCTTTCAATATCCAAATCATAAAGACGTTGCCCATCAACAAGGGCGACACGCAACTCTTCCTGTTGAGTTGCGTTGATTAACATTCTTTTCATTCTAACTTACTCATTATTTTTTACATTGGTATAGAGCTACGAGTAAAAGAGAGATGAGCTACTGGTTACCGATGGCCTCGTGTCTTTTACAAAGCCGTCAGCCTCACGGCTATCGTTTGTATAGAGGCGCCTATTTTGTCGGCGAGTCTGAATTTCATTTAAATACAGCACTCTTTATTGGGGAATTCTGTAATAAATCGGTACAGATTTTACCCAATCCAGTAAGCTGCAACTCGCAGCCCATAAATTGTTTGATTAAACATTGCGTCTTACGCCATTGCTGCACTTTTGTTCGATCAAACAGATAACAAACAATTTCAATCTTGCCATTCATAGTTTAGTGAACTGTGGCCAGAAAGCATTATTCCATTGCTATTGGGGTGATAGCAAGGTGACTTTATCGCTTTAGGGGTTTTTTATCAGGAAATAGTGATAAGTTGTTAATCTTGGGTCTTTATCCTAGGGCATTTATAATAATGAGGTAGGAATGCATGGATATTATTTAGACATATTTAAAAATGTGTGGCGCTCTGTTTGTTGGATAATTAGAATCTCGTCCATGAAAACAAATAATCAAATTGTACAATTTGTCACGATTGATGACGATGAGGCTGGTCAGCGAATTGATAATTTTTTGTTGGCTCGTTTAAAAGGTGTACCTAAAAGCATGATCTACCGGATCTTGCGCAAAGGTGAAGTTCGCGTTAATAAGGGAAGAGTCAAGCCCGAATATAAATTGGCAGCAGGTGATACAGTCAGAATTCCACCGGTTAGAGTGCCAGAAAAACAGGAAACTCCTGTATCTGCAAAATTGGATAAAGTCGCAGCTTTGGCTGAATGTATTTTATATGAAGATGACCATATTCTGGTCATTAATAAACCATCAGGAACGGCAGTACACGGTGGAAGCGGACTGAGTTTTGGTGTTATTGAAGGATTACGTGCATTACGTCCTGAAGCACGTTTTCTTGAATTAGTTCATCGTCTCGACCGTGATACATCGGGTATTCTGTTAATTGCGAAAAAGCGTTCTGCGTTACGGGCATTGCATGAACAGTTACGCCTGAAGCAAATGCAAAAAGACTATCTGGCGTTAGTGCGCGGACAATGGCAATCACATTGTAAAGTAGTAGAAGCTCCCCTATTGAAAAATATCCAGCAAAGCGGGGAAAGGATGGTAAAAGTCAGCAGTGATGGCAAACCATCAGAAACGCGTTTTAAAGTTGAAGAACGATATGCGTTTGCCACGTTGGTACGGGCAAGCCCAGTTACAGGGCGAACCCATCAGATCCGTGTACACACCTTACATGCAGGTCATCCTATTGCTTTTGATGATCGCTATGGTGATCGGGCATTTGATGCACAGCTTGCAGAAACGAATCTTAACCGATTGTTCCTGCATGCCAGTTCATTAAAGTTCACCCATCCATCGACGGGAGAAACTCTGCGTTTCGAAGCCCCAATCGATGATAGGTTGCGAATTTGTTTAAAAATGCTCCGGCAAAATAAATATTAAGAACATACCGTCAGAGGGTTTATCCCCTGACGGATCAACATTTCTGTCAGAGTAATTAATGGTAAGCCTATTAGTGTGTTTGGATCTCTGCCATTAAGCTTTTTGAATAACGTAATTCCCAATCCTTCACTTTTAAAACTACCCGCACAATTAAACGGTTTTTCTTTGTTTAAGTAGCTAATGATTTCTGTTTCAGAGAGATCTCTAAAATAGACATCAAATAGCTCACAACGGGTATCTATGTTTCCAGTTTTGCTATTGAATAATGTAATTCCAGTATAAAAAGTGACACATTTCCCACTCGCTTTTTTAAGTTGTGAGAAAGCATTCTCAAAATTATGTGGTTTACCGACAATTTTGCTATCTAAAACACAAACTTGATCTGAACCTATAATTAGGTGACTGGAGTAATCCCTATGCAATGCGGTAGCTTTGGCATGTGATAATCGTATTACCAATGTTTCTGGATTCTCATTCTCTTGCGGTCTTTCATCAATATCGGGGGAAGCACAAGTAAAAGGTAATCCTATTTTTTCCAATAATTGGCGTCGATATATAGAAGTTGACGATAAAACAATCGGAAGCATCATTTTTTCCATAAAATACGTAGAGAAATATTTGCAAGCATTTTAAACTAGGTAGCGCTTAATAAGCGAATATTTGGCGGAAAGGTGCAGATGTATGGCCTTTTTCTTTGACTATATCTCATTACAAAGATAATATGCGCGCCTTATGCGGAAGGTAAAATTGCCCCTGACCATTGATGCGCTTCGAGCGGCTCAGAAAAGATTGGACTACTATGGTAGCTATTCTGCTGAGCAAGTTTCTCGTATTGCAGAATCCGTGGTCAGTGTGGATGGTGATGTAGATAGCTCACTATCATTTGAAATTGATAATCAGCGTCTGACAGTTGTAAAAGGACATTCTGATGTGGATGTCACGCTTGCCTGTCAGCGTTGTGGCAGTAATTTCAGTCATCATGTTCACACAACGTATTGTTTTAGTCCAGTCATCAATGATGAACGGGCGGAGGCATTACCGGAAGAGTATGAGCCAATTTACGTTAATGAATTTGGCGAAATAGATTTGCTGGCAATGATTGAAGATGAAATAATTCTGTCTTTGCCAGTGGTTCCGGTACATGATTCTGAACACTGTGAAGTGTCCGACGCGGATATGGTATTTGGTGTACTGCCTCCTGAAGCAGAAAAACCAAACCCATTTGCCGTATTAGCCAGTTTAAAGAAAAGTACTTAAGGAGTAAGGTCAATGGCCGTACAACAGAATAAACCAACTCGTTCTAAACGTGGTATGCGTCGTTCTCATGACGCACTGACTGCAACCCATGTCTCTGTAGACAAAACTTCTGGTGAAACTCACCTGCGTCACCATGTGACTGCTGATGGCTACTACCGTGGCCGCAAGGTAATCAACAAGTAATTTAAGCTAATTATTAGCAAGTTGATATCTTGACTAATCTAACCTTAGCGTTAGATGCTATGGGCGGGGACTTTGGTCCTCGCGTCACGGTGCCTGCTGCATTGCAGGCACTAGCATCTAATCCGCAATTAAAGCTATTGTTGGTCGGTAATCCCGAAACCATCTCTCCATTGCTTGCAAATAAAAATGCTGAGCTGCTCAGCCGTTTGCAAATTATCACTGCAGAACATGTTGTTTCCAACGACGTAAGGCCTTCTCAGGCGGTTCGTTCCAGTCATGGTACCTCAATGCGTGTTGCTCTAAACCTGGTTAAGTCAGGTGAAGCACAAGCGTGTGTCAGTGCGGGAAATACTGGAGCTTTGATGGGGCTAGCTAAAGTTATGTTAAAATCCATAGAAGGAATTGAGCGGCCTGCGCTGATGACAGTGATACCCAATCTAAAGCAACAGAAAACCGTTGTATTAGATTTAGGCGCTAATATTAATTGTAATAGCGATATGTTAGTTCAGTTTGCGATTATGGGTGCCGTAATGGCGGAGCATGTTGTAGGTGTGGATAACCCACGTGTCGCATTACTCAATATTGGGGAAGAGGAATCCAAAGGGCTGGATAATATCCGCGAAGCCGCTATAACCCTAAGAAACACTCGAGCAATCAATTACATAGGGTATTTGGAAGGAAATGAGTTACTGACGGGAAAAACAGATGTACTCGTATGTGACGGCTTCGCAGGTAATGTTACGCTGAAGACGATGGAAGGTGCGATCAGAGTCATTCTATCTCTGGTAAAATCGCCGGATGGTCAGCAGAAAAAATCATCTTGGTTAATGAAAATATTCAAGATGAAGATATTCAAGAAATGGTTGCTAAAACAGGTAACGAAGCGGTTTGGTCATCTAAACCCTGACCAGTATAACGGAGCAACGTTATTAGGGCTGCGCGGTATCGTCATTAAAAGCCATGGTGCCGCTAATGAACATGCGTTCAAGGCTGCTATTGATCAAGCTGTTCAGGCTGTAGAAAAGCAGGTTCCTGACAGAATTGCTGCCCGGCTGGATGCAGTATTACCCAAGAGTGAACAAGCATAAATGTATACAAAAATCTTAGGTACGGGCAGTTACTTGCCTGCACAGGTGCGTACTAACGCAGATTTGGAAAAATTGGTGGATACGTCTGACGAGTGGATTGTAACTCGCACAGGCATTCGCGAACGCCGCATTGCTGCTGAAGATGAAAACGTTGCAGTTTTGGGTTTCAAGGCGGCTGAAAAAGCCATTGAGATGGCTGGCATCGATAAAACTCAAATTGATTTAATTGTTGTTGCAACAACAAGTTCAACTCACGCTTTTCCAAGCGCAGCTTGTCAGATTCAGCAATTATTAGGAATTCCGGGGGTTGCAGCTTTTGATGTGGCTGCAGCATGTGCTGGTTTTACTTACGCGTTAAGTGTTGTAGATAAATTTATTAAAACTGGTGCGGCTAAACATGCATTGGTGATTGGTTCTGATATTATTTCAAGAGTTATAGATCCCGAAGATCGCGGTACAATTATTCTCTTTGGTGATGCTGCGGGCGCAATGATAGTCGGAGCTTCTGAGGAACCGGGCATCCTGTCTACTCACCTGCATGCCGATGGCCGTTATGGTGATCTGTTATCCCTGCCTCATCAAAGTCGAGTAAAGCTTGATACACCAGAATATGTCACGATGGCTGGCAATGAAGTCTTTAAGGTTGCCGTGCGTGAATTAGCCAATATCGTTGATGAAACTTTGGAAGCTAATAATTTGGCTCATTCCCAGCTAGATTGGCTGGTTCCTCATCAGGCGAATTTGCGTATTATTGCGGCGACAGCCAAGAAATTGGATATGACAATGGATAAAGTTGTCGTGACGCTGGATCGTCATGGCAACACCTCGGCAGCATCTGTTCCGACAGCGTTTGATGAAGCGGTTCGTGATGGAAGAATCCAACGCGGTCAACTTGTCTTACTTGAAGCATTCGGCGGTGGCTTTACCTGGGGCTCAGCGCTAGTACGTTTTTAATTTAACAGGAAAATAAACATGTCTGATTTTGCAATGGTGTTTCCTGGTCAGGGTTCTCAATCTCTGGGAATGTTGGCCGATTTAGCCACAGAATTTCCTCTGGTTGAACAGACTTTCGCAGAGGCTTCTACGGTTTTGGGATATGATTTATGGACATTAGTTCAGCAGGGGCCTCTAGAAGAACTGAACAAAACGTGGAAAACCCAACCTGCTTTACTAGCAGCTTCAGTCGCTATTTGGCGTGTATGGCAAGAAAAAGGTGGTAAAGCACCTTCCATGATGGCAGGTCATAGTCTTGGTGAATACTCGGCACTGGTTTGTGCTGGAGTGATTGAATACCAAGAGGCCATCAAGCTTGTTGAGTTGCGTGGTAAGTTGATGCAGTATGCTATACCAGAGGGGCGGGGGGCGATGTATGCCATTATTGGCTTAGATAATGAATCCATTGTAAAGGCATGTGAAGAATCCGCGCAGGGTCAGGTCGTTTCACCAGTTAATTTTAACTCACCTGGACAAGTTGTCATCGCAGGTGAAAAAGATGCTGTAGAACGTGCAGGGGCAGCATGTAAGGCTGCTGGAGCAAAGCGTGCGTTACCTTTGGCTGTCAGTGTACCATCGCACTGTGCACTTATGAAATCTGCTGCTGAGCAACTGGCGACAGCGTTACAAGAAGTTGCCTTTAATCAGCCGCAGTTCCCTGTCATCAATAATGCCGATGTCAAAGTAGAAATATCTGCTGATGCTATTCGCAATGCTTTGGTTCGTCAGTTGTATAATCCTGTGCGCTGGACAGAATCAGTTGAGTTTATTGCTGGGCAGGGTATAAAACAGCTGTTAGAAATTGGGCCAGGTAAGGTATTAACTGGGTTAACTAAGCGAATTGTTGATACTTTAAGTGCTACAGCGGTAAATGATGTATCATCACTCACAGTTGCTCTGAACAAATGACTGAGGAAAACATGAGCTTTGATGGAAAAATTGCACTAGTAACAGGCGCTAGCCGTGGCATAGGTCGCGCGATTGCAGGATTATTGGCTGAACGTGGTGCATGTGTTGTTGGTACTGCAACCAGTGAAAAAGGAGCCGAAGCAATCAGTGCCTATCTTGGTGATAAAGGCAAAGGTTTTGTACTTAATGTCACAGATTCAGAATCCATTGAAAATGTACTATCGAATATTCGTGCTGAATTTGGTGAAATAGACATTCTGGTTAATAATGCAGGCATCACTCGTGATAACTTGTTGATGCGCATGAAAGATAATGAGTGGCAAGACATTGTTGACACTAATCTTTCTTCAATTTTTCGTCTGTCAAAAGCAGTTATGCGTTCTATGATGAAAAAACGTTATGGACGTATTGTTTCCATTGGATCTGTTGTTGGAACGATGGGAAATGCAGGGCAGGCGAATTATACGGCAGCGAAAGCAGGAGTTATTGGTTTTAGTAAATCATTGGCTCGTGAAGTCGCTTCTCGTGGCATCACCGTCAACGTTGTTGCACCTGGTTTTATCGAAACAGATATGACCAAAGCGTTGACTGACGAACAACGTGCAAGTATTTCCGTTGGAATTCCTGCCAATCGTCTTGGTGATGTAAAAGAAATTGCCAGTGCTGTAGCGTTTCTTGCTTCTGACGAGGCCGCTTACATTACGGGTGAAACATTGCATGTCAATGGTGGCATGTACATGATCTAAAAATGAGCGAACCCCCTGTTTTTGATGTGCTTTTTGTGCAAAAGAAGCAGATTGTGGTTCGACCAGCCGGGATTTGGTTGCATCTTTTCCTGTATTTTATAAACTACGAAAACCATCGCAAAAGCGAGTTTTGATAGGAAATTTAATAGCATGAGCACTATCGACGAACGCGTTAAGAAAATCATCGTTGAACAACTGGGTGTTAAAGAGGAAGAAGTTGTAAATTCAGCTTCATTTGTTGATGACTTGGGCGCTGATTCTCTTGACACAGTTGAACTGGTAATGGCTCTGGAAGAAGAGTTCGATATCGAGATCCCAGACGAAGAAGCTGAGAAAATCACTACAGTTCAGGCTGCTATTGACTACGTTGAAAACGCAGGTAAATAAGCACACATACCTAGGCGGTCATTCGACCGCCTATGTTTCTAGTCCTAAATTTTTTCCCTCCCTGGAGGATAACTGTGTCTAAGCGTCGAGTAGTCGTGACCGGACTAGGCATGTTATCTCCTGTCGGCAATACAGTAGAATCATCTTGGAATGCTGTTTGTGCCGGACAGAGTGGTATCGGCCTTATCGAACATTTTGACACCTCTAACCATGCAACTAAGTTTGCTGGTGTGGTGAAAAATTTTAATCATGAAGATGTCAATATTTCGCGCAAAGAAGCACGGAAAATGGATCTCTTTATTCAGTATGGAATTGCGGCAGGCATACAAGCCGTTAAAGATGCAGGAATCGAGGTAACAGAAGCCAATGCTAGCCGCTTTGGTGCTGCTATTGGTTCTGGTATTGGTGGTTTGGGTCTGATTGAAGAAAACCACAGTACATTGCTTTCGGCAGGGCCTCGCAAGGTTAGCCCGTTCTTTGTACCTTCAACCATCATCAATATGGCGGCAGGCCATTTAAGTATCCTGTATGGTCTTCGTGGGCCCAGTATTTCGATTGCAACTGCTTGTACTTCTGGCGTACATAATATAGGTCATGCAGCGCGCATTATTGCTTATAATGATGCTGATATTATGCTGGCCGGTGGTGCAGAGAAAGCTAGCACAAAATTTGGTGTTGCCGGATTTGGTGCTGCACGTGCATTGTCAACCCGTAACGATGATCCTAAAAAGGCAAGCCGCCCTTGGGATAAAGATCGTGATGGTTTTGTTCTGGGTGATGGGGCGGGTGTTGTCGTTCTTGAAGAATATGAACATGCCAAAAAGCGTGGTGCAAAAATCTATGCTGAAATTGTTGGTTTTGGCATGAGCAGTGATGCTTATCACATGACATCTCCTCCTGAAGATGGAACGGGTGCTATTTTGGCAATGGAAAATGCCCTGAAAGATGCAGGTATTTCACCAGAGCAAGTGGGTTACATTAATGCTCATGGCACCTCAACATCAGTGGGTGATCTTGCAGAAGCTCGTGCAGTTGAGTCTGTTTTTGGTAAAGGCACTAAGGTATTAGTGAGTTCTACTAAATCAATGACAGGCCACTTGTTGGGTGCAGCAGGGGCAGTTGAATCTATTTTCACTATCCTTTCTCTGCGTGATCAGCTGGTTCCTCCAACTATTAACCTGGAAAACCAGGATGAAAACTGTCACTTAGATTTTGTTCCAGGTGAAGCACGTAAAGTTGAAGGAATGGAGTACGCATTGTGTAACTCTTTCGGTTTTGGTGGCACAAACGGGTCATTGATTTTCCGTAAGATCTAAAACGCTCTGTGTTTATAAAGAGCCTCAACATTTGTTGGGGCTTTTTATCGAAGCGAAGAAATTAAAATGACGTATTGGATTAATGGTAAGCAGTGTAACCACTTACCTGTGGGCGATCGTGCCGTGCAATTTGGAGATGGTTGTTTTACCACAATCAGAATCGAACAAGGGCAAGCAGCCTTATTGCCTTTACACATAAAACGGTTGCAAAAAGGTGTTGAAAAACTGTTTATGCCCGCACTGGATTGGGCGCAACTTGAGAACCATATTAAGCAAGCAGTGCAAGGATGCAAATCAGGTGTTTTGAAAGTTATTCTCTCCAGAGGGATGGGAGGCCGAGGTTATAGCTTTGATGACGCTATTGAACCCACTAAGATCCTCTCTTTGAATCCATATCCTGAACACTATATCACTCAGCGCCAGAAAGGAGTCTCATTGACCCTTAGTCCTATTTCTATGGGAATTAATCCTTACTTGGCCGGTATCAAACACTTGAACCGCTTGGAACAAGTTTTGATTAAGCAATTTATTGATAAATCCACATCGGATGAGGCATTGGTGCTTGATAGTGATGGTTTGTTGGTCGAATGTTGTGCCGCCAATATATTTTGGCGAAAAGGAAAAAATGTTTATACACCTGATCTTAACCAGTGTGGTGTGGAAGGGATAATGAGGCAAAAAATAATCGAATTGTTGACGGAAAGTGATTATAACCTATCATGTGTTATCCGCTATCCTGAGGTATTAGCCTATGCTGATGAAGTGATTATCTGCAATTCCCTGATGCCAGTTATTCCGGTAATGCAAATACAAGCACACAAAAACCAGCCATCGTGGAAGTATCAATCAAGAGAATTGCATGAGTATTTATTACCCGAATGCTTAATGCTTTAATGCTTTATTATTTAAGGTATTAACTGTTTAGTGTTCATCATTGAAGCAAAAATAAAAGTGATTACAGAATGAAACTAAAAAAGTGCATTCTTATTCTGCCCGGATTGATTATTGTGATTGCAGCGATCATCTTTTTTTTCTTTGCGAAGAAAATAGAAAACTTTGCTGATCAGGATATTAATCTCAATCAAGAACTCATATTTACTGTACCGGCAGGGACTGGGCGTGTTGGATTGGAAACTTTATTGATTCGGCATAAATTAATTGAAGATAATCAACTATTGCAGTGGTTATTTCGATTAAAACCCGAACTTGCCAAGTTTAAGTCCGGAACTTATCGCTTGCAAACAGGAATGTCTTTGAAAGCTGTTTTGCAATTGTTCGCCAGTGGTAAAGAAACTCAATTTGCCATCCGCTTTGTGGAAGGAAGCCGCCTCTCTGATTGGTCAAAAACATTACAGAATGCGCCATACTTAAAGCACGAATCGGAGAATAAAACACCGCAAGAGCTGACTGAAATCTTGGATATGAAAACGGGAGAGTCCTTGGAGGGGTGGTTTTATCCTGATACCTATCTCTATACTGCTGGCACGAGTGATGTGGAATTACTCAAGCGTGCTCATAATAAAATGAAAATGGTTCTTGAGCAGGAGTGGAAAACGCGCGAAAAAAACCTTCCGTATAAGGATGTGTATGAGATGTTGATCATGGCGTCTATCATTGAGAAAGAGACCGCGATTGAATCTGAACGTACCAAAATTGCCTCTGTATTCGTAAATCGTCTGCGGTTAAAGATGCGGTTGCAAACAGATCCGACGATCATTTACGGATTGGGAGATAAATACACGGGGACGATTTTTCGCAGTAATCTCACCACCTTTACACCCTATAATACTTATATGATTGATGGGTTACCGCCAACTCCCATTGCCATGCCAGGTCAGGCTTCGATTAAGGCAGCAGCATATCCAGCTAACACAGAATACTTATATTTTGTAGCGAATGGCGATGGCGGTCATACATTCACCACTAATTTAGTCGCACATAATAAAGCAGTAAGTCTTTATCGTCAGAGGTTGAAGCAGTATAAATGAACAGCAAATTTATTGTTATTGAAGGTCTTGAGGGCGCAGGAAAAACGACAGTAATCCAAACAGTGTCTGAAACATTGAAACAGTATGGTATTTCTGATCTGATTTTTACCCGAGAACCGGGTGGAACACCATTGGCAGAAAAGTTACGCGAGCTGATTAAACAGGGTGTTAAAGGAGAAGTACTGACAGATAAAGCAGAAGTATTGATGATATATGCTGCCAGAGTTCAATTGGTGGAAAATGTTATAAAACCTGCCTTATCAAAAGGGACATGGGTGGTCGGAGATCGCCATGACCTCTCTTCTCAGGCCTATCAGGGCGGGGGGCGTGGCATTGACCAAAATCTGATGGAATCACTACGTAATGCAGCATTGGGTGAGTTCTGCCCAGATTTGACCATCTATCTTGATTTACCTCCCGATGTGGGCTTAGGACGTGTTCATGAGCGTGGTGAATTGGATCGCATTGAAAAAGAATCTTTGGATTTCTTTCATCGTACTCGCGCAAGATATCTTGAATTGGTGGCGGAAAATGACAACATCAGAAAGATTGACGCGACACAATCACTAGAAAAAGTTCAGGCGGCTATTCGTCATACTTTGCTACAGTGGCTGCAAGAACAATAGGAAGCACAAGTATGAATTGGTATCCGTGGCTCAATCATGCGTATCGCCAGTTAGTTGAAACCCATCAACAAGGGCGCGGGCATCACGCTGTTTTACTTCATGCCCATGAAGGGACTGGTGCCGGAGCCTTACTATACGGATTGAGTCGCTGGCTGATGTGTCAGGATAAACAGGGGATGAAAAGCTGTGGCAAATGTCATGGTTGTCACTTGATGCTGGCAGAAACCCACTCTGATTGGCATGTCCTTGCCCCTGAAAAAGGAAAAAATACCATTGGCGTGGATACTGTTCGCCAACTCAGCGAAAAACTCTATGAATACTCTCAGCAAGGCGGGGCTAAAATTGTCTGGTTGCCATCAACTGAGTTGCTGACGGATGCCGCTTCCAATGCCTTGTTGAAAACATTAGAAGAACCGCCTAAAAACACTTATTTTTTGTTGCAATGTCAACAAACTGCAAATTTGCTGGCAACATTACGTAGCCGTTGTTTCTACTATTTTCTCCCTGTCCCTGAAAATTCCATCGGGCTGTATTGGTTGCAAAGCCAGCTTCCGGCCATATCATCATTAGATGCACAGACTGCATTAAAACTTTCTCAGGGAGCGCCATTGGCAGCGGAGCGGTTGCTTCAGACTGAGAAATGGCAGCAAAGAAACCTGCTTTGCCAGTCTATCGCACAGGTATTGGATAAATGTGATACCCTGTCGCTTTTACCATTGTTAAACCGTGATGATGTACAACAGTCTTTGCATTGGTTGATAAGTTTATTATCTGATGCGGTGAAATGGCAGCAACAGGCCCAAAATTACTGTGTTAACCAAGATCAGAAGGCTTTGATTCATCGCCTTGCCTCCGCACAAAATGTGGAAAACTTATTAAGTACAGTTAATGATTGGGTGCACTGCCGTCATCAATTATTATCTGTAGTAGCTATCAATCGAGAATTGTTGCTGACAGCGCAATTACTCAATTGGGAAAAGCAACTTTGTTCCACACAGTAACTTATTCAGATATGAGAATATTATGTTTTTAGTTGATTCGCATTGTCATCTTGATTGCCTGGATTATGAAGCACTGCACAAAAGTGTAGATGATGTTGTAGCAAAAGCGGCAGAACGAGATGTGAAGTATATGTTGGCTGTAGCGACAACATTGCCTGGCTTCCAACAAATGAAAAACCTGATTGGTAAACGGGAAAATGTAGCATATTCTTGTGGGATTCATCCGTTGAATCTTGATGAAGGTTACGATTTTGAAGAATTAGCCCGGTTGGCTGCCGATGGGGATGTAGTCGCAATGGGTGAAACAGGACTGGATTATTATTATCAGAAAGAAAATGCTGAACTCCAGCGAACTTCATTTCGTGAACATATCCGAATTGGTTGTGAATTAAATAAACCAGTGATCGTACATACCCGCGATGCAAGGGATGACACGCTGACGGTTTTGCGGGAAGAAAAAGTGCAAGAGTGTGGTGGAGTTTTGCACTGTTTCACAGAAGATAAAGAAACAGCAAGAGCTTTGTTAGATTTGGGTTTTTATATTTCTTTTTCTGGTATCGTCACCTTCCGCAATGCGGAGCAAATTCGTGAAGCGGCCAGGTTTGTACCACTCGATCGAATTTTGGTAGAAACTGATTCACCATACTTGGCACCTGTTCCTCATCGTGGCAAGCAGAATCAGCCTGCTTATGTTCGTGATGTTGCTGAATATATGGCAGTTTTGAAAGGTGTGAGTATTGAAGAATTAGCAGCAGTGACCACAAAAAACTTTTGTGAACTATTTCATATCAATATTGAATAACATTAAAAGGAAAATTGAGATGGCAGAAGAAACTGTTTTTAGCAAAATCGTTCGTCGGGAAATCCCTACTGATATTATTTATCAGGATGATTTGGTAACGGCATTCCGTGATATTTCTCCTCAAGCACCGACCCATATTTTGATTATACCTAATGTACTGATTCCAACTGTTAACGATGTCACTACTGAGCATGAGCTTGCATTGGGTCGTTTGTTCACCGTTGCAGCGAAAATTGCAAAAGAGGAAGGTATTGCAGAAGATGGCTACCGTTTAATTGTGAACTGTAATCGTAATTCAGGGCAAGTCGTGTTCCATATCCATATGCATTTGGTGGGTGGACGTCCATTGGGCCCCTTGCTGGCAAAGTAAAAATTGATAAAAGGTAACGATGTAACTGGAGTAGATTAATGAAAAGAATTCTCTTTGTTATATTATCAGCGATGCTGCTGGCAAGTTGTGTATTACCAGAAGCAACGCAACAGCCTGCTCCTGTTACACCAGTAGAACCAAAGAAAAAAGAGGAAACGCCGATAGAACCATCGGAAAAAGTTCCTCAGCCTCCCAGAATACAATCTATTAGTTGGAATAGCATCGTTCAGCCATTGGTTGAAGAAATGGTTAAGGTTTATGGAGTGGAAGCGGGAAAAGTATTACTTGTTGATTCTGTAAAAAATAACACTAACGGTTCATTGCGAACCTTGAAAGCAACAGATGCGATTATTGATGCAGTCAGTAATAAGCAAGTTTTTCAGGTTGTACCTAAATCCCAAGTCCATATTGCTCAGCAAGCTCTGGGATTATCATCAGAAGATAGTTTAGGATTGCGTAGTAAATCTATTGGATTGGCACGTTATTTGAATGCTGACTATGTCCTCTATTCCTCGGTCTCCAGCAATAATGGTCAGCGCGATTTAGAGATGCAGCTGATGCTGGTTAAAACGGGTGAGATACTTTGGTCGGGTCGTGGCAACATTAACGAAAGATAACTTTTTATTGGGTATGCTGTGTCAGCAATGGCCTGACATTCCAAAGAAGTCTTGGGAAATTAGGCCATTAACAGGGCTGACACAGAGAAGTTACTATGTTACGGACGGTGTACGCCAGATGGTTGGGCGCGCACAAACATCACACAAAGAAATACTGGGAGTAGATCGCCAGCGAGAAAATCATATTTTACGCAGGTTATCTTCTATAAATATTGCGCCTAAAGTGATCGCGATGAATGAAGATTGGCTACTGTTGGAGTGGCTGGCGGGTACAAACATAGAATCCGATGCATTTAACCGACCATCATTACAGCGTTCATTGGCTAAGACACTTGCTATTCTTCACCAACATTCTCCATTGGGATATCCTCTAAAACTCAAACAGCAAATTGCGTCTCAGTGGCAGCAGATTGATCGGAAACGCCTTTCTCCCCGTTGGTTACGGTTACACAAATTTTTTATGGCGACCAGAATGCCGACAGCTTTGAAAATTGCCCCTGCCCACATGGATATTCATCCTGATAATCTACTGATGACCGAAGAGGGGTTAAAATTGATTGATTGGGAATATGCTGCTGATGTTGATATTGGTTTTTCATTGGCTGCACTGCTTAAGGGAAATCAATGGAATGAGATACAGCAGCAAACTTTTTTGGATTATTATTGTATAAAGGCCCCGGGATACTCAAATATCTCATTGTTACGGCAACAGATTAAGTGCTGGGAGCCGTGGGTCAGCTATATGATGTTAATGTGGTATGAGGTACGCTGGCAGCAGACAAAAGAGCAACAATTTTTATCACTGGCGCATCCTCTGCATCGGGCTTTTGCACTGGCGTAATGTGCCGATGATAACGAATTTCAATTCATGATAATTAAATTATATACCCAATGGATTTCAAGTTGCATCGCGACGGCAAGAGAGCAAATCCCCGGGAGCATAGATAACTATGTGACCGGGGTGAGCGAGCGCAGCCAACAAAGAGGCAGTTTGAAAGACGAAGTGTATAGATGACAACCAATAAAAAGAAATGAGGAATGCTATGGGTCCAGTAATGTTAGATGTTGTTGGCTATGAATTGGATAGTGAAGAACGAGAGATTCTGCAACATCCATTAGTGGGCGGTTTAATTCTGTTTACCCGAAATTTCAACAATACAAAACAATTACGTGAGTTAGTTCGCCAAATTCGTGAAGCGTCCCGCCATCGTCTCGTTATTGCTGTTGATCAGGAAGGAGGACGTGTTCAGCGCTTTCACGAAGGTTTTACTCGTTTACCTGCCGCACAATCTTTTGCTTGCGTGAATGACCGGCTTTTGGGAGCACATCTGGCAGAAGAATCGGGTTGGTTGATGGCATCAGAAATGATTGCAATGGACATTGATATCAGTTTTGCACCAGTGCTGGATTTGGGACATAAATGTACGGCTATTGGTGAACGCTCATTTCATGAAGAGCCTGAGCCAGCGATGATCATGGCTGAAAAGTTTATCAATGGCATGCATTCTGCGGGAATGAGATCAACAGGTAAACATTTTCCGGGTCATGGTGCAGTGACGGCCGATTCCCATAAAGAAACACCGCGGGATGACCGCCCAATGGATGCTATCAATTGCCATGATATGGTTATTTTCCGTGATTTTATCCAGCGTAATTTATTGGATGCGATTATGCCTGCCCATGTTATTTATCCTCAGATAGATCATCGTCCTGCCAGTGGCTCACCATATTGGCTGAAATCTATATTGCGTGAACAATTGGGTTTTGAAGGCATCATTTTTTCTGATGATTTATCAATGGAAGGGGCTGCTGTGATGGGAAGTTATGCCGAACGTGCAAAATCTTCACTGGATGCTGGTTGTGACATGATTTTGGTGTGTAATAATCGAGAAGGGGCTATCAGTGTGCTGGATAAGCTCCCAATGATCAATTCAGATAAATTTTCTCGCTTATATCATCAGGGTAAACAATTCAGTCTGGAAGAATTGCATAAGTCCGAACGTTGGCAGCAAGCTAATAAAGCTTTGCATGGTTTGTGTGAAAAATGGTATTTATCCTGATTGTATGATTCATCAATTCTCCAAAAACTTCTCATATTCACATCATCTTAACATTGTAAATATTAATTATTCATAAACCTGATTAAGCTCGAATGAATTGAAAATAGACATGCAAATTTTGTGATTGATGTCTAAATAATCAAAAGAATTTGATTGTAGTTATTTTTGGTATGACCAACTGACCTGCCATGATACTCTGAATATATTTTCAGTATGAAATTTATCTGGCCTGATATTATTTAAGGACGTTATTCAAGGTCTTTACTCAAAAAATCAGTCTGGCGCTTTACATAACATTAGTTGTATTTTCAGTGGGGTAGTCATGACAACGCCAAAGACAAGAATTGTCATCATTGGTGGGGGCGCTGGTGGTTTAGAACTGGCAACGCGTTTGGGGCATAAATTAGGACGTAAGCAAAAAGCCGAAATTACTTTGGTGGATCGCAATAATAGCCATTTATGGAAGCCATTATTACATGAAGTAGCAACGGGTTCTCTTGATGATGGTGTTGATGCGCTGAGTTATTTAGCGCATGCCAGCAACCATTGTTTCAATTTCCAGCTGGGTTCACTCACGAATATTAATCGTGAGGATAAGAAAATTACTTTGGCTGAGATCCGTGATGAAGGCAGTGATTTGTTAGTACCAGAGCGTGAGCTGGCTTACGATATTCTTGTCATGGCATTGGGTAGTCAATCCAATGATTTTGGTACGCCTGGTGTGAAGGAAAACTGCATTTTTCTTGATAATCCACATCAGGCACATCGTTTCCATAATGAAATGCTGAATTTGTTCCTGAAATATTCTGCAAATCAGTGTGCAGAAGAAAAGGTGAATATTGCGATTGTTGGTGGTGGAGCGACGGGTGTAGAACTTTCAGCAGAACTGTATAACGCAGTTAAGCAGTTTAACAGCTATGGCTTTGAAAGTTTGAATTCAGACGCGTTGAATGTGACCTTGGTTGAAGCGGGTGAGCGTATCCTGCCTGCATTGCCAACGCGTATTTCCAGCGCGGCTCATCAAGAATTAACTAAAATTGGTGTTAAAGTATTAACTAAGACCATGATAACCAGCGCCGATGAGCATGGCTTGAATAACAAAGATGGAGAGCAGATTAAAGCTTCTCTGATGGTTTGGGCAGCAGGGATTAAAGCTCCTGACTTTATGAAAAACATCGGCGGGCTGGAAACAAATCGTATTAACCAGTTAGTTGTGAAGCCAACGTTGCAGACTACATTAGATGATCAGATATTTGCTATTGGTGATTGCGCATCATGCCCGAAAAAAGAGGGTGGTTTTGTTCCTCCTCGTGCTCAGTCTGCTCACCAAATGGCAAGTCGCTGTTATGACAATATTCTGGCATTGCTGAATGAAAAACCATTGAAAGAATATGTCTATAAAGATCATGGTTCATTGGTATCATTATCTAAATTCAGTACAGTTGGTAGCCTGATGGGGAACTTGATGCGTGGTTCAATGATGGTAGAAGGCCGTATTGCACGTATAGTTTATATTTCCTTATATCGTATGCATCAGGTAGCCCTGCATGGATATATTAAGACAGGTTTGATGATGTTAGTTGGTGGAATTAATCGTGTGATTCGTCCACGTTTGAAATTACACTAATTAGCTGAGAAACTTAGTTTTAAAATGGCCTATCTTGAATAGGAACTGACTCAGATAGGCCATTGATTCCTTTCATTATATTAATTGTTATACCCAATGGATTTCAAGTTGCATCGCGACGGCAAGAGAGCAAATCCCCGGGAGCATAGATAACTATGTGACCGGGGTGAGCGAGCGCAGCCAACAAAGAGGCAGTTTGAAAGACGAAGTGTATATGCAGGTCATAATTATTCTTATCTAAATTTATCGAGCTTATTAATTATAATTAATAAGCTTTGTCTGAATTAAATGCAAGTATCCAAGTTATATGATGGAAAAGATAAACTTGAAAGATAACGGGTATATTAATATATTTAATTAATCGTTGTAATAAAGCTTGTTTTAGTTAGGTTACTGTAGCATTACAATCTTGATCTAATTGTCAGGATTAGAGATTATCTTACGATGCTTTTTATTTTCCATTTTGAATCAGGCGCGTATTCAGATAAAAGTAATAGATATTGAACGCACTAAACGTCTTCCAGGATGATTAATCAATGGTTTTATTATATTAGGATAATGGAATAGGAATTTTCTTAAATAATGAGTTGAGCGCATTTTTAGTCCCCTTCTAATATAGGGGACATATTTGCTAATTAAAATGTGTAGAAAGTTATTAATATATCAAGGTGCTATGTGATTAAACTAAAGATAAGACAGTATGTAATTGGTTTTATAATTACTATTATTGTCACCATTGGTGCAGCAACGTTTTTTCTGAAATCTCCATATCCTAACGTCGCACAAGTATTATCTTCAAACCCTATCAGATCAAAGATTTCTGTTCATCAATCCTATTGCCATATTACGGTATTCCCTATTCCTATTATGGTTAAAAACATTGCAGCTAATCATTTGCTTGAGTATGAATATAGTGTATTAACTCTTCTTGATCACCTTAAAGTAAAGAAGGAATACCCTGCTTTGAACCATTCAACATTAAAAAATTGCATACCAATTGTTTTTAATCAGGTGCGTATTGTTGGATATGATGTAAGGTATTTGATTGGTGAAAAGCCCGGGTTACCGGGAAAAATTAGAATGCCATATGATCCGGAGAAAACGATTCCTTTAAATGAAAAAGGTCAATTAATCATCGAACCACTCTTAGGCCAGTAATGTTTCGTTGTTCAAAGGTAAAAATTTGGGTACTGATTACCTTGGTTTTTTGCATGCAGTTCGCATAAGACGAAAGTCACGAACTGCATTATCATAGGGGTAAATTAAACTTTCATTTCTTTAATCATAGCTTCAATTCCATTGACTATATATTTGATTTTATTCAAAAATATCCAATAATTGCTGGATAAAAGATAATCGAGCCGCCCGTTCAGTTAATTCAGTAATGAATTTCAGTTTAGAAGGGCCGTCCAGTCGGTAAACATCGGGCTGTGTCTGTAATAATCCAATCAGGTAATGAGTATCGATTTTATTGTTATTACCAAATTCGATGAAACCACCTTTTTCATGCGCTTCAATACGCTTGATACCCAATTTCTGAGCTAACAGGCGAATGGAAGCCGATTGTAACAAGTGGCGCCCGGGATCGGGTAGTAGACCAAATCGGTCAATAAGTTCTATCTTTAGTTCATCCAGTTGATTATTATCCCGCGCACTGGCAATACGCTTATAGAAAGACAGTCGCATGTTCACATCGGGGATATAGTCATCAGGTAGCAGAACCGGCATACGCAGCTCTATATCAGTCTGATTATTGTTTAAATCTTCAAGTGAAGGCTCACGGCCATGCTTAAGGGCGTCTACAGCACTTTCCAGTAATTCCATGTAGAGGGTGAAGCCGATACTGGCCATTTGTCCACTTTGGTCTTCACCCAATAATTCACCTGCTCCCCTGATTTCCAGATCGTGAGTAGCCAGTGCAAAACCGGCACCTAAGTCTTCAAGGGATGCAATGGCTTCCAGCCGTTTTTGGGCATCTTTGGTCATCGCTTTTGGAGGAGGGGTCAGCAAATAAGCATAGGCTTGATGGTGTGAACGCCCGACCCGCCCTCGTAGCTGATGCAACTGAGCCAGTCCTAAATGGTCAGCTCGTTCAATAATAATCGTGTTGGCGTTGGGAATATCGATCCCTGTTTCAATAATGGTAGTACACACCAGCACATTAAAACGTTGGTGATGGAAATCCGTCATAACGCGTTCCAGGTTACGTTCACGCATCTGTCCATGACCTACAACGATTCTGGCTTCGGGAACTAATTCTTCCAGCCGTGCTTTGGCTTTCTCAATATTTTCGACATCGTTATACAGATAATAAACCTGCCCACCACGCAAGATTTCCCGCAGGATAGATTCACGTACGACGAGGCTGTCATATTCACGCACAAAAGTTTTTACTGCCAGCCGACGTGCCGGGGGAGTGGCAATAATCGACAAATCACGCATACCACTCATTGCCATATTGAGAGTACGAGGGATTGGGGTTGCGGTCAGGGTCAGGACATCAACATCTGCACGGATGGCTTTAATACGTTCTTTATGGCGAACCCCGAAGCGATGTTCCTCATCAATGATTAACAAACCAAGATCTTTCCAATGCAGGTCGCTTTGCAGAAGTTTATGGGTGCCGATAACGATATCTACTTTTCCTTCAGCAGCCATGTCAATGACCTGTTGCTGTTCTTTTGCACTGCGGAAACGCGACATCACTTCAATATGTACCGACCAATTGGCAAAGCGATCCCGGAAATTATCGTAATGCTGTTGCGCCAATAGCGTTGTCGGCACAAGCACTGCAACTTGTTTGTTATTGGTAATAGATAAAAATGCAGCACGCATTGCGACTTCTGTTTTGCCAAACCCGACATCTCCACATACCAGTCTATCCATAGCAATAGGTTGGCACATATCATCAAGTACAGCTTCGATGGTTTGTTCTTGATCGGGGGTCGTCTCGAATGGGAAACTTTGACAGAACTGTTGATATTGTTCACGATCGTTCGTGAAAGCAAAACCCGACCTGACAGCACGCTGTGCGTAAACATCCAGTAATTCCGCCGCAACATCCCACACTTTCTCAGCCGCTTTTTGGCGAGCTTTACCCCATGCTTCTCCACCCAGTTTATGCAGTGGCGCACTTTCTTCCGTCCCACCAGCGTAACGACTGATGAGATGAAGGGAGGAGACGGGTACATAAAGTTTATCTTCTCCGGCATAAGTCAGGATAAGATATTCCGCTTTAATACCACCTGCTTCCAGCGTTGTTAATCCTTGATAGCGACCAACACCATGATCAAGATGAACAACAGGTTGACCGTGCCGTAGTTCAGCAAGATTACGAATGAGCGTATCGGTATTGATAGTACGTCGATTATCCTGACGGCGATGAATGATACGTTCGCCAAGCATGTCACTTTCACAGATAAGGGCGAGTTTGTTGTCTTCATCAACGAAACCGTGTTCTGCGGCTCCAATCATTAAGAAATAGCCAGGTTTATCGGCATTTATCAACTGACTTATCTTTACCGGACTGATTTTAATGCGTGACAGTAACTCTTGCACGGATTCACGGCGTCCTTCACTTTCCACCGAGAACACAATTTTGCCGCTAAATTGCTCCATGAAATGGCGTAGTTTATCCAATGGCGCTTTTTGCTGCGCCGAAATAGATAAATCAGGCAGAACCTGATAAGCAAGATTGGTCGTTCCTGCTTTTTGGGGAAATGTTTCGCTGCTGACTAGAATACGAGGCCAGTTTTTCAACTCTGAAAATAACTTATTGACAGGTAACCAGATTTTCTCGGGAGCCAACAATGGGCGCATAGGATCAATTTTGCGATTGTCAAAGCGTTGTTCCGTATCCTGCCAGAAGCGTTCTGCGGCGCTGACTAAATCCTGCGTAATAAACAGGGTATTTTCAGGGATATAATTAAAGATCGAAGGCAAGGGTTGGTCAAAGAATAACGGTTGCCAATATTCGATTCCCGCCGGAAGTATTTTTTTACTGACTTGTTGATAAATATGCTCAGCATCGCGACGCACTTCAAACTGCTCGCGCCATTGGCTGCGAAATAGCTCAATGGCATTTTGGTCGGTTGGAAATTCATGGGCTGGCAATAAGCTGATTTTTTCCACTTCTGCCAATGTTCGTTGTGTATCTACATCAAAGGTACGCAGACTATCTATCTCGTCGTCAAAAAAATCAATGCGATAAGGATGTTCGCTACCCATTGGAAATAAATCAAACAAGGCTCCCCGTGTTGCAAATTCGCCATGTTCAAGTACCTGTTCAACGCTACGGTAACCAGCCTGCTCCAGTTCTGTCCGCAGTTTATCGCGGGAAAGAAGCTGTCCTTTGTGCATGATCAGAGCATGGCTTTTAAGATACTCATGCGGACAGACACGCTGCATCAACGTATTGACGGGCAGGATTAACGCGCCTTTTACCATTGATGGTAAGCGATAGAGAGTGGATAAACGGTTGGAAGTAATTTCTTGATGCGGCGAAAAACTATCGTAAGGCAATGTCTCCCAGTCTGACATCATATTTATTGGAGCGTGGGTGAATTGTTGAATTTCATCGCGTAATCGCAGGGCATTCTGCATATCTTTTGTCACCAGCACTATTGGCCCTGAGTGACGTTCAATGATTTCGGCGCATTCAACAGCACAAGCGGCACCCGTTAAGTGACCTAATTGGCGGATATCACCGCGACGTTCAGGAAGTTGATAACGATATTTTGCTGACATAAGCGTTTGATGTGTTCTCTAAGATTCAGTCCATTCCCAACACATTTTTTACCCAGTAGCTTTACAATAAATACGCTGGCAGGTTGAGAGAAAGTAAAAAAAACCGCAGAACCGGGATTCGGGTGGTTCCATAAAATATTGCTACCCTTTATTATCCTCGAACACTTTGCTTTGGCAACAGGGGCGTAACAGATTTCATGTTCCAATCTGTCTCATTATTTATAGGATTGCGCTATATGCGCGGGCGGGCGGTCGATAAATTTGGCCGTTTTGTTTCATGGCTGTCGGCTATTGGTATCACGCTGGGCGTGGCGGCATTGATTACTGTATTGTCAGTGATGAATGGCTTTGAACGAACACTGGAAGGTAGCATTTTAGGTTTTATGCCACAGGCTATCATTACATCGGAAAAAGGTTCCATTAATCCGGTGGAACACCCGAGCGAGCAACTCTCGGGATTGAAAGGCGTTAACCACATAACTCCGCTTGTGCAGGGAGATGTGGTGTTACAGAGTCCCAGCAATGTTGGTGTTGGTGTCATGTTGGGTATTACGGCTAATGAATATGCGCCACTGGCGGAATATATTGTCGATGTTGATCGCAGCCAACTACAACCCGGACGTTATTTTGTCATCCTGGGCGAAAAACTGGCGGCAAAATTGGGTGTTAAACGTGGTGATCAAATTCGCGTTATCGTGCCGAGTGCGAGCCAATTGACACCGATGGGGAGAATTCCCAGCCAGCGATTATTCACCGTAGCGGGCACATTTTTCGCCAATAGTGAAGTTGATGACACAGAAATGTTGGTTAATCAGCAGGATGCAGCACGATTGTTACGTTATCCCCTCGGTAACATTACGGGATGGCGCTTGTATCTCAATAAACCACTGTCGGTTGATGTACTGAGTCAGCAAAAATTACCGGAAGGGCTGGTTTGGAAAGACTGGCGCGAGCGCAAGGGGGAATTTTTTCAGGCGGTTCGCATGGAGAAAAATATGATGGGATTGTTGCTTAGCCTGATTATCGCTGTAGCGGCCTTTAACATGATTACCTCTCTTTCTTTGTTGGTCATGGAAAAACAGGGTGAAATTGCCATTTTGCAAACGCAGGGGCTAACTCGTCGCCAAATACTGGCAATTTTCATGATCCAAGGTGCAGGAGCGGGCATCATTGGTGCGTTATTGGGAACGGGGTTAGGTCTGCTCCTTTCCAGCCAATTAAATAGTTTAATGCCATTGATCGGTTTGCTGACTGAGGGTATCCAATTACCTGTTGCGATTGATACTCCGCAAGTGGTAGTGATTGCCATCAGCACTATGCTGATTTCCCTGTTATCGACTTTATATCCTTCTTGGCGCGCGGCTGCCACCCAACCTGCTGAGGCTTTACGTTATGAGTAATCAACCCTTATTGTTGTGCCATCACTTGTGTAAAAAATATCAGGAGGGAAAGATTTCTACAGAAGTGTTGAAAAACGTCACTTTTTCCATGCAGCAAAAAGAAATGATGGCGATAGTCGGCAGTTCAGGGTCGGGTAAAAGTACGCTTTTGCACTTGCTTGGTGGTTTGGATTCACCCAGTGTGGGCGAAGTAATTTTTAAAGGACAATCCCTGAATCAGATGTCTTCTTCTGCCCGGGCAAAATTACGTAATAATGAAATTGGTTTTATTTATCAGTTTCACCATCTATTGCCTGATTTTAATGCTTTGGAAAATGTTGCTATGCCGTTACTGATTGGAGGTAAAAAGCGTCAACAGGCTCAGGAAAAGGCATGGCAGATGCTGGCCGCCGTTGGCTTGGAACAGCGGGCACAACATAGGCCCTCTGAGCTGTCAGGAGGAGAGCGTCAACGTGTTGCAATTGCCCGGGCACTGGTAAATGAACCTTCATTGGTATTGGCGGATGAACCGACAGGTAATCTTGACCAGCATAATGCAGACAGTGTGTTTCTGCTTTTGCAAGAATTGAATCAACAGCATGGCACGGCATTTCTGGTTGTGACACATGATTTAAAATTAGCCAGCCGACTGGCTCGTCAGGTAGAAATGTGGGATGGGTACCTACAGGAAGAATTAGCCCTGACGGGGGAGAGGTGATGGCGAATCTGCCTCTTGCATTATTTACTGCATTGCGATTCAACAGAGGTCGTCGCCGTTCTGGCATGGTCTCTTTGATTTCTGTTATTTCAACACTGGGAATTATGCTGGGTGTTGCGGTATTGATTATCGGTCTGAGTGCCATGAACGGGTTTGAACGGGAACTGAATAACCGGATACTTTCTGTCGTGCCACATGGACAAATTTATGCAGTGAATCAGCCTTTTCAGGATTGGGAACCAGCAATTGAACGGGTAAGGAAGACTCCGGGTATTGTGGGGGCCTCTCCTTATATTGAGTTTACTGGCTTGATGGAACGGGGAGAGAAACTTCATGCTGTACAGGTGCGTGGTGTGGATCTCAACTCAGAATCCACTGTCAGTGCTCTGCCTCAGTTTGTGCGTGACGGGGCATGGAAAAGATTCAGTGCAGGAAAAAATGAGGTAATTTTAGGGCAGGGCGTGGCTCACTCGCTGCATGTAAAACAAGGTGATTGGCTGACTGTCATGATCCCGAATAGTGATCCGAGCCTCAAACTGTTACAACCTAAGCGCCTTCGTTTACAAGTAGCCGGTATTTTTCAGTTGAGTGGTATGTTGGATCACAGTTTAGCCTTGGTCCCCCTCGTTGATGCTCAAAAATATCTGGACTATGGTCATGCCATTACCGGTATTGCCATCAAAACGGATGATGTTTTTGCAGCAGAACAGCGTGTATGGGATGCAGGTAATGCCACAGGGAAATATGTGTACATTAGTACATGGATAAAAGATTACGGCTATATGTACAATGATATTCAAATGGTGCGCAGTATTATGTACTTGGCTATGATTCTGGTGATTGGTGTTGCCTGTTTTAATATTGTTTCAACGTTGATTATGGCGGTGAAAGATAAAAGCAGTGATATTGCTATCTTACGTACTTTAGGTGCCAAAGATGGCCATATCAGAGCGATTTTTTTATGGTATGGATCTTTGACAGGGATGACTGGTAGCATCATTGGTGTTGTTGTCGGAATTTTCATATCATTAAATTTGACAACTATCATTAAAGGAGTGGAAAGGTTGATCGGGCATAAATTTCTCTCTGGGGATATCTATTTTATTGATTTCCTGCCATCAGAATTACATGCTATGGATGTTTTTTATGTTCTACTAACAGCATTGATATTAAGTTTGTTAGCCAGTTGGTATCCTGCTCATCGGGCCAGTAAACTTGATCCAGCACGTATTTTGAGTGGTCAATAGTATGCCAGAATATCAACGTCTCTTAAGGAAACAACCATATGCGGGTTCGTTATCGGCACATCAAATTCTGCCGGATTAAACGGCTACGGCGTCAACGATTACATAGACTGAATTTTTACAGGGATATTCGATTGGCAAATAAAATAGAAAAACCCCATGTGGTGGTGGTGACAGGTGCGGGGATCTCTGCTGAGTCAGGTATTCGAACATTCCGCTCTGCCGATGGTCTGTGGGAAGAACATCGAGTCGAAGATGTTGCTACACCGGAAGGTTTCCAGCGTGATCCTGATATGGTTCAGGCATTTTACAATGCGCGTCGAAAACAGCTCCAGCAACCAGAAATCAAACCTAATGCCGCGCATTATGCTTTGGCAGAACTCGAACAGATACTTGGCGACAATTTTCTGTTAGTGACACAGAATATTGATAATTTGCATGAACGAGCGGGAAGTCAACGTATTTTGCATATGCACGGTGAGCTGTTGAAAGTTCGTTGTTGCCAGTCTGATCAAGTGATTGAATGGGGAATAGAATTAACAACGGAAGATCGTTGCCATTGTTGCCAGTTTCCGTCCCAATTACGCCCTCATGTCGTATGGTTTGGGGAGATGCCATTGGGTATGGAGCAGATTTATTCTGCTTTGAGTGAGGCTGATATATTTATTGCTATCGGAACTTCTGGTCATGTGTATCCCGCAGCTGGTTTCGTGCATGAAGCCAAATTATCAGGAGCGCATACGGTTGAACTGAATTTAGAACCTAGCCAAGTTGAAAGCTTATTTGATGAGAAACACTATGGTCACGCCAGTAAAATTGTGACTGAATATGTTCGGTCCTTAATTCATCAATTCAAGGCAGATAAAAGCTGATTTGACGCAATATTTATTCTATTTATCTTCTCCATAAAAAGCACCCCTTAAGTTGAAATATAGCGTCCAACTTTTGGGGTGCAGATCAGTGTTGCCCCTTGCCTTTTACGCGTGAATCCTCACGAATCAATCATTAAAATACCAGTAGCCGCTATTGACTAAGGCCGTAAGCAGACTGATAAAACGAACATCGTCGATGGCATCACCCAGAAGTTGGGCATCGACCTTATTGTGCTTACAAAGTGCATCAGTAGCGTGGATATGAGAAGTATCCATTAACTCTCCGTTGACGAAACATTGGTCACCGATGCGCAGGACGCGCAATCCATTTAAGCGATTGAGTTCTTCACCTTGTTTCAGCAACTCATAAATTTCGTCGTTTTCATAAGGTGGCTCAGGTGGAGCAAGATCCAGCTCATGGCGAGATTGAGAAATGAATTCACCAAACCAATCCTGTAAAGTTTCTGGTTGCTCCAGTAATTCACGCATCATTGAACGCAATGTGGTTAATTCATTTGCCTGAATCAACGCCGGGTTATCACGAAAAGTCAGTTCGGGATCGCTGTAGCGATAACTTCCTAACTCATTTGCCAGAATGTAATCAGCAAACCCGCTGAATAATTCACGGGCATTGGGGGCCCGAAATCCGACAGAGTAGTTCAGTGAATCTTCAAGAGCGTAGCCTTCATGTGGAAAACCCGGTGGAATATAAAGGATATCGCCCGGCATCATTTCCTCATCAATGATTGCCTCGAAAGGATCAACCTGTAATAGGTCAGGATGTGGGCAATGTTGTTTCATCGGCATTTTTTCGCCTACACGCCAGTGCCGACGACCTTTCCCTTGAATGATAAAGACATCGTATTGATCAAGATGAGGGCCGACACCACCGCCGGGTACAGAAAACGAGATCATCAAGTCATCCATGCGCCAATCAGACAGCACACGAAATGGTTTCATTAGTGCGGAGGAGGGAAGGTGCCAATGGTCAACGGCCTGTACGAGTAATGACCAATCTTTCGCACCTAAATGGTCGTAGGTTTCAAATGGCCCATGAGAAACTTCCCAGCGCCCATTTTTCTGGCTGACCAAACGACTATCAATTTCATTTTCCATTGCCAGTCCCGCCAGCTCATCAGGAGATAGGGGGTCAATAAACTGACGAAAACCTTGTTTAATCAGCAATGGTCGTTTTTGCCAGTGGTTTTGCAAAAACGCCTGCCAGTCCAGATTTAGCTGATAATCCATGGTGACATCCTGAAGTGAGAAGTGAATTTCGCGCTATTATAACGAATAGTCAATGACGATATCAGATTTGGTTAAAATATTTCGCGATTGAGCTGGCAATCATCTAATTATCATGTTGTTGAATTATTGTTCTCGAAATACCACTTTCACTTGCGCGCCTCCCAACGGGCTATCCCCAATACTGATATTGCCATTATATTGCTCGACAATTTCAGCCGCTATCGACAGACCCAGCCCTTGTCCTGACCGCAATGTATCAGCCCGTAAACCGCGTTGAAAAATTATTTCGCGCTTATCTGGAGGCACGCTCGGCCCATCATCATCGACAATGATAGTGACAGAATTTTCTCCCATTGTGGCGGTGACTTCAACAAACTCCAGACAATATTTACAAGCGTTATCCAGAACGTTTCCCATGACTTCCAAGAAATCATTTTTTTCACCCAACCACGTAACTTCGGGAGATACATCCAACATCACATTAATACCCTTATGTTGATATACCTTTATCAGGGCACTGATTAGGCTATCGAGTAAGGTTGGAACGGAAGAAATTTGCCTTAACAGCAGATTATGATCGCTGCGCATATTGGCCCGATGCAGGTAGTAGCCAATTTGCTGGGAAATTCGATCAATTTGCTCAAGCATGATAGGTTCAGCTTGTTCAATGGTTGTTTTTTGAGGAGGCCGCAATGATCGCAGGGTTGATTGTAACACGGCTAAAGGTGTTTTTAGGCTATGTGTTAAATCAGAAAGTGTCGTATGATATTTTGCATAACGTTCGCGCTCATTGTTTAATAATGCATTTAAGTTTCTGACCAGCGCTTTTAATTCTGAAGGAGGATTTTCATCAAGTTTTTTCCTCTCTCCTTTTTCTAAAGAACTTATTTGGGTAATTAACGATTTAATCGGCCTGAGGCTCCAATCAGCAGCCAGCCAAATTAATGGGATAACCAGAAGTAAATTGGCTATCAATAAATATCCAAACCACTTCCAAACCTTTGCTGACTCCTGCACGTCCTGTGGAATAATATCAATAATAACGATAGTCATTGCAGGAAGAGTTTCAGTTGCAGAATAAATATTTACGGCGACAGAATATGTTAATAACATATCATCATCGCCTATTTTTTTCGTATCATTTTGATTTGATGTTTGATTATAAATAATCCCCTCTCTCTCTGTGATGTAGGTTTCTAATTCATATAAACCATTTCTTTTCAGCCAGTTAGGATTAAGTTTTTTTTCCAATTCAGGAATATTATTTTGGCGCCAAAGAATATTTCCTTGATTATCATAAATTAGTACTAAGGAGCGGGACTTCATGAGAATTTTTTTTGGAATAATAACTTCCAGTTTATTATTATCCCACTTAGAAAGCATAAAAAATAAATCACTTTGGCTACGGAGTATAGAATAGTTAGTTTTATCAAAACTGACTAAATACCCAGCAATCGCGACAATTCCATATGATAGGGTCAAGGCAAGGATAATAGCCGCCGTTGCCATCAGGAACCGCGTTCTCAGAGAAAAATGATTTTTTAAAAATTTAAACATTATGCTCTTTTACATCAAAGCGATACCCTTGACCACGGACAGTAACAATGACCTCTTCAGGCCATTCATTTAATATTTTTTTCCTCAATCGCCCCATCAACACATCAATTGTATGACTTTCGCGTAATTCAGCATCTGGGTATAACTGGCGCATTAGTGATTCTTTACTGACAACTTTACCGTTATTGCGCATCAAGGTTTCGATAATGGTATATTCAAAAGCAGTCAATTTGATATTGGTGTTATTGATTGAAAACTCTTTCCGAGAAAGATCAATAAGAAAAGGAGAAAGGGCAACAACTTGTGAAGCCAATCCACTATTACGCCGCATTAATGCTTGTATACGAGCGTTAATCTCTTCTAAATGGAAAGGCTTGGTTACATAGTCATCTGCTCCTGCATTTAGCACAGTGACTTTCTCTTGCCAGCTTTCACGTGCAGTAAGTACAAGGATAGGTAAATTAATCTGTTCATTACGCCAGCGACGTAACATACTAAGGCCATCTTCTCCCGGCAACCCTAAATCGACGATAGCAATGTCAGGATGACTTTCTTTAAGATAATAATCAGCCTCTTTGGCATTCTCCGCAGCATCGACTTGATGCCCTATATCCCGCAATTGTACGGTTAAGTGATGGCGAAGTAATGCGTTATCTTCAACGATCAATATCCGCATAGTGATTCCTTATGCTAATCAATAATGTTTACTAAATAAATTTAAAATAGCTAATTAGTCAGTTTCGTCAATAAAGATTAAATGAGATCATAAATATATTATTGGCTAGACTAAGTATAGTCACAATTTATCCTTTATTGGTATGTTAATGAACGGAGCATTTAAAAACAAACATTTAGATTAAAATAACCAATGCATTTACAATTTATTTATATTTTATATAGAATTGCATTCTTGCCAGGTTAGAACTTCACTATCTTTCAGCCCTCAGTTTTATTGGCTTTGTAGGCAAGTTTTCACTATATATATCCAATAGAATTTCGAATTGTAGTACGACGATAAAGGAGTGAGTACAACACAGTTAAAACTTGAAAAACGACGGATATCGTTATCAATGTCCTAACTAACATTGCGAGTTATGTGTTTGAATAATTGATTGAGTAATATTAAAAACAGTAAGCTGAAGAGGTTATTGACTTACCGTTGAACGGTAAATTGAAGTGCACCTTTAAATGGAAATTCTCGTGTTGGGTATGAACGAAACAGATTTCACCCATACCCAAGGGGATAATTTTTTAGCTTTAAGTTACAGCTTGGTTACAGCTTGATTGCAACTTAAAATCTATTGAATAGCAACATTATTTTAATTTGTCGACCAATAAGGCCGCATAACCAATGTAGTTTGCAGGCGTCATAGCTTTAAGGCGTTCTCTTTCCTCTTCAGGAAGTTCAAGACCTTCAATGAAGGTTTTCATGCCTTCTGAATCAACACGCTTACCACGAGTCAGTTCTTTCAATTTTTCATATGGTTTTTCAATACCATAACGACGCATGACGGTTTGAATGGGTTCTGCCAATACTTCCCAGTTGTTATCGAGTTCGTCTAGCAAACGCTGTTTATTCACTTCTAATTTATTCAATCCCTTCATGGTGGATTGATAAGCAATCAACGCATAGCCCAGACCTACACCCAGATTACGCAGTACAGTTGAATCTGTAAGGTCACGCTGCCAACGTGAAACAGGGAGTTTGCTGGCAAGATGCCCCAGAACTGCGTTTGCTAACCCTAGATTTCCTTCAGAGTTTTCGAAATCGATTGGATTAACTTTATGTGGCATGGTGGAAGAACCAATTTCACCCGCAACGGTTTTCTGTTTGAAGTGATTCAGTGCAATATAACCCCATATATCGCGATCAAAATCGAGCAGAATGGTATTGAAACGAGCTAAGCAATCAAACAGCTCTGCGATATAATCGTGGGGTTCAATCTGAGTAGTATATGGGTTCCATTGCATGCCCAGAGATGTTACAAATGACTCGCTGAACTGATGCCAGTCAATCTGTGGGTAGGCAGCAAGATGAGCATTGTAGTTACCGACTGCGCCGTTGATTTTACCCAGAATTTCTACCTGCCCAAGCTGGTGGAATTGGCGCTCCATACGATAAACTACATTAGCCAGCTCCTTCCCAACGGTGGAAGGTGTGGCGGGTTGCCCGTGTGTACGTGACAACAGAGGCAGATCACGGTAGTTATGCGCCATACGTGTGATAGTATCGATTATTTGTCGCCATTGAGGCAGCAAAATTTCTTCACGGGCAGTTTTGAGCATCAGAGCATATGACAGATTATTGATATCTTCTGATGTACAGGCGAAGTGAATAAATTCAGCAACTTGATGCAGAGCAGGAACATGTTCGACTTTTTCTTTCAGAAAATATTCAACTGCCTTAACATCATGATTAGTTGTACGCTCAATTTCTTTGATACGCAATGCGTCCTGTTCATTGAAATTTGTAATAATTTCATTAAGGTAAGCGTTTGCGTCTGCACCAAAAGCAGGAATTTCTTTGATCTCTGCTGTAGCGGCCAGTTTTTGCAGCCAACGTACTTCAACCTGCACACGAAATTTCAGTAAGCCAAACTCACTAAAAATAGCGCGTAGTGCGCTGACTTTATCGCCGTAACGGCCATCAATCGGAGAAACAGCGGTCAGTGAGGATAATTCCATTGGTAGCAACTCCCGGATTTTAATTAACAGTTTTTGTTTAACAATTTTTACTTAGCAATGAGCAAGAATATCTTTTGCTTGTCGGCTCAGGCTTTGACGAGAAAACATAATTTGTAAGCGGTTGCCGCCGACTTGTTTCCATAAAACAACACAGCGAATACCCGCCAATAAAGCGGTTCTGATTTTTGCCTGAATTAATGGATTACGCAATACGTCAGGTGAGCCTGTAACCTGGATGCGAGGCCCTAATGGACTGATAACATCAACATAAATTCCAGCAAGGGCATTGAATATTCCCTCTGACATAGGTTCGAAGTAGGTTTGCTGACGTTCTAACTGGCTGATGCGATTTGCCAGTTCATTGGCTGCAGACTGATTTTTGCTTAGATAGCGCTCCAGCGCCATCAAGCTCAGTACATAGCGAGTCAGATCAGCTGAAACACCCCTGTGCGATGTGTTGAACATGCCCAGCATGGCATCAAGACCAATGCGCAGGTTACAGGCATTGTTGCCAAAAACATCCTGAGTAGATGTAGGGTTCATATTCAAGATACTGTTGACCATTATTTCAAAAGAATCAGTATCACACTGGCCTTCATGGGCAAGTGTTTGTACCAGACGGCCTGACTGGCAGATACCTGCCAATGCCAGTGTAATATCATAATAATTTTTAGCCACAATTACTCCTGTATACGTTGTTCGATCACACCACCGCCAAGACAGATTTCACCTTGATAAAATACGGCTGATTGACCGGGGGTGACAGCGGCAACAGGGCTATCAAAACGAACTTCAATTTTATCTTCGCTCAGGGGAACGACAGTACAAGGAATATCATGCTGACGATAACGTGTTTTCACTTCACAACGAATCTCTGTTTTTAGTGGTTGGCGATCAATCCAATGAAGTTGCTGAGCAATCAGACCGATAGACATCAGGCGAGGATGTTCATGACCTTGGGCGACAATTAGCATATTATTTTCGACATTCTTATCAACAACATACCATGGTTCTTCACCACCATCTTTGGTTCCGCCGATCCCCAGCCCTTTACGTTGACCAAGTGTATGATACATTAAGCCAGAATGCTGACCGATAGTCTCTCCATCCACTGTAACAATTGAACCCGGCTGGGCAGGGAGATAGCGCCCAAGAAAATCACGGAATTTACGCTCACCGATAAAGCAGATACCGGTTGAATCTTTTTTCTTTGCTGTGATCAGACCGATTTCTTTGGCAATGCGGCGTACTTCGGGTTTTTCCAATTCTCCAATTGGAAATAGACTCTTGGCAACTTGCTGATGGCTTAAAGTATATAGAAAATAACTTTGATCTTTATTGCCATCCAGGCCACGGAGCAATTGACTGATGCCCTTTACATCCTGACGGCGGACATAATGACCTGTTGCGATGTAGTCAGCCCCTAAATCTTCAGCCGCGAATTCTAGAAATGCTTTGAATTTAATTTCTTTATTGCAAAGAATGTCTGGGTTGGGTGTTCTGCCTGCTTTATATTCAGCAAGAAAATGTTCGAATACATTGTCCCAATATTCGGCTGCAAAATTGATGGTATGCAGTTCAAGGCCCAATTTGTCACAAACTGCTTGGGCATCAGCAAGATCAACAGCAGCCGAGCAATACTCTTCACCATCGTCTTCTTCCCAGTTTTTCATGAACAGCCCAGCTACCTGATAGCCCTGCTGTTGCAGAAGGTAGGCGGAAACTGATGAATCAACACCGCCGGACATTCCGACAATGACTTTTTTCTGGCTGTTATCTGACATGGATAATCTCACTGCGGAAAAAACAAACGCAATACTCTAACACGTTGGCAGTTTAGGTGCATCAAACGTCTTCATGCTCTTTCAATCAAGAACTTGTTTTCTGCATATACAATACAAGCAACGGTAACGTGTGGACTAAACAAAATTAATTTCTCTCCATTCCCCTGGGGATAATGTTCCCAATTGTATTGAACCCATACTGAAACGGATTAAGCGCAATGTAGGAAAGCCGACATGGGCTGTCATTCTGCGCACTTGACGGTTACGGCCTTCATGCAGGGTAATTTTGAGCCAGCTTACAGGGATGCTTTTCCGTTCCCTGATGGGAGGTGTTCGCTCCCAGAGCCATTCTGGTTCTTCTACCAACTCAGCACCGGCAGGCAGAGTCGGGCCATCTTTTAACGTGATGCCACAGCGTAATTTATTCAGGGCAGATTCATCAGGAATACCTTCAACCTGAACATAATAAATTTTAGCTGTTTTTTTATGTGGTTGCGCCAATTTAGCCTGTAATTTGCCATCATTGGTCAATACTAGCAGCCCTTCACTATCACGATCCAGACGACCTGCGGCATAAACATCAGTAAACGGAATAAAATCTTTTAATGTTGTTCTTCCCATTTCATCGGTGAATTGGGGCAAAACATCATAAGGTTTGTTAAATACTAACACCCGTCTGGGGGCTATTAATTTTTTTGCAGTATTGCCCTTTTTTCTTTGGCTGAATCGGTTAATTTGTGGTTTTTTAAAAGAGATATTTGTCATGATAAGCCATCGCGAAAAATTAGGGTGCGTATTATACCTTAAAACTGTGGCCATTGGCGTTTGCAGAATATTCAAGTAGTATTGACACGTCCCTTACAAAAATTTAACAAGGCATTGCGCTTATTTGAAAGGAGAGGTTAATGGAAAGCAAAGTAGTTGTTCCGACGGAAGGTAAAAAAATTACTATTGATGCCAAAGGTAAATTAAATGTTCCGAATAACCCTGTAATCCCTTATATCGAAGGGGATGGCATTGGTGTTGATGTTACGCCGGTCATGCTTAAAGTTGTTGATGCTGCAGTTCAAAAAGCTTATAGCGATGAGCGCAAAATTTCTTGGATGGAAATCTACACGGGTGAAAAATCCACCCATGTATATGGCAAAGATGTCTGGTTACCGGATGAAACTTTGAATCTGATCCGTGAATACCGCGTTGCCATCAAAGGCCCGCTGACAACACCAGTTGGTGGCGGTATCCGCTCACTGAACGTTGCACTGCGTCAGCAATTGGATCTATATGTCTGCCTGCGCCCAGTCCGTTACTATCAAGGTACGCCAAGTCCTGTTAAGCAGCCTGAATTGACTGATATGGTCATTTTCCGCGAAAATGCAGAAGATATTTATGCGGGTATTGAGTGGAAAGCAGGTTCAGCAGAAGCGGATAAAGTTATTAAATTCCTACAGGATGAAATGGGTGTTAATAAGATTCGTTTCCCTCAACAATGCGGTATTGGCGTGAAACCTTGTTCAGAAGAAGGCACTAAGCGTTTGGTACGTGCAGCGATTGAATACGCCATTGATAATGATCGTGAGTCGGTGACTTTGGTTCACAAAGGCAATATCATGAAATTTACTGAAGGTGCCTTTAAAGACTGGGGTTATGAACTGGCTCGCACTGATTTTGGTGGAGAGCTGCTAGATGGTGGCCCATGGGTTAAAATCAAGAATCCTAAGAACGGTAAAGACATTATCATTAAAGATGTCATTGCAGATGCTTTCTTGCAGCAAATTCTCCTGCGTCCAGCAGAGTATGATGTTATCGCATGTATGAACCTGAACGGCGATTACATTTCTGATGCATTAGCAGCTCAAGTTGGTGGTATCGGTATTGCTCCAGGCGCAAACATTGGTGATGAGTGTGCATTGTTCGAAGCAACACATGGTACTGCGCCTAAGTATGCTGGTCAGGATAAAGTAAACCCTGGCTCAGTTATCCTTTCCGCAGAAATGATGCTGCGCCACATGGGATGGTTCGAAGCGGCTGACCTAATCGTTAAGGGAATGGAAGGTGCAATCGCGGCTAAGACCGTGACTTATGATTTTGAACGCCTGATGGATAGAGCTAAGCTGCTGAAATGTAGCGAATTCGGTGATGAAATCATTTCCCACATGTGATTGATTGTTTAACTGAATAGATAACGGGAGCTTAATGGTTCCCGTTATTTTATTGTTGTAAAAAATCTTTCTGCAAAACCGATCAATTTTTGAGTTCAACTTCGCCACTAAAGTAATCCAATCTTTTTTCTAATCAGCATAATATTTATTTAATAAAAATACTTTTTCTTAAAATATATATTATTGTAGAAATACCATAAAGCTGGTCTCCCAAATCTTTTATGGGAGATCCAGCTTATAAAAATGTGAAACTAAATTAGGATTCGGATTCGGCAGTTAATGAGGATACAGATGCAGAATACAGAAAAGCAGCCCAATCACTATAGCGACAAACAAATATAGAAACAGGTTTTGAGGATAATGGGCTTGCTAACTTTTTAACTTTTTCCCTGATCTCTGCCGCAGAATTTGACGAAATTCCAACGTAAGATCCGGTAGGTAAAGCCATTAATTCTCCGGTATTGTATCTAATTGTGTTCCTAAAATCAATTATTCCCATTGATTCATTCAGGTAACTGTATTCTTTTAAAGTTGCACCAAAGATTTCAACACGAACCATGTAATTAAACATATATAGCCCTCTCTTTTATTTAAGAAAAAATTAGGTTATGTATTTGTGGACTACAGAAATTAGAATCACATTTCCATCTGTTTTTGGGAATGCGGAATGAATATAGCAGATGTTAATATTATCATGTCATATCAATAAATCACAGTAATTTGAGGAAACAGGCATGCAAATGAGAACTAATAGTAACTGAGAATATAAAGTAGACGACAGGTGAGGAATGAATAAAAATGATTTTAAAGTTTTATATTAATAAAATATTTGGATTTAAAGTTCATGGGAGATTTTTAATGTTTATTTAACGCAAGTATATTTTTGTAATAATTCTCAATTTTCAAATTCTATACTCAATGGTTTTGAAGATGCAGCGCGGCGGCAAGGGAGTGACAAATTCGTCGGGAACGAATTTGTTGTGGTCAATAACTTCCTGACACTTTTTTAGCCTCTTCCCACTGCCTTTCATATTCAACGGGAGAAATGCCTCCATTAAAACTATGGGGACGGACGTAGTTGTAATAGCCCCCAAATATTGCGTGATATCCCTTATCGCATCATGGATATCCAGATAACCTTCTGGTGGGTTCCATTCACTTTTCAAACGTCGAAAGACCTGCTCCATCGGCGAGTTATCATAGCAGCAGCCTTTGCGGCTCATGCTTTGGATGATCTTGTTTTGCCAGAGTTTTACCAATATTGATTTTCGCTGTTTATCCGAGGGAACGCCTCTGTGGGCTGTCATGAAAGAGATGAGAGAAACGTTGAGTTATCGTTCTTCTGTTGAGCGCTGGCTGGATGAAATGGTGCGACCGAATAACTTGAGGAATGATAACGAGTGTGCAGGCTGAGTTTTAGCAGTGTGTAATGTGTTCTGCGGTATAACATCAGAAACGATTTTGTTTTTGGGCACCAAAGGCATTTTTCCTAAAAGAGGGGAAAAGTTGTCGCCTGGACTACGCTTATCGCCCAAAAAGCCGGGCGATAAGCTCTGCAGACCAACATAGTGTCGCTGTCCTGCTGGATACCAGGCGATGCTTAAAACCAGAAGGCCTGATTTAGCGTTTGACAAGATTGGCGGTGGCGCGTTTTTTTAGCTGATCTCTTTTCAAATTATCTTTATGGTATAAGATTAAAAATTGTATAAAAATTTTGCCAAATAGCCCCTTTGGTGTTATTGTTGTAGTCAATAAACAGGTAGCTGATAGTCAGCGGCCTATCAACCCCATGAGGATGAAAAATGACAGTCATAACGATGAATATACATAATGCGATTAAATCTCTGAAAGAATCCGGTATGGATGAGGTACAAGCCGAGAAAATTGTAGAAATTATTGCGGATTTACAGAATATAAGTGTAGCTACAAAAGAAGATTTAAGGCAGACTGAAAATAATCTGAAAGCTGATCTTACGTCTATCAAAAACGATATGGATTGGCTGAAAAAATTGATCGTTACAGTTGGGGTTGCGGTTGTTATTGCAGCCATAAAGTATATTTTTATGGGTTGATTCATGTATGGGGCGATTTGCCCCATCTTTAAATGGAAAATGTATGCGCTTAATTGAAAATTACATACCTCCTTCAACAAATGACCTGGCTGATCTGAAATTTAGATTACAATTTACTGGTCAACAAATGGCTGAATTAGCTGGGGTATCTAATAGTAACCAATGGCGAAAATATACGGGGGGGGGGAAACCTCGTGATCTTAACCTACATATTCTATTTTTTATTGCGGCGCAATTGACACTGGATGATGAAAACTTATCCCGTATTTTAAATGAAATGAACAAACTAGGCGCTGAATTTGATCGGTTGAGTGTTGAAGAAAAGTTATCATTACTGAGTCATCAAGGTATAAGGTAAAGCCAGCTAAAATGGTAAGGCGTGTGGTGTTAAAATAGAATAATTGCACTGTAATAAATCGAATTCATTATTTTAACTAAAGGGATTTAATAGCCCTTTAGTTG
Organism: Xenorhabdus koppenhoeferi; assembly: GCF_900116635.1. GTDB lineage: Bacteria > Pseudomonadota > Gammaproteobacteria > Enterobacterales > Enterobacteriaceae > Xenorhabdus > Xenorhabdus koppenhoeferi. The sequence goes on along the minus strand of NZ_FPBJ01000008.1, from coordinate 48,489 downwards.
TTTTCATATCTTATAAAAATATTATATTAATGATGATTTAAATCTGATAGCTCAACAAAATAGAGCGACGACGTGAGTCAGTCGCTCATAAGCATTTATTTGATACTTTGGGATAAAGCATGCCTTGTTTTTTCTTTACATGCTTTGACGGATTTATCCAGTGATTCGTCAAAATTCTGGTTGTTTGGAAATGTCCGCTTATTTTTTCTGACTTCGGTGACAGTTTGTTTGATAGAAGCAATAAACTCATCCTTGTTGCTATGGATTTCTTTAAGATCAAATCCCTTATAATTCAACTTACTGAAAACTCTCTGAGCTATTACATCTGGTGAATCGTTAGTTTTGAATGCATCTACAGAGGCTTTTCCAAATAAATCACAGTAAGTTTCTGCTGTTTTATTGATATTCGCATGAGCGGCATAAGAGAAAAATGGGATAAGGAAAAGTGGCAGTAAAAGACGTTTCATAATTTCCTCTTGATCGACTATGACCATGATAGTGTTGATAATATAAACAATAGTACATTATTAATTGTTTGCGTTGGATCTCAGTGAAAAATCGAACTTATTGAGAATATGTTTATTAGTTTTCCTGTTCCCCACATTTGTCTCTTTTACATAGGGCACGGAGTGATTTTATAGGATCATTTTTACCATTGATGTTAATGCGGACGAGAAGTTTGACATTTTTATCAGTAATTTTGAGAGCATCGACTTCAAGATAATTTCCAGAACCCGCTGAGAGTTTGGATACAACCAATTCTTTGGAACCATCTCCATCAATATCAGCAAAGGTAATTCTCGGTTTATTGTTGTCATCGAACACTGAACCATCCCGGGAAAAAATCTCTCCGGTTTCAAAATCTATGAGTTCTTTATCTCTGAAAACGGCGATGGAATAGCTACCAGCTGAGGCATTTTCCAGATCACCCACTGACAGGACTGCAAACCGTGTATCAGGCAAGTGAATCAATGTCCCATTTTTTGCAATTACTGGTGTTGATAACGATAGGGTGATTAGAGAGAAAACGGCAATATTTTTCATGATGTTACTTATACGCATAAATAATACTCCATTGTCTGCCCATATTCATGGGCTAAGATTTATATCGTAGCACGAATTTTGGAAAACTATATTCCTCATGAAAAATGTCACTCAAAATCTATTTGATATAGGTGGTATTTTGTTCAATTACAAATTAAGTATTAATTAATTTTATTATTTATAGGCGCTTTGTAATAGCGTTCTTGATGATAACGAGATCAATAATAGAGGAATATTTTGTGATGGAGGAGATTTTTGGTGTGATGATTGAATTTTATTTCATTGAAAAGATATCATTAGAATCAGCGGGAGTGGTGACTCCCGCTCCTTTTGTTAACTTCAACATATATTATGCTCTATGTGCTGTTTTTTTCTATTTTTTCGACAATTTTATTGTACTCTTTCCAAACAACCGACACTGGTGAGTTTAAACAACAGATAGAGATTGAACCACCTGTGGCAGGATGGTACTCATACTTTGATTTTCCTCTATAAACTCTTTTTGGCAGTATGTTGTCTGCGGGATTTTTTCTTTTTCGCTCTAACATCACTTATAACCTCGCTTGCAGATTATCTGATAGCCAGATAGTGGAATATTAACATGTCATTAACTTGTTATTGCTGTTTCCTGCTGCAAAAATAACAATCAAAAATTTTAATACGGTATGGTGGCTTTTTCCAACTATCACAGTATTAAAATTTAATAATCTCATTTTGAGAAAAACATTGCTATATGTTTTCAGAAATATTAGAGAGTTCAACATTAAATTTTGTAATTATTTTTATGTTTTTAATTGACTAGGTTATTACAACTTAGGTGATATGACGGAGAGTAACTATCTAAATTTGTTTAATGTACGCATATGACATAGCGCTAATAACTTTAAATTAACACATGTTTTTTGTATGGTTATTATATTGGCGTTGTTTTAAATTAGTTTCATTTTGGTTATAAAATTGCTTCCATTTTAAGTTTGGTTGTTAATTGATTCATATTGTTTGCTTATATTTAGCAAAGAAGTTAGCTCATGCCAATTATTCATAATATACGATTAATAGGCTTGAAATAGGGAATGATGCATTTATGAGTATTAATGTAAATGTTCACGAACGCTAAACTAAATGTAAAAATTTCATTAAAAGTTACCCATTGAAATAGATATTGTGTTACATTCTTTCCGTTTTACTGACTAGTATCTCTGTGTTTCTTGTATACAGCCTTGTGTTACTTGTTAATTATAAAGGAAATTAAGCACAATAAAATTTCGGCGGATACTGCATTATGGTCAGATAATGTTTGCTAATTAGTAAGGGGAAAATATCTTGACGGATCTGATTAACTTCATTAACAATATTCTTTGGGACTATGTACTAATATACTTGCTCCTCGGGGTTGGCCTTTACTTCACATTGCGTTCTGGTTTTATACAGCTTCGTCATTTTGGTCACATGTTTTCAGTTCTGAAAAATAGTAATAAATCAGATAGCTCTGGTATTTCATCTTTTCAGGCTTTATGTACCAGCCTTGCTGCTCGTGTGGGAACCGGTAACTTAGCAGGAGTCGCTATTGCAATTACTGCTGGTGGGCCAGGGGCTGTTTTCTGGATGTGGGTAGTGGCATTTATTGGTATGGCGACTGCCTTTGTTGAAAGCACGCTTGCTCAGTTGTACAAGACGAAAGACGATCAAGGAAATTATCGCGGTGGCCCTGCTTACTATATGGAAAAAGGGTTGAAGAAGCGATGGATGGGGATTCTGTTTTCATTCTTTCTTATTCTCGCGTTTGGTCTTGTATTTAATGCTGTTCAGGCAAGTTCAATTGCGGAAGCGGCTGCTTTTGCTTTTAATATTAAACCATTTTATGTTGGTATTGTATTAGTCATCACTAGCGGTGTAATTATTTTCGGCGGGTTGCGCTCCATCGCCAAAGTCGCGGAATTTGTTGTACCGTTTATGGCGATTGCCTATTTCATACTGGCACTTTGGGTTGTTGGTCACAATATTGAACGTATTCCAGAAGTATTTGCATTAATTATCAAGAGTGCTTTTGGTCTTCAGGAAGCAATAGCCGGAACATTAGGTTATGGCATTTCTCAGGCAATGTTGCAGGGTGTTCAACGTGGATTGTTCTCGAATGAAGCGGGAATGGGTTCTGCTCCAAACGCTGCGGCATCGGCTTCTCCATACCCACCGCATCCGGTTTCGCAAGGCTATGTGCAGATGTTAGGGGTGTTTATGGATACCATCGTTATCTGTAGCGCCACCGCGGTCATCATCCTCTCTTCTGGTGTTCTTAACGAAAATATTACTGCTATCAGCGGAATTGAATTGACTCAGCGGGCACTCTCATCGGCTGTTGGACATTGGGGAACGACATTCATTGCTATTGCTATTTTCTTCTTCGCCTTTACATCTATCATTGCTAATTACGCTTATGCTGAAAGTAATATGATATTCCTTGAGCGTAACCACACTGCGGGCTTATTTATCCTGCGCTTGGCATCACTGGGAATGGTTATGTTTGGCACATTAGCGGATGTTCCTTTAGTTTGGAATATGGCTAATGTATCGATGGCATGTATGGCTACTGTTAACTTGATTGCGATATTCTTGTTGTCAGGTATCGCAATGAAGCTTGTCAAAGATTATAACCAGCAGAGAAAATCGGGGCAGTTACCAACATTCAATATCAAGGATTATCCAGAAATTCAGCAGCAAGTTGAAAAGGGTATTTGGGATAATGATATGTTGAATAATAATCAGAAGACGTAATTGCTGGATATTGGAAGTTAGGGGTTTATATCCAACAGATTTCAGATTATCGCGTAACCAATAAAGCAATATTTGAAAGACAATTGGAATATGAATAACAGAACGTTATTCATATAGGATAATCATAAAAGCCGGATATTCGACTATTCCTTGAATGTCCGGCTTTTATTTGTACGTTAGATCCTGTCTGAAACTAAAAAACATCACATCTTCTTTAGTTTCATCTATTATATATACACAATGGATTTCAAGATTAGCAACTCGAACATGATAAAAAAATTAATGGCATGTGCATTTATTACTCTGTTAGTTGGTTGTTCTTATTCTCCTGAGCGAGAAGAGAGAAATGGTTATATTGTCGATTATTCTTATCCTTATTCGACCAATCAGGATATTGATTCGATTAAATTCCTTGTTTTGCATTATACTGCTTTAAATGATAGAAGATCTTTGCAGGCATTAACGGGAGGTAATGTTAGTGCACATTACCTCATTCCATCTCAGGCAAAATATGAAAATAAAGAGCCGATTATTTTCCAATTAGTCTCAGAAAAGCAAAGAGCATGGCATGCAGGAAAAAGTGAATGGAATGGATATCAAGGTCTAAACCATTACTCTATTGGTATTGAAATTGTTAATTGTGGTTTTAAGCAACAGTTTATTAAAAAAGAGTGGTGTTTATATCATCTATCGCAAATCGATGCAGTGATTAGATTGGCCAAAGATATTATTCAGCGATATCAAATTAAGGCGGTCAATGTTGTTGGTCACAGTGATATAGCTCCACTTAGAAAAAAAGATCCCGGTCCAGTTTTCCCATGGCAGTTACTTTATGAGCAAGGGATTGGTGCTTGGCCTGATCATGGGACTGTTAATAAATATTTGGCTGGAAGAAGTCCTGATATGCCTGCATCAGTGATTTCAATACAGAAGGCACTGTTTCGGTATGGTTATAAAATTCCTCAAACAGGGATACTGGATAATGAAACGCATAAAACGATTCAGGCATTTCAGATGCATTTTCGTCCATCCGATATTAATGGTACACCTGATGCTGAAACTGAAGCGATTGCTTTGGCTTTGGTCGAAAAATATCAAGGATAATTTATGCTTAATTCTCTTGAATGTAGATACATGAATTTCAAAATGCAGCACTTATTCTCTTGAGAAGGCTCCTGAGGAACATAGTTAACCGTATGTTTATAAAAAACGGAGGAGTGAGTTAGGGTAGCCAACAAAGCTGCAACTTGAGAGATGATGAATATAGAGTGCAACCATTTGTTGGGGTAGAAGAGACATTAAAAATGGAAAGTAAGTAAGGCGGCCGAGATAAGTGGCCGCTGATGATATTTACCTCATGATTGACAGTCATAGGTCAGATGCAATGGGAGCTTCACTTCAAGTTCTATATCTATGCTCTGACGAAAATCATAAGGTGTAATGCCATATTCTTTACGGAACATATATGTGAAATGAGATTGAGATCCGAAGCCGAAATCCAAAGCTATATCAAAAATAGGCAAAGAACTGTTTCTCAGCAGAGAAACTGCGCCAGCCAAGCGCCGTTGCCTTATGTACTTTCCAAGCGATATCCCTGTGACTTCTTTGAATATTTTCTGCATGTGCCAAAGGGAATAGCCAGAGTAAGCAGCAAGCTCTTCAAGATGAATGACACGGCCAAGATGGTTTTCTATCCATTTACTCAGTGCGCATACAAGTGCTAAGTGGTTATCTTGTGGCATTAAAATTTTAAATTGGTTAAAGGTGGGGAGAAGTATACACAACTTCTTTTCAAGATGACAAAACCCATCATTGTGGGCAGTGGCAATAATAAAACTAGGTGCTTCCGAGCGTAAAAACTTTTTATCCTATTTCACTAGGATGTTAACTACAATGAAATTATCCCAAGGTGGTTGAATTGAAAAATAAAAAAGTGATTTTAACATTGTGCCTAATAATTGTGCCTAATAGTAGTATGTCTGTTTTTGTATTTGCTGGAATTAGATATGCTTTGTGAACGAGGCAATGGAAAATGTGAATTAGGTGTTTGTTCTATTACCCGCTACATATACCCGCTACATACCTTTTTGATCTCTATCTCAATCATTATCCTGAATGTATGTGTGTTAACATACATCCATGGTATTCATTCTTTGTAAATGGTGTTTTAATATCCATCTAATTCTAATTAATAGACTAAATATCGAGTTAAATCAGCACATAACCAAAATTTATGATAGTTGAGACAATTTAAGTTCGACAAATTTTATGAAAATTGGGAGAGTGGGGTGATTCCTTGCTCTTTTCAGACTCAAAAAATACTCAGGTTCAAAAAAACAAATAGAATAACTTTTAATGAGACGGATTCTAAGCACCGCAAAAAGAGGACTAAATGGCAGGACAACAAGAACAATCCGCGCTTAAGCGTGGTTTAAAGAACAGGCATATTCAACTTATTGCTCTCGGTGGTGCAGTAGGTACAGGGCTATTTTTAGGTATAGCCCAAACCATCAAAATGGCAGGGCCTTCAGTACTACTTGGGTATGCAATTGGTGGATTTATTGCATTCTTGATTATGCGCCAATTGGGTGAGATGGTCGTAGAGGAGCCAGTCGCAGGGTCATTTAGCCACTTTGCTTATAAATACTGGGGCGATTTTGCTGGTTTTTTATCGGGTTGGAATTATTGGGCAATGTTCATTCTGGTCGGAATGGCAGAACTAACGGCCGTAGGCATTTATATCCAATATTGGTGGCCGGAAATTCCGACATGGGTTTCCGCCGCAATATTTTTTGTGCTGATAAATCTTATTAATTTGATTAATGTTCGATTATACGGTGAAACTGAATTCTGGTTCTCTATCATTAAAGTTACTGCGATTATCGGCATGATTTTCTTTGGAAGCTATTTGCTGATCAGCGGTAGTGGCGGGCCACAGGCAAGCGTCACCAATTTATGGCAGCAGGGCGGTTTTATGCCTAATGGGGTTTCCGGCTTGATCATGGCGATGGCGGTAATCATGTTTTCGTTTGGTGGATTAGAAACGGTAGGGATCACTGCGGCAGAGGCGGAAAATCCTGAGGAAAATATTCCAAAAGCAACCAATCAAGTCGTTTATCGAATCCTACTGTTTTACATCGGCTCACTGGCTATTCTGCTTTCACTTTATCCTTGGGGGAATGTAGTAGAAGGTGGTAGCCCATTTGTTTTAATTTTCCATGATCTGGATAGCTTTTGGGTGGCGAATATCCTGAATATGGTTGTATTAACGGCAGCATTATCTGTTTATAACAGTGGCGTATATTGTAATAGCCGGATGCTTTATGGTTTGGCTAAACAAGGCAACGCGCCCCGCATTCTGACCAAAGTGAATAAACGTAGTGTACCTGTTTTATCTATTGGGTTATCAGCGTTAGCAACATCAATGGGTGTACTGATTAATTATGTTATACCGGGTAAAGCATTTGAGTTGTTGATGGCATTGGTGGTAACAACGTTGGTTATTAACTGGATTATGATTTGCCTTGCCCATCTAAAATTCCGCGAAGCTAAGAATAATGAAGGCACTAAGACAAAATTCCGGGCATTGTGGTACCCGTTTGGAAACTACCTGTGTTTAGCATTTCTGGTGTTCATTCTTGTTATTATTCTGATGATGCCATCAATTAGTATTTCAGTTATTTTAATGCCATTCTGGATTGGTGTATTATGGCTGGGTTACTTAGTAGTCAAAGTAAAGAAAAAATCTGCTTAATTGTTAATCTATTCAGCGTATTTTCAGCTGGGTATTATGCCCGGCTGATTATTATCAGTATTCCTCCATTTTTAGCCTAATCTTAAAGGCTATTATGCGTTTTATCATAGCTTACTGACTCATAAGTAAGTAAGAGGTTTGTCATATGATTAAGGATAAATTAAAGTCACTTGATATGAATTATTTCATAGAAATAGTGTCATTAGTAGAACATATGAAGTGGCTAAATGACAAACTTCAGACTTTATAAATCTTATAAAGTTGTTTATCCATATATGGTGTAAAGATAAAAATATTATTATTGAATAATATTTAATAAATGATAAACAAAAAAGTAGTCTGATTATATGCAAGATGTTTATATTTTATGTTAATCAAGAGTTGAATGTAATTAGTGATAACTTTATAGTTATCGAAAATGGATTCTGGGCCATGATAACTCTCTATTCTACTCTGCAATAGGCGCAAAAAACAGCATTATATATTAGCTTAATTAAAGTTGTTTCTTTGGGTTGAATTTTTATTTTTGTGTATATTCATATGGTTAGGTTGATTAAAGATTGTTGTATAATTTAAAATCAGAATAGGTGTTAAGATTTTCAAATATGTGCGTTGGCTCCAGCACCTGAAAAAAATGGCTTGCGATTATATAAAGAGTATGTGATAAAACACATGGGTAAACGGAGTATAGTTCTGTTAATAAATAACAGCAACGAATACTAATTTGTTTATTTTCATGTCAATCGGCGAATTAAGTGATTCAAAGGAAATTTTTGAAATGGCAAAAATCACTGGTACTGTGAAGTGGTTCAACGAGTCAAAAGGTTTTGGTTTTATTACTCCAGCTGATGGTAGCAAAGATGTATTTGTACATTTTTCTGCAATTATGAAAGATGGATTTAAAACATTATCTGAAGGCCAGCAAGTTGAGTTTGAAATACAGGATGGTCCTAAAGGCCCTGCTGCCGCAAACGTCACAATTTTATAGTAATAAATTTATTTTGGTTGGTATTTAACTTCTGACCAAATATATTTATCGTTATTTTAGTTTCATTATCTGACGATAATCTATTGCAAATATCACTCTATTGGGATACTAATAGAGTGATTTTTATTTGGCTCGGGGCGTTCTTTGATTGAACTGAGAAGTACCCGTATTACCTGATCTGGATAATGCCAGCGTAGGGAAGTCATGGTATCTTTTATTTTGATACCCACTTTTCTTTTTCTGGTGAATAGGAGTCACCATCATGAGAATTAACTCACTAACTATCGCAGGGACTGATCCCAGCGGTGGTGCCGGCATTCAAGCTGATTTAAAAACCTTCTCCGCACTTGGCGCTTACGGTACAACGGTCATAACCGCATTGGTTGCCCAAAATACAAGAGGAGTCCAATCGGTTTATGATATTGATCCTCTCTTTGTTTCTGCCCAGCTAGAATCCGTATTTTCGGATGTTAAAATAGACAGCGCTAAAATTGGCATGTTATCCAATTCGGCCAATATCGCTGTAGTTGCAGAATCATTACGCCGTTATCCAGTTTCCCACATTGTATTAGATACCGTTATGGTGGCAAAGAGTGGTGATCCTTTGCTATTACCAGAAGCCATTGCGGCAATGATAGAGCAATTACTGCCAATCGTTTCTTTGATCACTCCTAATTTGCCCGAAGCAGCCGCCATACTGAAATGTAATCCTGCGGAGACAGAAAAGGAGATGCTACAGCAGGGAAGAGAATTACTTTTAATGGGATGTCAGGCGGTTTTACTGAAAGGCGGTCATTTGAACAATGAAGAAAGCCCGGATTGGCTTTTTACCCATGAAGGAGAGTGGCGTTTTACCGCGCCCAGAGTGAATACCCGACATACTCATGGTACCGGTTGTACATTTTCTGCGGCACTTGCTGCATTACGCCCACGTTATTCCGATTGGCAAAGCACTTTACCTTCTGCAAAAGCATACTTGCAAAATGCGCTGGCACAGGCAGATACTCTTGGCGTTGGTCAGGGGATTGGTCCTGTGCATCATTTTCATCAATGGTGGTGAATTAGAAAGATAGGATTGTTATTGAATAATGGGGATACCAGTATCCCCATTGTGAAATATACCTATCTCCTGAAATCCATCGGGTAACGATGAATAAAAAAGCTTGATTAGGCGATAGTAATATTCGTGTCGAGATAGACATCCTGAACGGAGTGAATTAACTCAACACCTTCTTTCATTGATTTCTTGAACGCTTTGCGGCCAAGGATCAATCCCATCCCTCCAGCCCGTTTATTGATAACAGCTGTGCGAACTGAATCACTCAGATCGTTATCTCCGGAAGCACCCCCAGAGTTGATTAATCCAGCGCGTCCCATGTAACAGTTAGCCAGTTGATAGCGAACCAGATCAATCGGATGCTCAGTAGTCAAATTGCTATAGACACGTTTATCAGTATGCCCAAACCCAATGGTTGTATAACCACCGTTGGTTTCTGCCATTTTTTGTTTAATGATATCGGCACCTATTGTTGCTGCCAGATGATTTGCCTGACCCGTTAAATCGGCACTAGTATGATAATCAACGCCATCCTTCTTGAACGCTGAATTCCGTAGATAGGCCCATAACACGGTAACCATACCTAACTCGTGAGCACGTTCGAAAGCAGCTGAAATTTCTTCTATTTGGCGACGTGATTCGGGAGAGCCATAATAAATAGTTGCCCCGACTGCGACTGCACCCATGTTAAATGCTTGCCCGACGCTGGCATATAAAGTTTGATCATATTGGGTTGGATAGGTTAATGCCTCGTTATGATTGAGCTTTACCAGAAACGGGATTTTATGGGCATAACGGCGAGAAACAGATGCGAGGACACCATAAGTTGAAGCAACACAGTTACAACCTGCCTCAATTGCCAATTCAACAATATTTTTAGGATCAAAATAAAGTGGATTGGCGGCAAAAGATGCACTGGCAGAATGCTCGACTCCCTGATCTACCGGCAAAATTGAGAGATAACCTGTTCCGGCCAGACGACCATGATTTAGTAAGGTTTGCATGGAACGCAGGACAGTATTAGGTCGATTATTTTCAATCATTACTCGATCGACGAAATCTGTGCCCGGGAGATAGAGATTTTCTTGTGGAATGGTAGTGCATTTGTGTTGTAATAAATTCTCTGCGTCTTTTCCTAATAACTTAGCGATATCAGTCATGATTAACTCCAGTTTGCAAAAGGCGCTACTGATTGTTGTTGATATTCAGATTAATAACAAGGCAAGTAGAAAGGGAAACAGCAGTGGATCGCTTCAGTTAATATAATAATTGCCAAAATCTGACCATTTTGTAGCAATGGAAAGTGAAATAATTTTTATCTGACAGAATGAAAAATAAACCTTAACCTATTCTATACCCGTCTCCTTTCAAGTTGCAGCTTTGTTGGCTGCGCTCACTCACCCCAGTCACATAGTTAGCTATGCTCCTGGGGCTTCTTCCCTTACTGTCGCGCTGCATCTTGAAATCCATTGGGTATATAACTGAATAATTTGAGTAGTGCTTTCTTAAAATTTCCTTCATGAAACTGAATAAATATTAATGATATTTATTGCGATATGATTCCTTTATTTATAATAAATAATGTTACTAAAAAATAATCAAAAAATAGCCAATGGCAGAGAGGGTAATCATTAAATTAATTTATTTTTATGGGACAGGGTTGAATTTTAACTTTTTGAAAATTAAATATTTTATTTTTTATCAAATAAAAGAAAAGGCCAGCCCAAGGGAGATTGAGCTAGCCAAGGAGGTGGTTCCTAGTCTTACAGTAACACTTTTTTAGTTCTTCATTTTTCAGGGCTGATAATACGAGAAATAAAATAATATTGATGTGATCTATTTCTAAAAAAGCAGAACAATTTCTTTAAAATCTTATTTAGAATTATTTCACTTTTCCTTGATCGTGCTTACCACCATTTTTACATCAAACGGCATATCTCTGCTTCCCAACGATAACCTAGTCCATAAATTGATCGGATAAAAGATTTATCCTCATCCAATTGCTCCAGTTTCCTGCGCAGGTTCTTGATATGGCTATCAATGGTGCGATCATTCACAATACGGTGGTCATTATAAAGATTATTCAACAACTGATCCCGCGAAAAAACTCGCCTGGGCTGGCTGGACATTATCTTGAGTAGTCGAAATTCGACGGGGGTTAGTTCAAGAACCCGTTCAAGATAGCGTGCCTGAAAGTGGCTTTCATCAATAGTCAAAGCTCCTTGTTCGCTAATAATATCCTGTGGACGGTAGCAACGCCGCAAAATTGTCTTTACTCTGGCTACCATTTCCCGTGGGCTATAAGGCTTACAAATATAATCATCCGCACCAATTTCCAAACCGAGCAGCCGATCAATTTCTTCTGTTTTGGCAGTCATTATCACAATCGGAACATCAGAAAATTTACGAATTTCCCGACAGACCGATAATCCATCAAGACCGGGTAGCATTAGATCAAGTAAGATAATATCGGGCTGGTTTTTTTGAACATAGTTAATAACTTCATCACCACGTTTCAGCCATTGGGTTTGATAATCAGCTGATTGCAGATAATCGACCAGCAGTCGCCCTAACTTTGGTTCATCTTCAACTATTAGAACGGTATATTGTGTGAAATACGTGCTCATGGTGTTTCAATTTTAGAGGATTTAAGCAGTGGTAATTCTACGTGGATTTGAATACCGCCTAAAGGCGATCTGGTCGCGCGGATAGTGCCATCATGCGCTTCAACGATATTGTAACAGATTGCCAACCCGAGTCCCGAACCGCCGCTTGAACGATTACGGGAGGATTCGCAGCGGTAAAAACGCTCAAAAACATGGTGGCATTGCTCAATAGTCAGCCCGGGAGCGCTATCTTGCAAATCGAATATCCATTTTTGTTGATCTGAATAACTTTGAATCATCACTTTTCCCTGATCAGCGGTATAGCATAGGCTATTTTCCAATAAATTTTGGAAGAGTTGTGCTAATCGATCGGGATCTGCAAACAGTGTCACATTTTCTTTGAAGCTCAATGACAATGTGATTTGCTTATCAGCAAAACGGCTCTGATAACTTGCGATGGAGATTTGCAATAGTTGATTGATATTTATCAGCTCTTTCCGATAAGACAGAGAACCTCTATCGGAAAGGGACAGTAAATGTAGATCGTTTACCAATTTTGTCAGGATGGTGACTTCCGCGAGTAAAGAATGGATGGTTTCCTGTGTCGGATGGCGTACACCATCCTGCAAGGCTTCTAACTCACCACGCAGAACAGAAAGTGGGGTGCGTAGTTCATGGGAGATATCCGTCATGTAGTCACGGCGCATTTGTTCATTTTTTTCCAGTGTATTTGCAAGCTGATTAAAGTCTGACGCTAATTTACCAATTTCATCTTTGCTGGATGGAATGACCCGAACACTAAAATCACCTGCTGCGAGTTTATGTGTTCCCTCTACCAGCCGTTTAACAGGGCGCAAGAGACTCCGGGAAAGGATAAAAGTAGCAATCAGTGCCAGTAAAGTTGAAAAACCGGCGATAACCCAACTTGTAAATTGTTGCTGATGGGCAAAACTGATATCAGCCTGACTGGTAATTTTGTCAGATTTGCTGACAATCACCCAACCGACAACCTTATCCTGATAAGTGACGGGCTTGCGATAGCTTTCTGCGGGGATATTTCCAGAGTAACCCACCAGACAATTCATCTGAGCATCTACAACCCAGAATTGGGTACGCCAACCCCGGGGCGGAGACCCCTGATGGCTGTCGCTATTTTGCTCAATGGTACGAATAATTTGAAAAATTACTTGATTGTTTTGAGTCAGAAAATCCCAACTACCGTATTGCTGATATTGTTCTGTTAGCGCTTCTGCCAGCGTTCCTGCCCGCATTTGACTATTTTGTTTTATATAGCCGATAAAGCCGTGCTGGAAACTGAGGCGAATGCCCCAGTGCATTGTCACTAATACCAGCATACAGGTGGCAAAAATTGCCAGAAACAACTTACTGCTAATACCTATTTTCATCATAAATTTCATGATGTTTTAGTGAATTGAGTTTTTACTGCCCGATGATTGCGCTTTTTCTCATGTAACCTATCAAAGAATAAATACACAACAGGAGTGGTATATAGCGTGAGAAGTTGACTCATTACCAATCCTCCGACAATAGTAATACCCAATGGGAAGCGCAACTCAGCACCATCCCCATTACTCAATACCAAAGGCAAGGCACCAAACAAAGCAGAAAGAGTTGTCATCATTATTGGCCGGAAACGCAATAAACAGGCCTGAAATATCGCCTCTTGAGCACTGAGTTTACCGTTTCTCTGCGCTTGAAGGGCAAAATCTATCATAATAATAGCGTTTTTCTTGACAATACCTATCAGCAGCATAATTCCAATCATCGCAATTAGGCTAAATGGTGTATTGAACAACTCCAATGCCAGTAAAGCTCCCACCCCGGCAGAAGGTAGGGTGGACAGGATTGTCAGCGGATGAATATGACTCTCATACAGTACTCCCAAAACCAGATAAACTGTCACGATAGTTGCGAGGATCACCAGCAATTGGGAACGTTCGCTATCCTGAAAATCTTGTGCAGTACCTGCAAAAGAGCTGCGCACTGCTGAAGGTACACTCAATTCTGTCATTGTTTTTTCTATCGCACTAATTGCATCGGACAGCGTGTATCCTGGTGCAACATCAAAAGCAATGGTAGAGGAAGCTGAAAGCCCTTGGTGGTACACGTCCAGCGGTGCATTGTCAGGATGCCAGCGAGCAAAGTAGGAAAGCGGAATGCGTTCTCCTTTGGCATTGATAATAAACATTTTTTCCAGCGTGCTTGGATCTTGGGTATATTGCGGAGCAACTTCCATTATCACCCTGTACTGATTTAATGGTTGATAAATTGTGGAGATAGGTTGTTGCCCAAAAGCATTACTGAGTAACTTATTGGCATCAGAGACATTGATCCCCAAACGCGCCATGACATCACGATCATAAGTAATCGCTATTTCAGCACCTTTATCATCTTCGTCTTCATCTGAGTTAACGTCCACCAGCTGGGGCAGTTTTTCCAACGCTCTCTTGATTATAGGACTCCATTTACGTAATTCACCAAAATCATCGGACAACAAACTAAATTGATAAGTAGATTTAGCCCCGCGTCCCCCGGATCTGAGATCTTGAACAGGAACTAAATATAAGCGGACTCCAGCCTCATTGGTGAGTTTGCCTCTTAAACGAGTGATGACTTGTTGGATACTTTCCGTGCGCTCTTCAAGCGGTTTCAGAGCAATAAACATAAAACCTGTGTTGATACTGTCACCACCTGTAAATCCCACGACATTGTCCACGGTCGGATCGGCATCGACTATCTGCATAAAACTTTTTACTTTTTCGCGCATAGATTGGAATGAAATGCTTTGATCAGCAACGATAAAACCCAGCATCTTCCCGGTATCCTGTTGAGGAAAAAAGGTTTTGGGAATACTGATATAAAGCCAGATATTCAGGGCGATAATGCCGGCCAGTGTTAGTAGGACCCAACGCGTATGATTAAGTATCCATTTCAGTGAGCGTCCATAAGCCTGTTGAAGTTTCAACAATACCTTACCGAATCCCCGCTTCTGTTTCTGCGATTTTATGGGTGGTGATTTGAGTAAATGAGCACACATCATTGGAGTTAACGTCAGAGAAACCAACAATGAAATGCCAATCGCGGTGGCGAGTGTAACCGCGAAATCTTGAAACAATCGACCAAGCAGTTCATCGATCAATACAAGAGGTATGAACACGGCAATGAGAGACAGACTCATGGCAAGTACTGTAAATCCAACTTCTCTGACCCCTTTAAGGGCGGCTTGCATTGGTTTTAGTCCGGCATCGAGATGACGGGATATATTCTCCAATACGACAATGGCGTCATCAACGACAAATCCTGTGGCGATGGTCAATGCCATCAATGAAAGATTATTCAGGCTAAAGCCGCACAAATACATGGCGGTAAAGGTGCCAATAAGTGATACCGGAACCGCAATCGCCGGGATAAGTGTAGCGCGGCCTGAACGTAAGAACAGGAATACCACCAGAATGACCAAAGCAACGGCAATGGCAAGAGCGCGTTCGACTTCTTGCAGGGAAGCACGAATAGTTGGCGAGCGATCTTGCGCAATGTTCAACTGAATACTGGCAGGCAGAGATTCTTGCAGGATGGGAAGTTGCTCTCGGATACGCTGAATAGTTGCGATGATATTCGCACCTGCTTCACGACGGATAACAATGGCAATCGCAGATTTATTGCCGGACATACCGGCTGCCCGAATATCTTCGACGGAGTTCTTAACATTTGCAACATCCTGCAAACGAACAGGAGCCCCATTATTATAATGCACAATAATGGAGCGATAGCTGTCTGCTGTTCTCAGCGCGTCATTGGTGTGCAATTGCCAGCTTTGTTTATCTGAATCAATATAACCCGTTGGACTCCTGACATTAGCATTGCTGATAGCGTTGCTGACATCGTTAAGAGAAACGCCTTGATTAAAAAGGGCATTAGGATTTAACTCAACGCGTATTGCCGGTAATGAACTACCACTAACACTGACTTGACTGACGCCTTCTATTTGAGAAAGTTTCTGTGCCATTCTGGTGGACGCGAGATCATACAGTTGTCCTTCACTATAATTGTCTGATGTGAGGGTCAGAATCATGATCGGCGCGTCTGATAAGTTAGCTTTATAATATCCCGGTTTGCTTGGCATACCTGAAGGCAACAAGCTTTGCGCAGCATTAATGGCAGCCTGGACATCCCGTGCTGCTCCATTGATATCCCGATTCAGCTCAAATTCCAGATAAATATAAGAGGTTCCCAATGAGCTGACGGAGGACATCTCTTTGACGCCTGCAATTCTACCTAATGCTTGTTCTAACGGCATTGTTACAGAAGATGCCATAGTTTCGGGTGATGCGCCGGGCAGAGAAGCATTAACTGTAATCACAGGAAAATCGACTTTCGGCAATGGTGATACAGGCAGCAAGATGAAGCTGAGTGCACCACACAGGGTGATGGCTAAACTCAGCAATGTTGTAGCAACTGGCCGCTGGATAAATAGTGCAAAAAATTTCACAGCGACTCCCGATGATTGGCAGAGGATTTATCCAGACTTATTGGATTGGATGGAGTTTCCTGATCATTTTGCTTATTTTTTCGGAAATGATTCGCTAACTGATCAAACAGCAGATAAATAACGGGAGTGGTGAACAACGTTAAGATCTGGCTCATGATCAGACCTCCCACCATACTGGCTCCTAATGGACGGCGCAATTCTGCGCCAATACCGGTACTGAGCATCAGTGGCAAAGCACCCAATAGTGCAGCCATGGTTGTCATCAATATGGGTCTGAAACGTAACAAGCAAGCTTGATAAATGGCCTCATAAGGAGGCATGCCTTGCTCACGTTCTGCTGCCAATGCGAAATCTATCATCATGATGGCATTTTTCTTCACAATACCGATCAGAAGAATAATCCCTATGATGGCGATAATATCTAATTCATATCCACTAACCATTAAGGTCAGTAAGGCGCCAACACCCGCTGTAGGTAAAGTAGACAATATTGTGATGGGATGAATAAAACTTTCATACAATATGCCAAGGACGATATACATCGCAACGACAGCAGCCAAAATCAGCCAAAGAGTATTACTGAGCGCATCTTGGAATGCCAGTGTTGCACCTTGGAATTGTGTGATTATGTTTTTTGGCATCTGAATCGCCCGTTCTGTTTCCTGAACTGCATTAACCGCTTGTTCAAGGGACGAATTCTTCGCAACATTGAACGAAAAAGTGACAGAAGGGAACTGTTGCAGATGGTTGATAGACAAATGTCCCAGTCGCTGTTCGATGGTGGCAATGGTATTAAATGGTACCATTTTGCCATCACTTCCCGTCAGATAGAGGTTATTGAGTGCGTCCAGCCCTGAATTTTTTTTCGTATCCTGCTCAAGAATGACTCGATACTGATTTGATTGAGTATAAATGGTTGAAACCAAACGCTGACCGAATGCGTTATACAACGCACTATCTACTGTTGCCATAGAGATCCCAAACCGACTGGCCAAATCACGATTCACATTAAGATAAGCCACTAACCCCTGATCCTGCCAATTATTGCCGATATCTGCCAGTTCAGATCGCTGTTTCAGCGCGTTTTGCAATCTAGGTACCCAGACACTGAGTTCATCAAGGGAGGTTGCCTGCAATGTAAATTGGTATTGCGTGCGGGATACTTGTGTATCAATAGTTAAATCCTGTGTCGGTTGCAAATACAACCTAACGTTAGGCACGCTGGTAACGCGGGCCTGTAAACGTGGAATAACTTCATCAATGCGCTCATCACGTTGACTGAGAGGCTTTAGCGTAATTTGGATACGGGTGTTATTCAGGGTTGGGTTGTTACCGTCAACACCGATAAATGTTGTAATATTATCCACGGCAGGATCTTGCAATAACAGGCTTGTAACCTGCCTCTGTTTATCCGTTATTGCGTTGAATGAAATGGACTGCGGTGCTTCCAGTGTCCCCTGAATCAGCCCATTGTCTTGCAAGGGAAAAAATCCTTTGGGGATCATGATATAGAGCAGAGCGGTCAAAACCATTGTCCCGAATGCAACACCGAGCGTAATCCAAGGATGATTCAGCACACGTCTCAGAAAAATGGCATATATCTCGATCATGCGTTCAAAGAAACGTTCACAGGCTTGTTCGAAGCGATTATGTTTAATTTCAGCTTCGGCTTTTAACATTCTTGCGCACATCATCGGTGTTAACGTTAGTGACACCACGGCAGAAACTAAAATTGCCACAGCCAGAGTGATAGCGAATTCCCGGAATAGACGACCAACAATATCCCCCATAAACAGCAATGGGATTAGTACAGCGATTAATGAAAAAGTCAGAGAGATAATCGTAAAGCCCATTTCTCCCGCCCCTTTTAGCGCAGCCGTAAGTGGTTTTTCTCCCCGTTCAATATAGCGGGAAATATTTTCTATAACGACGATGGCATCATCCACCACAAAGCCTGTTGCGATAGTCAATGCCATTAGTGTGAGGTTATTGACGGAAAAACCGAAAAAATACATAACAGCGAAAGTACCCATCAAAGAAAGGGGTACAGCAACACTCGGGATTAAAGTTGCAGTGATATTGCGCAAAAACAGGTAAATCACCATGATAACCAGCGCGATGGCCAGCAACAGTTCAAATTGAACATCCTTGACCGAATTACGGATTGTGACAGTGCGGTCGGTCAGCACTTCAACATTGACTGATTTGGGCAGGCTGCTGATCAATTCTGGCAGCATGTTACGGATATTATCTGTTGTCTCAATAACATTTGCGCCGGGCTGGCGTTGAACGTTGATGACAATGGCGGGTTTTTCATTGGCCCATGCGCCCAATTTGTTATTTTCAGCCCCCAGCTCGATAGTGGCAATATCACGCAAACGAATCGGGGCATCATTCTTATATGCCACAATTAAATTTCGGTAATCATCAATAGATTTCATCTGATCGTTGGATGAAATGGTAATTGAGCGTGTCGGCCCATCAAAACTACCTTTTGCTGAATTCACATTGGCCTTCATGATGGCGGAGCGAATCATATCACTGTCTAAGCCTTGAGAAGCGATGGCCTGAGCATTCAATTTCACGCGCACAGCGGGGCGTTGTCCTCCAGCCAGTGTCACCAGGCCAACACCACTGACCTGAGAAATACGCTGGGCTACACGGGTTTCTACCATATCTTGCACCTGCGTCATGGACAGGGCATCAGAGGTTACGGCCAGCGTCAAGATAGGGGGATCAGCCGGGTTAACCTTGCTGTAGATTGGCGGATAGGGTAAATCGTCAGGCAATAGATTACTGGCGGAGTTAATCGCCGCCTGTACATCCTGCTCTGCGACATCCAATGGCAAGGAAAGCTGGAATACCAGTGTAATAACCGAAGTACCACCAGAACTTCGGGATGACATCTGTTTTAAGCCGGACATTTGCCCGAACTGACGCTCCAGCGGAGCTGTAACGATAGACGTCATTACATCTGGGTTAGCGCCGGGATAGAGGGTTACCACCTGAATAGTCGGATAATCCACTTGTGGCAAGGCAGAAACGGGCAGCATCCGATACCCGATGAACCCTGCCAATAATATCGCAACCATAAATAACGTCGTAGCGACCGGTCGCAGTATAAACAGGCGGGATGGTCCCCCGCCTGTTATCGGAGAATCAGGTTGCATTACGGATTCTCCACTTCGTCGTTTTGTTGATTATTTGATTTTGCTGAATTGGTCTTATTGTTCGTGACATCAAGAGAGTTAACTGACAGCGGTTTTACAATCTCGACCTTTGCACCTTCGGTCAATTGGTCAATCCCGTCGGTGACAACACGGTCACCTGCCGACAAACCGCTGCTGATGACCACAAATTGACTATTTTGCAACCCGGGAACGACCTTATGTTTGCTGACTTTATTTTCTTTATCTACTTTCCAGACAAAATGACCAATACTCCCGATTTGCAATCCAGCACTGGGGATCACAATAGCATTTTCAAGTGTGTTAATTTTCATCTGAATATTGATGAATTGATTAGGAAATAGCACGTTGTCTTGATTATTGAACTGCGCTTTCATCTTGATTGTGCCAGTGGTGACATCAATTTGGTTATCAATACTGAGCAATTTACCCTGTGCCAATTGTAGTTGATTATTGCGGTCCCACGCGATGACATTGACATTTTCATGGTCTTTCTGAGCCTTCAGGACAGCGCTGATATCATTTTCAGGCAGGGAAAATATCACATCAACGGGATCGACTTGCGTAATGATTACAATCGGAGTTCCGCCAGCAGCAGATACATAATTACCGATATCAATGCGTTTTAATCCGACACGACCAGAAATAGGCGCAGTGATGCGGCTGTAAGCCAATTGCAATCCTGCTTCGTCCAGATCAGACTGGCTGGTTTTCAGGCTGGCTTCGCTCTGACGAACCAGCGAAATTTGTTTATCCAGATCTTGTTGAGATATCAGCTTACTTTTTGCTAATTGCTGATAGCGAATTAAATCCTGTTTAGCATTGGTCAATGTTGCCTGATCTTTAGCATATTGCCCCTGTGCCCGTGTCAACTTAACTTGAAAAGGACGAGGATCGATCTCCGCCAGCAAATTCCCTTTTTTGACGTATTGCCCTTCATTAAAATGCAGGCTTATTAACTGACCTTCTACAAGACTGGTTACAGTCACTGTATTTGTCGCTTGAACTGTTCCCAATCCTCCCAAGTAATGGGGCACAGATTTTATTTCAGTTGTTGCTACTTGTACGGGGGGAAGTGCTGGATTGTGTGCACTCTGTTGTGATTCTGAATCCTCGTTTTTATCTGATGTTGCAGGCGTGTTGAAATGTTTCCACGCAAAGAAAACTGCCACGACGATCACGGCTAACGCCGCAGCGAGTCGGAAAAAATAGGAACGGCTTTTGTTATTCATTTGCTCGACATTCTCTCAATGTTGTGGCGGTAATCGGTCATGCCGCATCTTATGCCAAAATAGATGCAAGAATATATTATTAGTGTAACTAGAGAGATTTAGTCAATAATGAAGAAAATATGGAGGTTATGTCAAAAAGGTTATGTTTCTGGTAGTAATTTTTCATGAATTTTGTGATAGGGAATGCGATGAGTCATGAAAAAGTGTGTTATGGGGAATATGGGGAATATGGGGAATATGGTGTTGTATTTTAACTGATCGTAAAATGTACTATGTTTATAATCCTGTTTGAGGCTTTGAAAGTGGATATATCAATCAGATATGCTGATATAAATGAGAGAGAATAAAAGCATCTTAAAGTACGCTGGGTATAGCGTCTGGGACGATAGAGTGTATTGATAATTGAAAAAATGCCGATGATTGAATCGACATTTTCTTCCATTGATTGCTTCATACCACATTACGGTATCTATCCACTCGTTATTTGTAATAAACCATCAGATAAGCTAGTCACACCAAAAACAGTGTTGCCAGTCCCAAAAAGATAAAGAATCCGCCAGTATCCGTAATAGCAGTAATCATCACGCTGGAACCAATCGCAGGATCTCTTCCCAGTTTCATCATAATAAACGGGATAAATACCCCCATCAGCGCTGCCATCAGCAGATTCAGTATCATCGCCATTGTCATAACACACCCCATAGCAAGATCACTATAAAGCAGATAGGTGATAACGCCCATTATTCCACCCCAAATGATGCCGTTAATCAGGGCGACCCCAAACTCCCTCAATATCAGATAAGAAAAGCTGCCTGTTTGAATCTGGTGAAGCGCCAGTGCACGAACGATCATAGTAATGGTCTGGTTGCCAGTATTACCACCGATGCCTGCTACGATAGGCATCAAAGTTGCAAGGGCAACAAGCTGGGAAATGGTATGTTCAAACAGGCCGATGACTCTGGAAGCCACAAAAGCAGTACACAAGTTTATTGCGAGCCATGTCCAGCGGGTTTTGACTGCTTGTCCAACGGGAGCGAAAACATCTTCTTCGCGGCTTAATCCCCCCATCCGGCGTATATTGTTGTCGGTTTCTTCATTTAAGGTATCAACAATGTCTTCAACTGTCAGGCGTCCCATCAAACGACCGTTGTTATCTACCACAGCGGCAGAGATTAAGTCGTAACGTTCGAATGCACTGGCGGCATCTTCGCCTTTTTGCTCCGGCGAGAAAGTCACGGTATCCGTATGCATGACTTCGGCAACTAATTTATCTGGCACGTTGATAAGCAATGTGGTGAGGGGAAGTTCTCCCTGAAGACGGTTTTTACGATCAATAACAAAGATCTTATCGGTTGTTTCAGGGATGGAGCCTCGTGAGCGTAAAAAACGTTGAACTGTACTGAGTGTAACGTTTCCTCGTACTGTCACGAACTCAAAATCCATCATCTGTCCGATACTGTCTTTGTGGTATTGCAATACTTCGCGGATGCGGTTGCGCTGGCTCGGCTCCAGATAGGTCAGTAAGCGGCGTGAAGTCTCTCTGGGAAGATGTTCCGCTATGTATGCTTGTTCATCCACATGCAAAGTGCCGATGGCGCGCAATAGTTCAACATCAGACATGTCTTTGATTAGGTTGTCCCAGATAGGAATGTAGGCTTCTACCAAAACTTCACCGCGCTGATTGTTGTCGATAAGCTTCCATAAAGCGAGACGCTCGTCATAGGGCAAGGCTTCCAGAATATCCGCAATATCAGCAGCATGCAGGTCGAGCAGTAATGTACTGACTTCCTCTATTTTCTCTAATAACTGTTCATCGCTGATGGCAGAAGATTCATCAGCTTGGCCTAATAACGTGTCAACAAATAGCTCATCATTAATGAACAGTGAGAACAGGTGTTGGCGAGCATGTGCCAATTTTTGCGAATGTTGATTGGCAACAGTCGCATTATTATTAGGTGTAAAGGTCGGTTGTAACATAATGTACCTTTAAAGCAGAAAATAGGCTAAAACAAGGGTGTTCACAATAACATAACCATAACATAATCTGGTATATTGCTCTTGAAAGCCCCTGTAACAACTATTCTGTTTTCGGGCTACTGAGTAGTTCCACCGATTGCTGTTGGGTTTGCTGGTGATGCTCTAAAGCTGCCATGAATGAATAGATAAAACGCCCAAATAAAATCAGAAAGCTGATAAGCAAGATCAATTTTGTAATTTGAACAGATTTCTTTTTCTTCTTCATAACGTGAGATCGTTAAGTCGATTCCTCTTTAATGTGTAAGTTCCAGCCAGTTACGTCACTCCAGTAATCCTGTTCTTTCTCCAGATCAAGTTGCACCAGAGCATTTTGCGTTAAATAATTTTTGGGCAGGTAGAGTGTCCAATGACTACGATCAGTCCCTAACCTTAGTATATATGGTGTTTTGGTAGATTGGCGTTGGTTATTCAATAATGTTGCCAGCCGCAATATCTTAAGTATAGGAAGATACTGCTTTTTCTTGAACAGATAGAAACGGGGATGCTCATGCACTTTCACTGCCTTGCGGTGATAGCGTACCAGTGTTGCCAGCAATGATTGTTGTTCTTGGTTGAATCCAGGCAGATCAGTATGTTGCAGTATATAAGCGGAATGGCGTTGTAACCCGCTGAGATTAATGCTTAAACCGACTTCGTGTAGCATGGCTGCCCACAATAGAATAGATTCCAGTTGTGGTTGCACCCGTTTAGGGTTTTGTCCTGCCCATTGCTCATAAAGATTTTTGGCGGTACTCCAAACCCGGTCGGCTTGTTCACGATCGATATTATAGTGTTCAGCAAGACTTTTGGCGGTTCTTTGGCGAATATCCTGATGACGGAATCGATCTTCCATCTCGTAAAGTACACCTTCCCTTAAAGCACCTTGAGACAGGTGTAATTCCTCAATATGCAGGGCATCGAAAATACCACACAAGATTGAAAGGCCGGGAACAAAAGTCTGCTTGCGGTCATCAGAAATTCCCGGCAGATCCAGCGCCTTGAAATTTTTATATTTCAGGGCTCGTTTCACCAGCATATTGAGTCGTTCTGGCGTGATCAGGCCATCTTTCTCGCCCAATTCCACTAATAGCTCATGGACAGCTTTAATTGTTCCCGATGTGCCCAAAGCAAAATCCCAGCCTTTTGTGCGAAATTGCCAGACAAGATTTTCTAGCTTTTGTGCTGCCTGAAGGCGTGCTTTACGGAAATTATGTTCATTGATCACATTATCAGGAAAGAATTGGCGGGCAAAACTGACACAACCCATGCGGCGACTTTCGATTAAGAGTGGCTCGAAATCTTCACCGATAACCAGTTCCGTAGAGCCACCACCAATATCAATCACTAATTTCCGGCCTTTTTCCGGTTGGGTGTGTTCAACACCCATAAAAATCAGGCGGGCTTCTTCATGGCCTGAGATGATTTCAATCGGGTAGGGGATAACTTCTTTTGCACGTTTTAAAAATTCTTGTGCGTTGGTGGCTTCGCGTAAGCTATGGGTTCCGACCAGACAAACATTATCAGCAGAAAACCCTTGTAATCGTTCCGAAAATAGGGAAAGACAAGCTAAGCCACGGTTTATGGCTTCTTCGCTTAATTCGTTTTTATTGTTTAAACTATCCGCAAGGAAAACCCGTTTTTTTAAACGTCCAATAACCTGTAGTGCACCGTTAACGATACGGGCGATTACCATATGAAAACTATTAGAACCCAGATCAATAGTGGCAATTTCTTGAGGTTTTGGCATAGGAGTGTCGTGTTTAAACAGCATAAATCAGGCTCTTGGTTCCGGTTGTTCACGATTTTTCAGATAATCATAAATCGCAATTTGAGCGCGGATTTTACGCTTATTTCCCCGTGGAACATAGCGATTGCTCAATTCTTTATCGATATAGCGTGCTTTGACGGTATCATTGAACTGCAATTCAAGGATATCCATAACTTGTTGTTTTAACATAGGATCAAGCAGGCAAACCGCAACTTCAATACGGTAATCGATATTACGGGTCATCCAGTCAGCCGATGAAAGGAAGATGTTTTCATCGCCTTTATTAGTGAAAACGTAAACTCGATCGTGTTCCAGAAACCGATCCACAATGCTGGTGACGTGGATGTTTTCACTAAAACCTGATTGATTCGGAATCAGAGAGCACATACCCCGCACCAGAATACGAACTTTGACGCCAGCTTCTGAGGCATCATAAAGTCTATCTATCAACTCTTTGTCAACAAGGTTATTGATTTTTAAAGTAATACCGGCCACTTCTCCTGCTTGTGCATTTTCGATTTCCTGGGTAATCAATCGATTGAGCATGGCCCGTGAATTTTGGGGTGATACCATTAAATTTTCAAATGTGACCGGGCGATAAGGGTTTTCAATAAAGTTAAATACCCGGCGCACTTCATTGGTGATTTCGGGCTTTGCGGTCAACAGAGAATAATCGGTATATAAACGCGCAGTTTTTTCATTGAAATTTCCCGTGCCGATATGGGCGTAATGGATAATTTTGTCCCCGGCAAGACGGGAAATAATGAATAGCTTAGCGTGAATTTTCAGGCCGGGAGCAGAAAAAATAACATGCACGCCCGCTTCGGTTAATCGCTTCGCCCAATGGATATTGGCTTCTTCATCAAAACGTGCCTGTAATTCCACCACAACGGTGACTTTCTTACCGTTATGCGCTGCATGGATCATGGAGTCAATAATGCGTGAGTCTTTTGCAACGCGATAAATATTAATCTTGATAGAGATTACACTGGGGTCGAAAGAGGCCTGACGTAGCAATTCCAGCACATGTTCGAAAGTGTGGTAAGGGTAATAAAGCAGGACATCCTTCTCCCGTATGGCATCAAAACCGTTACGGAAATGATCAAACCAACTATGGCGCAATCGTGGCATGGGTTTGTTCAGGAGATTCCGGTTCCCTTCATTGGGGAATTTGATGAAGTCTCTAAAATTATGATAGCGGCCACCTGCAATCACCGAGTCATCATTCGATAGTCCCAGTTTACTGCGCAGAAGCTCTACCATTTCATCAGGCATATCACGTTGATAGACAAACCGCACCGGCTCTGCCGTCAGTCTTTGTTTCAGTGTGGAAGACATCAGTTCCAGCAGACTGGACTCCATTTCTGTTGCCAGATCGTATTCGGCATCACGGGTCATTTTCATGGAGTAAACGTTTAAAGCATCGTAATCAAAGAATCCTTTGAAAATTTCATCCAGTGTATAACGCAAAATATTATCAAGTAATATCATTGACTTGCGTCTGCGAGGCATTTCTGGTGGCAAATTGACGAAACGAGGGACTTTATCCGATGGGATCTCCAGTAAAGCATATTGCGTTTCTTGCCCACGGATAATTTCAACGGCCAAATAGGTATAGTCATCCTTCAAAAACTCAACCAGATTGGTTTCTGAATTAATGACAATTGGCGTAATATGCGGTCGCAAATGTTGGCGAAAATATTGCCGTAACCAGATTTGTTGGTTCGGGGATATTTGCCGTTCATTAATCAGAAAAATTTGATTACGGGCCATTTCCAGCAGCAGATCGTTATAGAGATCATCAAATTCCTGATCAGTTTTGGCGACTTTGGCCTGAATTTTTCTCAATAGCTGGCGGGCGCTGGTCGCTGAACCCTGTTCTTCACTGATGAGAATGCGCCGTTTTACATCGACAAAGCGAACCTTGTAAAACTCATCCAGGTTATTGGAGTAGATCCCTAAAAATCTCATTCTTTCAATCAGCGGGTTACTTTTGTCAGCCGCTTCCTGAAGTACACGTTCGTTGAAAGAGAGCCAACTGAGTTCTTTTTCGGTATAGAGACGATCGTGGGACATTACTACTCCGTTTGGTTTTCCATTCAATTTGATGGGCCAGCACGCTGGTCTAGAATTCACGGGTCTTATTGGCAAAATAATAGTGTTGGAAAGTACACATCCGAATGGCCGTATGATAGGAGCCGTGCACAAAAAATTCATCGA
This sequence comes from Xenorhabdus koppenhoeferi, assembly GCF_900116635.1. Lineage (GTDB taxonomy): Bacteria > Pseudomonadota > Gammaproteobacteria > Enterobacterales > Enterobacteriaceae > Xenorhabdus > Xenorhabdus koppenhoeferi. Next base: position 21,334 of record NZ_FPBJ01000008.1, on the reverse strand, counting down.
TTAATTCACCTTCCCGAGATGACAACTTACAGCAAGGTATAATCCTAATACAATGTTACCTTAACACAATATACCCGTCGTCTTTCAAGTTGCAGCCAGTAAAACCACAACTTGAAAGAGGAAAGGAGTAAGCTCTGGATTATTCTGATGCGTAACCTTGCGGCGGTAGAACATATCCATCCATTACGACTGTATTTCCTTTCAGCGTCAAACGCTCATCCAGAAACCAGCGAATAACCAAAGGATAGAAATTATGTTCTTGGATTTGGACTCGCTCGACAATATCTTCCTCTATGTCATCCTCAAAAATAGGCACTTTGGCTTGTAAAATAATAGGGCCACCATCTAACTCTTCAGTAACAAAATGAATGGAAGTACCATGTTCCCTATCACCATTTTCGATGGCTTTTTGATGGGTGTGCAGACCGGGATACTTTGGTAACAGGGATGGATGGATATTAAGCAAGCGACCATGATAGTGCTGTACGAAATCAGGGGATAGAATTCTCATATAACCCGCCAGAACCACTAAATCTGGTTGATATTGATCAATAGCCTTGAGTAAGGCGAGATCATGGCTTGTACGATCTATGTATGCTTTAGGATTGATAAAGTTGGTGGGAATATTTGCCTGTTCAGCACGTTGCAGCCCATAAGCATCCGCATTATTACTGAAAACTGCTGCAATATGCCCATTAATCCGGTTTTGCTGACAAGCATCAATGATAGATTGCAGATTGGTACCATTGCCAGATATTAGAACGACAATTCTTTTCATGGATTATCTTCGTTGAAGGAATTCATTTACCGACATACCCTTCATGTTTCAAGTTGCAGTTGGTAAAACTGCAACTTGAATTTATCGGGCATAAAACTTATTCATTGATAACGACAGGTTGCTCATCAGCGTTGAGTTCGGCAATTGTACCAATCTGCCATGCATTTTCTCCCGCTGCTTTCAAATATGAAATGGCCGATTCCGCTTGTGATTGAGGCAGAGCGATTATCATACCTACCCCACAGTTAAATGTGCGATACATTTCGTGAGTGCTAACATTGCCAGCTTGTTGCAACCATGTAAAGACTGCTGGCCACTCCCAGCTCGCAGAATTGATCCTTGCCTGCGTATTTTCTGGCAAAACGCGAGGAATATTTTCCCAGAAACCACCACCTGTGAGATGTACAATGGCATGCACTTCAACTTTTTCAATTAATTCCAGAATGGATTTGACATAAATTTGAGTAGGAACAAGCAGATGATCAGCGAGAGATTTTCCTTCAAGTTCGGTCGTTTCAGGGGTTGTCTGGCTTACTTCGAGAATTTTGCGGATCAGGGAATAACCATTGGAGTGTGGCCCACTGGATGCCAGAGCAATCAGTGCATCACCAGCTTGAACCTGACTGCCATCAATAATTTCTGATTTTTCAACGACACCGACACAAAAGCCAGCAACGTCATAATCTTCACCATGATACATACCCGGCATTTCCGCCGTTTCACCTCCGACCAGCGCACAACCTGCTTGTTTGCAGCCTTCCGCTATTCCCGTGATGACACTGGTGGCAGTATCAACATCCAGTTTGCCCGTGGCATAGTAATCAAGGAAGAAAAGTGGTTCAGCTCCTTGGACAATCAGGTCATTGACACACATGGCAACCAAATCAATCCCGATGGTGTCATGGCGTTTCAGATCTATGGCCAGACGCAGCTTAGTGCCAACACCATCTGTACCGGAAACCAACACAGGTTCACGATATTTTTGAGGCAGCGCACATAACGCGCCGAAACCACCCAATCCCCCCATCACTTCAGGGCGGCGGGTCTGCTTGACGACACTTTTGATACGATTGACTAAGGTATTACCAGCATCAATATCGACACCAGCATCTTTATAGCTAAGAGAGGTTTTGTTGGTCACTACGTAGCTCCCAGGCGGTTGCACTTGAATGAATAAAATAGAACAGAAATAATTCTAACAGTCTAAGCAAACGTTTGCGATAGCTTTATATGGGTTTTCTGTAAGATAAAAATTGCAGGAAAATATTTATGATTGATAAAAATTAATAGATTGGTAGTGGCTAGATACTAAAAAGGAGGTATAATCCCGCGATTTTTTTATCTGCCGGCTTATATTAGGAGAAACTCATGAAGATCGTTGAGGTTAGACATCCACTGGTTAAACATAAACTTGGTCTGATGCGGGATCATGATATAAGCACCAAACGCTTTCGTGAATTGGCCTCAGAAGTGGGGAGTCTTCTGACATATGAAGCAACTGCTGATTTAGAAATTGAAAAAGTGACTATTGAAGGGTGGTGTGGTCCGGTAGAGATAGACCAGATTAAAGGGAAGAAAATTACGGTAGTACCTATCCTGCGTGCCGGATTGGGCATGATGGACGGTGTACTGGAAAATATTCCAAGTGCGCGGATTAGTGTCGTTGGTGTATATCGTGATGAAGAGACACTGGAACCTGTACCTTACTTCCAAAAATTGGTTTCTGATATTAGTGAACGTATGGCATTGATTGTTGATCCAATGTTAGCGACAGGCGGTTCCATAATTGCCACCATTGATCTTTTGAAGAAAGCAGAGTGTCCTGTGATTAAGGTGTTGGTTTTGGTTGCGGCTCCAGAAGGTATTGCTGCACTAGAAAAAGCACATCCTGATGTCGAATTGTATACTGCTTCGATTGATGAACGACTTAATGAGCATGGATATATTGTTCCTGGTTTGGGAGATGCAGGCGACAAACTATTTGGTACTAAATAATATTCTGAACCGACTGAAAAATCGGCTTTTTTTGTTTCCAGTAAAATAATATATACCCAATAAATTTCAGATAGCAGCCAACAAAGAGGAAGTATATTAATAATTAGATGGTGAATGGATGGGGGGATGGACATTGGCAATAACCTCTCGTTTTAAGTAAAGCATTCGTTTCATTTATAGAGACTTTTTGTGGTAGACTTAGCTTTGTTCGTTATCCATTCTGTTTGAGGTGCTTCTGAATACACCGTCGCAGCTTTCGTTACCATTATATTTGCCCGATGATGAAACTTTTGCCAGTTTCTTTGCTGGTGAGAATATCTCCTTATTAGCTGCAATAAAATTGGCCATTAGTCAGTCACATGGCAGTTATATCTATTTTTGGTCCCGTGATGGTGGGGGCAAGAGCCATTTGCTTCATGCAGCCTGTACTGAATTATCCCGGCAGGAAGAAGCTGTGGGATATGTACCGCTGGATAAACGTGCCTATTTTGTTCCTGAAGTCCTTGATGGTATGGAACATTTATCATTGGTGTGCATTGATAATATTGAATGTATTGCTGGTGATCAGGAATGGGAGATGGCTATTTTCAATCTGTATAACCGCATCGTCGAAATTGGGCAAACTTGTCTGTTGATTACTGGTGATCGCCCTCCACGGCAGATTAACCTAACATTACCAGATCTGGCATCTCGTCTGGATTGGGGTCAGATTTATAAATTACAGCCTTTGTCTGATGATGAAAAAATGCAGGCATTGCAGTTGCGGGCAAAATTACGGGGTTTTGAATTACCTGAAGATGTCGGGCGTTTTGTGTTGAAGCGGCTTGATAGGGAAATGCAAACGCTGTTTAAAACGTTGGATGAGCTTGATCGTGCATCTATCGTAGCGCAACGCAAACTGACTATCCCGTTTGTGAAAGATATCCTTGAGCTTTGACTTAATAAGTTAAACATAAAACGGAGTCGGATAAAAAAGTGATAGAGAATATGTCCTATCACTTTTTTGTTTAGTTTTTATAGAAAAATGAATTTTTATCAAAAAAGATCAATCCAGAATTTCTTTAACTTGCTCTGGCGGGCGGCCTAAACGCGCTTTATCACCTGCAACAACAATCGGACGTTCTATTAATTTTGGATTTTCAGCCATTGCCTTGAGTAACGCTTCTTGGGATAGCGTTTTATCGCCAAGATTTAATTCCTTGTAGAGATCTTCTTTGGTTCTCATCAATTGCCGGACATCTTTGAAACCAAGTTGTTTCAAAAGTAAAGTAAGCTGTTCTACTGTTGGTGGGGTATCAAGATAGTGAATGATTTCAGGTACAATGCCGAGATCTTCAACTAGTTTGAGTGTCTCACGGCTCTTTGAGCAGCAGGGATTGTGGTAAAAAATAATTTGTTGCATGTAAAAAACCTCATTTCTTATATTGGCTATAACTTTCTTGTAGTTGGCGTAATTGATCAATACGGGCATCATACCGTTCTTGATCATAACTCCCCAATTTTGCTAACGCACTGGCCTTACCGAGGTATTCAATAGCCATGTCAAATTTACCTTGCAGTGCCAGGGTTTCAGCATAGGCAGCCAATTTTTCAGCCTGTTTACCTTGTTTTTCGGCAACGTCTATCAATAATGACCAGCCATTGAAATCATTGGGATTATTGAACGTATAACGAAACAGGAGTTGTGATGCCTGCGGGTACTGTTTGGCCTGAAAGTAAGCATTTGCAAGATTGATTTGCAGCACCGGATTGTTTTTTTGTTTCTTAAGGGCATCCTGCAAGCGATTAATCGCGCTGGTATATTGCTTTTTTTCGATATCGATATCCGTCATGGTATCAATAAACCAATTATTATTCGGCTGTTTATCCAATAATGGTGATAATACTGTTCCGGCTTCAGTAAATTTTTTATCTTGGGAAAGCAAAATAGCTCGTCCATAGGCAGCAGCAATCTGTTCTTTGGCAGTGCCTTGGCTATATTTATTCAATAATTGCTCAATATAGGGGCGCTGTTCTGTTGAATACATTGTCAGAATGCGGACGCGAGCGAGCAGAAAATACTGAGACTCAGGGACAGACTTAGTTGGATATTGATTTGCACGGTTACGTGCGTCAGCTAAACGGCTGTCAGGTAATGGATGAGTATATAGTATCTCAGGTAGCTTTGAGCTGTAGCGGGATTGATCTGCCAGAATTTGCATAAAGTCAGGCATACCATTCGGATCAAATCCTGCCTGGCTGAGAGTTCGCATTCCAATACGGTCGGCTTCTTGTTCATTTGATTGAGTAAAACTGATCATACCTTGCTGGAAACCTGCAAGTGTGCCGCTGAGTGCCGCCATCCCTGCTTGTGGATTGGCCATCATAAGCAGGATAGCGCCAAGAGTTCCGGCCCAGGCAAAGGGGCTTTTGCGCTGCTGCTCTTCCATTAAACGGGCTAAATGCCGTTGCGTCACATGAGAAATTTCATGGGCCATGACAGATGCTAGTTCACTCTCATTGCTGCTATAGCGCAGTAGTGCTGAGTGGAGCACTACATTACCGCCGAAAAAAGCGTAAGCGTTAATATTGGGATTGTTGATCAGATAGAAGTGGAAAGGGGTTTTTACTGAATCGGCGTGGCTGACTAATTTTTGACCCAGTTTGTTAATATATTGAGTCAATAAAGGATCATAAATCAGTGGTGCCTGAGCACGTATCAAACGTATATACAAATCACCCATTACCATTTCTTGGTTGATACTGAGGGTTGCCCCAGCCGTGGTACCGATATCGGGCAGTGAATCTTCAGTTGGTGCGGAGAAAACTGAAGTATTTCCCGATAGTAACAGGCTGATAAATAAGGCTATCAGGGTTTTTTGCGGCGTGTTTTTTTTCATAAGGCGATTCTCATAAAATTATCCTCGTAAAACAAAGCGCTCTAATTAGCTATTTGCCATTCCAGAGATAATATTAGCTTTTCAAGAACGTCTCAGGCGGAATTGAATTTCACTCCCTCAGTTACATTGGATTGCGGGAGTGAATTATGTCATCTGATTATTACTGGTTTACGATAAGTGTTGTTTCAGGTAGTCGAGTACAACCTGGTGATGGGTACTGGTTTTGAATGTATCAAAAGTGTGTTCAATATCGCCTTGTGGATTAATCAAGAAACTGATGCGGTGAATTCCGTCATAGGTTTTCCCCATAAACTGTTTCTTTCCCCAAACGCCAAATTGTTCTGCAACTTTATGTTCAACGTCAGAAAGCAATGTGAAATTCAGCCGCTCTTTTTCTGCAAAGCGGGATAGTCTTTCAGATGCATCTATACTTATGCCCAGCACTTCAACATTGAGACTCTTCAGTTCATTCATCGTATCACGCAAACCGCACGCCTGAACGGTGCAGCCTGGTGTCATTGCTTTAGGGTAAAAATAAACTAAAACCCGTTGACCTTTGAAATCAGATAAATTGATGGTTTCTCCATCTTGATCAGGAAGGCTGAATTGAGGGGCCTTATCACCGGCTTTCAATGGACTCATTACGCATTCTCCGTTTGATCGTTTTGATTTGAATGATTTTGTACGCTAATACTACTATACACTTCGTCTTTCAAACTATTTAAATGAATTTCTATGATTCTAAATGGTTTTGTACATTAATGCTGCCCTGCGCATTTAGTTCTGCACACAGATGGTGAAAGGTTTCTTTAAATCTTGTACCGTTATCATCCAATGGATGATGGCCCGTAATTTGAATTTGCAGGCGGGCTGGTTTTTTTCCTTCGGTGGGATGAGTTTTTGATACCAGCTCAGCAATATTAAGATTCTGAGTTGTGAACAGGCTGGTAAAACGTTCAACAATTCCTGGAAAATCATCAACATCAACTTTAACAGTAATCGTTGAAGGAAATTTTTTCTGAACACCACACCGGGTCCGTTTCATCACAATGAGTAACTCAAGTTCTGCGCCTTTCTGTGGCAAAATAGATTCGATCAGCGTAATTGAATTCCAGCTACCGGATAGCAACATAATAAAGGTAAATTCTTCGCCAAACATTGCTAAACGGCTATCTTCAATATTACAGCCGCATGTACTGACAAGGCGGGTAATGGTATTGACAATGCCGGGACGATCTGTACCGAGAGCAGTGATCACTAAAAAGTGTTGTTCTGATGTTGGCAAAGCGATTTTCCTTTAATTGTATTAGGTGCTTGCTGTGTATATGTTCTGTTTAAACATAAAAAATGATCAAGAGAAGGTCAATCGTATTTGTCTTGAGAACACGATTATAATTTTTGTTTAATCGGCTACACTTGGTATTAACAAAATTCATCGAAATCGCGTGTCTAAAGAGTTTTCTTCTGTATAACAAGAAAGTACCATGAACCTCTCATGTGCGGTTTAAGGCTTAATTAAGAGGAAATGGCAATGGTGAGCGAACATTCTGGTTTTACAGGCAGTATAGTTGCATTGATAACGCCAATGGATTCCGCTGGTCAGATCGATAAAGGCAGTTTGAAAAAATTGGTTGATTATCATATCGCCAATGGTACATCTGCGATTGTGTCTGTTGGAACAACAGGCGAATGTGCAACACTTAGCCATGATGAACATGTTGATGTCGTACTGGCAACACTGGAAATGGCCGATGGGCGCATTCCTGTGATTGCGGGTACAGGGGCGAATGCCACGGCTGAAGCTATTTCTCTGACTAACCGTTTCGAAAACACGGGCGTTGTGGGTTGCCTGACAGTGACACCTTACTATAATAGACCATCACAGGAAGGATTATATCTACACTATAAAGCGATAGCTGAGAATACTGACTTACCACAAATTCTGTATAATGTGCCATCTCGTACTGGATGTGATTTACTGCCGCCGACGGTCGCTCGCCTGGCGAAATTAAGAAATATTGTTGCAATTAAGGAAGCGACGGGGAACTTAAGTCGTGTTAGTCAGATCCAAGAATTGGTTAATGATGAAAATTTCATTTTGCTAAGTGGTGATGATCCAACTTTTGTCGATTTCATGCAGCTTGGCGGCAAAGGGGTTATTTCTGTGACGGCGAATGTTGCAGCAGCGGAAATGGCACAGATGTGTGAATTGGCTGGGCAGGGCGAATTTTTGAAGGCTCGTAGCTTGAACAGCCGATTGATGGAATTGCATCATAAATTATTTGTTGAACCTAGCCCGACGCCAGTCAAGTGGGCTTGCCGTCAACTGGGATTGATTGCCGATGACACACTGCGTCTGCCAATGATTCCGCTGACGCAAGAAGGGCAAATTCCAGTTGGCAATGCCTTGAAAGTGACTGGATTACTGTAAAATTTAGGGAATTTTAATGGCAACATTATTGCAAAAATCGAAGGTCATGAAGATTGCTGGCCTGTCATTGGTGGTTTTTTTGGCAGCTTGCTCCAGCGATCAGAGCTATAAACGTCAGGTAAGCGGAGATGAATCCTATCTTGAAACCCCTCCCCTTAAAATATTGAGCATCCCTGAGGGAATGACTTTACCGTTACAAAACGGTGAATATGATATTCCATCAGCGACTTCAACAGGCGCAGTGGGTAAAGAATTGGATATTCGTCCACCCTTGCAGGCTCTTGCGTTATTGACCGGCTCCCGTGTTGAGAATAGCGCACAAAGCAGTAAATTGTTGCTTGAAAATACCTCGGAATACAGCAAGTTGTGGTCACAGGTAAATGATTTGTTGGTGAAGAAAAATTATCAGATCAGTCAAAAAGATGATGCAGCCAGAACATTGACGACTGATTGGATCACATGGCAACGTTCGGATGAAAATATTCCTTATCAAGGGCGTTATCACATTTCGGTTGCTGAACAAAATTACCAAACAACGTTGTCTGTTTCGAATGATGGATTGAAACAGGGTGAAAAAAATATCACAGATCCGGCAGAAATCCAGCGTTACAATGTCTTGATGCTTAATGAATTAGCTGATGGTTTAAGTCAGAAACAAGAGGAAGCCAGTCAGAATAATGCCAAAGATTCTGGCGCGTTAACCGTACAAAGTGGCAGTGATAACACAGGATTAGCACAAATTATTGTTCGTGCGCCATACAACTTAGTCTGGAACAGATTGCCATATGCGTTGGAAAGCGTAGGAATGCAAGTAACGGATCGTACTCGCTCGACAGGTTCGATAGCCGTGACTTACAAAGGACGTAGTTCTTCGGATTGGAAAGCGTTGGGAGTAGAAGAACCCTCCATCAGCGAAGGTAGTTACAAATTACAGGTAGGTGATTTGGATAACCGAAGCAGCCTGCAATTTATCAGCGAGAAAGGTAAACCGCTGACCCAGTCTGAAAATGATCAAATGGTGGCTATGCTGGAAGCCGCATTTAGCAAATCCACAAACAAGTAATATATAAAGGGGCCTAAGGCCCCTTTATATATTGAGTTAAATTTTTTGTTTGATTTTTTTACGTTTAAAGATGTCACACATTTCTGGAGTATAAAATGCAGAAAAAAGCTGAGTTGTATCGTGGAAAGGCAAAAACGGTGTACGCCACTGATAACCCTGACCTGCTTGTACTGGAATTCCGTAATGATACATCAGCATTGGATGGTGAACGCATTGAACAGTTTGATCGCAAGGGGATGGTGAATAATAAATTCAACCATTTCATCATGAGCAAACTGGAAGAAGCGGGCATCCCGACGCAAATGGAACAGCTATTGTCAGATAATGAATCTTTGGTGAAAAAACTCGATATGATACCCGTAGAGTGTGTTATTCGTAACCGTGCTGCGGGTTCCCTCGTGAAGCGATTGGGCATTGAAGAGGGCATAGTGCTTAATCCACCCCTGTTTGATCTGTTCCTGAAAAATGATGCCAAGCATGACCCAATGGTTAATGAATCTTATTGCGAAACATTCGGTTGGGTTAGCAAAGCGCATCTGTCTGAGATGAAACGCCTCAGTTATAAAGCCAATGACGTATTGAGTAAATTGTTTGATGATGCTGGTTTAATTTTGGTGGATTTCAAATTGGAATTTGGTCTGTTCAAAGGTCAGGTCGTATTGGGAGATGAATTTTCACCGGATGGCAGCCGCTTATGGGATAAGCAGACAATGGACAAAATGGACAAAGATCGTTTCCGACAGAGCCTTGGTGGTTTAATTGAAGCCTATGAGGAAGTCGCACACCGCATTGGTGTTATTTTGGACTAATAACGCAAACGATTACTTAAAATTTATTGCGTAAAATAAAAGGATGCCCTGAGTTATACAGGGCATCTTGCGGTTATTTGCTGGTTTGGTGAACATTAGAACAGGTATTTAATTTTTTGCTTCCAGCCTTTTTGCTGCATGCAATTGTAATAGTATTGGTTTCTGGAATCTCGATTCACATCAATAACGTAGCTTTCAGTGACAGGAACGCTCTGATTGTAATAACAATCTTTTTCGTACTTGACACCATTCACACAGGATTGTCGCACTGTCTGGAGCACTGATTTTTGTGCAACCTCATTTTTTACAGGAAATAGTCTTGATGAGACATCGTTACATATTTGGTTTGCTTCATTGAAAGGTGTCGGGTTACCTGTTGCGGGTACCCATTGGGTGGTGCAGGCCGTTAATGGAACACAGATCATGATGGAGAATATTAGTTTTCTCATATTGATTATACGAACGCATCCTGTTTGCAAGGCATTTCTTACAACCTTTCCGCATTCACCTTGGTAATTGTATTGATATTTATCAGTAAAGCATGATTAATTCGATTTTTTACTGATGTTATGAGTAAATTATTCCTGCTGTGATATTTCTATTATCAAGAGTCAAGATTATATCATGCTCAGGTTTTGTAATTATTTATCATTGTTACTATTTAAAGCAAGGATATTAAAAAACACGAATTGCTACATGATTAACCCATTTGATTCTATTTTCATCCATTTATGATTCTTCACCATGTCAGAATCTATGTTGTCTGCAGTACTGGTGTAGTGAAGACATCAAATTTTGTCTTGTAAGACTTATTTTGTAGGAAATTAAAAATCCATGAGCCATATTGATCCGACGTTACTTATTTTACTCGTGCTGGCAGGGCTTGGTATTATCAGCCATAACATGACTGTCACTTTCGCCATGCTATTTTTGCTGGTGGTTCGCATCACACCATTAAATCAGTTTTTTCCCTGGGTGGAAAAGTATGGCTTGACGATAGGCATCCTGATTCTGACCATCGGAGTCATGGCTCCTATTGCAAGTGGAAAAATCTCTGCACAAGAAGTTTTTAGTTCCTTCCTGAATTGGAAATCCCTGCTCGCTATTGCTGTTGGTGTAATTGTGTCATGGCTGGGAAGCCGTGGCGTAGCTTTAATGTCCAGTCAACCGTCCACAGTGGCGGGGTTATTGGTCGGCACAATATTGGGTGTGGCTCTATTTAGGGGAGTTCCCGTTGGCCCACTGATTGCTGCCGGTATTTTATCAATGTTGATTGGTAGGTCATGATTGTGTTGGAAAATGTGCTGGATAGTGAATGGGCAGGGTTGCAAGCACAGATGCAACAACAGGGTCATCGCCGTTTAGTCGTATTGAGTGGTGATCTTCAATGGAGTGAATCGATGGTTACTCATCTGAAAAAACAGTTTCATGGGGATTGGCTAACGGTTTCATCTTATATCCCTGAGGCTATTGAACCGAGAAAAGCTGTCAGTTTGCTGGGGCGTGAATTTGTGCATGGTATTTTTGATGCGACTCGTGGTTTTAATGCTGAGGCGTTGGCAATACTGGCTGGTGCCCTGAAAGCAGGGAGTTGGTTGGTTATGCGTATACCCCCTTGGTTACAGTGGACTGAACAACCGGACGAAGATAGCTCGCGCTGGAATGAGTCGGGCGGGATTATTCCGACACCTCATTTTATTCGTCATATTCAGCGGCAGATCCTCGCATTTCCTAATGTCTTATTATGGCGACAGGAAATTCCTTTCAGGGCGCAGCCCTTGCCTCAGGCTCAGTTGTGGCAGATGCCTGACGGGAATCCAACAGTTAGTCAGCAAGCTATTTTGGATGAACTGTCACAGGTTTCACGAGGTGTTTGGGTTATTACTGCTCCGAGAGGGCGTGGAAAATCCGCATTGGCGGGAATGTTGGTGCGGCATTGGCATGGTCAATGCTGGTTATGTGCGCCTGCAAAAATTACCACAGAGGTGATCCTGCATTACTCTGGGCTTTCAGAACAGGGTTCTTCAGAGCAAGAAACGCCATTTTGGTCGGTAGATAATTTACTGAAATATTGCCGATTGAAAAAAAATGGTAAGGAAAATAAAAATAACGTTGACTGGTTACTGATTGATGAAGCTGCGGCGATCCCAATACCACAGCTGTCTGAATTGATACGATATTTTCCACGGGTACTGCTGACTTCAACAGTTCAGGGCTATGAAGGTACGGGGCGGGGCTTTTTGTTGAAACTTTGTGCTGAATTACCTGAATGCCAAATTCGGGAATTGAAAACACCAATGCGTTGGGCTGAAAACGATCCACTGGAAACTTGGCTGGACAGCGCCCTATTATTCGATGATAAAAAGCTCTTTGATAATAAGTTGTGGTTTGATGAACAATCCGCATATTTCAATTTTGAAAAAGTACTGAATTTTTATCCCATTAAACAACCCATGTGGTCAGAACAACCGACATTATTGCGCCAATTTTATGGATTATTAACCAGTGCACATTACCGTACATCCCCCCTCGATTTGCGTCGATTGCTGGATGGTAACGGAATGACATTTCTTGCTGCCAGGTCTTGTTTCCCTGCGGATAAGCAACAATTGATCGGGGCGCTGTGGATGATAAATGAAGGTGGTTTATCTCCATCATTGGCACATGAGATATGGGCAGGGCGCCGCCGTCCAAGGGGAAATCTGGTGGCTCAATCCTTGGCAGCACATGGTGGTTTTCCACTTGCTGCCACACTGAAATCACAGCGGGTTAGCCGAATCGCAGTGCAAGCACAGTATCGCCGCCGCGGGATTGCCCAACATTTGATAACCCAACAATGTCAGGAAGCCAATAAGCATCGGTTGGATTTTCTTTCTGTCAGTTTTGGCTATACCGATGAACTTTTAGCCTTTTGGCAAAAATGTGGTTTTCAGTTGGTGAGAATGGGAACACATCGGGAAGCAAGCAGCGGTTGCTATTCCGCGATGGCTATCTTGCCGTTGAGTGCACAAGGGCATCAGCTTGCTCAATCTGCACAGCAACAATTATCCCGCGATGCCCAGAGATTGGGGATGTTGCTTGGGTTTTCCCTACCCATTAAGTATGATGATGACGAACAACTCAATGCGCGTGATTGGCAGGAGTTATCCGGGTTTGCATTTGCTCACCGCCCCTTGTCCGCCTCTTATTTTGCACTACAGCGGCTATTGCTGATGAGCAATTTGGCATTGCCTGCTTTGCGAAAATATCTTCAACAGCGGATAGATATTGAACAGTGCGCACGTGATTTATCGTTGAGTGGGCGTAAGGCGTTATTGAAACATTGGAGAGCCGAAGTGGCCCACGCATTGGCAAGCATAGATAGAATACTTGCCAATCAGTGGAAAAATTGGGTTATTTCTTACGATCCTGTTGAGGCCAATCGTCCTCATCATCCCATTGAGCATTAAGATCCCGATGTGGAGGTAAGTCTGGTTTATTATCTAAAAAATGTTTTTGATCGACACGACTTAATGCTTTTACCGCATTAATAACAATACCGATCAGAACCAACAGAACAATCCACCAATAATCTTTTATCAACCAATGCATGGTATTTTCCTCAGAATGTTAAGAGTCTCCTCCATAAGGCTCTTAGTGTTTATACCCGTCGTCTTTCAAGTTGCAGCTTTGTTAGCCGCGCTCACTCATCCCAGTCACAGAGTTAGCTATGCCCCTGCTTGCCGTCGCGCTGCATCTTGAAATCCATTGGGTATAGCTGACCATTACCCTAACCTACAACTCTGATGTATCTTTCAAATATATAGGATAGATTGATTTTTAACCAATCAATGCCGGCAATATCACGATCTTGCCAAGCACTTAGTAGCACTTGTTCATTGAATAAATTTTCGGCTTTATGAGATGTAGGCCAATAACTGATATGCCACGGTTCATAAGCTACACCAGCATCGTGTCGGGTAAATGGACGATAGAAATCATAATGAGACATGTTTTCTGTTAGCCAATTAGTCAATGGCTCAAAATACCCTCCATTTTCATATTCCCACGGTTCCAGTAGCAGTTTTTTACCCTGCGGTAGCAAAAATGGATCATATATATCCAGTTCGGTGCCCCAATGATGGCGGCTTGCTCCTGGCAGGGCAGACCAGCGGAGAATGGCTTCACTCACTTTACTTTCACTCATTTTTGAGATGTCAAGCGGTTGGCTATTATCATCCAGAACTGGACGCTGACCGCGAAACTTCTCATTCCAGATAGTTTGCTGGCGTGTAAAATCACGAAACGAGCTGGCGGGTTGTAACTTAAAGCCTGCTTTGGTGGCATCTTTCTGCATGGCAAGAAATGCTTTGGTGGCATTGAACTGTAAACGATGGCTACCCGCAAGTGTTACCAGATGATCTGTGGACAGGCCAGTTAACATTTCAGGTGTCATCATTTTATCAATTGTTCCATGATGCGTTGATAAATAAGGCTTAATCTTTGTAAGTCAGACACGTTGACGCACTCATTGACTTTATGGATTGTGGCATTAATTGGCCCTAATTCTACGATTTGGGCACCCATCTTGGCAATAAAACGCCCATCTGATGTACCGCCACTGGTTGATAGCTCTGGCTGATATTCACAAAAATGCTGGATGGACTCAACCGTCGCGTCAACAAGTACACCTTCACAGGTCAGGAAAGGTTCGCCTGATAGCCACCAATCAAGTTCATATTTCAGGTTATGCTTTTTCAGCATATCTTCAACCTGCTGCTTGATCTCGGTATCTGTCAATTCAGTGCTAAAACGGAAATTAAATTGAATCCATAATTTACCCGGAATCACATTATTGCTGCCGGTTCCCGCTTGAATATTGGCGATTTGCATACTTGTTGCAGGGAAGAATTCATTTCCGTTGTCCCATTTGGTATTGACCAGCTCTTGTAGAAAAGACAGAGAATGGTGGATAGGATTATCTGCCAGTTGAGGGTAGGCAACATGTCCTTGGGTTCCCAAAATAGTCAGACTGGCGGTTAACGAACCTCGTCGCCCATTTTTGATAATATCGCCAAGACGCTGTTGGCTGGAAGGTTCGCCTACCAAACAATAATCCAGACGCTCATAGCGTGACATCAAGGTTTCAATGACTTTGACTGTTCCGTTTACCGCTTTCGCCTCTTCATCTGATGTGATCAAAAAAGCAAGGCGGCCTTGATGATCCGGGTTTTCCATTACAAAACGTTCAGCGGCTACAACCATTGCAGCCAAGGAGCCTTTCATGTCAGCTGTACCACGACCATACAGCATTCCGTCGCGGATAGCGGGTTCAAAAGGAGGTGTTTGCCACTGTGAAATATCACCAGCAGGAACCACATCGGTATGTCCAGCAAGGGCAAACGTTATTCCCGTTCCACGATAAGCCCAAAAATTCAGGGTATCCCCGAAAGGCATTCGTTCTATTGTGAAGCCGATATTTTGCAAACGCTGAATAATAAGCTCCTGACAGCCTTGATCATCGGGGCTAACGGAAGGACGCTTGATTAACTGTTGAGCAAGATCAATGACTGGACAAATCATGATGGAGTCCTTATCTATTCATGCGAAAGTATTGTTGATATTGTTCGGCCTTGAAGCCGAGCAAATACTTTTCTGCTGATTCCTCTGCTGTTGTTTCCTCTGTGGTTGAGACTAAGAGAGGACGTTTTATTATTGCAGGTTTTTCCAACATGAGTACTTTAGCAGCCTCCGCATTATTGATGGCTGCTTTTTGTTCATCAGACAACTGACGCCAAGTTGTACCTCGGGTATTCAAAAGGGATTCCCAACCTATGTGCTCAATAAATGATTGAAGTAACTCAGAAGATAAACCATCAACACGATAGTCATGAAATTGATAAGGGATCTCTTGGTCTTCTAACCAGTGACGTGCTTTTTTTATGGTATCGCAATTTTTGATACCGTAGAGAATGAATGCTTTATGGGGAATAGTATCTGACATGGTGAGATCCTTGATCTTATTTTACATACTCAACATAATGCGTGAAATTTGGCAGTTTATCCAGATAACACGTATCTGTGCACGCTTTGCCGTTTTTTCTTCTGATCCTTATGTGATACCACAAGCGGTGGATAACCATAAAAAATGGTAGAGCAGAGATAAATAAATCCCATTGGAAATAATAAATTAAATAAATAGTGTATTAATTTACTATATTTGAAATTAATTTATTGTAAATTAATTTGTAATTTTTCATAATCCACAATTTCCCCATCGGAAGAATTTAGGGAAATTGTGTTGCAACTGAGAAGATTAAGAAATAACTCAGTTAGATCAATACTGTTTTTCTATGTTTTAGATAGATGATAGTGGCTTCTAGACGGGAGCGGGATTTAAGTTTTTTCAATAGGTTACGTGTGTGGACTTTCACGGTCTCTTCTGAAATAAAAAGGAAGTCAGCTATTTCTTTATTTGTCATGCCTTCTGAAATTTCTTTTAAGACATCCAATTCACGTTTGGTTAATTTTGATAACGGATCAATATAGAGATGGCGAGTGGATAAATATTGATGGACTTTCTCACTGAACACAGACTGGCCATCTATGGCTTTTTTTATGTTGCTCAACAGAGGGTCAAGTTCAATATCCTTTAATAAATAACCATTTGCACCTGCGTCAACTGCATCATAAATATCACTGCGATTATCTGAATCAGAAAGTACCAGAATATAGGTGCTTAGCCCTTTTCGGCGAAGAGATTTAATCGTATCAACTCCAGAAATGCCATGAATATTCAGATCTATCAAAATAATGTCAGGCTTTATTTGGCAAGCGATATTAATCGCATCTTCACCATTGTCAGTTTCGGCAGTCACAATAAGTTCTCGTTCTAATTCAATCAAACCTTTTAGCCCGTGACGAATGATAGGATGATCATCGACTATCATGACTGAATGATTATGCATGTTCTTTCTCCCATATAGAAATGCAGATTTTATGTTTTATAAAACATAAAAGACAGGATTCTGCTTTATGTTAAATTGCTGTGTGATTTTTATAGAGTATATTGAATCATAGCTAATGAGATTCTGAAAATATATCCTGATATAAAAATAGAAATATCGCAAACAGGTTTATCCATATAGATGAAATAAAATTCACATTCATAAGAAAATGCGTTTCCTTAATTGCTAATAATTTTCTAAATAAATTTCAGGAATATTTTATAGATTAAATTTTGTTTTTGTAAGCTTATTTTAAATGCTAATTTAAAAATACTTCTTTAATTAATTTATCAGGTTATTAATTGATAAATTAATAACTCTAATTGGGTATCTTTGGGATAATATCTATACACAATGGATTTTAAATTGTATCGCGACGGCAAGAGAGCAAATCCCCGGGAGCATAGATAACTATGTGACCGGGGTGACCGGGGTGAGCGAGTGCAGCCAACAAAGAGGCAGTTTGAAAGACGAAGTGTATATAATATTGGTTAACATAAAATCATGCCTTGATTATTTTTTATCCTTTGTTTTTGGTGGTTATGAACAAAATGCTGTTAACATCATGATTTAACTTTCTATAACTATTATACTGGGCAAATTTTTACCTCGACAGACGCGTAAAGGATCAGATGATGGACGAAAAATTAAAACAAAGTGCTCTTGATTTTCACGAATTTCCACAGCCAGGAAAAATCACAATTACCCCGACTAAGCCACTGACAACACAACGTGATCTGGCACTGGCATATTCTCCGGGAGTGGCGGCTCCTTGCCTTGAGATAGTAACAGATCCTTTGGCGGCCTATAAATATACTGCCCGTGGCAACCTTGTTGCAGTGATCTCCAACGGCAGTGCGGTCTTGGGGCTGGGTAATATCGGTGCGTTGGCTGGTAAACCTGTTATGGAAGGTAAGGGCGTTCTGTTCAAAAAATTCTCGGGCATTGATGTTTTTGATATTGAAGTGGATGAGTCCAACCCAGATAAATTGGTTGATATCATTGCTGCATTGGAACCGACTTTTGGCGGTATCAACCTTGAAGATATCAAAGCACCGGAATGTTTCTACATTGAACAGAAGCTTCGTGAGCGCATGAAAATTCCTGTATTCCATGATGATCAGCACGGTACAGCCATTATCTGTACTGCCGCAGTTTTAAATGGATTACGGGTCGTTGAGAAAGACATCAGCAATGTGCGTATGGTTGTATCGGGTGCCGGAGCGGCTTCGATTGCCTGTATGAACCTGCTGGTGGCACTGGGTCTGAAACGTGAAAATATTGTCGTCTGTGACTCGAAAGGGGTTATCTATCGTGGCCGCGAAGAAAATATGGAAAAGACCAAAGCGGATTATGCTATTGAAGACAACGGCAGCCGTACATTAACGGATGTGATCCCGGATGCTGATATTTTCCTCGGTTGTTCAGGGCCGGGTGTGCTGACACAGGACATGGTAAAGACTATGGCAAAAGCGCCCCTTATCATGGCATTAGCCAACCCAGAACCAGAAATACTACCTCCACTGGCAAAAGCAGTGCGTCCTGACGCGATTATTTGTACTGGTCGTTCTGATTTTCCTAATCAGGTAAATAATGTTCTGTGTTTTCCATTTATTTTCCGCGGAGCACTGGATGTTGGTGCAACGGCCATTAATGAAGAAATGAAGCTTGCCTGTGTTCGCGCCATCGCAGATTTGGCGCTGGCTGAACAAAGTCAGGAAGTGGCTTCCGCTTATGGTGATCAAGATCTATTCTTTGGCCCTGAATATATCATTCCCAAACCGTTTGATCCTCGCCTGATTGTAAAAATTGCGCCTGCTGTGGCGAAGGCTGCAATGGAATCAGGCGTTGCAACACGACCGATTACTGATTTCAGTGCGTATATTGAGAAACTCAATGAGTTTGTCTATAAAACCAACTTGTTCATGAAACCCATTTTCTCCCAAGCGAAAAAAGAGAAAAAACGTATTGTGTTGGCAGAAGGAGAAGACATTCGTGTACTGCACGCTACACAGGAACTTGTTTCTCTTGGATTGGCATTCCCTATCCTGATTGGCCGTCCTAGCGTTATTGATATGCGGATCAAGAAGCAGGGCCTGCATATTGAAGCCGGTAAAGATTTTGAAGTAGTCAACAACGAAAATGACCCGCGTTTCAAAGAATATTGGCAAGAATATTATCAAATGATGAAGCGTTGCGGTGTTTCTCAAGAACAGGCGCGTCGTGCCGTGATTGGCAATCCAACGCTGATCGGGGCCATCATGGTACATCGTGGTGAAGCAGATGGCCTGATCTGTGGCACTGTTGGCAGCTATAGTGAGCATTACCAAGTTGTGAAAGATGTTTTTGGTTTCCGTCAGGGAGTACATACTGCGGGTGCCATGAATGCCCTGATGTTGCCAATGGGGAATACTTTTATTGCTGATACTTATGTCAATGAAGACCCAAGCCCGGAAGAATTGGCGGAAATAACGCTCATGGCAGCTGAAACAGTTCGTCGTTTCGGTATTGAACCTAAAGTGGCTCTATTGTCACGCTCAAGTTTCGGTTCTTCAGAGTGTGATTCAGCACAAAAAATGCGTAAGACATTGGAATTAGTTCAGCAAGTGGCTCCGTCACTTGAAATTGATGGTGAAATGCACGGGGATGCAGCGTTGGTGGAAAGTATCCGCCGTGACATCATGCCGGACAGTCCTCTGAAAGGCTCTGCAAATTTATTGATTATGCCAAGTATGGAAGCGGCTCGTATCAGCTATAACTTGCTGCGGGTTACTAGCTCGGATGGGGTAACCGTTGGGCCAGTTTTGATGGGGGTATCGAAGCCTGTCCATATTCTGACACCGATTGCTTCTGTGCGTCGTATCGTGAATATGGTGGCATTGGCTGCTGTTGAAGCACAAACCAATCCTCTATAAATAATATGTGTGACTGTCCTGACTTCAGCAATGAGATCGGGAACAGAGTAATGAGTAAGCTACCTTGTTAAGTCACTGCTTAATAGGGTAGCTTTATTTGTAAATAATTCTCATTATCTATAATATGCGGGCAATTTTTCTTTTTATAATGAATAAATATGAAAACATCTACCCGTATAAAATCAACTTTTTTAGCCTGTTCTCTCCTGTTTGGTACTGGTGTACTCGGCGGCTGTGCCGTAACTCTTAATGGTGCTGAAAGTACCTCTAAAACGTCATTTCAAATTCTCCCTGATGAGTTAATGCAACCCGGCGCAGTGCTTGATATGAAAACAGGGAAGGCTATCACTCCTGATGAGTTGCTTGAACAATTGGCTGGCTACTCTCGCATTGTTGTTGGTGAGAAACACGACAATCCCTACCATCACCAAATCGAGTTATGGCTGGTTCAGCAACTTGATCAAAAACGCCCCCACGGTTCCGTATTACTCGAAATGATTAACCCGAATCAGCAAGAAAAAGTGAATAAAGTCAAGAATTGGCTGCAAGGTAACCCGATTGTCAGGAATGAACGCGTTGAAAAACTATTGGCATGGCAGCAGGGCTGGCCGTGGGCGTGGTACGGAAATTTGGTTATGGAGCTGATGAAAGCACCTTATCCGCTGTTAGCTGCAAATCTGGATCGCAGTGAAATTGATCAGGCATATAAAAGCCATAAAGCGGGTAATAGAACAACATTAGTCTCTGATGAAGCTAAAAGACTCATTGAAATAACGATTAAAAATTCCCACGGTGAAGAGATTGATGAGCAACATCTTTCCGCTATGTCTCAGATCCAGCAAATGCGTGATCAACGTATGGCCGAACAGTTGGTTAAAGCACCATCACCGGCTGTATTATTTGCGGGTGGATATCACGCGGCAAAAGCGATGGGCGTTCCCCAGCATGTGAAAGAAATAGCACCAAATGAAAAAATGGTTGTATTCATGATTGCTGAAGAAGGCATCGTCTTGAACAATGAATATGCTGATTTTATCTGGTTTACGCCAAAAAAGAGTGAAAATATAATCAAATAATAGTAGTTATCACAAGGAAGTGAATAACTAATAAATAAAAATAGTTTTCATTTATATATACAATTGATTATCATTCATATTTGGATTCACATATTAAGCGCAACACCGTAATGGACGAAGTAAATGAGTGGGTATTCCTTTAAATAACTCATTCGGTGTTTTGTAATCTCGTGTTTTACGAGGGCGATTATTTAATCGGTTTGCCACAAGGTTAATCTCCCGCTCTGATACCTTATTAAAATCAGTTCCTTTTGGGAAGTAATCTCGGATTAATCCATTCGTGTTCTCATTTATCCCTCTTTCCCAGGGGGAATACGGGTGAGCAAAATAAATTTTTGTCTCTAAATTTTTACTGATCAGTTCGTGTTCGGCAAATTCGAGGCCGTTATCAAAGGTCATTGT
>NZ_FPBJ01000004.1 GCF_900116635.1 Xenorhabdus koppenhoeferi | reverse complement strand
GTTCCCAGATTTTGGCAGGGGATGACATGTGACACCGCCTTTTATTTAAGGAAGAAGAGCCCCATCATGGCACAATATGGATTACGGCTGTAGTATTAAACACCGTCTGAAGTGGATGAATAAACTGGCTTTTGAACAAGGCTTAGCGGGCTGGAAGATCAATCTCCTGTGGTATGTTTTTCCGCAATACCACAGGAAGAACGGAAGATTACAATAGGGTATTATTGGAGCGTTTTTTGCGCCAAATAACAGTCAGGCTGCCAATTAAGCCGGCGAGTAACAGACCCACAGGTAACAACACTAAAAAATTCATCAAGTATTCTTCATACTGGCGAAACAGGGGGCTTTTACCCAATGCATAGCCCAAGGTTGTCAGGATAATTACCCACAGAAACCCACTGAGCCAATTGAATATTTGAAAACGACTATTATTCAGACCCGCAAGACCCGCCAGTGTTGGCAGCAAAGTTCTGACAAAAGCAATGAAACGGCCTATCAGCAAGGCAGATAAGCCATGACGATGGAATAAGTTGCGCGCGCGCTGATGATAATGTGCAGGAAGATGTGACAGCCAGCCCTGAACTAACTTTGTATTACCAAGCCATCTCCCCTGAAGATACCCGACCCAGCAACCGAGGCTGGCACCGACAGTGAGAATGAACAGTGTCACCGGGAAACTCATGGTCTCTTTTGCAATTAAGACACCAACTAATATCAATAGGCTATCACCGGGTAAAAACGCTGCGGGCAGTACCCCGTTTTCCAAAAACAGGATGGTAAACAGCAAAATATAGATTGCCCATACTAAAGACGGATTAGCTAGTGTTTCGTAATCTTGGTGCCAAAGTGCATAAATAAGGTCTGTTACAATTTCCATCAAATGTTCCTAAAACGCGGGTTAAGGATTGCATCTTACTTTTATGGTGCATTTATGGTGAATTTCTATTGAATGTTTTGGATGACAAAATATTCAATTCTAATTGTCATAAAATGCTCTCGAAATCCCTTCAAGGTGGCATAAAGATTGACAGGGTCCACTTTAACAAAATCAGCAGTAGCGAGATAGAAAATTTTGGTGATCAATTGAACATTGGTACAAATGTAAAAATAAGCTCATCCATATATATCAATTGATTAATGGCCTGATAAAGTTTCCTGAAATAGCATAAATGGCCTATTTATCCCGTGGAAAGGTTGAATTTGTGCATCTTACCAATTAACGCCATATCTGTGGCTTGGTTAATGACGAAAAGTAATCTATTTCTGATATTGATGGCTGAAAGCAATTCGCCCATATTTCTGAAAGAGTCTAATTCATTTCCTATTATGAATTTAAACAGTATTTTTTATTTTTTACTGTATTGGTCGCTGGGGGATGAGATTAATGCAATGCGAAAATTGATGTTCCGATCACACAAATGTAAATGTTTTGTTATCAAATGCGGTGTTGTCTGTATATTGCAATTAATTATTTTTTGTCGTTCTCTTAATTTCCCTATAACAGGGAAGCAAACACAAAAACATCAGGCTTATAAAGCCAAAAATATAAAATATAAATGGATAAGCTATGGAAAAAAAACAAAAAGGCTTTGTGCAATACCTTGTACAAGGAAGCTTAGTAAAACAAATCCTAATCGGATTAATATTAGGTATATTACTGGCATGGCTGGCACCTGAAACAGCCAAATCAGTCGAATTGCCAGGAGCACTCTTTGTAGGAGCATTGAAAGCGGTAGCTCCTGTTTTAGTGTGGGTCTTGGTCATGTCCTCAATTGCAAACCACAAGGCAGGACAGAAAAGCAATATGCGGCCCATTATATTTCTGTATCTGATGGGGACATTCCTTGCCGCAGTTGTGGCTGTGATTGGCAGTATGTTATTTCCATCAACACTGACGTTGGTGACAAATGATGCCCAAATGTCGCCCCCGGAAAATATCGTTGAAGTGCTGAGGGGATTGCTGATCAATGTAGTTGCTAACCCAATTGATGCGATATTGAAAGGGAATTACGTTGGGATTCTGGCGTGGTCAATCGGTTTGGGTATCGCTTTACGCCATGCCAATGAATCGACTAAATTGCTGATCCAAGATCTGTCAGGAGCGGTGACTCAACTTGTGCGAGTTGTTATCCGTTTAGCGCCTATCGGTATTTTCGGGTTGGTTTCTTCGACGATTGCCACAACAGGATTTGAGGCCTTGCTCGGTTATGTTCAACTATTAACCGTATTGCTTAGCTGCATGATTATTGTTGCTCTGGTCGTCAATCCATTGATTGTTTATTGGAAAATTCGCCGTAACCCTTACCCGCTGGTTTTTGAATGCTTGCGTGAAAGTGGCGTAACGGCATTCTTTACCCGTAGTTCAGCCGCTAATATTCCCGTGAATATGGCAATGTGCCGTCGTATGAATCTGGATGAAGATACTTATTCCGTTTCCATCCCTCTGGGGGCAACTATTAATATGGCTGGTGCGGCAATAACTATTACCGTATTGACGTTGGCAGCAGTGAATACTTTGGGCATGACTGTAGACATTCCTACGGCAATATTGCTGAGTGTTGTTTCGGCGATTGCGGCGTGTGGATCTTCGGGAATTGCAGGTGGCTCGTTATTGTTGATTCCGCTGGCATGCAGCATGTTTGGTATTTCCAATGAAATCGCCATGCAGGTTGTTGCTGTTGGCTTGATCATCGGTGTCCTGCAAGACTCTACTGAAACCGGGTTGAATTCCTCCACTGACGTATTGTTTACCGCAGCAGTTTGTCAGGCTGAAGATATTCGCATTGAAGAACAATTAGCACAGCGTTAAGCATTCGCTGGAACCGGAACGGCGATAACGGGTATTAAATCCGCTATCGCCGTTCTGCATTTAAACTCTATTAATTAAACGTCCATTCATTATATCTTGAGCGCCAACCGGGTTCCTTGGTCGATTGCCCGACGGGCATCCAGCTCGGTTGCGACATCAGCCCCGCCAATGACATGCACACTTTTTCCCATCACCTGTAACGGTTGGAAAAGCTCTTTCAATGGCAACTGTCCTGCGCAAATAATGACGTTATCCACTTCAAGGCATTGCTGTTCATCACCACGGTGGATATGCAGCCCCTGATCATCAATTTTCAGATATTGAACACTGTTCAGCATGGTGACACCGCGCATCGACAGGCTGGCTCTATGCACCCACCCCGTGGTTTTCCCCAAGCCGTCACCGACTTTGGAATCTTTGCGTTGCAGCAGGTAAATTTTTCGTGGAGAACGTTCGACCTGTGTTCCTTCCGGGCGTAATCCACCCCGATGCATAATGGTTTGATCAATGCCCCATTCATGGCTGAATGCATGGCTGCTCAAACTGGTACTTTGCCCACTTTGGCTCAGATACTCTGCGGTATCAAAACCAATGCCACCTGCACCGATGATGGCGACACGTTTTCCTACTGGTCGTTTGTGTTTTAATACATCAATGTAAGTCAGCACTTTGTTGTGATCAATACCGTCAATATCGAGAATACGTGGTGTAATGCCTGTTGCGATAACGATTTCATCAAATGATGAAAGCTGACTGGCTGTTGCTGTGTGGTTGAGGCGAACTTCAACACCATTCAGGGCTAATTGGCGATCAAAATAGCGCAGAGTTTCATGAAACTCTTCTTTGCCGGGAATTTGTTTGGCGATATTAAATTGTCCGCCTATTTTGCTGTCTCGTTCAAATAACGTGACATGATGCCCTCGGCTGGCTGCCGTGACCGCAAAAGATAATCCAGCAGGGCCTGCACCAATAACGGCGATGGTTTTAGGTGCGGTGACTGGCTCAGTAATCAATTCTGTTTCGTGGCAGGCGCGTGGATTGACCAGGCACGAGGTCAGTTTCCCGACAAATATTCTATCCAGACAGGCTTGGTTACAACCGATGCAGGTATTAATCTCGTCAGCCCGGTTTTGTTCGGTCTTTAGGATAAATTCGGCATCAGCGAGGAAAGGACGTGCCATCGATACCATATCTGCACAGCCTTCACTGAGGATTTGTTCGGCAACTTGTGGATCGTTGATGCGGTTGGTCGTAATTAAAGGGATGCTGACTTTTCCCATCAATTTTTGCGTTACCCAACTGAATCCTGCTCTGGGAACCATCGTTGCAATGGTTGGAATGCGCGCTTCATGCCAACCGATACCCGTATTGATGATGGATGCGCCAGCTTTCTCTATTTTCAACGCCAGTTGTTCGATCTCTTGCCAGTTAGAGCCGTCTTCGACTAGATCCAGCATAGAGAGACGATAAATAATGATAAAACGTTCTCCCGTAATGGCGCGGACGGCTTTGACAATTTCCAGGGCAAAACGCATACGATTTTCGAAGGAGCCGCCCCATTTATCGTGTCGGTGATTCGTACGCGTAACCAAAAATTGATTGATGAGATAACCTTCTGAACCCATGATTTCGATGCCGTCATAACCTGCAAGTTGGGCAAGTTGGGCACATCGGGCGAAATCTTTGATTGTCTGCTGGATATCTTCTTCAGACATTTCTCGGGGCATAAAGGGATTGATAGGGGCTTGAATAGCAGAAGGGGCAACAAGGTTTTTCTGATAGCTGTAGCGCCCTGTATGCAGAATTTGCAGGGCAATTTTCCCCCCCGCCTGATGTACAGCATCCGTAACGAATTTATGGTGAGGCAGGGAATCCTCGCTATTGAGGACACTTGCACCTGCGGCAACAACGCCCTGAGGGTTTGGCGCAATACCGCCAGTCACAATCAATGCAACGCCACCAGCTGCTCGTTCTGCATAGAACTGAGCCAACCGTCGGGCACCGTCAGGATGTTCCTCAAGCCCGGTATGCATAGATCCCATCAATACACGATTTTTCAATGTGGTAAAGCCCAAATCCAGCGGTGCAAGCAGGTGAGGGTAATTGCTCATTGCGTTCTCCATCAAATATTTGGTAGCTCAAAAAGTATAATTTTTCTGGGTGGCTTAAGTTTTCACTTGGCTATGGTTAAGTGGTCGGATGAGATGGTTATCAAATTTAGACGGTTCTGGCTTGATTGGAATAACTTTGTTAAGTGATTGTGACAAGTATCATGAAATCCATTGGGAATAAATACCCCCGATTTATGATTGTTGTGCATTTAATAATAACTCTATATTTTTACTGTGTTATACCTTTCATCTTTCAAGTTGCCGCTTTATTGGCTGCGCTCACTCACCCCGGTCACATAGTTAACATAGTTATCTATGCTCCCGGGGCTTTGCTCTCTTGCCGTCGCGATGTAACTTGAAATCCATTGTGTATACACGTTGACACTTATTTTACTTAACGCCAGATGACATATTAACCGCTATTATTTTGATAATTTCGATTAAGTAAAAATTAGTTCTACGGTTTTACCTCAATGCGCATTCCTGCCTCTTTCCAGCCCGAAAATCCTTTTCTAAATCTACGCGCTTTAATACCCTTGGCACGGAGCAATGCAAGAGCGTTGGCAGAAAGCACGCAATAAGGGCCACGGCAATAGGCGATCAAATCCTGATAAGACGTTAATTCACCCAGCCGGTTTTCCAGTTCATCAACCGGAATATTGATGGCATTGGGCAAATGGCCCTGTTCAAACTCCTCTTTCGGCCTGACATCCAGTAAGGTCATGCTCTTCTGTTTGATCCTATCCAACAGCTCTTCCCAGGAAATCGCCTCCTGATTGTTCGTATCATCGATCAACCTGCGCATTTCTGTGCGATTAAATTCAGCATATTGCTGGAGCACAGAGATAATTTCCATGACAGGCCCTTCACCCCGACGATAAAGCACGTGTTTACCCGATTTGCGGGATTGAAGCAGCCCCGACCGTTTGAGATGCTGAAGATGCTGGGAAGTATTGGCAATGGACAGACCGGAAAGCTCCGACAGACTTTCCACGGATTGTTCAGTATCAACCAGACATTGAAGCAGTGTGAGACGATGGGTATTTCCCAGCACTTTGGCGATTTCCGCAATCTCAACAAGGAGTTGCTTATCAAACATTGACATCAGACTTCCAATACTATTACATTCAATGAATTTATTGAGTATGATAATATCAGAGTTTTTCAGGCAGTTCGAGTGCCAACATATAGCCAGTGAGTGATTATTGTATTCGGAGGATAGTAACACATGAATGAAGGACTGGAGTTTATTGTTTATTCTGTATTGATTGGTGCCGGAGCGACAGTTGTCATGGATCTCTGGGCTGTTTTTGTGAAACGCTTTTTCGGCATTCCCTCGCTGAACTATGGGATGGTGGGGCGCTGGCTTGGGCACATTCCAAAAGGACAATTTACCCATACAAACATTATGCAAGCTGAACCCGTGAAAAATGAAAGTGGAATCGGCTGGTTCGCCCACTATTTAATTGGCATCATTTTCGCTGGGTTACTGTTATTTATTTGGGGATTGGATTGGGCAAAAAATCCTACATTTTTGCCTGCTTTAATTACAGGTATCGTGACTTTAGTGGCTCCTTTTTTCATTCTGCAACCCGGTATGGGAATAGGGATTGCTGCCTCCAAAACTCCGGCACCTAATACAGCCAGGTTCAGGAGCCTGATGGCACATACTTCTTATGGTGTTGGGTTGTATTTAGCTGCACTCTTATTAACATTATTTTCTTAATCTTATTTCTGAATCACCGTCGATAAACTTTTTCCCGTTTATCGACGGCATTATCTATTTTTATCTTCATTTCCCATGATTATTTCAATCATTTATTTCTTACCAGGAATATTAAAATAAATATGAATCCTGCCTGGTAAATAAATAATGATAATATAAAAATCCATTATTATCATGGTGTTAAACTATACTTTAGTAATAAAACTTATGTAATAATAATTATTCATTCGATGTCGTTATTAGATATAATACATGGTTATAAACATGTTGAATTTATGTAACCTGAGAAATACCATCAAACAAAAATTTGAATTCTTAATGGGTAAGTGTTGAGAAGGAAAAATAGCAATTGGAATTTTTCTATCCAAAACTATTCATATTTTCAATATCTAACCAATCACTCTGGCTATATTTTCGGGACTGTTTAATTTTGATCCTAAAAAATCAGGGCAAACAATTACACCCAATAAATTTCGAATTGTGGTGCGATGGCTGTAGTGCAGATTTCCAAAAGCATAGATAAATAATACAAATAAGTAATATTTATAACTATGCAACGATGCAACGATGCAACGATGCAACGGAAATAAGCCCATGCAGCCAACAAAACTGCAATCTGAAAGATAAAGGGTAAATACAACACCACATAGAGAAACCTTACTTTCTCGGTTACATGTAGGAGATAATGTATGCAACATTTTCTCAAAGCATTGCAAGGTTCTGGATTACAAGTTTCTATTTCTCCTGAATTATCTGAACCAGAAAATAAAAATGCGGGCATAGAAACTTCCCAATTGATACAACAGATTCATGGGATGCTGCGCAATGCCTTACCGTTGAACACGGCCATGCCGATAGTAACAGAAGAAAATATTTCTGAGGCAGAAGACTTTCCATTAACGGATATTCAATATGCTTATTTAATAGGCCGTAATCCCGGATTAGAATTGGGTGGATTAACCAGTTGCCTGTATACCGAATGGGATATGACGTCTTTAGATATCAAGGCACTCAATGATGCTCTGAATAAAATCATTGAATACCACCCCATGTTACGAGCCACTTTATCTTTGGATGGGCAGCAACGAATTTTACCTTCTCCGTTGACCTATACCATTTCTACTCAAGATGGCAGGACATGGACTGCATCAGAAAAAGACGAACAACTGGCAATAATCCGCCACGAAATGGAGACGCAATTACTGCCAGTGGATAAAGCACCGACATTCAATATACGGGCAACAAGACTGAGTGATGATATTACCCGCCTGCATATCTATTTTGATTTGATGTTTGTGGATCTACATAGTGTCCGTGTGATACTGCGTGATTGGTGGCAAGTTTATCAGGGGCATAGCCTGCACACTTTACCTGACAACATGGATTTTCGCAGTTACATCAAATCGGAACGTTATTTACAGGGGCAACCCCAGGGGCTGCGTGATAAAGCCTATTGGGAACAGAAAATTGAGAATCTGCCTCCATCGCCTGAATTGCCTCTGAAAAACGCCCCTGAGTTGCTTTCTCCGCCTTCTTTCAAACGTTACAGTCGAAAAATCAATGCGGAAACACTACTGACGCTCAAGAAAAAAGCGGAATTGCGTAAACTGACGCTGGAATCCGTATTCCTCGGCATGTATGCAGAAGTGCTGCGTCAATGGTCGAAACGTCAAACTTTTACCCTGACTATCACTCAATTTGGACGCCGTTCCTATTTTGCTGGCATTGAGAATGTGGTCGGTAATTTCCTGCAACCCATGTTGCTGGGAATACATGGAACTGAGACAGAAAGCCTTAGCGAACGTGTAATACAGATCCAGACTGATTTGATGATGAATCGCTGGCACTCTTCCTACAATGGCGTTCAGGTTTTACGGGAATTGACCCGACGCAACCACGGCAGCCGTGCAGCGGCAGCACCTGTCGTATTCAGCAATACACTCACCTCTGATTTAGACGAGGTTGTAACAAATGTGGGCTGGTCGGAAGCCACGCAAGTCTATAGCAGCAATCAAACCCCACAGGTATGGCTGGAAAACCAAATTGTCCTAGTTGATGGACTTGTCCAAGTTAACTGGAACACAGTCAACGAACTATTCCCTGACGGTATGGTGGAAGCTATGCTGGACGCTTATCTGACGCTGATTACAGCTTGCGCGGAAGATGATTCATCATGGGATAAGACTTCATCATTGGTGCAGTTACCTGAATCCGATCTGGCAGAACGGGTGGCAGCCAATGCAACGGATACCGATTTTGACATGAAGCTTCTGCATGAAATGATTTTGCATGCTGTGGAAAAATTCCCCGATGCAATTGCACTTGTGCAGGGAGAAAATCAAATCACCTACTCGGAAATGGTGAACAAAGCCGGAGCAATCGCACAGCAAATTTGCACTTCTGTCCAGATTAATCCCAATGATATTGTCGCGGTATCCATGCCACAAAGCCCGGATTTAGTGATCGGATTATTGGGTGTCCTTATGTCAGGCGCGGCTTATGTGGCAATCGATCCTCAACTTCCCGCTGAACGCCGCATGAGCCTGCTTAACCGGTGTACAGTAAAATGTATCATTACTGCCAGCACAGTGTTTAAACAGGATGAATTTGCCAGTCTACCCCGGATCAATCTGGATGAATGCCCCATGCATAGTACTATGGATATAGGGCAAATGACCTCAAAGCAGGGGCTGGATGATCTGGCTTATGTCATCTTTACCTCCGGTTCAACCGGAGAGCCTAAAGGGGTTATGGCTTCCCATCGTAATTCTGTAAATACGGTGCTTGATATTAATCACAAATTCCAAGTGACAGAACAAGACTCGGTATTATCTGTCGCACCGGCAGGCTTCGATTTGTCTGTCTATGACTATTTCGGGCTATTGGGCGTGGGAGGAAAAGTTATCTTAGCAATGCCTGAAACTGCCAATGACCCGAAAATCTGGCTGGAGCTGCTGGTCGAACATCAAATCACTATCTGGGATAGCGTTCCCGCTCCCGTCAAAGTGCTGGTAGACAGAAATGAATCTGCATTGGCCGAAACAAAACTCAGGCTGATTCTTATGAGCGGCGATTGGATACCTGTCGATCTGCCAGAACGCATTCGGGAAAATCTACCGAATACGGCGATCATCAGTCTTGGAGGAGCCACCGAAGGCTCTATCTGGTCGATATATTATCCCATTGAAAAAATAGATAAAAACTGGAAAAGCATTCCCTATGGCAAACCGCTGGCAAACCAGACCTTCCATGTTTTGAACAATTGGTTCCTCCCCTGTCCCAAATGGGTCACAGGAGAACTCTATATCGGCGGAGACGGTGTGACTCAGGGTTATTTGGGAGATGCCGAAAAAACCGCACTGCGCTTTATTACTCATCCCATTACGGGCGAGCGATTGTACAGAACGGGAGACTTGGGGCGCTATATCGCGAATGGATTGATAGAAATTCTGGGACGTGAAGATAATCAGGTGAAAATCAATGGATATCGCATTGAATTGGGTGAAATTGAAGCTTGTCTTCTGGCTCACCAAAATACCAACCATGTCGTTATTGATGCCCCTGTCCATGCCAAAACCGGGCAACGGCATATCGTCTCCTATATTGTTCCGGTCAATGCAGAGACTTTGCATGAGCCTGGCCATTTTCAGGATCAACTAAGAGAACTGGCACGGAAAACATTACCCTCTTATATGGTGCCCAGTTATTACATCTTGCTGCACCACATGCCATTAACCAGTAATGGAAAAATTGACCGTAAGTCATTGCCTCTCCCTTGGTCTGATACCGAAGAGAACACCGATTTCATGGTTGAACCGGCTAATGAGATAGAAGCAAAGATCCTTAAACTCTGGCAGGCACAACTTCAGCATGATGATTTTGATGTCACCGATGGCTTTTTTGATATTGGTGGTGATTCACTTCATGCCGTAGGCTTGCTCAGTGCATTGAGGCAGGAGTTTAAGATCACGCCGGTAGGCGAACAAGACATTATTGAAGGACTGTTCATGAACTCTAATATTCAGTCTTTTTCTCGCATTATTGAGACAATTATTCAATCTCAAGCGGTGAATGACCTATGACCAAGACACACGATTATTACGATTACATTATCGTAGGCGGTGGTTCGGCGGGATGCGTAGCTGCATCACGCCTGTCTGAAAATGGCATGAAGTCCGTACTGCTGATTGAAGCCGGTCACACTTCCGATGTTCACAACCCTGCCAGCCCGCTCAGAGACGCCTCACGCTTGGTACTGGAAGGATATAACTGGGATTATGAGGCCAATGTACGCAATGAAGATCGGTTCACTGATCTCATTCCACCTTCTGTGCCTGCGCAGGAAGACAAGCAGACGGCCCGCAAACATAAAGGACGCAGGCCATTCAATTATCGGGTAGGAAAAGTACTCGGCGGCTCCTCTGCGGTTAACGGTGCTATCGCTCTGAGAGGCTTTCCGGGCGATTTCGAACAATGGGTAAAAATGGGTTGTCCCAATTGGTCTTGGGAGCAAGTTCTGCCGTGGTTCAAGCAGCTGGAGAATGATGTCGATTATATCAATGATGACAATCATGGCTCACACGGGCCAATGTGTCTGCGCAGACCGCCAAACGGTGAGATTCATCCCCTTGATATGGCTTTTGCTCACGCCTGCGAACAATCTGGCGTCCCTTATGCCGATGACCTTAATGTCGGTGAAGAACCCGCCGTAGGCCCTGTTCCTGCCAATGTCATCAATGGTGCCGAAAGGGTGGATGTCTATCGTTCATACCTTGAGCCGGTTTTGCAGAGAGAAAACCTGCACATTATGACTGATGCTCTGGCTGCACAGATCACCTTTAACGGTACTGTCGCTTCTGGTGTAAAAGTTATTCAGGCAGGAAAAGAGCTGATTTATCGAGCAGAACATATCGTTCTCTGCGCCGGTGCCATTGGCTCAGCTGCGTTGTTACAACGATCAGGTGTGGGTGATCCCGGTCATCTGAATTCATTGGATATTCCGATTGTTGCGGAAGTACCCGCCGTTGGCAGAAATTTAACGGATCATGCGTCAGTCGTATTATGGGCCCTTCCCAAAGCGGGAGTCTGTACAACAGGTCTGCCGTGGCGTCAAATTGCGGCCCGCATCAGCAGCGGTTATGACGCAAAAGTCGATGTACAAATTGGTCTGCTGAATAATGTTGCCAGTGATACCGTGCCGGGTTTCAGAGATCGCGTTGCTTATCCCATGTTGGTCGGAGCATCCGTGATGCTGATGCGCCCGCAGGCACTGGGGCGCGTTTTTATCAGTAGTGCCGATTTGACAGCACTGCCCGAAATTGATCTGCCCCTCACTCGCAGTACGGCAGATATCGCCCGTCTTGTGGGCGGCGTACGCAAAATTTGGGAAGTTCTACAGCATCCAGAAGTCGATTCCTTCCTTGACGGCATTCAATTTTGGTCTCACTCCATGATTTATAACGACGAAATCATGAACAGTGCGATTAAGAATCTGGTCAATCCGGGCTGGCATGCTTCCGGCACGCTCAGAATGGGTGCTGACGGTGATCCGGATAGTGCAACCCAAGAAAATGGGCAGGTACGTGGCATCAAAGGTGTAACCGTTGCCGATGCGTCTTTGTTTCCCACGATTCCTTCCATGCCGACTAATCTGACAACTATCATGGTCGCTGAACGTATTGTCAGTTTCTTGCTTGAGAAGGAAACCACCAGCGAACGGAGGGCAAATGGACATTAAGTGCAGACGGGTCATTTATGCCTTTCCACACGCGGGAGCTACAACAGCAATTTATCGCCCTTGGTTGAATAATCTGATGGCGACTAATGCCGCAATCTTGCAACCAGTTGCGATCCCGGGTCGCGGTTATCTGGCTAAAGAGCCGGAAATAGACGATCTCGATTTACTGGCTGAACGGCTGGCGTCTGATATCTGGAACGATCTCCGGCAGAAACAGGCTCAGGGGATTACTGAATGGATCACCTTTGGCCACAGCTTTGGTGGAGTTCTGAGTATCGCGGTTGGTCACGTATTAGTGAAAAACTATGGTATATCTCCTCTATTTGGCGTGATTTCCAGTTCTGTTCCTCCACATCTTCAACAGCAAGATGAGCGTCATCAATGGACGGATGAACAGTTAATCCAAAAAATCAAAGAAGACCAAGGGACACCCGAAGCCATCTTGAACGAGCCTGCGCTGATAAAACCAATTATCAAGCAATTGCGCAGTGATTACCTGATACGCAGCCAATTTCCCCAGATTGACAATATACGAGTGAATTATCCGCTGGCACTTGTTTCAGCCACCAATGACATCTATGTCACGTTGGCAGATATGGAAGACTGGAAAAATTACACTTCTCACGATACTTCGCTCATCCGTATCGAAGGGGATCACTTCGCTGTGTACCAACACTGGGATGTCATTAAGCAAATACTGCTGACAAAGAATCTGGAGTGAATATGCGTATTGAGACTGATAATTTCGAGAATTACCGGAAGTCTTGCCGTGAGTTTCTTGAACGTGAAATCGTCCCTGAGCATCAGCTATGGGAGGAAAACGGACTGGTTGAGCGCTCTTTCTGGGAAAAACTGGGGAGGTCAGGATTACTGGGTATCAGTGTCAGCCCCGAATTCGGAGGGCTGGGAAAACACGATTATCGATTCGCGGTGATTCTGACAGAAGAGCTTATCAAAGCAGGTGTCACCGTACCGGGGATCGTGGCCCACAATGATGTTACCACCAGCTACATTTTTGCTCTCGGTAACACCTATCAGAAAAAGAGATGGTTGCCGGATCTATGTAGCGGAAAACAGGTCGCAGCTATTGCCATGACAGAGCCAAATGGGGGTTCCAATACCGCAGATCTTAAAACCGTGGCTACGCGGCAAGGGGATTATTATCTGGTTAATGGCAGCAAGACCTACATTACCAATGGTATTAATGCGGATTTAATCGTCGTTGCTGTCAAAACTGAAGAAGGACAGCAAGGTCAGGGTATCAGTTTGTTGGCAATAGAGCGGGGCATGCCGGGTTTTTCCAGAGGAGAACCTTTGAAAAAAATTGGCTGGAACGGCAGTGATACCGCTGAACTCTTTTTCCATGACTGCAAAGTACCTGCGACCAATCTGATTGGCCGTGAAAACCTCGGCAACTATTACTTCATGTCAGCAATGCCTCGTGAACGTCTCAGCATTTCAACTGTGGCGGTTGCCAGTGCCGAAAATATTTTGCAAAGCACACTGGAATATGTGAAAGAAAGAAAAGCCTTTAATCAGTCCATCGGTTCCTTTCAGTACAACCGTTTTGTCCTCGCTCAACTGGATACCGAAGTAAAAATTGCCCGCGTTTATCTTGATAACGCCACTGATCTTTTTAACCAAGGCCTTTTCAGCTTAGTGGATGCAGCCCGCATCAAGTTATGGACAACTGAACTTCAGATGAAAGTGGCAGATCGTTGCCTGCAATTACATGGCGGGATGGGATATATGCGCGATTCCGTTGCCGGCAAGAATTGGCTAAATAGCCGCGCTCAAACTAT
This sequence comes from Xenorhabdus koppenhoeferi, assembly GCF_900116635.1. GTDB lineage: Bacteria > Pseudomonadota > Gammaproteobacteria > Enterobacterales > Enterobacteriaceae > Xenorhabdus > Xenorhabdus koppenhoeferi. The sequence continues at coordinate 110,943 of NZ_FPBJ01000004.1, read as the reverse complement.
TTACGGTGGAACCAGCGAGGTATTGCAAGAAATTATCAGTAAATCTATGGGACTTTAGTATTCAATTTAGTGCTTAGTCATGCCGCAAACGCAAAGATAGGCCGATGAATTGCTACAAATAGCTCTGAAGTTCCCAACACTGAGAGTCTATTCCGGTAGGCTCTTACATCCTACCCTATTCGAGAGGATATATTGGTTATGAATGAGAAGAGCAGCAAAACATGTCTCATCCGATCGGTAAATGCCAGACAATGGAACTCCATTGTTCTTGGCTGGGCAGAGGCCGAAAATTGGGATATGTGCATAGGCGATACATCTAATTTCTTTAATGTAGACCCGAATGCCTTTTTTATTGCCTATCGTGATGAACAACCAATTGCATCAATATCGATGGTCAAGTATTCAGATAATTATTCGTTTGGCGGCAATTTCATCATTGCACCGGAATTTCGTCATCATGTTTGCGCTGCAAGAATATGGAAACCCACCATTGCCTATGCAGAACATCGCACGATTGGGTGTGATGGTAATTGGGATAAAATTCAGATCTATGAAAAAAGAGGGTTTGTCATCCATTATCGCAATGTCCGGCTTTCTGGCTCCATTACGCAAAAAATTATCCCGCCGACAGGCGCGATCCCGATTACGCCAGCCAATATCGCTGACATCATTCAATACGATGCCGAATGCAGCGGCATCTATCGGGATACATTGCTTTCTAATTGGTTTTGGGGAGAGCAGCGCTATGGGTTTTGTACCTATTCCAAAACAGGAATTTCCGGCGTCATCGGTATCCGTAAGTCTCATAACGGCTATCGGATCGGGCCTTTTCATGCTGACAATCCAGAAGCTGTCGAAACTCTCGCTCTTACTGCATTTGCGCTGGTTCCTGCCGGAGAAAACATATCAGCCGATGTTCCTGAAACCGATAACAACGACTTTCTCCTGCTGGCTCACGAATATGGGCTACGGGGACTCTTTAATACATACAGGATGTACAAAGGCAATGTTGTATCCAAGGGACGGCAAGATAAAGTCAAGGCAATTAGTTCGTTGGAATTGGGATGATAAGTATTCAGACACCGTCCTTGTCTGAATCACAGCATCATTAATATCGTTAACGTACTCATATAAGAGGTTATGTTATGGCAAATGAAACACCAACCTTATTTGAATGGATGGGAGGCCGTGAGGTGCTCATGAAACTGATGGACACCTTTTATGCCAAGGTTGAACAAGATGAACTGCTGGCCCCGCTGTTTGAGAACATGAAATCAGACCACCCGGGCCATGTCGCTATGTGGCTGGAAGAAGTGCTCGGCGGAGAAGAACGTTATACCAATGAACGCGGTGGATTCAAAGTCATGCTGAGCCGTCACCGGGGCAGGAGTATTCAACCTGAACAGCGGAAAAGATGGGTCGATTTACTTATGCTGGCTGCCGATGAAGTCGGTTTACCGTCCGACCCTGAATTTCGCGCAGCATTCGCAGGCTATATCGAATGGGGTTCCCGCAGGGCTGAGGCTAATTCCCAGCCGGATGCAAAGCCATCACGCCGCGAAACTGTACCCAAATGGGGTTGGGGAGATGCCCCTCCGGGAACGCCCTAATTTTTTGCTCTGACCCTTAAAGGACATTTAGCGATAGTGAGGTGAAAGCATGCTGTTGGCTATCAGTGATTTACATGTATCCCATGCTGCAAATCGTTTGCTGGTTGAATCATTAAGGCCAACCACGCCCAATGATTGGCTCCTGCTTGCCGGCGATATTGCAGAGCAGGAATCAGACTTTACATGGGTTATCAGTACACTGTCCCAACGGTTTGCCCAGGTTGTTTGGACACCGGGTAATCATGAACTTTGGTGTACCCCCAAAGATCCATTAAAGTTACCCGGTGTCCTGCGTTATGAACATTTGGTCAATATCTGCCGAAAATATAACGTTCTCACCCCGGAAGATGAGTTCTGCCGCTACCACATGGGGGATGGTTCAGCTGTCACCATTGCCCCTGTCTTTACGCTGTACGACTATTCATTCAGAAACACCTTTGACTATACCGCTGATCAGGCTATCGAACGCGCCCGCCGGTGTGGTGTCATTAGTTCTGACGAGTTCTTCCTGAAAACCTATCCCCACAAAAGTATTATCGATTGGTGCCGAGAGCGTATTCAATATACCGAAAAACGTTTGAATATCATTCCAGATGATGAAGACATCATCCTGATGAGCCACTTTCCCATCATCCGAAAACCCCTCGAATCTTTACGCAATACCGAATTTTCCATTTGGTGCGGTAGTGAAAAAACTCATCAGTGGGCATCGAGAAAAGGAGTACGCATGGTGGTATACGGTCATCTGCACATTCCAAATATCGAATATATTCAGAATATTATCCATATTGAAGTTTCGTTGGGATATCCACGGGATTGGCAAGAGCATCGCAAATGCTCTTACTTAGTGGAACTGGATGGATTACTGGAACATGCAAACGAGTATCGCTGACTATTTATTTTAACTAACCCGTTATTTTAACTAACCCGTTATTTTAGCTAACCAGCCATGCTGATAATAAAAGGCTAATTTACCCATGAAAAATGATGAAATGATTCAACAGATAAAACCGCGGATTCTGATTGGGACAACCGGCTCCGTCGATATCAGCCTTCTTCCCAGATACCTTTTAGCTATTAAGGCAACGATCGACTGTACTTTAACGGTAATAATGACAAACAACGCCACTACCTTTTTGCCAGCAGAAACGGTTGCTCTCTATGCCGATCGAGTTATCAGCGGAGAAAAACCGCAAGACTGGCCAACAGATAAGCCTTCACGCATTGTTGCGGATCATGACCTCATGGCAGTTCTACCTGCAACTGCCAACACACTGGCAACTGTTGCCCACGGCGGTGCGACCAACCGATTAACGACAGTCGTTTTGGCCTCCACATTTCCTGTTTTGTTTTTTCCTGTCATGGGTAGTGTAATGTGGGAAAAAGATGCAACACGCCGCAATATCAACCAGTTACGCAATGATAGCTACCATGTTATTGAACCTGTGTGGCATGAAAACTTTGATGCGTCCCTGCAACGGATGGTCGGGCATCCTTCACTGCCGGACACTGAAACGGTTATTTCTCTGTTAAAACAATATCTACCGAAATAACTTTTATCTGTGGAAGAGTGTTCAGTAATCCTTACCTGGCAGAATAGTTAATCAGCAAATAGGATTCTTACTCTTCCCCTGCCAAATCCTCTGGTAGCTCGCCATTAAAGCCATTTTGAGAAAATTTAAGCTACCTATTTTAAGCTACATATCACCATAATGGTTTCATTTTAAAAATTGTAGAATAAACATCTTTTAATATAGCATAAGTTATATTTTCATCTAGCCAAATCGCAACAAGGTGATTGAAAATAGTCATGAAAATCTTATTTTATAACTATAAATCGGTAAGTTATGTCACAATATCAAAATCGTTCATTAAACAAGCAAGACTATAAAACTCTGTTTCTGGCTGCTCTGGGTGGTGCTTTGGAGTTTTATGATTTTATTATCTTCGTCTTTTTTGCCGTTACGCTTGGTACGCTGTTTTTTCCTGCGGACATACCTGAATGGCTTAGGCAACTGCAAACCTTTGGCATTTTTGCTGCGGGTTATTTAGCCCGGCCCTTAGGTGGAATCATCATGGCTCATTTTGGTGATTTGGTCGGACGTAAGAAAATGTTTTCACTCAGTATCTTCCTGATGGCTGTACCAACGCTGGCCATCGGGATGCTGCCTACCTATGATTCTATTGGCATCGTCGCTCCCCTGCTGCTTTTATTTATGCGTGTGATGCAGGGGGCTGCTATTGGCGGGGAAGTTCCCGGTGCATGGGTTTTTGTAGCAGAACATGTTCCCCATAAACGCATTGGATTTGCGTGTGGTGTTCTTACAGCCGGCCTGACCATAGGAATTTTATTTGGTTCTCTTGTGGCAACCATCATTATGTCTATTTATATCAAACAAGAAGTCCTGGACTGGGCCTGGCGCCTGCCATTCTTGCTGGGCGGGATTTTCGGCCTGTGTGCTGTGTACCTGCGCCGTTGGTTACATGAAACACCTGTCTTCAAAGAAATGCAGGAGCGCAAGGTATTGGCAGAAGACATGCCGCTCAAGTCTGTGGTTTTTAATCACAAACGCGCCGTTATAATGTCTATGCTGCTGACTTGGTTACTCTCCGCTGGCATCGTTGTCGTCATCTTAATGACACCAACTTATATGCAGACAGTATTTCATCTGGAACAGTCGCTGACCCTGAAAGCAAATAGTCTGGCCATCATTTCATTGGCGATTGGCTGTGTATCTGTCGGATATTTATGTGATAAGTGGGGAGCCGGTATCGTTTTAATTATCGGTTGTCTTCTTTTGGCTGCCACAAGTTGGATTTTTTACCATAATATCAGCGATGAACCACTCACATTATTTAGCGCTTATGCTATCGTCGGGCTGTCTGTTGGCGTGGTCGGAGCAGCGCCGTTCGTCATGGTCAAGAGCTATCCGCCAGAAGTGCGTTTCAGTGGCATTTCATTTTCATATAATCTGGCTTATGCCATTTTTGGCGGATTGACCCCGATCCTTGTGACCTTACTGCTGAAATATACGTCACAAGCACCCGCCTACTATATGATGTCCTTATCGGCTATCGGTTTCTTATTAGGGGGTTATTTGTGGAAAAAAGGCGTGTAGCAGATGTAGCAGATAATGAAGAATAGGGGACAATAACAGCTTCTTTTAAAGAACAGGAAGAACAGGAAGAACAGGATGAGCATAAATATTCATCCTGCCTTACAACGATTAGGCGTGTTTTACTTCACCAATTGGCAAAATAGTACGGCCGTATTGTTCATTCAGAACTTCCGCCATTGCCAGATAGAAAGCACTTGCACCACAGATAACACCCTCAAAACCAGCAAAGGCCAAGATGCCCGCATTACCCGTGATATTGCCAATCGCCAACAATGCGAACAGCAGCGTCAGGCTGGCAAACACAAATTGCAGAGTACGGTTTGCTTTCAACGTACCAAAAAACATAAACAGGGTGAAAATCCCCCACAGGGCCAGATAAACGCCGAGGAATTCATGGCTGGTTGCTTCAGCTAACCCCATTGTTGGCAGGAAAAGCAAGCCAATCAAACTCAGCCAGAACATACCGTATGAGGTAAATGCGGTTGCAGCAAAAGTATTCCCTTTTTTGTACTCAAAAATGCCAGCCAGCACCTGAGCCAAACCACCATAAAAAATTCCCATGCTCAGGATAACTGAGGTCAATGGGAAAAAACCTGCGTTGTGCAAATTCAACAAAATGGTGGTCATGCCAAAACCCATTAAACCCAATGGGCCTGGGTTCGCCAACTTAGTAGAATGCATACTCCCCCTGGAAAATACGAATAAAACAAAATATTAAAAAATTTCTGGCGGCGGTTTCCGGTGCCAAGAAATCATAAAAGGCGGCGAATCATAATGTGATGGCATCAACTACACAATGGTCTGAGAAAAAAAAATTTTATCAAACCTCAAAAATTTTTCAGTCTCCCCCTTGATGATGGGATGAATGACCCCATCTAAGTCTCAACTACAGTTACTACTAATATTCCGGCATTAGCTGAAAATATAAAATGAGGAATTTCTGGCCATCAGTGCCATTGAAAAGAAAACATTCGTCCTCATATAGCTTAGTAACTTGACCGAATATATGAATTCTTTGTGGAGGCGTTTAGATGGGTAAAATCATTGGTATCGACTTGGGAACTACCAACTCTTGTGTAGCAATTATGGACGGCACAACCACTCGTGTGCTTGAAAACAGCGAGGGTGACCGTACCACACCTTCTATCATCGCGTATACTCAGGATGGTGAAACTCTGGTTGGTCAACCTGCTAAACGTCAGGCTGTTACTAACCCGCAAAATACGCTGTTCGCCATCAAGCGTTTGATCGGTCGTCGTTTCCCAGACGAAGAAGTTCAGCGTGACGTATCTATTATGCCATACAAAATCATAGCTGCGGATAACGGCGATGCATGGCTGGAAGTGAAGAACCAGAAAATGGCACCACCTCAGGTTTCAGCTGAAGTTCTGAAGAAAATGAAGAAGACAGCAGAAGATTATCTGGGTGAGCCAATAACCGAAGCTGTTATTACCGTTCCGGCATACTTCAACGATGCACAGCGTCAGGCAACTAAAGATGCCGGCCGTATCGCAGGTCTGGAAGTAAAGCGTATCATCAACGAACCAACCGCGGCTGCTCTGGCTTATGGTCTGGACAAAGAGATCGGTAACCGTACCATCGCAGTTTATGACCTGGGTGGCGGTACTTTCGATATCTCTATCATCGAAATCGACGAAGTTGACGGCGAAAAAACGTATGAAGTTCTGGCAACCAACGGTGATACTCACTTAGGTGGTGAAGACTTCGACAGCCGCATGATCAACTATCTGGTTGACGAGTTCAAAAAAGAACAAGGCATCGACCTGCGTAACGACCCACTGGCCATGCAGCGTCTGAAAGAAGCAGCTGAAAAAGCGAAAATTGAGCTCTCTTCCGCGCAGCAGACTGACGTGAATCTGCCATATATCACCGCAGACGCGACGGGTCCTAAGCACATGAACGTTAAAGTAACTCGTGCGAAGCTGGAATCTCTGGTTGAAGATCTGGTTAAACGTTCTATCGAGCCACTGAAAGTTGCTCTGAATGACGCTGGCCTGTCTGTATCTGATGTCCAGGATGTGATTCTGGTTGGTGGTCAGACTCGTATGCCAATGGTACAGAAAGCAGTTGCAGATTTCTTCGGCAAAGAGCCACGTAAAGATGTCAACCCAGATGAAGCCGTTGCGATGGGGGCAGCAGTTCAGGGCGGCGTACTGGCAGGTGACGTGAAAGACGTTCTGCTGCTGGACGTAACGCCACTGTCCTTGGGTATCGAAACTATGGGCGGCGTGATGACATCCCTGATTACTAAGAACACCACTATTCCAACCAAGCATAGCCAAGTGTTCTCTACAGCAGAAGACAATCAGTCCGCAGTAACCATCCATGTACTGCAAGGTGAGCGTAAACGTGCCAACGATAACAAATCACTGGGTCAGTTCAACCTTGACGGTATTCAGCCAGCAATGCGCGGTACTCCGCAGATCGAAGTCACTTTCGACATTGATGCTGACGGTATCCTGCACGTTTCTGCGAAAGACAAAAACTCTGGTCGTGAGCAGAACATCACCATCAAGGCATCTTCTGGTCTGAACGAAGAAGAAATTCAACAGATGGTACGCGATGCAGAAGCCAACGCAGAAGCTGACCGTAAATTTGAAGAGCTGGTTCAGATTCGCAACCAAGCTGACCAACTGATCCACAGTACCCGTAAACAAGTTGAAGAAGCGGGTGACAACCTGACTGCTGACGAAAAAGCAGTAATCGAGAAAGCATCTTCTGAGCTGGAAACTGCGGCGAAAGGCGAAGATAAAGCTGAAATCGAAGCGAAGATCCAGGCTCTGGTTGAAGCATCGCAGAAACTTCTGGAAATTGCACAGCAACAAGCTCAGGCTGGTGCTGCTGACGCAGGTGCAGGCAATGCGAAGAAAGAAGACGACGTTGTAGACGCTGAATTCGAAGAAGTTAAAGACAAAAAATAATAGCCCTTAGCGGGCAAGGTAACAGGGCGCCTGTTACTTGTTAACTGGCACGGGCGTTGAGGTAACTCTGCGCCCGTGCGTGCGTTGTTAAGGGTAAATAATATAATGACAAAAAAAGATTATTACGAAGTTTTGGGCGTTTCCAAAACCACAGACGAAAAAGAGATAAAAAAAGCCTATAAACGGCTGGCAATGAAATATCACCCTGATCGTAATCAGGACGATAAAGACGCAGAAAGCAAATTCAAAGAAATTAAAGAAGCGTATGAAATCCTGACAGATTCTCAAAAACGCGCTGCTTATGACCAATATGGTCATGCTGCCTTTGAACAGGGCGGCATGGGCGGTGGTGCTGGCGGTTTCGGTGGTGGAGCTGACTTTAGTGATGTTTTTGGTGACGTTTTCGGAGATATTTTCGGTGGCGGTCGTCGTCAACAGCGCGCCAGCCGTGGTTCAGACCTGCGTTACAACATGGAACTGACACTGGAAGAAGCTGTCCGTGGTGTGACCAAAGAGATCCGCATTCCAACATTAGAATCCTGTGATATCTGTCATGGTAGCGGCGCAAAAACAGGCACCCGCCCAGAAACCTGTCCAACCTGTCATGGTGTGGGCCAGGTACAGATGCGTCAGGGATTCTTCGCAGTTCAGCAACCTTGTCCTCAGTGTCACGGACGCGGAAAAATCATCAAAGAACCTTGCGGTAAATGCCACGGTCATGGTCGCGTTGAAAAATACAAAACCCTGTCTGTTAAGATCCCTGCCGGTGTAGATACCGATGATCGCATTCGTTTGAGCGGTGAAGGTGAAGCCGGTGAAAATGGTGCACCATCAGGTGATTTATACGTACAGGTTCAGGTCAAAGCGCACCATATTTTTGAGCGCGAAGGCAGCAACCTCTATTGTGAAGTCCCGATCAACTTCGCAACTGCCGCATTGGGTGGCGAAATTGAAGTTCCCACTCTTGATGGCCGTGTCAGCCTGAAAATCCCTGCGGAAACTCAGACCAGTAAACTGTTCCGCATGAAAGGTAAAGGTGTTAAATCTGTCCGCGGTGGTGCACAAGGTGACTTGTTATGTCGTGTTGTCGTCGAAACGCCGGTTAAGCTGAACGAAGAGCAGAAAGAGTTAATGCGTAAACTGGGTGAATCTTTTGGCGGGAAAGGCGGTGAAACCAACAGCCCTCGTTCCAAGAGCTTCCTTGATGGCGTGAAGCGATTTTTTGATGATTTGACAAAGTAATTTGAATACTTTTGTATACCCAATGGATTTCAAGAGGCAGTTTGAAAGACGAAGTGTATACGGCCTGAACAATGGAAACAAAAAAAGTCAGGAGGGGCTAACTGCCTCTCCTGTTATTTCCTTGTACGTACTTCATTTTTTTACTTACTTTATATTACAGCAAGCAGAAAGGAAATTTACCAGCTTATACCAACACCAGCCCCAAATACCGGGCTGCCTGAACTATTCCAGCTGGTTGACAATTTAAGGCTTACATTTTCATTTAATTTATTTTGAATACCTAAAGCTACAGCGCTGCCATTTCTATATTGGCCTAAGCCTAAACCAAGACTAAATCCGGTATTATTGCTATAAGGAATATTGCTCATTGCCGCTACGCTGGCAATACCAGCATTAGCGCGTTTTTCATTTCGGTCAACTTTATTATCGAGATGATTAACTTTTTGGTCTGTATATGATTGTGCCTTATCGAAACGCTGATCAGTATAATTGTTCGCGTCCTTTAACGTTTTTATATCTCCTAATTTACGTTCACTAGTTTCAACTTCAATATCCTTGATTAGTGTTGTCTGCGACTTAAGTACTTCTCTTTCTACTATATCATCTACGTTAAGTTTAACCATCCCATCTTCTATTTGTTTTTTCAGATCACCTTGCAACCTAGTCAGTTCTTTTATAGTTGCTTTTTCGTTCAGTTTATTGTTCAGATCATTCAGATCAGTATTATTTGCTTTTCCGTTCAGTTTAGTGGTCAGATCATTCAGATCAGTATTATTTGCTTTTCCGTTCAGTTTAGTGGTCAGATCATTCAGATCAGTATTATTTGCTTTTCCATTCAGAAAACCATCTAATTCGGATGAGCTGTAAACATCTACATCTACACCATTTATATTTTTTACTTTTGATGTTGCGTTTGCTCCTGCTGAGAATACAGAGGAGATCAAGACAGATAAAATTGCTAATTTACGTGGTGTAGTTTTCATATTAAACATATTAAAATTTTCCCATTATTAATGAGTGATTAGTGTGTGGAACTACTAACAAAATGTATTGGCTTACATTTTATTAATTCTTAAATTACTTTCTTTAATAAACTTAATCTTTTTTTAAATAAATCATTAGGTTTTTTAATTCTAAATCATTCCTTATTTTCTTATTTTTTTAATAAATATTAATGGATTTTAGATTAATACCCGTGCATTTATAATTTCGGGTAAATAAGTGGTTTTATAATAAAAACTATGTGCCTATTTCCTGATATTCAAGACCGTTTTTTTGCATGCCGTTTTTACTTTGGCCTTTATAACGAAATGCTTCAATTAATCTTACAAAAGCCGATGTATGTTGTTTCCGACTCGGATAATAAAGAAAATACCCCGGGAAAGGTTCACACCAATCCTCTAAAACTTTAACTAACTTCCCTTCAGCAACTTCTTTTTCTACCGAGTCTTCAGGAACAATAGATAATCCATGCCCCAAAGCAGCCGCTTCTATACGCATCTCCAGATTATTAAAAGTCAGCTGACCTTTAACCCGTACCCGCGTTCGCTGCCCACCCTTAGAAAATTCCCAGGTATATAGACCCTCTAAGGTAGGTCGCCGGATATTGATACAATTGTGCTGCTGCAAATCGAGCGGCGTTTCCGGTTTACCGTGAGCCGCAAAATATTCTGGCGCTCCCACCACACACTCTCTCCAGTCCGGGCCAATCCGTACAGCCACCATATCTTTAGCTACCAGCGTCCCCAGACGTACTCCCGCATCAAAACGGCCGCTGATAATATCGGTCATACTGTTATCCATAAACAGTTCTACATGAATATCGGGATATTCACGCACAAAAGGCTGTAATAATGGCCACACTGTAGACTGAAGCGCATGTTCTCCCAGCGTAATGCGGATATTACCCGCAATCCGATCCCGCATATCCGTCAGCGTGATGAGATCATTTTCAATTTCATTCAAATGGGGGCTGATATTGTTAATCAGCATTTCTCCCGCTTCAGTGGGCACCACGCTGCGGGTCGTCCGGGCTAGTAATCGAATATCCAGTCTTTCTTCCAGGCTCCTTATAGCATGGCTTAATGCAGATTGTGAGAGTCCAAGTTTTGCAGCAGCACGAGTGAAACTCCTCTCATGCGCAACGACAATCAGATAAAAAATAGCCGTAAAATTATCCTTCAGCATCTTACTCATACCCCTCTTTTCCATCAGCATGATCTGGTTGCAAAGTGATCATTTTAATATATATGTTTTGATATATTAATTTCTAATAATGGGCACGAAGGGATGATATTCAATATAATTGCCATTAACGCTAATAATTATGACTGCCATTAACCCTAATGAAAAAAGACAGTCGTTATGTTGTGGCTAAAGACTAACACCCTAATAAACTTTGATTAATACCTGAAAAATGATAGTGGTTATGAATTTTATTCATTAAACCGGCCGTCAGAATTGCATTGCGGCAAGATTCAGCATGTTCCCCGTAACTACGGGGAACACCTATGAAATGATAACCTTCGTTAACTCGGTTACTTTATCGATAAGTAAAATACCGAAAAGATGAAATTTGAATCAGGTCTGGGCTAGTTTTTTGAAATAGGTTTATACCCGTCGTCTTTCAATTCGGCTTTAGTTTAAGTATTTGAAAATAAGCGTTCACTTTGATGAATCATGTGTATTAGTTCAGATTAATTTAATCCCAATTCTTCTTTTAGTGGTTTCAAATAACGACGGCTAACCGGAATGTGTTTATCATTGCTCAGAACCAATTCTGCTTGTCCGTTTTCCCCAAAAACAATTTGGCGCAAATGGCTCATATTGACCAGATACTGACGATGATTGCGAGTTAATGGAGTTCGGGTTTCCAGCGTTCGTAGAGTCAGTTCGGTAAAACCTTCCTGCCCGCTGGCACTCATGACATAAACACCACCCAGCCGGGAAGTTACATACAGTACATCATCCAATGGCATCAGCCAGATCCGGCTATGCCCTGTGCAAGGAATATATTTCAGTTGCTCATTTTCGCGTTGCAGTTCAGTGAGATTTTGCTTTTGATAGCCAGAACGCAGGCGTTGCAATGTTTTACCCAAGCGCTCTTTTTCCAGTGGCTTCAATAAATAATCGAAAGCATGTTCTTCAAAGGCTTGCACTGCATATTCATCAAACGCAGTCAAAAAAACAATATAAGGACGATGCTCAGGATCGAGCATTCCTGCCATCTCCAGCCCAGTAATGCGGGGCATTTGAATATCAAGGAAGACGACATCCGGTTTTAAACGGTGGATGGCACCAATCGCTTCCACGGCGTTGGCACATTCACCGATAATTTGGATATCCGTTTCTTTTTCCAGCAGACAACGTAGATTCTCACGTGCCAATGGTTCATCATCAACAATTAATACATTCATATTTACGCCGCTTTTTTAGCCTCTTTTTCCAATGGTAAACATAAAATGACACGGGTAAATTTTTCTGTCTGGTGATCAACACTTACGCCATACTGTTTACCATAACGAAGCTGGAGACGTTTATCTACCAGACTCATCCCAAGTCCATCTCTTGTCTGTTTTGGACTATAAAGTCCGGCATTATCTTCAATCTCGACCAATAGCAAATCATCTTCCTGATGGGCCCTAATCGTAATTCTTCCTGTATCAAGTAACTGTGACGTGCCATGTTTAATTGCATTTTCTACTATTGGTTGTAGGGAAAATGCGGGTAATTTTGCATCGTACAGGAATTCCGGTATCTCTATGGCAATCTGAAGCCGTTCCTGAAAGCGAGCTTTCTCTATTTGTAAGTAAGCATTCACATGCTCTATTTCATTTTCCAACGTGGCAATTTCTTCGGGACGCTTCAAATTCTTACGGAAAAATGTAGAAAGATACTGCACAAGTCGACCTGCTTGCTGGCTATCCCGACGGATCACAGCTTGTAATGTATTCAGGGCATTAAATAAAAAGTGAGGATTCACTTGCGCGTGAAGCAGCTTCACTTCTGATTGCAGCAAAGACTGCTTATTCCTTTCATATTGTCCGGCAAGGATCTGGGCAGAGAGCAAGCTGGCAATTCCCTCACCCAATGTACGATTGATAGAACTGAATAAACGATTTTTAGCTTCGTAAAGTTTGATGGTGCCAATCACTTGCTGATTTTCTCCCCGCAGAGGGATTACCAGAGCAGAACCAAGCTTACAAGCAGGATTTAGAGAACAGCAGTAGGGCGTTTCATTACCATCGGCATACACGACTTCATTATTTTCAATTGCACTGCGTGATTGCTCGGAAGCAATCGGCGTACCGGGCAAATGATGATCAGAGCCAATACCAATAAATGCGAGTAACTTTTCTCTGTCAGTGATAGCGACAGCGCCAATTCCCAGCTCCTGATAGATAACTTTTGCCACTCGCATGCTGTTATCTTGATTGAAGCCTTTGCGTAAAATTCCTTCTGTGCAGACGGCAATTTTTAGAGCCTGGGCAGAAAAGGCGCTGGTATATTTTTCGAAAATGGCGCGTCTGTCCAATAGAATACGGATAAACATGGCGGCTCCGATACTATTGGCGATGATCATCGGCGCGGCGATGTTTTTCACCAAACTCAGTGCTTCATTGAAAGGATTGGCAAGCAGTAAAATAATGCCCATTTGGGTACATTCGGCGAAGAAAGTGACAATAGCAGCTGTCCACGGATTCAGTAACTTATTAATCTGTCCTCGCTTCATCAGGTAAATATGTACCAGGCCACCCAATATCCCTTCCACAATCGTGGATACCATACAACTGAAGGCGGTCATTCCACCGAGAGAATAGCGATGCAATCCGCCTGTGAATCCCACCATTGCCCCTACCGTTGGCCCTCCGAGAAAACCACCCAATACGGCCCCGATAGCGCGGGTATTGGCAATGGAATCATTAACATTCAGTCCAAAGTATGTGCCCATAATACAAAAGACGGAAAAAATCACGTAGCACATCATCTTATGTGGTAAACGGACGGTAACTTGCAGCAGGGGAATAAAGAGAGGTGTTTTGCTCAGCAGCCAGGCAATCACCAGATAGACACACATTTGCTGAAGCACTAACAACACGAGGTTAAATTCGTACATATTTTTTCATTGTGTGATTAATAACGATAATAAATTTTAAACGCTATTATCAGAGGTTGAATTTGACTCCGTCAATAGGGCATTGGCAGGAATAGTTGACAGGTGAAGGGGAGGGGGTAAAGCTGCCATGTATAAATCCACATACCCAAAAATGGCTTTCCCTTTGTTTTTGATGTTTGTTCTGTAGACGTTTTGTGATGGGAGATTTATTATCGATCCTTGATGTAGGATCGGGATCTGCACTACTGAGTTTCCCATTTAAAACAACTCCTTTTGTCTTACTGTGTCAGGTGCTGGAACAGCTTCCTGGCTGGCAGGTTCCGAGAGCACAGGCAGAAGGGGCAGGCGTTTTTGGATTCCCGTTGGTTAAAAATTGAAGTGCGGGATCTTGGCTTACACTGTTTTTTCAGCGTCGTTTACGGATTGAAGGAAACACAGAATTGGGACTGAATGTAGAAAATTTGATGGATTCCATTGAGCCGGAATCTATGCCATCCATTCTTCGCTTTGGTTTATTGCGTCTGACTGGATTTATCAAAGCGGGACATAAAGAGGGCGCCGATCAATACGATCGCGCGTTATTGTCATGTTAATCAGGGTTGAAATTCCTGTCGATGCGATGGGGATTGATAGCTTGTTGCGTCAATCTTTTGAGACATCGGCTGAAGCTGAAGTCGTTAATCAACTGAGAGAAGATGGTTTGTTGACACTGGGCATTGTTGCGACTAACGATGAAGGCCATGTGATTGGCTATGTCGGTTTCACGCCAGTTGATATCAATGGCGAAGATCGTCAGTGGGTCAGTCTGGGGCCATTGGCAGTTGCGGAACAATACCGTCATCATGGGCTTAGTGAAAAATTGGTTTATGAAGGTCTGGACAGCCTGAATGAGTTTGGATATAGAGTGGTTGTGGCTCTGGGGGACTCTGAGTATTACTGCCGCTTCGGTTTCCAGCTTGCCAACGCATATCAATTGTATTGTTCATGGCCTGATTGTGAGGATTATTTCCTGATTTATCCTCTGGCTGATGTTTCGCTGGAGGGTTGTCAAGGTCTGGTTACTTATCCTGCCCATTTTGATAACCTGTGGTCGCTGTCTGAATGATCACTTCTTAAGGGTTCACTGATTGAGTTAAAAACTTTTCAGATAACCCGAATGTTACTAAATAAGTCGTTATACAGAGGGGCTGGAGCATAATCAGCCTCTCTTTTTGTCGTTTACTGAGTTTCTTTATGCGATATTCCACTTTCAACGCTGTTTCCCGATCCTTTACCAAACTCTGATAGACCAAGATCAAAGGGCCTTTTCCTCTTAAGGCCTTGGCACCTTTTCCAGATGCATGTTGCATCAATCGCCGGGATATATCGGTAGTGATCCCGGTATACAAAGAGCCACTTTGTGTTCTGATCAGGTAAATATACCAATTAGATTCTTTAATATTCATTACTTATTTTTAATAATTTTTATGGTTAGATTACCATAAGTAATTAATGTGTTATTTGGGTATAGGCCAAATTTTTAGTATTTCATCAAGTTAACATCTTGAATTATTTTAAATATATATAGATTGATATGCAATGTTAGTAATTTTAATTCAAAATTATTGAACAATTATAGCAATAATTGCTAATTATCATTTTCGAAACAGAGGTATAACATAAGCCGTATCACAAAAGGATGAAACCTATTTTAAGAGTGAACAGAGGATCTAAAGATGAAGTCTGTAAAAAACATCATGGCTATTTTAGCATTAAGTGCTATTTCATTTGGTTTATTTGCGGCTGCTGAAGTGAAAAATGCTAAAGATGATAAGATTGGTGTTGTTTCAGTAACTGGCGCATCTACACTGGATAACTTAACCGAAGAGTTATCCAAAAAAGCTGACAAAGCTGGGGCGAGTTATTTCCGCGTTGTTTTTGCAAATGGTCAGAATCAGCTCAACGGAGTTGCCGAAATCTATAAATAATTTATAGTGTTCCCATGCAAACCTCTCGGTATATTTAGTTAAGTGCAGAACACGAAACTGGACAAACATCCAGTCGTGTTCTGTTACAAACAGGCAAAATAACAGCATGGAAATATATGTATTTAAATAAAGAAATTTTAACTATTAGCCGATATCTTGCCGAACAGCACGTATTTACACTTTGTACTTCCTCAACCCAGGATTTATGGTGTGCGAGCTGCTTTTATGTCTTTGATGCTGATAGCGTGGCATTCTGGTTTATGACTGAACCTGATACCCGTCATGGTCAGCTTATGCAGAAAAACCCTGTTGTTGCAGGTACTATTGCGGGACAAACCCGTAATATCGCTAAAATCAAAGGCATTCAGTTTCGTGGAGAAGTACTCCGGCTGACAGGTGACGCTGAAACCCTGGCCAGAACACGTTACTGCCGCCGTTTTCCTGTCGCGTCAGCGGCCAAATCCCCTATCTGGCAGCTCAATCTGAATGAAATCAAAATGGTGGACAACACTCTCGGTTTTGGCAAAAAACGGCATTGGCAACGCTAAATTAGCTACGGACAGCGATCGCTTCAATTTCTATTTTCACATCTTTTGGTAAACGGGCGACTTCAACACATGAGCGAGCAGGAAATGGTGCATTATGCTCATTGAAGAACGCTTCATAAGCTGCATTGACGGTTGTAAAGTCATTCAGGTCTTTGACAAACACAGTCGTTTTTACGATATCAGATACTTTCAGGCCAGATTGCTCAATGATAGCTTTAACGTTTTCTAAAGACTGACGGGCTTGAGCTGTAACATCTTCAGGGATAGCACCGGTTTTCGGATCAACAGGGATCTGGCCGGAAGTGATAACCATACTGCCCAGATCAACACCCTGTACATAAGGGCCGATTGCGGCTGGTGCATTTTCGGTATGAATAGAACGTGACATTAGAAACTCCTGTTTAACGTCGAAAATAAAATATTGTGAGATCGTCATTATAGTGATCCCCCGCTTTGCATCAATTGATACAGGACATTAATTTTAAAGATGATTTAAGTGCCTGATAGAATATCTGCCGTCTTTCAAGTTGCAGCTTTGTTGGCTGTACTCACTTCACCCCAGTTCACCCCAGTCACCGTTATTGTTTTTTATGCAGAAGTAAGTAAATACTCAGGCAAAAAAATAACAAACTTGGCAGCAACGCCCCCAATATCGGTGGCATGCTATAAACTAAGCTGAGTGGGCCGAATATTTCATTCAGGACGTAGAAAAAGAAGCCCGTACTGATACCCACAATTACTCTGTATCCCATTGGAACACTGCGCAGCGGACCAAAAATGAAGGAGAGTGCCATCAGCATCATCACCGCAACTGATAATGGTGCGAAGACTTTCTTCCACATATTGAGCTGGTAACGCCCGGCATCCTGTTGGCCCTGTTTCAGATATGTAATGTATTCATGCAGGCCACGAATGGAGAGTGCTTCAGGATCAAGGGAAACCACGCCCAGCTTTTCTGGTGTCAACCGGCTTTTCCAATCCGCAGAAATACGTTGTGAACCCGTAATCCGGCCATTTTGCATTAAATCAGACTCTTCAACCTGAGATAACTTCCATTGCTGATTATCTTTGTCATATACCGCTGAAGCAGCATATTTCACGAACAGCAGCTTTCTATTTTTATCAACGTGATAGATGTTAACACCGTTCAGAGAATTATCTTTATCCACGCTCTGAATATAGACAAAATCCTGTCCGTCTTTTGCCCATAAACCTTTGGTCGTGGACATCAGCGAACCGCCATACATTTTTTGGGATCGATAATTACGGGCGAGCTGCTCCCCTTGCGGAGCAACCCATTCACCAATAACCATCGTCAGCAAAACCAGCGGGATCGCCGTTTTCATGACAGAACCTGCTACTTGCAGGCGGGTAAAACCGGAAGCCTGCATCACTACCAGCTCACTGCGTGTAGCCAGTGCTCCCAAACCCAGTAATGCACCAAGCAAGGCTGCCATCGGGAAGAAGATCTGGATATCTTTGGGAACACTCAGCAGGGTATAAATACCTGCGGAAAAGGCGGTATATTCACCCTGCCCGACTTTGCGCAGCTGATCGACAAATTTGATAATGCCGGAAAGTGATACCAGCATGAACAAAGTCATCAGGATGGTTTGCAGAATCATCCGGCCGATGTATCTATCCAATACCCCAAACATCATGACGCTCCTTGATTCTTAAAGCGTGAACGCAGCTTGCGCATGGGTACGGTATCCCACAGATTCAGCACGACAGCCAAGGCCAGATATGCGCCGTTAACCAGCCACATCCAGAGCATAGGATCGAATTTGCCTTTACTGCTATTGGAACGCAGAGAGCTTTGCAGCAGGAAGAAAATCAGATAGAGCAACATCGCTGGCAACATACTCAATATGCGTCCCTGACGTGGGTTCACGGCACTCAACGGAACCACCATCAGTGCCATAATCAGCACAGATAAAATCAAAGTCAGACGCCAGTGAAATTCTGCGCGGGAGTCATCGTCTGTAGCATGCCAAAGCTGCTCAAGTGATTTTTGCTCGACTTTGTTGTTATCGATATCTGCCCTCTGATGACCAATCACCGCCTGATAGTTGATAAATTCGGTGATGCGGAAATCGCGCATTAATGCCGTACCCTCGTAACGCGTTCCCTTATGGAGTACCGCAACCTGATTGCCGTTCGAAAGCTCTTCCATATGCCCACCATCCGCAAACACAACCGAAGGGCGTTGATCATTCGACGGCCGCAGCTGGGCAAGGAATACATTCTCAAAAGTGTTTCCCTTCACATTGCCGATATAAAGCACCATGTTGCCATCACGAGACGGCTTGAACTGTCCTTCCATGATCGCCGCAAGACTTGGATTGGCTTTTGCATCGGCCAATACTTGTGCCTGATATTTAGAAGACCACGGGGTGAACCAGATAACGTTGGCAGCCGCCAGCATGGTTGTGATTAAAGCAAGGATAAGAGCTGATTTCACCAATACACTTTTGCCCAATCCGCAGGCATGCATTACGGTGATTTCGCTTTCGGTATAAAGTTTACTGAACGTCATTAATATCCCGAGAAATAAACTCAAGGGCAAAATAAGTTGCGCCATTTCAGGCACACCTAAACCTAACAACGATAGAACCAAATTTACGGGAATATTTCCTTCAACTGCCGCACCCAATACCTCAACTAATTTCTGGCTGAAAAAGATCAGCAATAAGATGAAGAGTATTGCGATTTGGCTTTTCAGAGTTTCCCGTACTAGATATCTAATGATGATCACGCTTATTACGCCTGTGAAAACTTGTCTTTTTGCAGGAAAGCCGCTAACTTCGTCGTATATCTACCATTTATATGCATCAGTTTGGCTTCCCCATTGCTAAAATGATACCAAAGCATCCCATATATTGGGGTCCCAATTAGAACACACTTATCGTTAGCTAAGTACCAAAAAATAATATGCTTAGCTTAACATAACAGTTAACTTTCTTTGGGATGAATTAATGCGGAACGTGATATTTTAGCTATTGTATCCGCCTTTGTCTTTAAGATTCAGGAGAACGCATGGAATTTAGTGTAAAGAGCGGTAGTCCGGAAAAACAGCGCAGTGCCTGTATTATTGTCGGCGTATTTGAACCCCGCCGTCTTTCCCCTATCGCAGAGCAGCTTGACAAAATAAGTAACGGCTATATCAGTGCCTTATTGCGCCGTGGTGAACTTGAAGGCAAGGTCGGTCAAACCTTGTTGCTGCATCATGTTCCTAATATGCTGTCTGAACGTATTTTACTGATCGGTTGCGGAAAAGAGCGTGAACTGGATGAACGTCAATACAAACAAATTATCCAGAAAACCATCAGTACCCTCAATGAAACAGGTTCAATGGAAGCAGTTTGCTTCTTGACTGAACTGCATGTGAAAGGGCGCAACAATTACTGGAAAGTCCGTCAGGCAGTCGAAACAGCCAAAGAGTCACTGTATGTTTTCAATCAACTTAAGAGCAGCAAAAATGAGCTGCGTCGCCCGCTGCGTAAAATGGTATTCAATGTGCCGACACGCCGTGAATTGACTAGCGGCGAACGAGCGATTCAGCACGGCCTTGCCATTGCTTCCGGTATTAAGGCGACAAAAGATCTGGCCAACATGCCACCCAACATCTGTAATGCCGCCTATTTAGCATCACAGGCACGCCAGCTTGCTGACAACGCCGAGAATCTGGCAACCAAAGTCATTGGCGAAGAGCAGATGAAAGAGCTGGGCATGAACTCTTATCTGGCAGTGGGTCAAGGTTCACAGAATGAATCCTTGATGGCAGTCATGGAGTATAAAGGCAGCAAAGATACCAATGCGAAACCTATCGTACTGGTGGGTAAGGGGCTGACTTTCGACTCCGGCGGTATCTCTATCAAGCCATCCGAAAGCATGGATGAGATGAAATATGATATGTGCGGCGCGGCTTCGGTTTACGGTGTTATGCGCGTTGTTGCCGAACTGCAACTGCCAATCAATGTCATCGGTGTTCTGGCTGGTTGCGAAAATATGCCGGGTGGACGGGCTTATCGTCCGGGCGATATTTTAACCACCATGTCCGGTCAGACCGTTGAAGTGACAAATACGGATGCGGAAGGCCGCTTGGTACTGTGTGACGCGCTGACTTATGTTGAGCGTTTTGAACCGGAATTAGTTATTGATGTTGCAACTCTGACAGGTGCTTGTGTCATTGCACTGGGTAGTCATTACACGGGTTTGATGTCTAACCATAATCCACTGGCACACGAACTGCTGAATGCATCAAAACAAGCAGGGGATCGCGCATGGCGCTTGCCGCTGGGTGATGAATATACCGAGCAGTTGGAATCCAATTTTGCGGATATGGTGAACTCGTGCGGACGTTCAGGCGGTGCCATTACTGCAGGTGCTTTCCTGGCCCGCTTTGCGACCAAATACAACTGGGCGCATCTGGATATTGCCGGTACAGCATGGCGTTCAGGTAAGGCGAAAGGTGCGACAGGTCGTCCGGTTGCACTTCTGTCACAATTCCTGTTAAATCGTTCAGGTTTGAATTCTGATGATTAATGCCCCTGCTCCACATATTTTTCGATAATTTCAAGATATTTGATAAAAATGTGGCATCAAAGGTATTCAGGGAATAAACGGAATTAAGGGTATTGCAGACGCAGTACCCTTTTCCTTAACGGTTTCCGTAATCTTGTAACTAAGAAGCTATGAAAAACGCCACCTTCTATTTGTTAGAAAAGCTACCACCGGAAAAGATGTTACCGGAACAATCATCGTTTTCTGACGATTTACAACCGCATGAATGGCTGGCATGTCAGCTTGCCGCTGACCAATGGCGTGCAGGGAAGCGGGTTTTGATTGCTTGTGAAAGCCAGCAACAGGCCGAAAAACTGGACGAAGCATTATGGCAACGTGAGCCTAATCAATTTGTACCGCACAATCTTGCCGGAGAAGGCCCTCGTTACGGCGCTCCTGTAGAATTGTGCTGGCCACAGAAAAGAAGCAATGCTCCCCGCGATGTGCTGGTGACACTGCTTCCTCACTTTGCAGACTTTGCCACAGCTTTCCATGAAGTGATAGACTTCGTTCCTATTGATGAAAATCTGAAACAGTTAGCGCGCGAACGATATAAATCCTATCGTAGCGTCGGCTTTAATTTGACCATGGCAACCCCGCCAACCTATTAAATAGCAAGACATAATGGAAAAGACACCCGCAAATCAAACGCAATCTGAGCCATCTCTCGATAAAACATACAACCCGACAGAGATAGAGCAACCTCTTTATAATCACTGGGAAAAAAGCGGTTATTTCAAGCCTAATGGTGATAGCAGCCGTGAAAGTTTCTGCATCGTCATTCCACCGCCAAACGTCACCGGCAGCCTGCACATGGGGCACGCATTCCAGCAGACTATCATGGATACTATGGTACGTTACCAGCGTATGCAGGGTAAAAATACCTTGTGGCAATCCGGGATTGACCACGCGGGTATTGCGACACAAATGGTTGTTGAGCGCAAGCTCGCAGCAGAAGAAGGCAAAACCCGTCACGATTATGGACGGGAAGCCTTTATCGACAAGATATGGCAGTGGAAAGCGGTATCGGGTGGCAATATCTCCAACCAGATGCGCCGTCTGGGTAACTCCGTGGATTGGGAGCGTGAGCGCTTCACGATGGATGAAGGTCTGTCCAAAGCGGTTAAAGAGGCTTTCGTTCGCCTGTATCAGGAAGATCTGATTTACCGTGGCAAACGTCTGGTCAACTGGGATCCTAAACTGCGCACAGCAATTTCTGATCTGGAAGTTGAAAACCGTGAAGTCAAAGGTTCCATGTGGCACCTGCGCTATCCGCTGGCTGACGGCGCGACAACCGCTGAGGGTAAGGATTACCTGCTTGTTGCCACAACACGCCCGGAAACCATGCTGGGTGATACCGGTGTTGCCGTTAACCCGGAAGATCCACGCTACAAGGATCTGATTGGTAAAGAAATCCTGCTGCCTTTGGTAAACCGCCGTATTCCTATTCTGGGCGATGAACACGCTGACATGGAAAAAGGCACTGGCTGCGTGAAAATCACGCCGGCTCACGATTTCAATGACTATGAAGTCGGTAAGCGCCACAACCTGCCAATGATCAACATTCTGACTTTCGACGGTGATATCCGTGAAGCGGCAGAAGTGTTCGATACCAACGGCGAAATTTCTGAAACCTACTCAACCGATATTCCTGCTGAATACCGTGGTATGGAGCGTTTCGCTGCCCGTAAAGCGATTGTGGCAGAATTCGAAAAACAGGGCCTGCTGGTTGAGATCAAGCCTCATGACCTGACCGTACCTTACGGCGACCGTGGCGGCGTGGTTATCGAACCGATGCTGACCGACCAGTGGTACGTCCGCACCGCACCACTGGCAAAAGTAGCGCTCGAAGCGGTTGAAAACGGAGATATCCAGTTTGTACCAAAGCAGTACGAAAACATGTACTACTCTTGGATGCGTGATATTCAGGATTGGTGTATCTCCCGCCAATTGTGGTGGGGCCACCGTATTCCGGCTTGGTATGACGCGCAAGGCAATGTCTATGTTGGCCGCGATGAAGAAGAAGTCCGCCGTGAGAACAACCTTGGTTCAGACATCATTCTGAATCAGGACGAAGATGTGCTGGATACCTGGTTCTCCTCTGGTCTGTGGACATTCTCCACCCTCGGCTGGCCTGAGCAGACTGAAGCATTGAAAACTTTCCATCCAACCAATGTACTGGTCAGTGGCTTCGATATTATCTTCTTCTGGATTGCCCGCATGATCATGATGACCATGCACTTCATCAAAGATGAAAACGGCAAACCGCAAGTTCCGTTTAAAACCGTCTACATGACAGGACTGATCCGCGATGACGAGGGTCAGAAAATGTCAAAATCCAAAGGGAACGTTATCGACCCGCTGGATATGATTGACGGTATCTCACTGGAAAATCTGCTGGAAAAACGTACCGACAACCTGATGCAGCCACAACTGGCTGAGAAAATTTACAAGCGCACTGAAAAGCAGTTCCCTGAAGGCATTGAAGCCCACGGTACTGACGCCCTGCGTTTCACACTGGCAGCGCTGGCATCTACCGGTCGTGACATCAACTGGGACATGAAGCGCTTGCAAGGTTATCGCAACTTCTGTAATAAACTGTGGAACGCCAGCCGTTTCGTGCTGATGAACACCGAAGGACAGGACTGCGGCCAAAACGGTGGCGAAATGTTGCTGTCACTGGCAGATCGCTGGATTCTGGCAGAGTTTAACCAGACAGTTAAAACCTATCGTGAAGCGCTGGATACTTACCGTTTCGACATTGCCGCGAACATTCTTTACGAATTCACGTGGAACCAATTCTGTGACTGGTATCTGGAATTGTCCAAACCCGCTATCAATAAAGGTTCGGAAGCGGAAGTCCGCGCGGCCCGCCATACTTTGGTTGAAGTTTTGGAAGGTTTGCTGCGCCTGGCACACCCCATTATTCCATTCATCACCGAAACTATCTGGCAGCGCGTGAAAGTCGTCAAAGGCATTGATGCAGATACCATCATGCTGCAATCTTTCCCTGAATTCGATCAGGAGAAAGTAGATGAACTGGCACTGAACGATCTGGAATGGATCAAAGAGGCAATTATTGCAGCACGCAACATTCGTGCAGAAATGAACATCGCGCCAAGTAAACCGCTGGAAGTTCTGCTGCGTGATGCCAATGACGATGCACAACGCCGTGTCACTGAAAATCTCAATTTCATTCAGGCAATGGGCCGTCTTTCTTCTGTTACCATATTGGCGGCAGGAGAAGAAGCCCCTGTTTCTGTTACCAAATTGATCAATGGGGCAGAAGTACTGATCCCAATGGCAGGCTTGGTAGATAAAGAGGCAGAACTGGCACGTCTGGATAAAGAAATTGAGAAGCTGGACAAAGAGATCAACAGCATTGAAGGTAAACTGGCTAACGAAGGCTTTGTCAGCCGTGCGCCAGAAGCTGTTGTTGCAAAAGAGCGTGAACGTCTGGCAACTAACAACGCCGCGAAAGAAAAATTATTGGCGCAGAAAGAAACTATCGCTGCCCTGTAATCTCGTTTAATTGATATTTATTACATAAGCCACTGCACTAGCAGTGGCTTTTTTCAAGGCACTACACGCCATGCTCGGCGCACCACCATAAAAAAGCGATAAAAAATTATCGCTTTTAATCATTAAGAGTATGGGTGCTTACGCTTCAATAGCCAATCGCAATTTTTTCATTGCATTTTTTTCCAGCTGTCGAACACGCTCAGCAGATACACCATATTTATCTGCTAATTCCTGCAAGGTGGTTTTGTTGTCATCATCCAGCCAACGAGCGCGAATGATGTCTTGGCTACGTTCATCCAGTCCTTCCATTGCGACCGAAAGCTTATCCGCAGCATGGTTTTCCCAGTTATCTTCTTCAATGCCATCGGCAAAATCAGAAGCCTTATCTTGCAAATACAGCACTGGTGCTACAGGTTGGCTATCATTGTCATCATCAGAAGACATATCAAATGCCATATCCTGCGCTGACATACGGGATTCCATTTCTCGGACATCTTTGCTGGTTACGCCCAATTCTTTGGCTACCAGCTCGACTTCATCCTGATTGAACCATCCCAAACGTTGTTTAGCCTTGCGCAAATTAAAGAACAACTTGCGCTGAGCTTTTGTCGTTGCAACTTTCACAATACGCCAATTACGCAATACGTATTCATGGATTTCTGCCTTAATCCAGTGAACAGCAAAAGAAACCAGACGCACGCCCACTTCTGGATTAAATCGACGAACGGCTTTCATCAGGCCAATATTACCTTCCTGAATTAAATCCGCCTGTGGCAGACCATAACCGGCATAACTGCGAGCAACATGAACAACGAAGCGCAGGTGAGAAAGAATCAGCTTTTTCGCTGCATCCAGATCTCCCTGGTAATGCAGTCTTTCTGCCAGTTCCTTCTCTTCCTCTGCGGAGAGCATGGGATAAGCATTGGAAGCACGTATGTACCCTTCCAAACTACCTTGTGGAACTAATGCCAAAGTTTGCATTTCTTTTGTCATTCAAATTCTCTCAAAATCAGATCCAAATTGATGGTCTTTCAAATTTGTCTGAATCAACCCATAAGGTTTATTCAAGCACAAAGACACGTCTATTTTACCATCGTAGAGATCATATTCAAATCGTCAAATTTGTGTAGATATCGATACAAAACTGTCACTGTCATTTCGGCAGCGATTAAGCCGAAAAGTTCACCTGAAAACCAACAAATATTCTTATTCCGGCCTAAAACGACGTAAATGCTGAATTGTTGCAAACCATGCAGCAATCCAACCTATCATGCCTGAAACAAGGACTAACAATAGTGCTTCATCCCATCCCAATCCATACAATTTAAAACTTGTCCCAAACACTCCCGCCACTTCCATGACAACATTGGAAAGTTTCCACACTAACAAGGATGAAAGGATCAGGGAAAAAATCGCCCCCATCATCCCCAGCAAAGCCCCGCCGTTGAGGAAAGGGCGCAGGATAAAACCATCCGTCGCACCAATCAGTTTCATCACGTTAATTGTTTCACGACGACTGAAAATACTCAGCCGAACACTATTACCAATAACCAAGAGCAACGCAACCACCATCAAGATGCCGATTACGGCAGCAATCTGACCAATCAGCGCAGTCAACGAGGTCAGGCGATCAAACCAACTGTCATCCATCTTGACTTCTTCAATGCCTTTAATCTGAGCAACCTGATCACGCAAAACTGTCAATACCTGCGGGTCTTGAAAATTCAGTTTGGGAGAGATAATGGCAACTGCCGGTAAAGGGTTTTCTTCTAACAGATCCAGCGCATTGGCGAATCCCGACCACGCACGGAATTCGTTTACCGCTTCTTCACGGGAAAGATAATTCACCGATTTGACGCCATCCGTGCCTTTCAGCTGCTCAATAACTTTTTTGGCGCTATTGTCATTCAGCGACTTATCCAGATAGACCGTCAGTTGTGGGATAGGATACCACTGTACCACCGCCTGATTTACGTTTTTCCAAACGATGTAAAATACGCTTGGCAAAGTCAACGAAATGGCAACTACCATGATGGTCAACAATGTTGCCAACGGCTGGCACAACATATCTGACAGAGTACTTTTCCATGCATAGCGCCACTGCACACGCCATCCACCTTTTAATGACCTGGACTTAGGTTTGGGGGGCTGAGTTTTTTTTGCTGAATGACGGACATGTTTAACCATGTTGCCCTCCTTGCATACGCCCCTGATTCAAAGTCAGGATACGGCAGTTTCTTCGTCCAATAAGGGCGGTGTCATGGGTAGCCATCAACACCGTCACGCCAACGCGGTTAAATTCTTCAAACAGGCGCATGATCCCCTCAGATAATTCACCATCCAGATTTCCTGTCGGCTCATCCGCCAGCAAAACAGTAGGTTTGTTCACAACAGCACGGGCAATACCAACTCGCTGCTGTTCTCCCCCGGAAAGCTGGATGGGAAAATTTTTCGCTTTGTCCAGTAAGCCGACTTTATCCAGTGCCGCAGATACCCGCCGGCGAATATCCTCAGCACTTGCCCCTGATATAATCAGAGGCATGGCTACATTCTCGTATACTGTACGATCCAGCAGCAGGTGATGATCCTGAAAAATCATACCGATCTGGCGACGCAAAAAAGGGAGTTCACGAGACTTCAATCGACTGATGTCATGACCAGCAAACCAGATATGGCCTGCGCTGGGGCGTTCGATACCACAGATAAGTTTTAAAAGCGTACTTTTACCGGCCCCTGAATGACCGGTTAAAAATGCCATTTCTCCTGCGAGCAGGTGAAAATCCACCCCTTGAAGTGCTTGCCGACCTCCCAGATAGGCTTTACTGACCTGTTCAAAGCGAATCATTTATAGTTAATCCTCTCGGGCAAAAAGAGCCTCAATAAAATCGTCTGCTTTAAATGGACGGAGATCTTCAATACTTTCCCCTATGCCAATGTAGCGGATTGGGATCTCAAATTGGTCGGCAATGGCGAAGATAACACCACCTTTCGCAGTCCCGTCCAGTTTGGTCAGTGAAATACCTGTTAATCCCACAGCTTCATGGAATAGTTTAGCCTGACTTATTGCGTTCTGACCTGTGCTGGCATCCAGTGTCAGCATAATTTCATGTGGAGCTTCGGCGTCCAGTTTTTTCATCACACGAACGATTTTTTTCAGCTCTTCCATCAAGTGAGATTTGTTCTGTAAGCGCCCTGCGGTATCAGCGAGCAAGATATCTACACCTTTGGCCTTGGCTGATTGGATGGCATCAAAAATCACTGAAGCAGGATCTGCTCCCGTATGCTGAGAAATAACAGGAATTTTGTTGCGCTCACCCCAAACCTGCAACTGCTCTACTGCCGCTGCACGGAAAGTATCCCCTGCTGCCAGCATGACGGACTTGCCCTGAGATTGGTATTGGCGCGCTAATTTACCAATGGTAGTTGTTTTGCCAACACCATTTACTCCCACCATCAGGATGACGTAAGGTGATTTACTTTCAATCTCCAAAGGTTTATCAACTTTCGTCAGAATGTCTGACATCTCCTCTTTCAGTTTAGAGTAAAGCGCTTCTGCATCTTTCAATTCTTTACGGCTGGCGTGAGCTGTCAGACTTGTGATGATCTTGCAGGTGGTTTCGACACCCACATCCGCAATCAGTAGCTGTTCTTCCAACTCTTCAAACAAATCATCGTCAATTTTCTTGCCACGGAATAATCCTAAAAAACCGGAGCCAAAATTCTGGCGGGTTTTAACCAGACTGCCCTTTAAACGAGCAAAGAAGCCTTCTTTGGTTGGAGGTTCCTGTTCTTTAGGTAATGCAGTTTGCTCCTCGGTCTGACGGGCGGCTTCTTCCGCTAAACGCTGCTGTTCGGCTTCTTCGGCTGCGCGACGGACGGCTTCTTCTGCTAAACATTGCTGTTCGGTTTCTTCGGCTGCTCGGCGGGCAGCTTCTTCCGCAGCTAATCGTTTTTGTTCAGCTTGTTCTTCTTGTTTCTTCTCTTGACGATCAAGTCCAAACCAAGAGAAGAAACCTTTTTTTCTCTCTTTTGCCATCGGCCACTACACTCCTTGCGGTTAATTATGGCGTTATCAATAAATATGCCCACTGAGATATACCCGTCGTCTTTCAAGTTGCAGCTTTGTTGGCTGCGCTCACTCACCCCAGTCACATAGTTAGCTATGCTCCTGGGGGTTCATTCCCTTGCTGTCGTGCTGCATCTTGAAATCCATTGGGTATAGGTTCTAACGGTGATAAAATTCAGTCTAACATTTTCATCACACCACAACACATATCTATCACGGATTTCGTGGTAAATTAATCAATCGGTTTCTTCATTCTCATTCACTCTTTGTCTCCGCCAGATATTATTTAATCGCGTTGGATGACAAATATTTAAATTATGTAAATTATGGCTAAAAAACCAAAACGTGCGTCGTTGGGACAAATTCGTATTATTGGCGGTAAATGGCGCGGAAGAAAATTGCCAGTTCCTGATAGTGACGGGCTACGCCCAACGACTGATCGAGTCCGTGAAACGCTCTTTAACTGGCTTATGCCTATTATTCAGGAAGCTCGTTGTCTCGATTGTTTTTCAGGCAGCGGGGCACTCGGATTCGAGGCTTTGTCTCGTTACGCAAAACACGCAACTTTAATTGAATATGATCGCCATGTGGCCGCCCAACTATCGTCTAATTTAGCCTTGCTGAATGCTGAAAATGCCGAAGTTGTGCAGAATAATGCTCTACAATATCTTAGTAAAGCAGGAGCACCATTTGATGTGGTTTTTCTTGATCCCCCATTTCGTAAGGGAATGCTTACTGAGGCAATCCGTTTATTGGAAAGTAATGGCTGGCTGGCGGCAGAAAGCTGGATTTATGTTGAGGCAGAATCTGAATCTGCTGCGACAGAAGTTCCCGCAACCTGGCAACTGCACAGGGAAAAAATCGCTGGGCAAGTTGCTTACCGATTGTATATTCGCCATCCGCAATCTGGTGTCTGACCCGATTAAATACTACTTTGGAGTCAATGATGTTTATTCAATTAGGAAGAGTTCTCATGGTTTTCGTTTGGGGGATCATGATCTTCAATTTATTTCACCCGTTCCCTAAGCCATTGAGATATTTTATGGATATCGCCATGATATTCACAGCAGTAATGCATTCTTTTCAGTTATTACTGCTAAAGCATTCTCAGCCTAAAGAGCAAAAACTGTCTACTATTCTTCAAACCAAAATTTTCTTTTTCGGTGTTTTTGAATTATTGGCTTGGCAGAAAAAGCAGCAGCGAGAAAAAAAATAACCCCCACCAGTGGTTCATTTTTCACCTCGCATTACGTAAAGTCTTAAGGAGCAAACGGCACCAAGAGGAAGGGTATTGATAATGAAAATCCATCATGAAATCGCACAAATTATCAAAAAAATTCCTCTTATCGGGTTTGACTCTAGAGTAAGCTCTAGAGTGTAGAGTTAATCTCAACTAGTCAGAATTAACACTATCTTAGAGGTCGCCTATGCCCCCCACAGCCCGAAAACATAAGCAATTAGATCACAATGCTTTGCTTTCTCAGAAAGAAAAAGAGCATCACCACAGCCATGATGGTGCTCATTGTTCACACGATCATGCTCATGCCATACAGGATACGGTCCCACTCGAATTAACAGCCAATCAACGCTTTAATTGGATTATCCAGGGTATGGATTGCCCGAGTTGTGCAGGAAAAATCGAGAATGCCGTAAACAAACTTCCGGAGGCTAAACAGGTTAAGGTACTGTTTACAACAGAAAAACTGGTAGTCGATTCTGATGTTGATATTCGTGCTGCCGTTGAACAAGCCGTAAAACAGGCTGGCTTTGAAATTAAGGCAACGGATGCAATATCCAAGCTACCTCCAGCCGCCAATCATTGGAAAACATTCTCTCCGATCCTGATCCTCACTGCCTTGATGCTCATCAGCTGGGGGATATCAACAGTCAATACTCCCGCAGGGCAAATTGCTTTCATCATTACCACGCTAATTGGGTTATATCCGGTTGCGATTAAAGCCGTCAAACTTATTCGTTCAGGTACACCCTTTGCCATTGAAACGTTAATGAGTGTTGCTGCCATTGGTGCCTTGTTCATTGATGCCACCGCAGAAGCCGCAATGGTCATTTTACTGTTTAAATTAGGGGAGGTTCTGGAATCTTATGCTGCCGGACGGGCTCGTCGCGGTGTCAGTGCTTTGATGGCCTTAGTCCCCGATCAAGCCTTACTGGTTAAGGATGGCAAGAAAAAAACCGTATCGGCTGCCGATCTGCGTCCCGGCGACATTATTGAGATTGCGCCTGGTGCCCGTTTACCCACCGATGCGGAATTACTCAGTCCATTTGCCAGTTTTGATGAAAGTGCCCTAACTGGTGAGTCTATTCCCGTTGAACGGCATCAAGGAGAAAAAGTCGCTGCTGGCTGTCTTTCTGTCGATAGTGCCGTACAGATGAAGGTAGTCTCTGAACCGGGACACAACGCAATTGATCGTATTCTCCAATTGATTGAAGAGGCAGAAGAACGTCGTGCACCTATCGAACGCTTTATCGACCGATTCAGCCGTATCTATACGCCACTGATTATCTTATTCTCAGCATTAGTCGTGCTAATTCCGCCTCTGTTCTTTGCCGGATCGTGGGAAACGTGGATCTACCGTGGTCTGACCCTGCTACTGATTGGCTGTCCTTGTGCTTTGGTTATCTCTACTCCCGCAGCAATTACTTCTGCTCTGGCAGCGGCAACCCGCCGAGGCTCCCTCATCAAAGGTGGAGCGGCATTGGAGCAACTTGGGGCAATAACCACAATCGCACTGGATAAAACCGGCACACTGACCGAAGGTAAACCACAAGTTACTGAGATTGAGCCAGTTGCAAGCATCAATACAGCAAGCCTGCTGGCGCTGGCTGGTGCCGTAGAAAGCGGTTCTCATCACCCATTGGCCAAAGCTATCCTTAACGCGGCTGAAAGCAAAGGAGTGACAATTATTGAGGCCGAACACCGCAAAGCGCTTGCAGGTATCGGGGTTGCAGGGCAATTGTCAGGGAAGAGAGTTTTAGTTACTGCTCCTGCACGATTACCTGAAAATACCTTATCTGCTGAATGGAAACAAAGAGTCAGCGAACTGGAAAGCAGTGGCAAAACTGCGGTTGCAGTCATGCAGGATGAGCAATTTATGGGCTTGGTTGCCATGCAGGATACTCTGCGTCAGGATGCCATAGATGCCATCCGAACCCTGAAAAAACAAGGGATAAACGCGGTTATGTTAACAGGTGACAATCCCAGGGCGGCAGCGGCCATCGCCAGTCAGTTAGAAATAGATTATCGTGCAGGGTTATTGCCTGAAGATAAAGTGAAAGCGGTTACTGAGTTGAACCAGAAACACCGTACTATGATGGTCGGAGATGGTATTAACGATGCCCCAGCCATGAAAGCGGCCAGTATCGGTGTCGCTATGGGCAGCGGTACTGACGTTGCTCTGGAAACTGCCGATGCCGCTTTGACGCATAACCGTCTGACCGGATTACCTGAAATTATCGCTCTGTCCCGGACAACCCATTACAATATCCGCCAGAATATCACCATTGCGCTGGGTTTAAAGGCAATATTCCTTATCACGAGTCTATTGGGCATCACTGGGCTATGGATGGCAGTTCTGGCTGATTCTGGTGCTACCGCGCTGGTCACCGCCAACGCTGTCCGGCTGTTGAGAATAAAGACGCAGAAGTGATAAGCAGAAGTGATAAATGGCAGGTGGAACTGCTGATAGAAAAAAGAACAAATTGAAAAGGTGCAAGGTATGCACCTTTTCAAAATTACAATTACTCAAAATTGCTATTAAGGAAAAAGGAAATATGGCATTCAGTAAACTAATGAGTCGAAACTAACTGCCATATTTGAAGCATAGTATGCTTTCTTTTTTCTGCCAGAAAATCGCTTTGTATTTTCTCAATTATCCAATATTTTCGTTTTTTCTGAGCAGATACCGATAAGGTGTTTGCACTATTTCCTGCGCCACCAACACATGATCCATAAAACGACAAAATCCTGGAATATCACGGGTTGTCGCCGGATCATCCGCGATGATCAATAACGTCTGACCCGCAGTCATATAGCGGACTGTCTTACGCACCATCATTACAGGCTCTGGGCAACGTAATCCTGACGTATCAAGCGTTTTGTCAGGATTGGCAAAAATATCTGACATAAAAATCTCTGTAAGTTCAAACAATCTATGGCGGTGGATTATATTACAAAATATCGTCAACTACCGTACTTTACTTTTGTTTCGCAAGCAGAGTATGATTTATCTCCCTGATCTTTCAGGCACGTTTATTTTTTGGGTTCCCTCACCCCATTCAGCAAAAAGGTACAATATGTTCCAATTGACCGCACAACAGCGGATCACTGCGTTGATCTGGCTTTCACTCTTCCACGTTTTGATCATTACTTCCAGTAATTATCTGGTGCAATTACCCATTTCCATTTTTGGTTTTCACACCACTTGGGGAGCCTTTACATTTCCCTTTATCTTCTTGGCAACCGATCTGACTGTGCGGATTTATGGTGCGCCATTGGCTCGACGGATCATTATCTCCGTGATGCTTCCCGCATTACTAATCTCTTACCTGATTTCAGCGCTATTTTTTCAGGGAGCATGGCAGGGATTCGAAGCATTGGGAACTTTCAACCTGTTTGTCGCCCGTATTGCAGCAGCCAGCTTTATGGCCTATGTCCTTGGGCAGATATTAGATGTTAGTGTCTTCAACCGACTGCGCCAACAACGCCGCTGGTGGATAGCGCCGGCTACCGCCATGTTTTTCGGTAATATGCTCGATACACTGGCTTTTTTCTTTATTGCCTTTTACCGCAGTACCGATGCGTTCATGGCAACACATTGGGTAGAAATTGCCTTGGTAGATTATGCGTTCAAGCTATTTATCTGTATGCTTTTTTTCCTGCCTGCTTACGGATTTATGTTGAATTTAATAATAAAATATTTTTTCTCTGGAACAGAAAGGAATATTCTGCCTCAAGCCTGATATAGCCATTCCCTCTCTAAATCGAGAGGGGGAAAATTCCGAATAATATTTATTGAGTCATCCCCCGATATTTAAAATATATCGTTAAGAATATTTTTCCAATATACTCACACTACTTCAATATACATTTATTATTTTCCCGTGGTGCGGAAAGATAATAAGCTGCTTTCGTCTCGTGACCGGCAAATTGAAGTTTAGAGTATAATCTTAGATAGAACATCTATGCCTTTAGTCTTTCAAAATTGCCACTACGAGACATTTTGAAATCTATTCGGTATATATTTTTTTACCCAATAAAACTAAGAATGGCATATAAAAATTTTGAAAACTGCAGTCTTAAAAAGAAAAAGCACATCTGTCTTTCCCGTGAAAAAAATGAGGCTTCAATAAAATGAATCTGTCTTCACCTAGTTCTTCACTAAAAATAAGTAATTATTTAGGAATAAGAAATATAAAACTATCTGATGGAATTACAAAGATAATTAAAACCAACAGTAATACATATCAGGCATCAGTAAAGAAATTTATAAAACTACTTTACTATATCAAAAATAATAATATTGATATAAATTCATTTGATAAACTGGCTGAGCTTCATGAATTTGTCGCTCTCCATGATGGTGCTGTAGCCTCTATGTTATCAATCCACTTTAATCTGACTATCGGTACTATCGCCAATTTAAATAAGCGAACACCATATATAGAAGAACTTTACCAGAAACTTTGTTCAGGGAATGCAATTGGGGTCTATCTGGCAACTGAATTAGCATATGGCAATAACCTGATAAACCTGAAAACGCAAGCTACTTATCTCCCGGAAAAAGGCATTTTTATCCTTAACTCACCTGATCCGAATGCCTATAAATTTATGCCTAATACGGTACCGTGTGAATTACCCAAAATCGCAGTCGTGTATGCCCAACTCAATGTAGCCAACAGAAAATATGGTATTTTCCCATTTATATTACCTCTGTCAATCAATGGCAAGTTAACTAAAGGGGTTAAAATAACGCCACTAAGCGATAAACCTGGATTCTATCTTGATAACGCTATCACTTCTTTTGATAACGTTGAAATTCCGTTTGAAGGGCTGCTTGCAGGCAATGTAATGACATTAGATCGAAATGGTCAGATATCATTGCATGTTAAGAAATTAAAAAAGCGATTTGCATTAGTTACCAATCGGATACATACAGGGAAAATCTGCATGTCCATCTGTTCAGTCGGGATGGCTAAATCAGCACTTTATATTACTAGTACCTATGGAAGTAAACGGCAGACTTTCGGTTACTCTGGTGCAATGCCAGCCCTCAACTACTGTCACTTTAAAGAAAGTATCGCATGGGATACACTGACTACCATAGCTCACACTCTATATTTAAGAAAATTGACAAAAAAAATTTCAATTCCGCTATCAGAATCGACTAACAACTTTAAAATATCCGATGAGTTACTCGTTGAGATAATCTCGATAAAATCATTATTTACCTGGCGTACACAAGAGATACTGATTAATTGCCGTGAACGCTGTGGTGCTCATGGATTATTCTCCATCAATAAAATACCCCAGTATTTAATCTCCAATTTTGGCGCGATTACTGCGGAAGGTGATAATCTTGTTCTCTCCCTGAAAGCTGGGGAGATGATCCTGACTAATGGCCTGAAAAATAGTGACACAAACATTGAGGATGATTTGCTTTCCATTCTCACTGATTATGCCAAACATCTATTAGATAAACTTAAAAAATTAACTGGACACGATAATAAAAAAATAACTCTCGACATTATCAATAAAAACAGCAACGATTTTCTGACTCTCAGCCAAACATATGCCATTTTAGCCGTTGTGACCACAATCACTGATTCATATAATACCGACGATATCGGGATGATTCTTGAGGGTTATCTTCTCGACTGGATCCACCGTTCTATGCGTGATCTTTTGATAAGCGAAATCATTAATATACAAGAATCTAAAAAGTTAAATGAAAGACACATAACATATATTCGCGATCATGCGGAAATAATAAACTGCTATATTTACGATTTTGAAATGGACAAGTCAGGAATTGAAACCCCCATATCAAGCGATGACTATATAGGCTGGTATGCTGGGAATCACGATCAGTTAAAAAATTAGTTACCGGCATAAGAAGAAAAACACTTCCTATTCTTGAGGTACTTTTCTAGGCTAAATAGCCTGGATTCAGTTATAGCAGGAACCAGACACAATGAGATCCATAACCATTGTCCAGGTGGGAAAAGATGTCAATTCCTGTTTTTACTCATAACTTCTCTGGATATTTTGCCGTATAGTGTTTGGTGAGCAGGTAAACACACACTTCGATATGATGCAATTCGTAGCCTGCGACACCTCTGTATGGTGACACTCCATACCCAGTTCTCAGTGAACTCGTTTCCAGTGAAGAAGGAATATTTCTTATGCTGAAAGTGATCCAGTCTCCATCCAAATATATCCAAGGGCCGGGTGCGTTATCTCACATTGGCCGATACACCAAAATGATTGCTGGCCATGTCTTCGTAATTGCCGATAATTTCGTGATGAGCCTTATTGGGGATACCGTCAGCAATAGCCTAGAAGAACACGAAGTTACCAGCCATTTCGAAATCTTCAATGGTGAATGCAGCAGCAGTGAAATAGAACGCTTGTCCGCCATTCTGGTCAGTAACCAATGTCAGGCCGTCATTGGACTCGGGGGCGGAAAAACGCTTGATACTGCCAAAGCTATAGCATACGAATCTAAGATCCCCATAATTATTTCACCTACTCTTGCTTCAACTGATGCGCCGACCAGTGCTCTCTCTGTCCTGTATACTGAACTTGGAAAATTCGACCGCTATCTGCGCTATCCACAAAATCCGGATATTGTGCTGATGGATACCAGTATCGTTGCCAAAGCACCTGTTCGCTTATTTGTGGCAGGAATGGGGGACGCCCTTGCCACCTATTTTGAAGCGCGAGCCAATAGTTCAGCCCATAAACCAACTATGGCCGGAGGAGCCACATCTACTACAGCTTTAGCATTGGCTAAACTATGTTATGAAACCTTGATAGCAGAAGGCTATAAAGCAAAATTAGCCGTGGAAGCGGGAGTCAGTACACTCGCGGTTGAAAATATTGTTGAGGCAAATACCTATCTCAGCGGCATCGGTTTTGAAAGTGCGGGCCTGGCCGCAGCTCACGCAATCCATAATGGTTTTACGGTGCTGGAAGAATGTCACCATCTCTATCATGGTGAAAAAGTGGCATTCGGCACTTTGACGCAATTAATATTGGAAAACAGCTCAAGTGAAGAGCTGGAAGCCGTACTCGATTTCTGTGTACAAGTTGGTCTGCCAGTAACACTGGAGCAACTCGGTTTACGTGATAGTGAAAAACTGCATCAAAAAATCATGCAAGTCGCTATAGCAAGCTGTTCCGAAGAAGAAACCATCCACAATATGCCTTTTGCTGTGACACCCGATCAAGTTTATGCTGCAATTCTGGCCACAGACAGAATGGGGCAGGATTGGCTGTATTAAGTGATTATGGCGGTTTCAGAGCGGCTAATCCCGCTCTGAACTCACGACCCCCCGTCGTTCCTGTAGTCGATTCATGTTTTGTTAATAGCTCACGTATCTCTTGTCTGATAAGGAATAAAAACGAGCTAGAAAAATGCATCAAATAAGATTTTAAAGTACATAATGTAAATCAATTTATCCAGCGATTGACTGAGGAACGTGAATAGTGAAGAGTCCTGGAGACAAGAGAAACCTTACTTCCTTCATGTCACATTAAGAGCGTGGTGAGGCGACGCGATAGTCCTTATCTCGGTTCTCTGGATAAATTTTTTCATCTGACGTCGTTCATTTCGAGGTATTTCTGCTATGATTGGCATTAACTCAATCCATTTTGGGATTTTTTTGATTTAGCAATTAATCAGATCGCAAAAATCGGACTGAGTTCCCTTCAAGTGATCTACTATTTTAAAATCTTATTTAATCAGATCGCTCAATTCGGATTGCGTTCCCTGCCTGTGATCTATTATTTGGAACTGCTATTTAATATTTGAACGTATTTTATTTCGAACTATTCGAAATATTTTTAATCAATTTAAAATCATATAAAGAGAATTTATGAAAAGACATATTTTAACACTCACTACAGTTGCCGCTGCTTTGGTTTCTGCTTCAGCTAGCGCGGAATACCAAAGGGGGTTTGCCAATGCCAGCATGAACTACCTTGACTGGAACAAACACACTACACAAAAAACTGGGCAAATCTCCCATAAAGATGATTTTGCCTATTTGGAACTGGAAGGCGGTGCTGATTTCAGCTGGGGAGAGTTATATGGTTTCGCTGATTTAGAGAATCCATTTAACAGTAAAATTGCACAACCGGGTGATAACCAACGTTACACCTTTAAAACAACAAGCCGTTTCTATCTTGGTGATACTGGTTTCAACCTCTATGGTCATGTCTATGGAACCTATTCATTACCAGGTAAAGCAAACGGCGGAAACTTCCATGAAGTCAATACACTCTATGGATTAGGCTATAATACAACCCTTGCGGGTTTATGGCTCAAACCATTTGTCGCCCTGCACTATGTTGACCAAACTTTCTACTCAGGAAATAACGGGTATGTCGTAGGTTGGGTAGCAGGATACGATTTCAACCTGTGGGAGCAAAAATTCAGTATCACAAACTGGAATGAAATTGAGTTGAACCGCAATAAACGTTACGGCAACGGCGGACGCGAAGGCGTGAATGGTGCTATTGCATTATGGTGGACTCCACATTCCTCTTTCACAACCGGCATTCAATACCGCTATGCAGATAATAAATTGGGAGAAGATTTCTGGCAAGATGGCATTGTTTACAGTGTGAAATATAATTTCTAATAACTAATTTTTCACTGGGCAGCTTCTGGCTGCTCATTGTTCCCAAGAAATAATAGTTATCTTATCGTTTACGACGCGTATGAAAGTTGTTTTTTATTTTATTTTATTTTATTTTATTTTATTTTAATCAAAATTAAACCTTAAAAAATAGATAGTTGGCTTTAAAAAATTGTCTATTTTGATTTTTTGGATTAGATAACCACTCAAAATTAACGTTTTGTTAAATTTAATATTACATGTGATCCCCCTAGCATAAAAAGCCTACAAGCTAACCTGCTTCCATTACAATTGTTTACACTCCAGTAACCTTACCGTAGAATGCCCCCACTGATGAAACGACAATAAAGCTTTTGTTATCTGGGGTCGCTCAATGAGACTTATGAAATACAAAAAAACTATTGGGTTATCGTCACTACTCGCAGCCATTTTAATGCTAAGTGGTTGCGATATGGTATTGATGAATCCCAAGGGGGCGATCGGCGTTGAGCAAAAAACGCTGATATTAACAGCGTTTGGCCTCATGCTGATCGTTGTTATTCCGGCAATTGTAATGGCAATCATTTTTGCCGTACGTTACCGGGAAGCCAACAAATCTGCCACTTATCGTCCAAACTGGGCACACTCAAATAAAATTGAGTTGGTTGTCTGGACGGTGCCTATTCTGATTATCATCACGTTAGCAACGATTACATGGAAAACGACTCATGAGCTCGATCCATATAAGCCGTTGGACAGTGATGTGAAACCGGTAACGATTGAAGTTATTTCGCTTGACTGGAAATGGCTGTTTATCTATCCGGAGCAGGGTATTGCAACTGTAAATGAAATTGTATTCCCTAAAGACGTGCCAATTAACTTCAAAATCACTTCTGACTCTGTGATGAACTCTTTTTTCATCCCACAGTTAGGTGGACAGATTTATGCAATGGCAGGTATGCAGACCAAACTGCACTTAATTGCTAACTCTACAGGTAAATACGATGGTTTCTCAGCTAGTTACAGTGGGCATGGTTTCTCCGGCATGAAATTCACTGCAACGGCAGCTGAGGATCGTGCAGGTTTTGAAGAGTGGGTGCAAAAAGTTAAAGCCTCACCTAAAACCCTGGATACTGTGCAAGCATTCAATGAGTTAGCTAAACCTAGCCAAAACAACCCAGTTGAATACTTCTCAAGCGTGAAACCAAAACTATTCCAAGAGACTATCGCCAAATTTATGGGGGATATGGGCCATACTGGTATGTTTGGTATGTCGGATCATGGTAAATCTGGTCACGAAAAAACAGAACATGGTGAAGCTGCGGGTCATAATATGAATATGA
This sequence comes from Xenorhabdus koppenhoeferi, assembly GCF_900116635.1. Classification (GTDB taxonomy): domain Bacteria; phylum Pseudomonadota; class Gammaproteobacteria; order Enterobacterales; family Enterobacteriaceae; genus Xenorhabdus; species Xenorhabdus koppenhoeferi. The sequence goes on along the minus strand of NZ_FPBJ01000004.1, from coordinate 71,041 downwards.
GTCAGCCGGCTCATGCAGGTGTTGAGGAATAAAGACATGTGGGGAAAATTAACACTGGATGCGATCCCATTACATGAACCCATTATTGTGGTGACATTGCTTGGGATCTTGCTTGGGGGACTGGCAGTTGTTGGTGCCTTAACTTATTTCCGTAAATGGAAATGGCTCTGGAGCGAATGGTTAACCAGCGTTGACCATAAAAAAATTGGTGTCATGTACATCGTCGTTGCCATGGTAATGATGATTCGTGGTTTCGCTGACGCCATCATGATGCGCGGACAGCAAGCCCTCGCTTCCGCGGGTGAAGCAGGTTTCCTGCCCCCGCACCATTATGACCAGATCTTTACCGCTCACGGCGTTATCATGATCTTCTTTATGGCAATGCCTTTCGTTGTTGGTCTGATGAACATTGTTGTTCCTCTGCAAATCGGTGCACGCGACGTTGCATTCCCATTCTTGAACTCTTTAAGCTTCTGGTTGTTTGTTGTTGGTGTCGCACTCATCAACATCTCTCTGGGAATAGGTGAGTTCGCGCAAACTGGTTGGCTGGCATACCCGCCTCTATCCGGCCTGGAATATAATCCTGGAGTTGGGGTTGATTACTGGATATGGAGTCTTCAGCTTTCCGGTGTGGGTACATTATTGACAGGTGTTAACTTCTTCGTGACCATCCTGCGCATGCGTGCCCCAGGTATGTCCATGATGAAACTCCCTGTATTTACCTGGGCTTCATTGTGCACCAACGTACTGATCATTGCTGCGTTCCCAATCCTGACAGTCACTATTGCGTTGTTAACTCTGGATCGTTATCTGGGCACCCATTTCTTTACCAATGATATGGGTGGCAACATGATGATGTACATCAACCTGATTTGGGCTTGGGGTCATCCTGAAGTTTACATTCTGGTTCTGCCAGTATTTGGTATCTTCTCTGAAGTTACTGCAACCTTCTCGAAAAAACGCCTGTTTGGTTACACCTCACTGGTATGGGCGACAATCGTTATTACCATCCTGTCGTTCATTGTATGGTTGCACCACTTCTTTACCATGGGTTCTGGCGCGAACGTTAACGCTTTCTTTGGTATCGCCACCATGATTATCTCGATCCCAACCGGGGTTAAGATCTTCAACTGGCTGTTCACCATGTACCGTGGTCGTATCGAATTCAAAACCCCAATGCTGTGGACTATCGGCTTCCTGGTCACTTTCTCTATTGGTGGTATGACCGGTGTTCTGCTGGCAGTACCTGGTGCAAACTTCGTTCTGCACAACAGTTTGTTCCTGATTGCTCACTTCCATAACGTAATCATCGGTGGTGTTGTATTCGGTTGCTTCGCAGGTACTACTTACTGGTTCCCGAAAGCGTTTGGTTTCACACTGAATGAGAAATGGGGCGTCCGTGCATTCTGGTTCTGGATCTCAGGCTTCTTCGTTGCCTTCATGCCTCTGTACGCACTGGGCTTCATGGGTATGACCCGTCGTCTGAGCCAAGATATCAACCCAGAATTCCACTCTATGCTGGTTGTTGCAGCTGGCGGTGTAGTCTTAATCGCCTTGGGTATCCTGTGTCAGATTATCCAGTTCTACGTCAGTATCCGTGACCGTGATCAAAACCGAGATCTGACTGGTGACCCGTGGGGTGCCCGTACTCTGGAATGGTCAACTTCATCTCCACCTCCGTTCTATAACTTTGCTGAAGTTCCGCATATCCAGACTCGTGATGCATGGTGGGATATGAAAGAAAAAGGCACTGAATATAAGCGCCCTGCTAAATATGAAGAAATTCATATGCCTAAAAATACAGGCGCCGGTGTGATTATCAGTGGTTTCTGTTTGGTATTAGGCTTTGCTTTGATCTGGCATATCTGGTGGATGGCTATCGCAAGTTTCGCTGGTATCATCATCAGTTGCATCGTGAAAAGCTTTGACGAAGACGTTGATTACTACGTCCCTGTAGCTGAAGTTGAGAAAATTGAAAATCAGCGTTACGAAGAACTGAGAAAGGCAGGTGTGAAATAATGTCGACTCAAACCCTTAACAACACAGCCGCCCATGACACTCATGGGCACCACGATACAGGAACCAACAAAATATTTGGTTTCTGGACCTACCTGATGAGTGACTTGGTTCTGTTTGCAAGTCTGTTCGCTACCTATGCAGTGCTGGTTAATGGCACTGCTGGTGGTCCATCTGGTAAAGATATTTTCGAACTGCCATTTGTACTGGTCGAAACCTTTTTACTGCTGTTCAGTAGTATCACCTATGGTTTCGCCATGCTGAGCATGAACAAAGGTAAAGTCGCTCAAGTTAACTTGTGGCTATTTGTTACCTTCCTGCTTGGCCTTGGCTTCGTTTCAATGGAAGTGTATGAATTCCATAAATTGATTACGGAAGGTGCTGGTCCTCAAACAAGTGCATTCTTATCCGCATTCTTTGCACTGGTTGCTACTCACGGTCTGCACGTCACTTTCGGCCTGATCTGGATTATCATCCTGATGATTCAAGTTTCACGCCGTGGTCTGACCGATGTGAACCGTATGCGCCTGAACTGCCTGAGCCTGTTCTGGCACTTCCTTGACGTTGTATGGATCTGTGTATTTACTGTCGTTTATCTGATGGGAGCTATGTAATGAGTCATCCAAATACTTCTCATTCCGGCGCCAGCCACGGTAGTTTCAAAACCTATATGATTGGTTTTGTACTGTCAGTCATACTGACGGTGATCCCATTTTGGATGGTGATGGAAGGCACAGCTTCCCACAGCTCAATCCTCGTGACAGTAGTTGCGATGGCTGTCATTCAGATTTTTGTTCATTTCATCTGCTTCCTGCATATGAATACATCGTCTGAAGAGCGTTGGAACCTCGTTGCTTTATTATTCACATTATTGGTCATCGCTATCGTTGTTGTTGGCTCTCTGTGGATTATGTACAACCTGAACATCAATATGATGGTTGATTAAGGGTTGATTTGAATGATTAAGCAATACCTGCAAGTGACCAAACCAGGAATTATTTTCGGGAATCTAATTTCTGTGATTGGTGGTTTTCTACTCGCGTCCAAGGGCGTCATAGATTACCCCTTATTCTTTGCAACAATGGTCGGGGTATCGCTGGTAGTTGCATCAGGTTGTGTATTCAACAACTATATCGACCGCGATATCGATCGTATCATGGAAAGAACGAAAGAAAGGGTCCTTGTGAAAGGGCTTATCGATCCGAAAATCAGCCTGATTTACGCCTCAGTGTTAGGTATTGCTGGCATGGTGCTGCTCTATGTAGCAGCCAATGCATTAGCAATGTGGTTAGCTTTTATCGGATTTGTCATTTATGTCGGGGTTTACAGCCTCTACATGAAACGGAAATCTGTTTATGGCACGCTGGTTGGTAGCTTGTCAGGCGCAGCACCACCAGTGATCGGTTACTGTGCAGTCGCGGGTCATTTTGATACAGGCGCGCTGATCCTGTTGTTGATCTTCAGCTTGTGGCAGATGCCCCATTCTTATGCGATTGCTATTTTCAGGTTCAAAGATTATCAAGCGGCTAACATTCCAGTATTACCTGTGATTAAAGGTATTTCCGTCGCGAAAAACCACATCACACTGTATATTCTGGCCTTTACCATTGCTACATTGATGCTGACCATTAGTGGCTATGCAGGTTATAAATACCTCATCGTTGCTACTGCGGTCAGCATCTGGTGGCTGGGTATGGCATTATCTGGTTATAAAACCTCTAATGACCGTCTTTGGGCCCGTAGGTTATTTATGTTTTCTATTATTGCTATCATGTCATTGAGTGTCATGATGTCTGTAGACTCATCAGCATCTCCAGAAAACCTACTGACTTACGTCTGGTAATATCAAAGATGGCAGGCTGAAGCCTGCCATCTTTTCTTTTCCTTTCCTTTATCTCTATTCAATGACAACTGACAGTTACATGTATATTTTTTTGTTTGTTGCCATCTAAGTTAAATGTCATATCAGATTTTTTGAGGTATCCATGAACGATAATAAAATGACTCCGCTTGAACTTCGAGCAACATGGGGCTTAGGTTCTGTTTTCTCTCTGCGCATGTTAGGCATGTTCATGGTCTTACCTGTTTTAACGACCTATGGCTTAGAATTACATGGTGCAACTGAAGCACTGATAGGTATTGCCATTGGTATCTACGGCCTGACACAGGCAATTTTTCAAATTCCATTTGGACTTCTTTCAGACAAAATTGGCCGTAAGCCTTTAATCATCGGTGGGCTGTTCATTTTTGTATCAGGCAGCATTATTGCCGCATTAAGTGACTCTATCTGGGGTATTATCATCGGACGCGCCCTACAGGGCACAGGGGCAATATCTGCTGCAATCATGGCATTACTTTCTGACCTAACCCGAGAACAAAACCGAACAAAAGCTATGGCATTTATCGGCATTAGCTTTGGCATAACATTCGCCTTTGCTATCGTTGTCGGCCCGATTATCACTCATCAAATCGGCTTAAATGGGCTGTTTAGTGCAATTGCCGTGCTTGCTGGCTGTGGAATATTTATCACACTATTTGCCGTTCCAAATACACATGAGCACTCACTAAATCGCGAATCAGGGATTGTCCGAGGTAGTTTTAAACGAGTACTCTCTGATCCTCAACTGTTAAAACTTAATTTTGGTATCCTTAGCTTACATACCTTATTGATGTCCAGCTTTATTGCTCTGCCCCTCATCATGGAAAAAGCAGGTTTTCCAGCAGAACAACACTGGAAAGTGTATTTAATCACCACGCTTATCTCCTTCGTTGCTGTTTTGCCTTTCATTATCTATGCAGAAGTAAAACGCCGAATGAAGCAGGTATTTGTACTTTGCATTGGTATATTGTTCATTGCTGAAGTTGTTTTATGGTCGCAGCGATCACATCTTTGGGGGATTTTTGTGGGCATTCAAATTTTCTTCCTTGCGTTTAATATTATGGAAGCCATATTACCTTCACTTATCAGCAAAGAAGCACCTGCCGGCTATAAAGGTACAGCAATGGGGGTTTATTCCACTAGCCAATTCCTTGGTGTTGCTTTGGGCGGCGCTCTTGGTGGAATGTTGTATGAACTGCAAGGAGCTTCACTGGTATTTATGGGAGGCATTGCACTGACCGCATTTTGGTTCATTATCAGTCTCACATTGCGACAGCCTCCGTATGTCAGCAGCATCAGACTTATTTTACCCAATAAACTCAGCAACCCTGATATCTTAGAACAAAATATATTGGCACAGTCCGGTGTAAAAGATATTGTTATCGTTCCAGAAGAGCTTAGTGCTTATATCAAAGTCGATACAAAACTGACTAATCGAGAGCAATTAGAACAGCTTGTTTTGTCCCATAAATAATTAGCTGTGTTTGTAACGAAGCAAAATTTTCACTAAAAAGGTACGGTGTAGAATAATCAGTATTAAACACCGTACTTTTTCAGCACTCGTGCGGTGCTTAGTCGCGGAAGTTAGTGAATTGGAAAGGTTGGCCTAATTCAGCACCACGAACCAATGCGATAACACCTTGCAGATCATCGCGAGCTTTGCCTGTTACCCGAACTTGCTCGCCCTGAATCTGAGCCTGCACTTTCAGCTTACTGTCTTTAATCAGCTTCACAATCTTCTTCGCCAGCGGTGTATCAATGCCTTGCAGCAAGGAGGCTTCTACACTGTATGTTTTGCCGCTGTGAACCCTATTTTCAGGAATGTTGAGCACAGAACCATCAATTCCGCGCTTAGAAAATTTTTCACGCAGAATATCAATTAATTGATTCACCTGAAAATCAGATTCACTTGCAATTTTGACTGATTCGCTTTTTTCGTTTAATTCAAAACTCGCATTGACATTGCGGAAATCCCAACGATTGGTTAATTCCCTTTGTGCGTTCTCTACCGCGTTGCGCACTTCCTGCATATCAACTTCTGAAACAATATCAAATGATGGCATTGTTCGTCACCTCCTGCTAATCAACAAATCGGCATGATAACCGCTTTCCATTATCGGCAAAAGCTCTATACTCGGGAGGCTTGGCGATCTTCTGGAATTTATTTTGTTTTGGGGTCATTTAGCATGAAATTACGATTCGAGGCTTCCATAAAAGTGCTCCTCGAGGAAGAAATATGAAAATAACTGTTCTTGGCTGTGGTGCTATGGGCAAACTGTGGCTTGCCGCTTTATCTAAGCAAAAACACGACGTACAAGCATGGCTAAGAGTTCCACAACCATTTATTTCCATTCAGATCGAAAACGCCAACGGGGAAATTTTTCATGAGAAATTTCCGGCCAATAACGAACGACATCTTGCTGAAAGTGAGTTACTCTTGGTTTGTTTAAAATCATGGCGAGTTTCTGACGCGATTAATAACCTTGCCAGTAAGCTTTCTCCTCATTGCCCAATCTTGTTATTACATAATGGAATGGGTTCACAAGAAGAACTTTTGCCTTTACCCAATCCCATTTTACTTGGCGTGACCACTCATGGAGCCTATCAGAAAAATGGCATTGTTTATCACAAATCACAAGGTATCACTCACATTGGTTCAATGACTAATAGTTCGAGTAAACTCAGTGAGTTGGCTAATATCATGCATCATGCCCTACCCGATGTGGCCTGGCATAATGAAATATACACCATCTGTTGGATGAAACTTGCCGTCAACTGTGTCATTAATCCACTCACAGTCATGTATGATTGCAAAAATGGTGAATTACAGTATCACCTGGCACAAATTCAGTTATTGTGTGATGAAATCCAACAAGTCATGGAACACGATGATATCCATACGACTAAACAGACACTCATCGATCACGTCATGAATGTGATTGAACAAACATCAGAAAACTACTCATCCATGCTGCAAGATATACGATCACAGCGGCACACAGAGGTAGACTACATTACCGGTTTTTTACTGCGTCGGGCACGTATGCACGGCCTTCAAATTGCAGAAAATACAGCGATTTATCATTACATTAAGCGTAAAGAGGAAGAATATGAGCGTATCAGCACTCATTTGTCTGGCACACGGTAGTGAAGAAACTTTGCTGACCAGCCAAGGGCCTGCAACTGCTTTTGACTTTGCCTTAAAACTGATTAACTTTTTGAAAGGAAATGATAAATCTGCGGAAGTTGCAGCTCAACTCATTTTGCCGCCTGGTGTTAATAATTACCAAAACCTTCAGTAATTATACCGGGTTGCTTATATACCCAATAAGCAACCCGATATCGTTAACGACAAATTAAGGCCGATATACCTTCACATTTTCAAAACCTTGTTCACGCAGGTATAGTGCCTGTAAACGGCTCATCATGCCTCGCTCGCAATAAAGTAAATACGTTTTTTCTTTTGGCAGATCACCAAATTGAGTGCTCAGTTTATAGAAAGGCAATGATTGGACTTCAACCCCTCCCATACTTAACGGGCGTTCATCCTGTTCATCAGGAGAACGAATATCCAGTAGCACATCATCAGTAGAAAATTCCGTTACCATTTCTACTTCAACAACCTGCTCGCTGCTCTGTTCCGCTATCTGACGAATATCCAGATTCTGAGCTTCACTTATCACTCGCTCTAAGATTTCTAAATCAAAATTATCTTCTTCCGCTTCAATTTTGGCCTTAACGGCTTTCACTGTCGGACTTTTTGAGATAACACCACAAAACTCCGGCATGGTACGAGCGAAATCTTCCGTGCCAATCTCACGAGCTAATTTAATAATGTGCTCTTTATCATGAGAAATCAGAGGACGAAGAATCAACGTATCTGAGGCATTATCAATCAGTCTTAAATTCGTCAAAGTCTGGCTGGAAACCTGCCCTAATGCCTCACCAGTGACAATTGCCTGCACACCGTAGCGCTCTGCAATTTTAGATGCCGCTCTGACCATCATTCTTTTCAGCACGACCCCCATTTGGCCGTCATCCACTTTTTCCAGAATTTCGGCCACAACCGGCTCAAAATTGACGGCAACAAAGCGGACTTTATGTGAACGACCAAAGCGGTTCCACAAATAATGGGCAACCTGTTTCACACCAATCTCATGGGCTGAGCCACCAAGATTGAAGAAACAATAGTGCACCCGGCAACCACGGCGCATCAGCATATAGCTGGAAACGCCGGAGTCAAAGCCACCAGAGATCAGAGACAGTACATCTTCCTGTGTACCAATTGGGAAACCGCCGATCCCTTCATGGCGAGTTTTAACCAGAATCAATGTGTCCTGATCAATCTCCAGATTCACAGTCACATCAGGGTGAGTCAGTTTCACCTTAGCCGATTCAATATGTTGATTCAGCCCGCCGCCGACATAGCGCTCGACTTCATTAGAGGTAAAACTGTGTTTGCCACGACGCTTTGCGCGGACACAAAACGTTTTACCGTGCAATAAATGGCCATATGTTTCGTAAGTTTGTTCAAAGATATGATGCAAGTCACGAAAATTTCGTTCTTCCACTTGCAGGATATGGTGAATACCTGGAATACGTGTCAGTGCGTCACAAATTTCTGCACCGAGGTTATCATTTTTAACCCGAACTTCGATATTATCCCAATGGCGAACAACAGCAATGCCTTCTCCAAATATTTTCAGCACATTACGGATATTGCTGGCAAGAATTTTAATAAAGCGTAACCGGACAGTTTGGCTTTTGATCGTAATTTCTGGGAATAATTTAATGATAAACTTCATAGTAAGATATAGTAGTCATTCAATGTTGAACTATCACAAACAATATCAATGATTGTTCTTAAGTGTTCAGTTAGATTGGGCGCAGAGTATAGCATTATCTCACTACATAGCCTTAAGAAATATAGCCTGTAAAAAAACAGCGGTAACGCATGATTTATTTTTCTTGGTGTAGTAGGGTACTCTGCAATTTTGTAACGAACTTGCTTTGCTGTAATTCGTTAAATAACCATATGTTAAGTCATTATGTCTAAAGCAAATCAAACATCAGAAACCGAACAGATTCCAACATTTGAAACCGCTCTGAAAGAGCTGGAAAAAATTGTTATTCGGCTGGAATCCGGGAAACTCCCATTAGAAAATGCGTTAAATGAATTTGAACGCGGTATTCAACTTGCAAGACAAGGGCAGAAAACTCTCCAGCAGGCTGAGCAACGGGTGCAAATTTTATTGAATCATGATGCACAATCGCCACTTGATGAATTTTCTTCCGATACTGAGTAAATTTATGTCCGTACAATATCAGATCCCTTTTGAGGAACAATTAAAAGATTGCCAGCAACACGTCAATGACAAGTTGCTGGCAATCTTTTCTTCATTACCTTTTTTGAACAGCCCATTAGACACCGCTATGCAATATGGTGCTGTATTGGGTGGAAAACGGCTGCGTCCATTCTTGGTTTACAGCGTGGGCGAGATGTTCGGATACGGCAAAAAGAGTCTTGATGCCGCTGCCCTCGCGATAGAATGTATCCATGCTTATTCTCTTATCCACGATGATTTACCCGCTATGGATAACGATGACTTACGTCGGGGTCAGCCTGCCTGTCATATCAAATTTGGTGAAAGTCAGGCTATTTTGGCGGGCGATGCATTACAGTCATTGGCCTTTGAAATTTTGTCCAGGCAAGAGATGCCGGATGTTGCTTTATCTGATCGTCTGGAAATGGTCGCAGAACTGGCAAGCTCCAGCGGTTTTGCCGGCATGTGCGGGGGGCAATCACTGGATCTGGAAGCTGAAGGTAAACAAATCGATTTAGCCTTACTGGAACAAATTCACAAACATAAAACGGGCGCATTAATACGCGCTGCTGTCCGGCTGGGAGCTTATAGCGCAGGGCACCGTGGTCGTGAAGTACTGCCTTTGCTGGATCAATATGCCCAAGCTATTGGCCTGGCATTTCAGATACACGATGATATTTTGGATGTTGTTGGTAATACAGAGGTGATTGGCAAGCGTCAGGGTAATGACCAGCAACTCGGTAAAAGTACCTATCCTGCCTTATTGGGCCTGGAACAAGCCCAGCAAAAAGCCCGAGATCTGTATGAAGAAGCCATAGCCGCACTTGCTGAGCTGGAAAAACAGTCATATAACACCACAAACTTAAAGAAACTGGCTAACTTTATCATTGAAAGAAATAACTAAGACATGGGCCATATTAATCACTCATTTAATATGACCACAAATTATACATAAACATAATAATCATAAAAACGCCTTACGGGGTGAACCCAGCAATTACACATGGATAACATACCCAATGGATTTCAAGAAAGCGGTAATTTGAAGATGACGGGTGTAACAGGGTTCTTAATCTTAAACTTCTAACGGGTATACCCAATATATTCCAAGTTGAAGGGTATATAGCATTTTATACAGGCATAGCATGAGCATTGATATAGCGAAATATCCAACATTGGTTTTGGCTGAAACTCCAGAAGAGCTTCGCCTGCTACCCAAAGACACTTTGCCAAAGTTATGCGATGAACTGCGTCAATTTTTGCTAAATAGTGTCAGTCGTTCCAGCGGCCACTTTGCTTCCGGCCTTGGCTCTATAGAATTAACCGTCGCACTCCACTATGTTTATAAAACACCCTTTGACAATTTAGTTTGGGATGTTGGTCATCAAGCCTATCCACATAAAATTTTGACAGGGCGTCGTGATCGCATTGATACCATTCGCCAAAAAAATGGGCTGCATCCTTTTCCGTGGCGTGAGGAAAGTGAATATGACACTTTATGTGTCGGTCATTCATCCACCTCAATCAGCGCAGGCCTGGGTATGGCAATCGCGGCAAAACACGAAGACAAAGGACGCAAAACAGTTTGTGTTATTGGGGATGGTGCCATCACAGCCGGCATGGCGTTTGAAGCCATGAACCATGCGGGAGATATCGATCCTGATATGCTGGTTATTCTCAATGACAATGAAATGTCCATTTCTGAAAACGTAGGGGCATTGAACAACCATCTGGCACAACTACTGTCAGGAAAACTGTATACAACCCTGCGTGAAAGTGGAAAAAAAGTCTTTTCCAATCTGCCTCCTCTCAAAGAATTGCTGAAAAAAACCGAAGAACATCTCAAAGGCATGGTTGTACCGGGAACTCTGTTTGAAGAACTTGGCTTTAACTATATCGGGCCTGTTGATGGTCATGACGTACTCGCCCTGACCCAGACCCTGAAAAATATGCGAGATCTGAAAGGGCCGCAATTCCTGCATATCATGACCAAAAAAGGCCGTGGTTATGCGCCTGCGGAAAAAGATCCGATTAGTTGGCACGCAGTACCAAAATTCGATCCTGCTACTGGCTCCCTGCCTAAAAGCGCAGATACTCGCCCGACATTTTCCAAGATCTTCGGTGACTGGCTGTGTGAGGAAGCAGATCAGGATAAAAAACTGATGGCAATCACGCCAGCCATGCGAGAAGGTTCCGGCATGGTGCGTTTCTCCCGCGAATATCCTGAACAATATTTTGATGTCGCAATTGCTGAACAACATGCTGTTACCTTTGCTGCGGGTTTGGCGATCGGTGGCTACAAACCGATTGTCGCCATCTATTCCACCTTCCTGCAACGTGCTTATGATCAGGTTATCCACGATATCGCCATCCAAAACCTGCCTGTATTGTTTGCCATTGATCGTGGCGGCATTGTTGGTGCAGATGGGCAGACCCACCAAGGCGCATTTGATCTCTCATTCCTGCGTTGTATCCCGAATATGGTGGTCATGGCTCCCAGCGATGAAAATGAATGTCGCCAGATGCTGCATACAGGGCATCACTATCAAGAAGGCCCAACTGCCGTTCGTTATCCTCGCGGCACAGGAACAGGCGCTGAATTCCAGCCGTTAGAGGCATTACCGATTGGCAAAGGCATAATCCGCCGTCAGGGAGAGCGCATTGCTATCCTGAACTTTGGTACATTGTTACCCCATGCACTGCAAGCAGCCGAAAATCTGAATGCAACTGTTGTCGATATGCGTTTTGTTAAACCGCTGGATAGAGAACTGACGCTTGAGATGGCAGCCAGTCACAATTTACTGGTGACCCTGGAAGAAAATGCCATCATGGGCGGCGCGGGTAGTGGTGTTAACGAGCTTCTGATGCAGGAAAAACAGTCAGTTCCGGTATTAAATCTTGGTTTACCAGATTATTTTATCCCACAAGGAACACAACAAGAGCTGCACGCTGATTTAGGATTGGATGCAGCGGGCATTCAAAATAACATCAAGAAGTATTTGGCTAAATAATCTCTCATATCGGATGAATGTTTCTATTAAATATTCATCCGTCTTTTTTTCCCATTTCAACACTTATTCCTGCCAGATTTTTCTATTCCAAATCACATGATATCGATGTCTTAGAAAATCAATTTATCTGGTTTCATCCTCAGGATATGTGACACTGACGATATATTAATAAATAAGCATAGCTGAAATGTTTTGGTTTTCTAATAAATTGCTATACTCAGAAAATTACGTACAACTGAAACGGAGTTAATTATGTTAAGTAATAGAGCTGCAAGAAGGTTGTTGGGTTTGTCTTATAAAGTCAGTAACTCTAAACGCAGAGTAAAAATTTCTCTTCTTAATCCTGCTTCCAGTGATAGCACACATCAACTCCCTGAACATTTAATCAATTCTTCTTTTGTTGCCATGAAACGAGATAAAACGTCAGGGAAAACTACTTATCACACTGGAAATGCTTTTTATCCTGCGTATCTGAATGCTCATCGATAAATCTGCCTATTTTTATTCCGTCCACGTATTACAACTAAAAATATCACTGTAAAAACGTAAACGCGATAAAAGCTGAACCGCCCATATAAAGGGCGGTTCAAGAGATATTTCAAATTTCAGCTAAGTAAACAATCAGTCATTTACGCCGCCATGTTGTTCCCTGTGGGCCGTCTTCCAGTTCTATTCCCATCTCATTTAACTGGTCACGCGCCACATCTGCCAATGCCCACTCTTTATTTTTACGAGCATCATTACGCTGTTTGATCAGTGCTTCAATTTGAGAAACATCATCGTCCGCTTGTGCCCCGCCCTGCAAGAAGTGTTCTGGCTCTTGTTCCAAAAGGCCGAGAACTCCCGACAGCTTACGCAATTCAGCCGCCAGACCATTCGCCGCAGCCATGCTTTCTGTCTTCAAGCGGTTGATTTCGCGAGCCATATCAAACAGGACTGAATATGCTTCCGGCGTGTTGAAATCATCATTCATTGCTTCAATGAAACGCGTTTCAAACGTTTCTCCACCAGCAGGCTGAACCGTTTTATCTGTACCACGCAGGGAGGTATAGAGACGCTCAAGGGCAGTACGTGCCTGTTTCAGGTTCTCTTCCGTGTAATTCAACTGGCTGCGATAGTGGCCGGATAGTAAGAAGTAACGCACCGTTTCAGCATCGTAATATTTCAGCACGTCACGAATAGTAAAAAAGTTATTCAGTGATTTGGACATTTTCTCTCTATCCACCATGACCATGCCAGAGTGCATCCAGTAATTGACGTAAGGGCCGTCATGAGCACAAGTAGACTGCGCAATTTCATTTTCATGATGCGGAAACATCAAATCAGAACCACCACCGTGGATATCAAAATGGTGACCAAGCGCCTTACCATTCATGGCAGAACATTCAATATGCCAACCCGGGCGGCCTGCACCCCACGGAGATTCCCAGCTAGGTTCACCCGGCCTGGACATTTTCCACAATACGAAATCCATTGGGTTACGTTTTACATCTGCGACTTCAACACGTGCCCCAGCTTGTAATTGTTCTAAATCCTGACGGGAAAGCAGGCCGTAAACAGGATTGGTATCAATGGAAAACATCACATCGCCATTAGTGGCAATATAAGCATGTCTGCGCTTAACCAGCTCTTCGGTAATCTCAATAATTTCGGGTATATGATGTGTCGCACGAGGTTCTGCATCTGGACGCAAGATATTCAGCGCATCAAAGTCACTGTGCATTTCTGCCAACATGCGTGTGGTCAAATCGTCGCAGCTTTCATTGTTTTCAATTGCACGATTGATAATTTTGTCATCTACGTCAGTAACGTTACGAACATAGGTCAGATCATACCCCAAGTAACGCAGATAACGGGTAATCACGTCAAATGCAACAAACGTTCTACCGTGACCAATATGACACAAGTCATAAATAGTGACACCACACACGTACATGCCCACTTTTCCTTCATGGATCGGCTTAAATTCTTCTTTTTGGCGGCTGAGAGTATTGAAAATTTTTAGCATCAGTGGGTTTTCCGTAAAAATTGATGTACGTGTAATAAAATCAAATGAATTTGCTGATTATAGGCTTCTTTATCAGCGGCATAAATATACCCGTCGTCTTAGAGTTGCGGCTTTGTTGACCGCAATTTGGATCTCATGGGAGATAAACTAAGATATTAAAATCAGATAAGGTATTTCACCTTGATATGCAATGCATTGCAAGCACCGTAAGCCAGCCCTTACCTGATACTGTTTCGAATACTGACTCACTATCTCAGATATGATATAACAACGTCTCTCCGAACCCCTAAAATACAGGGTCAACCAAAACTATTATCAGGATTTCTATTATGGTGATTTTCCACACCAATTTTGGCGATATTGCAATCAAAACATTCGAAGAACAAGCACCTGTAACTGTTGAAAACTTCTTGAGTTATTGTTCCGACGGTTTTTATGACAACACAATTTTCCACCGTATTATCAATGGATTCATGATTCAAGGCGGCGGCTTTGAGCCGGGCATGAAACAGAAAACAACTAACGCTCCTATCAAGAACGAAGCTAATAATGGTCTGAAAAACAGCTGCGGTACTCTCGCAATGGCTCGTACTAATGATCCACACTCTGCAACTGCCCAATTCTTCATCAACGTCGTAGATAACGATTTTCTGAACTTCCGTTCAGAGCGTCCAGACGGCTGGGGTTACTGCGTATTTGCTGAAGTCGTTGAAGGCATGGATGTGGTTGATAAAATCAAAGCTGTTTCTACTGGTCGCAGCGGTATGCACCAAGATGTCCCACATGAAGATGTGATCATTGAACGTGTGACTGTCAGTGAATAACTGAGAGTTAATCGTTAGATGAGTACACTGTTTATTGCAGATTTGCATCTCAGTGAGCAAGAGCCGGCAATTACTGCCGGTTTTCTGCGTTTTTTACGTGAAGATGCGATTCAGGCTGAAAGTCTTTATATTCTCGGTGATTTTTTCGATTACTGGATTGGTGATGATGATCCCAACCCACTGCACACCAAAATCGCGCAAGCACTCCATGAACTGAAGCTAAAAGGTATCTCCTGTTATTTCATTCATGGTAATCGAGACTTCCTGCTTGGCACCCGCTTTGCCAGAGAAAGTGGTTTGATCTTGCTGCCACAGGAAAAAGTGCTCGAATTGTATGGTAAACGGATTCTGATCCTGCATGGCGATACACTATGCACAGATGATATCGGTTATCAGCAGTATCGTAGACGGGTACATACTCCGTGGATTCAACGGTTGTTTTTGCTTCTGCCTTTATTTATCCGATTGAAAATCGCTGCCAAAATGCGTGCGGGTAGCCAATCCGCCAATACCCGGAAATCCGAAGCCATTATGGGTGTCAATCAACAAGCGGTTATCGAATACTTCAAACAGTATCAAACAGATTGGATGATTCACGGGCATACCCATCGCGCGGCAATCCATGATATTAAAATGGGTGACAAAACCGTACATCGCGGTGTATTAGGCGCATGGCATGACCAAGGTTCAATGTTCAAGGTGACAGAAACTTCCATTGAATTGATATATTTTCCTTTTTAATCCCTCTTAATTTTTTGGAAAAATCGATAAATTAAACAACGCAAACGTTTTCCTTATGAAGTCAGCGTGATATGATCCCCCCTTCTTAACCATCATCTTTTTTGTTCTGGTAGATACCCAATACAGGAGCATCTGATTTATGACGACCGGCTCTGATCCCGCAAAAATGACTTCTACGGCAGTGATCTCTTTTACAACAATACCAACCCAGCCACACGCCAAAACACACGCCAAAATCGCCATTGTCATGGGTTCAAAAAGTGACTGGGCGACAATGCAACACGCAGCCGATATTTTGACCGCCCTGACGATCCCTTTTCATGTTGAAATTGTTTCAGCACACCGGACACCTGATAAACTTTTTCATTTTGCCGAGCAAGCTAAAGAAAACGGTTTTGAGGTGATTATCGCAGGTGCAGGTGGCGCAGCACACTTACCGGGCATGCTGGCTGCCAAAACCTTAGTGCCTGTGTTTGGTGTTCCAGTGCAAAGTGCCGCACTGAGTGGGGTTGATAGCCTATATTCGATTGTGCAAATGCCAAAGGGCATTCCGGTTGGTACGCTGGCTATCGGCAAGGCTGGAGCGGCAAATGCAGCACTGCTTGCCGCACAAGTGTTGGCTTTACATGATGATATGGTGTTTAAACGGTTGTCAGATTGGCGTCAGGCACAAACACAGGATGTTTTGGATAATCCCGATCCACGGGAGGATGCATGAAACCTGTTTGTGTATTGGGAAGTGGTCAATTAGGCCGTATGTTACGTCAGGCAGGTGAACCATTGGGGATTACTGTGTATCCCGTTGGCTTGGATGCAGAGCCGGAAGCCGTACCTTACCAGAGCAGTGTCATCACCGCAGAAATTGAACGTTGGCCGGAAACGCCGCTAACTCGTGAATTAGCACACCACAAGGCTTTTATCAATCGCGATATTTTTCCACAGCTGGCAGATCGCCTGCCACAAAAACAGATTATGGATACTCTGGGCCTGGCGACAGCGCCGTGGAAACTTCTTTCCGACCCAAGTCAATGGCCACAACTGTTTGCTGAATTAGGTGACTTTATCATCATTAAGCGTCGGACGGGCGGTTATGATGGGCGCGGTCAATGGCGCATTCGGCCGGGTTATGAATCAGAATTATCTCCTGAAATTTATGGTGAATGTATCGCAGAACAAGGGATTCCGTTTTCTGGGGAGGTGTCGCTGGTTGGAGCCCGTAATGCTCAAGGTAAATCTGTATTTTATACATTGACCCACAATCTGCATCAGGAAGGAATTCTGCGTACCAGTGTTGCCTTACCCAACACAGATCAAAAATTACAGCGGCGGGCAGAGAAAATGCTATCCGCTATCATGGATCATTTGAATTATGTCGGCGTTATGGCGATGGAGTGTTTTATTGTTGGCGATGACTTGTTGATCAACGAGCTGGCACCGCGGGTTCACAATAGTGGTCACTGGACACAAAACGGTGCTTCAATTAGTCAATTTGAACTTCATTTACGGGCTATTTTAGATCTGCCTATGCCTCAGCCAGAAATCTTTTTGCCATCCATTATGGTTAATTTGATCGGTACAGAGATAAATCCAGCATGGCTGAATTTGCCGCTGGTTCATTTACATTGGTATGAAAAGGAAGTTCGTCCTGTACGTAAGGTTGGGCATCTGAATCTGGTTCATTCCAACAGGGATGTATTGAAAACGACTTTGGAAAATTTGATCCCATTATTACCCGAAGAGTATCAAAGTGGGCTGAAATGGGCACAAAATAAATTAAGTTGAAGAAAACCGTAATAAAGCGGTAACGCATTGAAATAGCTTACCGCTTACAATACTGGGTACATCAATGACAACAATAAATGCAATATTACCTGTTATTTCATTCTGTTTTCTTTTTTCGTCATCGGTACAAGCCGTTGATTTCATTAATTTTCAATCAATTGATACCAGCCTTTACTTCCAATCTGGAAATAAAGTCGATCCTGAGAAAACGCTCTCTCCTATTATTGAAGCCTTTGGTGATTATAAAATCGGTGATATGTATGTCTACAGTATTTGGCAAAATTCTCTGCAACATGACTATCAAGGCGATAAAAGCACTTATTACTATAAATTTGTGCCAAGACTCAGTGCCAGCAAAATCACGGGGTATGATTTTTCTTATGGTCCATTAAAAGATGTGCTGTTTTCCCAGTGGATTGCTAAAACCAAAAACGTAAAATATGACTATTTCCCAGGCATCAGCCTTGATTGGCAAGTGAATGGATTCAGTTGGTTACGTACCATTTTTTATTTTGAAAATAATTCAAAAGGAAGCTGGAACGATCAACGTATCCACATTGATTATGGCATTCCTTTCACTAATCGGTTAGGGGATTTCCGCATCGTAGGGACTTTCGACTATACATTGGGGCTACACGATAACCCTGAAATGATAGATTTCAAGCCTGAATTACATTATGACTTAGGGAAACAACTGGGATATCAAGCTGGTCATCTGTGGACTGGGGTTGTCGTAAATCCGGTCAAAAATAAGTACAAAATAAAAGATACGCCAAGCTTTCGCACGAATCAATTTAGCTATGGGGTGTTTATTCGATACAGCTTTTTCTAATAAGCACATAAAATAGTGCCGTTTTTAATGGTTTATATCCTTGATGGGGTCAAAATGTCCATTCAATACGACAAATTCGGACGTACTTATCAGTGGTTTTTGCTGATACTTTTAGGCATGGTCTATTTTTTATCCACAGCAACAACCTTTACGTCATTGGGTGTTGTCCTACCCAGCATGATTAATGAACTGGGGTGGAGCTGGACTAATGCCGGTTTGGGATTCACGCTGCTTGGCCTGACTTGCGGGCTATCCAGTTTTCTGCCAACTGTGTTCATTCGTAAGGTTGGTGTTCGTTTCACTCTGTCCATTGGATTGCTGATTTTTCTGGCCGGTTTCTACAATCTTTACCACACATACGCTATTTCATCATATTTTATCGGCACGGCTTTAATTGGTGTCGGTTTTACCTTTTTGGCGACGGTTCCGGGCACTTATGCCATTTCACGCTTGTATGAAAAACAGTCCCTTGCTTTTGGCTTCTATTTCACGATCGGTGGATTAGGGGGCGTGATTGGCCCATGGATCTATTTTTTGGCAACCCGTGTCTGGGGAACCTGGCGGATGCACTGGATGATCTCCGCTATTGTGCTCACCATTTTCGTTATTCTGACCCTTATTACCCTTCAGGAAGGAAAACGGGAAATTGCCCATGCAAAGGCCGTGAACCAACAACATAACAATCAGGATACATTCAGCATTTATCGCACCAAGCAACGCTGGACTGCGCACCAGGCACTTAGAACATGGCAATTCTATGCGATTGCAGCAACTTACACCGCATTTTTATGGTGTGGTATTACAGTCAATAGTTTTGCGGTTGCTCATATTATCGAAAATGGTTTCAGCGAAGCTATCGCAGTAGGGCTATTGAGCACGATGGCCTTTATCAATGCATTTTCCAGATTGGCCGGAGGCGCAGCCGGGGAATGGGTTGATCCGAAAAAATTACTGATTGGCAGCCTGACTATTATCATTCTTGGCCTAATCGCGCTGAGTATCGCTTCTTCATGGCCATTCTTGATTGCGTTCTCACTATTTGTCGGCATGGGATACGGAATGACTTTCCTCGCATCCAGTGTGTTGTTGGCTAACTATTTTGGCCGCAAACCTTATCTTGAGCTGTTTTCAATCATGAACCTGATTTCAACATTGGCTTCTCTGGCTCCTTTTTTTGCGGGTGCCATTAAAGATTACTCAGGTAGTTTTACTTTAGCGTTCCTGATTATTGCTATCCCCGTATTCATTGTTCTTGTCATAACATTAATGATGAAACCGCCTGCTCAGAAAATGAGAAAGCATTCGGCAGAAAACACTCAATTTACTGAATAGGGCAAGAATGAGCTGAAATAACATACATACAAACAAGGAAAGAGTGATGTCAAAGAAAGAGTTTGGTGTATTTCTACCCATTGCCAAAGGTGGGTGGATCATCTCCAAAAACACGCCACCACTGGATGCGTCTTATAAACAAAACCGTGAGGCTGCTATTCTGGCTGACCAGATTGGCCTTGATTTCATTATGTCCATGGGTAAATGGCGCGGGTTTGGTGGCGAAACAGATCATTGGGGCTGCTCGCTCGAATCCGTCACGATGATGGCTGGTATTGCTGAAGTTACCCACCGCGCAAAATTAATCGCTACTGTTCACGCGGGGCTACATAATCCGGCTGTCACGGCTAAAATGATCGCTACTCTGGATCATATTAGTCAGGGGCGTGCTGGCCTGAATATTGTTTCCGGTTCATTCCGGGATGAGTTTGAACAAATGGGTGAATGGGATGGTAGTTTAGACCATGATCAGCGCTATGCCATGACCGAAGAGTGGACTCAGTTGATCAAACGACTTTGGCGTGAAAAACAGGTTGATTATGAAGGCACTTACTTTCATCTAAAACAGTGTGTTTCTGAGCCTAAACCTCTTTCACTGCCGCGCCCTTATCTGGTTTGTGCCGGTCAGTCCGAGCAAGGGCTGCGTTTCAGTGTACGTCATACCGATGTTTGTTTTATCGGTGGCAAGGATGAGGCTGAAACCCGCAACATCAGTTTAACCGCCAAACGTATTGCGGCTGAATACAATACAACAACGAAAACATTCTGCATGTGTACCGTCATCTGTGCTGAAACAGATACCTATGCTGAAACTCTTGCCCAGTTCTACCGCCAGGGTTTGGATGTGGAAGCCGTCAAAAATATGATGCACAGTTTCGGCGTCGATATGGATGGAAAAAGTAATGCGATGGTCGAACGCTCCCAAAATGCCTTTATGACCCATACCGCCATCGGTGCGCCAGATACCTGCTACAAGCAACTGGCAGATTTAATGCGTACCTGTGAATTGGATGGCGTGATGTTAATTTTCCCCGATTATATAAAGGGGTTAAAGGTTTTTGGGGATCAAATCCTGCCCAGATTAAGAGAAAAATTTTCCTGATGAGGTCAGATAATCACTTTAAAAATGGGGAGTGTTTTTTTAAAACCTCCCTCTGTTTTATTCTACTTTTATTTTACTCTGGCAAGCGTCGATAATGCCCTTTGCCACGCAATAATCTAATCCCCAGCCAACTGCCACATAATGAAAGCAGTAAGCTGCTGATAATGGGAAGTAAAAACCACATCAGCCATTGTGGTTGCCACGGGAAATTAAAGACCTGGGTTTGCAATAACCACAGCGCAATTTCTGCGCCAAATGCGGCGGCTAACCCCGCCATAAATCCCAGTAATGCAAACTCACTCCACAATGTGCGACGCAGTAATTTCTTGCTCGCGCCCAATGTCCGGTATACCACCAATTCGAGCTGACGCTGGCTCATACCGACCTGAATTTGTGCCAGTAAAAGCAAGGCACCGCAAATCATCACCAGAACAACCATAATTTCCAGTGCCTTACTGACTTGCTGCAAGATACCTTGTAACTGTTTAAGTATTGAGCCGATATCCAATATGCTGATAGTCGGGAAACGCCGGTTAATTTCTGTCAGCAACCGTCCATCGCCTTCATAATGGAAGCTGGTCAGCCACATTTTGGGCTGATTTTCTAACGTTTCTTTAGTAAAGATAAAAAAGAAGTTTGGATTTACACTTTCCCAATCTACCTGACGAATACTGCTTACGGTGGCATGAAATGTTCGTGTATCACCCGTGAATGTAAGTTGATCACCTAAATGAATTTGCAATCGCTCAGCAACGCCTTGTTCCATAGATACTTCATTCGTTTTCGGCGGCCATGTTCCCTCTACAAGGGTATTAAAAGGGGGTAATTCTGATTTCCACGTTAAATTCAATTCACGGCGTACCGTTGTGCTATTGGGGTGTTTTTCATCTGCCCATTCAACCGCCGATTGCCCATTGATTTCTGTCAAGCGTGCCAGTATCACAGGATAAAAATCAGTCGGCTTTATCTGATATTTATCTAATAGCCTGTTAACTTGAGCAATCTGCGGCTGAGTCATGTTGAGCAGGAAATAATTCGGACTATCAGGTGGTAATTGTTGTTGCCACTGATTTAATAAATCACCCCTTGCCATGATCAACAGAGCCAATAACATGAATGACAGAGAAAATGCAGCCAATTGTGTCATGGTCTGGAATGGGCGACACAGTAGACGGTTGACAGCCAGACGCAGGCTTAATTGACGAAATGTCACTCGGCGCAACAGCCATAAGCCACTCCATCCCAATAGTGCCAACAGCAACGCAACCATCGGTACCCCTGCCAGCAACGACCATAACAACGGTTTGGTGCCTGCCAGCAAGACCAATCCTCCCGTGATAATCAATGCGACTGTCGGCAAATAATAACGTAATGGCCAGATAGCCACAGTCATATCATTTCTTAATACCCGTGAAGGCTGGGTCGCCATTAATTGGCGATAAGGACGAATGCCCACCAGCACAGCAATACCCAATAAAGTACCAATCGACCATATCCACGGCCATATACCCGCCGCAGGTAGCATTTTAGGCAGCATTTCTGCCAGGATCCGAATCAATGCAGTTTCAAAAACTAAACCTAAAACAGAACCCACCACAATCGCGGCAAGCAATATGACTAACCACTGCCCAATTATCCACTGACGCAAAGCCCAACGCCCCGCCCCCAATGTTTTCAGAATGGCAATCAGATTATGCCGGCTGCGACAATAATGCGACATGGAAACCGCCATCGCAGCGACGGCAAGTAACAGTGTCAACAAAGCTGATAACAGTAAAAATTGTTGTGCGCGTTCAATGGATTGTGCCAGTACACCGTTATCCTGTTTCAGTGTGAGCCAACGCTGGTCAGCTTTTAGTTGCGGATCAATCAGCTGCTGAAAAGACTGGAGTGCGGTTGGAGAGCCAGAGAACACATAACGATAAGTCAAACGGCTGCCCGGTTGGATAGCTCCTGTCGTTTCAGCATCATCAAGATTGATTAAAATCCGGGGGGAAATCTGGAATGGATTAAAGCCGCCATCAGGTTCTTGCAGCAATTCCCCACTAATTTTCAACCTTGTATCGCCAATCTCGAGATTATCACCAATCTTAACACCCAATAATGCCAGCAACCGAGGTGCCACCAACACAGATCCTTTTTCTGGTTTTAATCCTCTCGGTTTAGTTTCCAGCTCGCCGTACAGCGGATAAAGATCATCTGCCGCTTTCACTTGGGCTAAATGCGGAATATCACCCGCATAAGTCATGGTCGAAAATGAGATCTGGCGGCTTAATGTCAACCCTTGCTTCTGAGCCTGTTTTAACCAAGCTTCATCAACGGGATACGAGGCCCTTAAGACCAGATCGCCAGCCAGAAAATCACGGCTTTGATAATGTACACTTTGATCAATGCGATCACTAATACGCCCTAATGCCAAGACGCAAGCAACTGCCAATGTCAAGGATAACCAGACAATCAGGAGGGATGGTGTACGCCATTCACGCCAAAACCAGCGCCAGATCATGCTTCCTCCCGCAATTTTCCATCGACCAGCCGTAAACGGCGTTGGCATCGGGAAGCCAACTGGCTGTCATGAGTGACTAAAATTAAGGTGGTGGCGTAATCGTGATTGAGGGAAAACAGCAAATCAGCAATGCGATCACCTGTTTGGCGATCAAGATTGCCTGTAGGTTCATCAGCAAACAAGATTTTTGGGCGGGTACAAAACGCCCGGGCCAGAGCAACTCGCTGTTGTTCCCCGCCAGAAAGTTGAGCTGGCATATGTTTCAAACGTTTTCCCAACCCTAGCTGTTCAAGTAATTCAATGGCCTGCTGGCGACTTTGGTTTTCCGATTCGCCACGCAATAACGCCGGAAGCTGGACATTTTCCAATGCGTTCAAGGTTGGAATCAACATAAACGACTGGAAAACAAATCCCACATTTTCTGCCCGTAACTGCGCCCTTTGTTCCTCATTCATGTGGCTGAGATTTTGCCCCAACAAATGAACGTCTCCACTGCTGCCATCGTCCAAACCTGCAATAATGCTAAGAAGCGTTGACTTCCCTGATCCCGACTCACCAACCAATGCAATTGTCTGTGCTGACTCGACAACCAACCCAACACCTTGCAATATATTAATTACCTGTTCCTCTTGACCAACATGTTTAGTGAGATTATGAACTTCAAGAATACTTTCTACGGCCATGTATTTTTCCTTTTGTTGTTAATACCATACAGTGCCAGAGCGACAGCAGCGGATACTCTGCTTATATTGGGTGATAGCCTCAGTGCAGGATATCGTCTGCCCGTTGAGCAATCATGGCCTTCGCTGATGGCAAAGCAATGGCAACAAACTGGCAAAAAAACAGTTATCGTAAATGCCAGTATCAGCGGTAATACTGCATTGCAAGGCCTTGAGCGTTTGCCTGAGTTATTGAAACAACACAATCCAAAATGGGTTCTGATAGAGCTTGGCGCAAATGATGGACTACGTGGTTTTCCCATTCAAAACATAGAACAACATTTGCAACAGAGCATTACCTTGGTTAAACAGGCCAATGCTCAACCTTTATTAATGCAAATTCGGGTTTCACCCAATTATGGCAAGCGTTATACCGAAGCCTTTGCAAAAATTTATCCTGCACTGTCTGAACTCAACCAAATTCCGCTACTGCCATTTTTCATGGAGCATGTTGCTATAAAACCAGAATGGATGCAGGATGACGGGTTGCACCCGAATCAATCAGCACAGCCCTTTATTGCTGATTGGATGTCCAATCAACTGTCGGCATATATCAACCATTTTTAAGTAAAGATATTGCTTAATAGTAAATCATTTATACCCAATGGATTTCAAGATGCAGCGCGACGGCAAGGGAATGAACCCCCAAGAGCATAGCTAACTATGTGACCGGGGTGAGCGAGCGCAGCCAACAAAGAGGCAGTTTGAAAGACGAAGTGTATACATTATTGACTCACACAGTAAAAATAGTACGTCGTATACTCCCGGAAAAATGGCTCGACAAAATTGTTCGCAGGCTAAGTCAATGAACATTGAAAAAGGTACTAACGAGTCTTATTTATTCAATATGATCCCTTATTAACTAATCAGAGAGAAATGCTCATGGAACCTACAGTGAATACCAACAATAATACCGCCTATATCACCAAGATTGATGAGTTGAATATTGCTCAAGTAGTTCAGCACTCACTTACTCAGCTTGTCGTATTCTACTTCTGGTCTCCACAGGATCTGCATTGCCATGAATTAGAATCAACGCTTGATAAAATAGCCCATGAATATGCCGGACAATTTATTCTGGCTAAAGTTAATTGTGACCAACTTCCTCATCTCGCGGCACAATTTGGTGTACGTAGTTTGCCTACTGTATTATTTGTAAAAGAGGCGCGTCCTGTCCAAGGCTTTGAAGGTATCCAAACTGATGAAGCCATCAGAAACATTTTTTCCCAACTCATTATTCAGGAAGAAAAATCACCGTTAGAAAAAGTGAATGCTCTGCTTACAGAAGGCAACAATCAGGAAGCACTGCCTTTGCTGAAAGAGATTCATCAGCAAAATCCAAAAGATACAGACATTACATTACTGTTAGCTCAAGTTAACATTTCACTTAATCATCTTGAAGAAGCTCAAAAAATATTGGATATCGTCCCATTAGAAGAGCAGGATGAGCATTATCATGAGTTACTTGAGCACATTAAATCTCAGAAAGAAGCGGCTGATTCACCTGAAATTCGACAACTTCAGCAAGAGCTGGCAGCTCAACCAGAAAATGCAGAGTTGGCTATTCAACTTGCTGCAAAGTTACACGAAGTTGGTCGTAATGAAGAGGCGCTAGAGTTACTGCTTGGTTTTCTGAAAAAAGATCTTGCTGCTGCTGATGGCGCGGTGAAAAAGACGATGATGGATATTCTATCGGCTCTGGGAAGCAGCGATGCACTAGCATCTAAATACCGTCGTCATGTATACTCTTTACTCTATTAAGTAAAAAAACTTATCTATTCCATAATTAATAATTAGTGAATAAGGGAATTGTTATGGATTTACTCTCTTTTAGTGCTGTACCAATCTTTATCATTATTGCTGTCGTTATCGTCTTTACCTGTGTAAAAACCGTTTCACAAGGTTATCAGTGGACTGTTGAACGCTTTGGGCGCTATACCCGCACATTGACGCCTGGCCTGCACATCATTGTGCCATTTATTGATAGAGTTGGCCGTAAAATCAACATGATGGAGCAGGTTCTGGATATTCCATCGCAGGAAGTCATTTCCCGCGATAACGCCAACGTGACCATTGATGCCGTCTGCTTTATTCAGGTTGTCGATCCGGTACGTGCAGCCTATGAAGTCAGTAATCTGGAATTGTCCATCATTAACCTGACCATGACCAACTTCCGTACTGTTCTCGGTTCAATGGAACTGGATGAAATGCTTTCTCAGCGTGATTCTATCAATAGCCGCCTGCTGACAATCGTTGATGAAGCCACTAACCCGTGGGGTGTCAAGATCACGCGTATTGAGATCCGTGATGTGCGTCCACCCAAGGAGTTGATCTCTGCGATGAATGCCCAGATGAAAGCAGAACGTACTAAGCGTGCTGATATTCTTGAAGCAGAAGGCATTCGTCAGGCTGCCATTCTGAAAGCGGAGGGAGAAAAGCAGTCACAAATCCTGAAAGCAGAAGGTGAACGTCAGTCAGCTTTCCTTCAGGCAGAAGCGCGTGAGCGTGCCGCGGAAGCAGAAGCCCGTGCAACTAAAATGGTTTCAGATGCCATCGCTGATGGCGATATGCAGGCAATTAACTACTTCGTCGCCCAAAAATATACTGATGCCCTTACCAACATTGGCGCAGCAAATAACAGCAAAGTTATTATGATGCCACTGGAAGCCAGTAATTTAATGGGGGCAATAGGTGGTATTGCTGAGTTAATTGGTGAAAGCAAGAAGAGCAAACAGGATAATTAGCCATGATTGAACAGATCGCCGCTCAGCCAGCTTTGTTCTGGCTCTGTTTTGGTGGCCTGCTTTTGATTGCTGAATTGCTGGGAACGGGAGGTTACCTTTTGTGGACAGGAACAGCAGCCGTTGTTGTTGCCCTGATCACATGGATTTTCCCTAATATGGGCTGGGAACTGCAAGGTGTTCTGTTGGCTGTTTTAACACTGGTTTCTGTTATTGCATGGCGTAGCTGGTTGCGCCATCGCCCACGCCAAATCAGCGATAAGACCCTCAATCAGAAAAATCACCAATTAATCGGGCTTCGCACCCGTTTAATCACGGATACTGAAAACGGTTATGGCCGAGTCAAACTGGCGGATGGCAGTTGGCGCATTCATTGTAACCAAGAACTTCCTGCCAATACCGAAGTTGAGGTCATCGCCGTTGACGGAATTACATTAAAGGTAAGGCCCATAAACCGCTAGCTATGATGTGTACAACAACCCGACAGGCGTTCAATGATGGGGCAATCAGCCCCATTATCTCCCGGACATTCAGCTGCCAGTGCCAGCAATGTTTCCTTTATTTTTTGTAATTCCGTGATTGTTTTTTCTATTTCTGCAACTTTTTGCAGGGTCGCCGTTTTTACATCCGCACTGTGGCGGCCAGGGTTACGAAATAAGCGCAACAACTCACGGCACTCTTCCAGAGTGAACCCCACCTCTTTCGCCTGACGCAGAAGTATCAGTTCATCAACATGCTTTTGTTGGTAATAACGATAGCTGTTATCTCCCCGAATCGGAGCAGTGATCAGATCTTTCTCCTCATAAAATCGGATCGCTTTGCTGGTTAAACCTGTTTTCTGCGCAATTTCACTGATGTTCACCTTTCCCCCTTGACCTTCCCCTTGCAGGAAGGTTTAGCCTTAACGATAAGTATACCACTCTGTATCAGGAGATATTGCTATGTCCACAACCACCATTCTCGCACTTCAAGACTTAACTTGTATGCACTGTGTTGGCAGAGTTAAAAAAGCGCTTGAAAATATATCCGGTGTTGAACACACAAATGTAGGTCTGAATTATGCCAAAGTTATCGGTGATGTTTCACCCGATGTATTAATTGCTGCTATTGTTGCCGCTGATTATCAAGCCACTGTTGCCACAAGGTCTGATATTGGATACCACGCCGAGTTAGCTGCCGGAGATGATTTCCCAAAAACTGAGCCGCTGACAATACCTGCCCCACAAACACCGGAGTCTTTAGCGGCGGCAACCTTTTCCTCTTCAGTAAATACTTATTCAATAAAAGCATCTCCGGTAATAACAACTCAGACAAAAACTCATTTAATCGAATCAACTCAGGTTGTGAATAACCAAAATGGTGCTATTAGTGATGATAGTGTTCAGCTCTTATTGGATGGAATGACTTGTGCCAGTTGTGTCGGTAAAGTACAAAAAGTGCTGCAATCCGTTGATGGTGTGGAATATGCCAGAGTAAACCTTGCAGAAAGAAGCGCTTTGGTTACAGGTAGAGCATCACCAAATATTTTGGTTGAGGCGGTTATCAAGGCAGGTTATGGTGCGGAAATCATTCAGGATGAAACAGAACGCCGTGAGCGCCAGCAACAGGTTGCACAAGCCAATATGCACCGTTTTCGCTGGCAGTCTGCCTTTGCCTTAGTGGTTGGTGTGCCAGTCATGGTTTGGGGCATGATAGGCGATAATATGATACTCACACCTGCAAACCACACGATTTGGCTCACTATTGGCCTGATTACACTGGTCGTAATGATATTTGCTGGCGGGCATTTTTACCGCAATGCATGGCAAAGCCTGAAAAATGGCAGTGCAACGATGGACACACTTGTAGCTCTGGGGACGGGTGTGGCATGGCTCTATTCCATTAGCGTCAATCTATGGCCAGACATTTTCCCATCTCAAGCCCGCCACCTTTATTACGAAGCCAGTGCGATGATCATTGGTTTAATCAACCTCGGTCACGCACTGGAACAACGCGCCCGTCAGCGCTCTTCTAAAGCCCTTGAGAGACTATTGGATTTAACACCACCGACTGCACGGGTGATGACTGAAGAAGGCGAAAAAATACTGCCATTGAATGATGTTATTCCCAATATGACATTGCGCCTGACAACAGGAGACCGTGTTCCGGTTGATGGTGAAATTATTCAGGGTACAGTCTGGCTGGATGAAGCCATGCTGACAGGTGAAGCCATTCCCCAACAAAAATCAATCGCTGATGCTGTTCATGCCGGTACTGTCGTTCAGGATGGAACCGTGTTGTTTAAAGCTAATGCCGTCGGCAGCCAAACAACTCTGGCACGCATTATCAAATTGGTACGTCAGGCACAAAGCAGCAAACCCGAAATCGGCCAGCTGGCAGACAAAATATCATCAATCTTTGTGCCTGTTGTCGTTGCCATCGCCGTCATTTCTGGTGCAATCTGGTACTTTATCGGCCCTGCCCCACAAGTCATGTATGCACTGGTAATCATAACCACCGTACTGATTATCGCTTGTCCTTGCGCACTTGGGCTGGCAACTCCCATGTCTATCATTTCTGGCGTTGGGCGGGCGGCAGAATTGGGTATATTGGTTCGTGATGCTGATGCCCTGCAACAAGCCAGCCAACTGGACACCATTGTTTTTGACAAAACAGGTACGTTGACCGAAGGCACGCCGCAAGTCACTGAGATAAAAACCTTTAATGGCTTCACTGAAAAACAAGTCTTAGTGTGGGCTGGCGCACTGGAAAATGGTTCGAACCACCCTCTGGCAAAAGCCATTTTGATGAAAGTTGAAGGGCAAAAATTACCAGAAGTACAACAGTTCCGGACACTGGCAGGACTCGGCATTCGAGGTGAGATCGGCAATACTTCTCTGCTGTTGGGCAATCAAAACCTGCTTGAGCAAAATCAGGTTGAGACCACAGAATTAAAATCATTAGTTGCAGCACAAGCAGAAAAAGGTATAACACCCGTTACGCTTGCGGTAAACGGAAAGATCGCAGCTCTGTTTTCTATCCGCGATCCTCTGCGCCAAGATACTGTTTCTGCCCTGCAACGTTTGCATCATCAAGGCTATCGTTTAGTCATGCTGACAGGTGATAACCCAGTAACTGCTAACGCCATCGCCAGGGAAGCAGGGATTGATCAGGTAATTGCCGGTGTTTTACCTGATGGTAAAGCAACTGCAATCCAATCACTCCAATCAAAAGGGCTGAAAGTGGCGATGATAGGCGATGGCATTAATGATGCTCCCGCATTGGCGCAAGCAGATGTAGGCATCGCTATGGGAAGTGGAAGTGATATTGCCATTGAAACTGCATCAATTACTCTTATGCGCCATAGTTTGCACGGGGTTGCTGATGCAGTTGAATTATCCAGAGGCACATTGCGCAATATGAAACAAAATCTATTTGGTGCATTTGTCTATAATACGTTAGGCATTCCGATTGCGGCAGGTATCTTATATCCTTTCACCGGAGCATTACTGAATCCTGTCGTTGCAGGCGCTGCAATGGCATTATCTTCCATTACTGTCGTCAGTAACGCCAATCGGTTATTGCGTTTCAAGCCTAAATCCTAACGTATTCAAAAAATTATGTTAGAAAAGATTAATGTCAACTTTCGGAGTATGGGATATGGGGAAATTGATGACATATTTCAGCGAAATATTAGGGTTTAATACTCAACAACATTATCCCTACCCTGCGTTTGATATTAATCTGAGACAAAATAAAAAATTACATATTGTTGGTAGTATTCATATGGGAACAAAGAACATGTTCCCGCTTTCTGAAGTACTATTGGAGCGATTGGAGCAAGCTGATGCTCTTATTGTCGAAGCGGATATTACACAAGCAAGCATCCCCTTCAAAGAAGGTTTTCCAGAACAGATTGCTTTATCACAACGTTTATCTCCCGAATATTTTGACTACTTACAGCATTACAGCCAGGAGATACAGTATCCTGTTTCGTTACTCGATCCATTACCGTCATGGCAAGTCGCATTAATATTACAGACTTCTCAAGCTCAAAATTTGGGGTTACGTCCTCAATATGGCATTGACTATCAATTGTTGAATAGTGCAAAAACACTGAATAAACCCATCATTGAATTAGAAGGCACCGATACGCAGGTTGCTTTACTTACCAATTTGCCAAACGGTGGGCTTTCTCTATTGGAAGATACACTTAATCATTGGCATACCAATGCCCGTGCTTTGCAGACGATGATCAATTGGTGGATGAATTATAACTGTGAGCAACAAAATCAGGTATTGCCGATGACATTTTGTGAAGAGACTTATCAAACCTTAATGGCTGAACGTAATCGTCAATGGAGTAAGCAGTTGCAAGACTTACCAGTTGGAAAATATTTGGTTGCCGTGGGAGCTTTACACCTTCACGGCGATCACAATTTACGGCAGATACTGGTTCCGGACAGCTCGATTTAAAAAAAATTGCTAAAGTCTTCAAAGCCAAATTCGAGCTGGCTCTGTTTTTGCTAAAACAGAGCCTTGTGCTAAATAACTGTAAGAAAAATAGATAAATATACGCAATTAACTTGAAGATGCAGGAATTAAAGTCTGGAAATTATCGGTCAGCCGGGTAGTCAATCGGTGAAAAGCAGAAGCCTTTCATTCATTCCCAGGAGCATAGCTAACTATATGACTGGGGTGAGTGAGCGCAGCCAACAAAGCTGCATCTTGAAATCCATTGGGTATAATCAATTATATTATTCCTAAAACCTCTGCTTCAGGCACTTCGCCATTCACCAATTTCTTCGTTGCACCATCATACTGAATTTTACCATCCACAATCAGCAAAGAACGCGGAGCGATTTTCGCCGCGTCATCAAGATTATGGGACACCATAAGTAAAGTAATTTGACGTTCGCTGCATATTTGATCCAGTAATTCCAGCATTTCATTACGCAACGCAGGATCAAGGGCCGAAAATGGCTCATCCAGCAATAGAATCGGTTGATGGCGGACTAAGCAGCGCGCCAGGGCCGCGCGTTGGCGTTGCCCGCCGGACAGTTGAGCGGGCAGGCGAGGTAAATATTCTTCCAGTGATACCTGAGAAGCAATTTGCTGGAGCATTTTCTTTTGTTCTGCATCCAGTCGCAATCCGGGATGCAATCCCAAACCAATATTCTGCTCAATCGTTAAATGAGAAAACAGATTATTTTCCTGAAACAGCATGGAAACAGGCCGTTTGGAAGGTGGTGTATTTGTGTGATTTTTGTTATCCATCCAGATATTGCCTTGCTCTGGGAATTGGAAGCCCGCAATTAAACTTAACAATGTGCTTTTGCCCGCTCCACTTGGGCCGAGGATCGCAATGCGCTCTCCAGCTTTAATGCCTGCATCAAAATGCATGACAAGGTGTTTATAGGTGTAAGTGACATTTTCGAGTTTAATCATGGTGTCGGCCCGGTAAGCGTTCAATGACAGTGAACAAAATAAAACAGAGAAGCAGCAGCAGGAATGCGGTCACGGCACCATCCTGATTGCGGTAGGCTCCAATTTGTTGATACAGGTAATAAGGCAAAGTACGGAAATCTTCGCTGGCAAATAACGCGACAATACCGAAATCGCCAATTGAGAGTACACAGGCGAAAGCCAACGCTTGTGCTAATGGAATTTTCAGTGCCTTGAGCTCAATCCAGCGTAGGCGCTGAATACCTTGAATATTGAGTGAACGGCACAGAGGGTTGTAGCGTTCCGCCAGATCACGCATCGGGTTTTCCAATACTTTCAAAGCATAAGGGATTGCCAACAGTGCATTGGTCAAAATGACCAATCCGTAAGGTGATTGAGGCAATCCAAAAGTTGTGTTCAGCAGAAGAAAAAATCCTGTTGCAAGGACAATTCCCGGCATGGCAAGGATCAGCAATCCACTGGTTTCTATCGCTTGTCCCCAACGAGGAGAGTGACGTAAGCGTAATTCCCGGCTGCTCCATAGCAACATCATGGTTAGTATTACACACAGCAGCCCCGCTCCCAGTGCGATAATGACCGAAGTTGTAAAGGCTTGCCATAAGGCAGGCTGGCGTAAAACATCAAAAATACCGCTGTTTAAACCATCCACAATAACTGCCAGCAAGGGGGGGAGTAGAAGCAACAAGGCCAGACTAATCAGAAGGCCATCAAATAATTTCCGCAACCATGAATCCTGTGGATTGCGCCATTGTTGTTGATGACCATAACCCACTGACAGTGCTCCTTTGAGTTTTTGACTGATCAGTACCAAGCCAACGCAGCAAAATAGTTGAATCAGTGCAAGCAAAGCCGCATGTGCAAGATCGTAGTCATAGCTAAGAGCCTGGTAAATCGCCAGTTCAATAGTTGTTGCCGCAGGGCCTCCCCCTAAAGCGAGAACGGTAGCAAAGCTGGCAAAACACAGCATGAAAATCAGTGCGCCTGTTGGTAAAAGTTGGCGGCGCAGATAAGGCCATTCAATAAAACGAAAATGTTGCCATTCACTCATACCAAGCTGGGCTGAAAGTTGCCGCTGTTCGATTGCGATACTTTCCAGCGATTGTAGCAGCAGACGTGTTGCCATCGGCATATTGAAGAAAATATGAGCCAGCAAGATCCCTTGTAATCCATAAGGTGTAAAACGATATTCAATACCTGACCATTGGAAAATATTTGCTAACCAGCCTGTTTGACCATAAACGGTAAGGATACCAAACAAAGCGACCAAAACTGGCAGGATCAATGTCATGGCGCATAAACGCAGAAAGAGAGCCTTACCGGGAAAATGGCGGCGGTAAAGTGATCTTGCAAGGAAAATGGCGGGTGTCACCGATAATACGGCGGATAAAAATGCTTGCCAGAAAGTGAATCGAATGACATGCCAGAGATAACTGTCATTCAAGAATTCCTGCCAATTACTTTCAGGCGCATTGAACCACAGCGCCCCAAATGCAGACAAGGCAACGATAATCAATAAACCGGAGGCAATGACCCCCGGTAATAACCAGCCTGCAATTAGCGGCTTACAGCGCTTTGCCATGTACGTATCCATTTTGTACGGTATTTTGCCACTTCATCTGCGTTGAATTGCAGAGATTTCTCAGGAACAGGAAGTTGTTTAAAAACGTCAGGCAACGGAATATTAATCACGGGATACATCCATTGAGTTGTTGGAATGACTTGCTGAAATGCTGGAGAAATCATGAAGTTCATGAATCTCTGCGCTAATTCAGGTTGCTTACTCGAGGCTAACTGAGCTGCTACTTCAATTTGTAAATAGTGGCCTTCTTTGAAGATAGCCGCTGCATAATTATCTTTTTTCTCTGAAATGATGTGATAACCCGGAGATGTGGTATAGCTAAGTACCATATCGCCTTCACCTTTCAGAAACAGGCCATAGGCTTCACTCCAGCCTTTCGTGACAGTGAGTGTCTTTTTGGCAACTTTTTGCCATTCCTGTGCCACTTTGTCGCCATAGAGATCTTGCGTCCAGAGCAGGAACCCCAAGCCAGGGGTACTGGTGCGAGGGTCTTGGTAAATAATCTTCCAATTCTGGTGACCATTGATTAATTCATCCATACTTTTGGGTGGATGAGGTAAGGTATTCTTGTTGTAAATAAAGGCGAAATAACCGTAATCATAAGGAATGAACGTAGTATTATTCCATGAAATGGGTAATTTCAGTTTTGAAGTATCGACATGGCTTGGTGTGAACAATCCGGTTTGTTGAGCCGCTTGAATCAGATTGTTATCTAATCCCAGAACGATATCCGCTGATGTTTTTTTGCCTTCCATCCGCAAACGGTTCAGCAAGGAGACCCCATCTTCCAGAGCGACGAGTTTCAGTTCACAATTACACTCTGTTTCAAAAGCTTTTTTAATGGCAGGCCCCGGTCCCCATTCAGAGGCAAAGGAGTCATAAGTGTAGACTGTCAGCGTAGGCTTTACTTGAGCCATCTGAGCAAAAACACAGGCAGAAATCGAGAGAGTACTGATGGCAATAAAACGGGAAAATAATTTCTTAAACACTTTGCTCTCCTGTCGTTATTAACAATGGTTATTAGAAGATTGGCAAAGGATCTGAGAAGGAGCTAAATGAAAATTACTTATTTTAATCAATTAGTAGCATCCCAAATCCCTACGCCGATACTAATCGGTTCAGGTTCGACGGGTTTGTTCTCAGCAGCAATATTTTGTAACAACTGCACCCCGTTGAGATGGACTTATTGTAGAGACTTCGGCCGGATCTGCAAAGTCCAATCATAGAGGTTTACCGCTTGAGATGAGTGTGAAACAATTAGTTATCTTTTCAAATTCGTTTTATCGAGAGGTAGTCTGGTGATCGATGATGATGGCTACCGCCCGAATGTAGGAATTGTAATTTGTAATCGCCAAGGGCAAGTTCTATGGGCCCGCCGCTATGGGCAGCATTCTTGGCAGTTTCCTCAGGGGGGGATAAACCCAGGGGAATCACCAGAGCAAGCAATGTATCGCGAGTTGTTTGAAGAAGTTGGTTTAAATCGCAGAGATGTCCGGGTTCTTGCCTCGACCCGGAGTTGGTTGCGTTACAAATTACCCAAGCGTTTGGTGCGTTGGGATACAAAGCCCGTCTGTATTGGGCAAAAGCAACGTTGGTTTTTATTACAGTTGTTGTGTAATGAAGCTGATATTAATGTGCAGCGCAGTAATACGCCGGAGTTTGATGGCTGGCGTTGGGTTAGTTACTGGTATCCTGTCCGGCAAGTGGTTTCTTTTAAACGGGATGTATATCGCCGCGTAATGAAAGAATTCTCTTCCATTGTGATGCCAATGCAGGAACCTGCTTTACAGCTCTATTCGCCTTATTTATATCGTCGCAGAAGAAATTAGGTAACAGTTTATGCTCATGCGCTTACGAGAAATTGTTGAAAAGGTTGCGATGGCAGCCAATTTATCTGAAGCGCTTGAGCTACTGGTCAATGAAACCTGTCTGGCAATGCAGCTTGCTGTTATTCTTGCACTTAGTCAGCTTATGCCCGACGGGTTTTAAGATGTAATGCAGCCAACAACGCAGTAGTTTGAAAGATGAAGAGAATAGTTGCCTATGCAATTATTTGTCTTAATTTATTCAAGCAATATAATTCATTCGCAACAGATGATTTATTCACAATAGCATTCACACAACATATTTTTAGTGGGGAACGATGAGCACTAGCTATCTGGCATTTCCTAACATTGACCCTGTCATGTTTTCAATCGGGCCCGTATCTCTCCACTGGTACGGTTTTATGTATCTGATTGGTTTTGTTTTTGCCATGTGGTTGGCAAATCGCCGTGCGGCACAACCGAACAGTGGCTGGAACAAAGTCGAAGTCGAGAACTTATTATATTCAGGGTTTGTCGGGGTTTTCGTTGGCGGACGTCTTGGCTATGTCCTGTTCTATAATCTTCCAATGTTCCTTGATAATCCCCTTTATCTGTTCAAGATTTGGGACGGAGGCATGTCTTTCCACGGTGGGCTGGTAGGGGTTATCTGTGCCATGTGGTGGTTTTCACGCCGTACGAAACGTCACTTTTTACAGACTGCTGATTTTGTCGCTCCGTTGGTTCCCTTTGGTTTGGGAATGGGGCGTATCGGTAACTTTATCAATGGGGAGTTGTGGGGTCGTGTTACGCTTGATACACCTTGGGCGGTGTTGTTCCCGAGTTCCCGCAGCGAAGATATTGCATTGGCTACAACCAACCCTTCTTTATGGTCGATTCTGGAGAAATATGGTGTCTTGCCCCGCCACCCGTCCCAGCTATATGAGATGGTACTTGAAGGCATCGTGTTGTTTATCATTCTTAACTTATTTATCCGTAAATCGCGCCCGATGGGGAGCGTTTCGGGGTTATTCCTGACTGGATACGGTGCATTCCGCATAATAGTAGAATTTTTCCGTCAGCCTGATGCCCAGCTCGGGCTGTTTGAAGGAATTAGTATGGGGCAACTACTTTCCATTCCTATGATTTTAGCGGGAATATTTATGATGGTATGGGCATATAAATGCCCCCGCAACAAAACTCGAAATGACAAGATACAAGAGGCAAAATGAAACAGTATCTGGATTTAATGAAAAAAGTGCTGGAAGAAGGCACTGCAAAAGATGACCGTACGGGGACGGGAACGCTTTCTATCTTTGGTCATCAGATGCGTTTCAATTTGCAAGAAGGTTTCCCATTGGTAACAACTAAGCGGTGTCATCTGCGCTCTATCATTCATGAGCTGCTTTGGTTTTTGAATGGCGATACCAATATCAAGTATTTGCATGATAATGGCGTGAGCATCTGGAATGAATGGGCCGATGAAAATGGAGATTTGGGACCTGTTTATGGTAAACAATGGCGCGCCTGGGGTTCTGCGGATGGTTGCCAAATCGATCAATTGACCCAAGTCCTTGAGCAGTTAAGAAGTGATCCTGATTCACGCCGGATTATTGTTTCTGCGTGGAATGTTGGGGAATTGGATAAAATGGCGTTGGCACCGTGCCATGCGTTTTTCCAGTTCTATGTAGCAGATGGCAAACTTTCCTGCCAGCTTTATCAACGTTCCTGCGATGTGTTTTTAGGATTGCCCTTCAATATCGCAAGTTATGCTTTGTTGGTACATATGATGGCTCAGCAGTGTGATCTTGAAGTGGGTGATTTTGTTTGGACAGGGGGTGACACCCATCTTTACAGCAATCACTTGGAACAGACTCATCTTCAGTTGAGCCGTGAGCCGCGAGCATTGCCTAAACTGATTATTAAACGCAAGCCAGATTCACTGTTTGATTATCGTTTCGAAAACTTTGAGATTGTGGATTATGACCCGTATCCGGGCATCAAAGCCCCAGTTGCGATCTAAGATCCATAATAGGTTCAAAATTCAATATCAAATTGTTAAAAATTGTTAAAGAGCGGGTTTTACCTGCTCTTTTTACATCTGTCGCTAACAGTTATCAATATTAAAAATTAGCTTCCTGTCATTTTTGCGTGCCGCTGCGCAAATAAAATGAAAAAGTCATTTCATCACTATTTTTTTCTGAAAACGCTTCGCATAACTCAATTAGTTGTCTTTTCATTTTTCTATGAATTGAAGATATTTGCTGCAAGAAAAAGTAAGCATGAACCAGAAAAAAATAAAATTGATATGGAAATAATGTGTTATCACAATAAAGCGCTCAGCAATACTGTAATCAGCAATGAAGCATCAGGATTTACATTATTGGAATTATTGATAGCGATGTTTATCATTTCCATTAGCCTGTCTTGGGGAGTGTATCATTGGGAGAAATATCAGAACCGATTACATTTGCAATCAACAGTGAACAACGTGCTGTCTTTTATGGAAAGGCAACAGGCTCAGGCAAACTATCTGAATCAGGATCGCACATTATGGTTAATGAACGGGCAGTCTTGGTGTTTGGTATCTTCTATCACTCAGATATCTGACTGTGATGAAGGTGATGGAGCACGAGTTTATTCTCCTTATGATGATGTGCTTTTAGTATCATCTACGACGAATCGCATTGATTTTTATGGTGTCAGGAACACTGCCATGCCAGCCAGTTTTATATTGGCAAATTCTGCCGGAGAAATTAGCGTGATAATTTCAGGGCGGGGGAGGATCAGAACATGCAGCGATACTATTAGCCAGCTTCCTCATTGTGAAGGAATAAAAAAACCATGATGCCAGCCATTTTCTGTTTTAAGCAAAAACAGACGGGGTTTTCTTTATTGGAAGTTTTGGTGGCAATGCTAATCGGTAGTGTGATTTTGGTTGCCATGACGAAAACTTACCCAGTTTTATCAGGGCAAATTCTCGACCTCTACCGAAAGTATAGGTTGCATTATTTGGTAACTAGAACTGCCTATTTGATAGAAAAGGATATCAGGCGAGCAGGGTATTGCCGGGATAGAAAACAGTGTGAAGGAGAACCACTGATAATTAAAAATAAAAATACAGAATCCATTAATTCCTGCATTATTGTTGCTTTTGATCTTAATTTAAATAATCGATGGGAAAAACCCGAACAGATTGAATCTGAGTTTTTTGGTTATCGATTAAATAACCGTGCTCTTGAATGGAAAAGAGGTGCGGGTGATTGCCAGGAAAATGGTTGGGAAAGGTTGTTTGATCCCAGAGAAATTGTGATTGATACCTTTCATCTTGAAAAATTACAGGTAAAAAGAGGGCTGGTTTTCATTAGCTTGTCCATTAACGCTCATTGGCTTAAATCTCCATCCATTGTGCATCGCCATCAAACGACAATCCGGCTGCGCAATATCAGGGAGTGAAGAAAATGGCAGGAACTGATAATAAAAAACAGATAGTAAATAAGCAGCAGGGAAATATCTTGTTAGTCTCGATAATTATGCTGTTGGCATTGAGTTTAATGATGTTGAAATCACTCCATTATCAACAAGAAAATGCGATGTTTATGATGATGGATGAACAAAACTATTTGAATGCCTTTTGGCGGGCTGAATCATCATTAACATGGGGAAAAGTGCAATCATGGCGGAGCAATCAACAAGGCATTGATGGTTGGTTTTGTTTGCAACAACCTGAATTTCATCTGAAAAGTTGTCTCAGGCGTTATTCTGGCACACTTTTTCTGCTAAAAGGTATAGCCCAATTTGCAGCAGAGGAAAATCTTGAACTTTATCAATGGATGAAACAGATGAAACACTCAAGTCAGGATACACTTACTCCTATGGAACTGGTTCCTGTTGAAAGTGGTTGGTTGGATTTTTGTCCTGTTTCTCAGGTCGAATTTTGCTTATGAAAATGCGCCATCAATCCGGCCGACAAGAAGGCATGAGTTTGCCAGAAGTCATGGTGGCATCTGTTGTATTTGCCATCTCTTTGCTGGGATTAATGCGTTACCACCAAGCATTATCAGCAAATTTTCAGCAATACTGGGGGCAGCTTAAGGCCGTGCGATATGCCCATGATCAGTTGGAACAATATGAACGTTTGGAAGGACAGGGGGAATTCGGGGAAACAGGAGGAAAAACGGCATCAGAGCAGAAATGGAAGATGGAATTTCAACGAGAGTTTCGCTCTTTTGGCTGCTATCAGGTAACAGTTAAGTTGACAGTA
Organism: Xenorhabdus koppenhoeferi; assembly: GCF_900116635.1. Lineage (GTDB taxonomy): Bacteria > Pseudomonadota > Gammaproteobacteria > Enterobacterales > Enterobacteriaceae > Xenorhabdus > Xenorhabdus koppenhoeferi. Next base: position 31,134 of record NZ_FPBJ01000004.1, on the reverse strand, counting down.
CATTACAATAAACCAAGTAAATTAGAGCGCTGGTTTTGTGCAAGTGGGAGCATTGATGTTTAGAGTTTATCATTCAAATCAACTTGATGTACTTAAAGAGTTGATGGTGAGCCTGATCGGGGATGAGCCTCTTTCTAACCCATTTGACAAAGAAGTAATTTTAGTTCAAAGCCCGGGCATGTCTCAGTGGTTACAGATTCAACTGGCGGAGAAGCTGGGTATTGCTGCGAACATAGAATTCCCACTTCCTGCAACCTTTATCTGGCAGATGTTCACGCGAGTATTGATTGATGTGCCCAAAGATGGTGCTTTCAGTAAGGACGCCATGAAATGGAAATTAATGACGCTGTTGCCTGCTTTATTAACTGAGCCGGAGTTTGTTGCGCTTAGCCATTATCTTGATCAGGACATCGATAAACGCAAGATTCATCAATTGGCTGGTCGGGTTGCGGATTTGTTCGACCAATATTTGGTTTATCGTCCGCAATGGCTAGAAAGTTGGGGTAATGGCCAATTAATTGATGGTTTGAACAGCAATCAATTGTGGCAGAAAAGATTGTGGTCTGAACTGACAGAATATACTCGCCAGCTACAGCAACCCTTGTGGCATCGTGCTAATTTATACCAGCGATTTATCACAACTTTGGAGAAAGGCAATTTTCCATTGGAAAATTTGCCGCCGCGTATTTTTATCTGCGGAATTTCTACCCTGCCTCCCGCTTATCTGCAACTATTTAAGACGTTAGGAAAATATATTGATATTCATCTTATGTTTACTAACCCGTGCCAATATTATTGGGGAGATATTCAAAGTTATACATTTCTCTCCAGATTAAACAGCCGTAAGCCAAAACATTATAAAAGCAGCAAATTGCTGGAGAGATTCAAAGAACCAGAAAATGCGTCATCGCTCTTTAATGAAGACGGTGAGCAGAGCCTAAACAACCCATTATTGGCATCCTGGGGAAAATTGGGGAGAGATAATCTCTATCTGCTGTCACAATTAGAGCCAGATTCTGATATTCATGCTTTTGTTGAATTGGAGTCTGAATGTGTTTTGCATCAAATCCAGCGGGATATTCTCAATCTTGAAGATCATGCCCAGATAGGAACGACGGAAAATACGTTCAAAAATAGTCTGAAAAAACGCTCGTTTGATAGTGCGGATCGTTCGTTGACTTTTCATTCATGCCATAGTCCGCAAAGAGAGATAGAAGTATTGCAGGATCAGCTCCTGCGTTTGTTGGATGATGATCCCTCTCTGATGCCGCGGGACATTATTGTAATGATGGCGGATATTGATAACTATGCGCCTTATATTCAGGCTGTTTTTGGCAATGCACCTGAGGAGCGCTATATCCCCTTTGCTATTTCTGACCGTAAAGTTCGTCAGGCGCATCCTGTTTTACAAGCATTCATTACCTTGCTCGATTTGCCACAGAGTCGATTTACGGCTGAACAAGTTCTGGCATTGTTGGAAGTGCCTGCTTTAGCCAGCAAATTTTCTATTCACGAAGAGGGATTGCGTTTACTGCGGCGCTGGGTGAAAGAATCAGGTATTTGTTGGGGGCTGGATGATAGCAACATTGAAGCATTGTCTTTGCCCGCCACGGGACAAAATACTTGGCATTTTGGACTGACACGCATGTTACTGGGTTATGCGATGGACAGTCAGGCAGGGCCGTGGAATGACGTATTGCCTTATGATGAATCCAGTGGTCTTGCTGCCGAATTAGTCGGTCAATTGGCTGAATTTTTAATGGAATTGAACCATTGGCGCAAGATTCTGGGTGAAGAGCAGAAATTGGCGGATTGGCTGGCAGTGTACCCACAATTACTGGAAACTTTTTTCGCGTTGGATGATGAAACTGAACTGGTATTGGCACTCATTACCCAACAATGGCAAAAAGTGATTGATAATGGCCTGAATGCACATTACGAAGAAAATGTTCCTTTGGTATTGTTGCGTGATGAATTGGCGTTTCGTTTTGATGACGAGAAGATAAGTCAGCGTTTTCTGGCGGGTTCTCTGAATTTTTGTACTCTGATGCCGATGCGTTCTATTCCTTTTAAGGTTGTTTGCCTGTTGGGAATGAATGACGGAGTTTATCCACGCACTATTCCACCACTTGGGTTTGATCTTATGGCGGAAAAAACGCAACGGGGAGATCGCAAACGACGTGATGATGACCGCTATCTTTTTTTGGAGGCGTTGGTTTCGGCGGAGCAATTCCTTTATATCAGCTACATCGGTAAATCGATTCGAGATGATACTGAGTGCAATCCATCTGTATTAGTCAATGAACTACTGGATTATGTTTGCCAGAGTTTTTGCCACGCAGGTGATGAAATGCTGAATGTTGATGATAGTGCCAGAAATGTCAGACAACATTTGCTTTCACAGCATACCCGTGTTCCTTTTGCGACAGAAAATTTCCTTCCTGATCATTACTCACAAAGTTATGCGGCAGAGTGGTTGCCTGCGGCAACTCAGCAAGGCATTTCTGTAACTGATTTTTGCCAGCCAGTGGCGTTTGACCGCAGCGAAATAAAAGAGGTTTCTCTGGATGAATTAGTCCGCTTTTATCGCCATCCTGTCAGGGCATTTTTCCAGCAACGTCTAAAGGTACATTTTGTCATCGAAGAGACGGAGTTACCTGAAGAAGAACCTTTTGTACTGGATAACCTGAAACGTTATCAATTCAACCAACTGCTTCTGAGTATTTTGATAGAAAAAGAGCATCCTGAATCTTTGTTTCATCATCTTCGCGCATCGGGTGGCTTACCACATGGCGCGTTTGCTCAAGTTTACTGGAAGGCTCAACTGGAAACCATGCAGCCATTGGCAGATAAGGTTCGCGGGGAGCTAACCGCATCTTCTTCCATTGATTTATATGCGGAATTAGACAGTGTGATATTGACCGGAAAAATTCATCAGGTGCAGCCTGATGGAATTTTATGTTGGCGTCCGGCGAACTTAACAGCCAATGATGGTATCCAATTATGGATTGAACATCTTGCTTATTGTCTCTCAGGTGGTACCAGCGAAAGTCGCATGTATGGGACGGGAGGAAAAGAGGGTAAAAAAGGTACAGAGTGTCGTTTTTCACCGCTAAGGCAGGATGAAGCGAAAAAATACCTGAATCAGATAATAGAAGGATATTTCCAGGGAATGTCCGAACCTCTTCCCTTGTTTTGCCGAAGTGGCTGGGCATGGCTGGAAGGTTGCTTCAATAAGGAAAGTCAGCAAATCGATTTCAGTGAGGAAATCCAACAAAATGCTGAAAATAAATTGCTGGAGCAATGGCTGGGAACAAATGACAGGAAAGGGGAAAGCAGTGATCACTATATACAGCGCGCTTTCCGGCACGTTGATCAATCACTTTTGGAGCGTATAAAGCGCGAAACTCAGAGTTATTTGTTGCCGATGGTTTGCTATTCAAATGGCTCGTTATTCAAATAGTTATTTATTTAAATGGCTTTTTATTCAAGTAAATAGGGAGAATATTAGGTTATGCCTAAATATATTATCCGCATCATGACGATGCTCTTTTTGCTCCTTTGTGGGGTAACGGCTCATGCCCAATCACAGTGGCAACTGTTGCCGGATACGATCAACAAAAGTGATCGTGATCCCCGCCAATATAAAGCCATTCAATTGCAAAATGGCATGACAGTTTTATTGGTATCAGATGCAAAAGCCATTAAATCATTGGCTGCTGTTGCGATTCCAGTAGGTCATATGGAAAACCCGGACAGTCAGCTTGGTTTGGCTCATTATCTTGAGCACATGGTATTAATGGGTTCCAATCGTTACCCTGACGCCGGCGGATTTACTGAGTTTCTGCAAAAACACGGGGGAAGTCATAACGCCAGTACGAATGCCAACCGTACGGCATTCTATCTGGAAGTTGAAAACGACTCTCTGGCAGAAGCGACTGATCGTCTGGCTGATGCACTTGCTGAACCTTTGCTGGACCCTGTGAATGCAGATCGTGAACGCCACGCTGTTGATAATGAAATGACTATTGCCCGGGCAGGTGAAGGACATCGCATCTGGCAAATTCGCTCTGAGACTATCAATCCGGTTCATCCTAATGCCCGTTTTGCGGGTGGAAATCTGGAAACATTAAGCGATAAACCTGAAAGTAAATTGCAGACAGCATTAATCGATTTTTACCAGCGTTATTACTCTGCTAATTTAATGAAAGGAGTGGTGTATGGTAAACAATCAATAAACGAATTAGCTCAGATCGCTGCGGAAACTTTTGGCCGTATCCCGAATCGTCATGCTTCTGTACCAGCTATCACGGTTCCGGCTGTTACGGATAAAGAAGAAGGCGTGATTATCCATTATGTGCCTGCTCAGCCTCATAAGGCATTGCGGCTGGAATTTAGCATAGCCGATAACAGTGCAGATTTTCGCAGTAAAACAGATGAATATATCGGATACTTGATTGGTAATAATAATAGTCAAAATACCTTATCTGGTTGGTTACTGAAGCAAGGGTTAATCGAAAGTATCGACGCTGGGGCAAACCCCAAAACTGATGGTAACTCCGGTACATTTAATATTCATGTTTCGCTAACTGATAAGGGGCTTGAACAGCGCGATCAAGTCATTGCCGCCATTTTTTCTTACATTAACCTGCTAAAAAAACAGGGCATCAATAAAAGTTATTTCGATGAAATGACAAACGTCTTTAATTTGTCGTTCCAGTATGCGTCAATCGTGCGGAATATGAACTATATTGAAGGGGTATCCGATGCCATGTTGCAATTGCCCATTTCCCATGTGCTGGATGCAGGTTATGTTGCAGATACCTTCAATCCAAAAGCGATAGCTAGCCGTTTGGATGAGTTAACGCCTGAAAATGCGCGCATCTGGTTTATCAGCCCAACAGAGCCACATAATAAAGAAGCCTACTTTGTGCAGGCTCCGTATCAAGTCAATAAAATTACGCCAACACAATTGGCTGAATGGAAAAAACTTGCACAAGGGGATTTATTCTCTTTGCCAGAGTTGAATCCCTATATTCCTGATGATTTATCCTTGGTGAAAACATCGGGTAGCCAAAAAAAACCTAAAATGATTTTGGAAAAGCCAAATGTTCGCTTGCTGTATATGCCAAGCCAATATTTTTCAGATGAACCGAAGGGAAGTATCATATTGGAGATGCGTAATCCTGATGGCATGAAGAACATTAAGGATCAGCTTGCAGATACGTTGTTTGTCTATTTATCTAGGGCCGCCCTTGATCGGCTGAATTATCGGGCGTCTGTAGCGGGAATGGGGGTCTCAACAGATTATGCTGAGGGTTTGAGAATCCAAGTAGATGGTTTTACACAACATTTACCAGAATTGTTAACTTCCGCCATAGAGCAGTACATCTCATTTATGCCAACTCAGGAGAAACTGGAGCAGGCGAAATCATGGTATCGGGAACAAATTGAAGTTGCCAATAACAGCAAAGCCTTCCAAATGGCCGCGCGACCCATTTCTCAACTTGCGAATGTGCCTTACTTCGAACAGTCTGAAAAACTGAAAGTGCTGGATACCATTACTCTTGACGATATTGTGAAATATCGTCAGAAAATGATCCAACATGCAGCTTTACAGGCTATGGTCTTCGGTAATTTCACTGAGCAGCAGAGTATTAACATCATTGAAGCCGCACAGAAGCAGCTCGCCAATCAAGGGACGGTGTGGTGGACTGGCGAACACATTGTTATTGACCGTAATTATGCGGTTAATTTCAAAAAAATGGCGAGCAGCACGGATAACGCTCTGGCAGAAATCTATATTCCAACGGGGTATGACCGTATCACGGGATATGTTTACTCCAATGTGTTGAGTAGCATTTTGTCACCGTGGTTCTTTGATCAATTGAGGACGACAGAACAGCTTGGCTATATGGTTTCGGCCTCTAACTCAGGGATCGGTGAACAACTTGGACTGGGTTTTCTTGTGCAAAGTAACAGCAAACAACCTGATTACCTGCATCAACGCTACCAAAACTTCTATCAGCAGGCGGATAAAAAGCTTAAAGCGATGTCTGATGCTGAGTTTGAACAATATAAAAAATCGCTGCTAACAGAAATGCGTGAACCACCGCAAACCTTCTATTCAGAAGTGGCGCGCTATGAGGGAGACTTTGGACGCAATAACTTTAAATTTGATAAACGTGAGAAAGTCATAGCAGCGATGGAGAAAACCACCAAAGCACAGGTTATTGCATTTTATGAAAAAGCAGTGATTAAACGTCAGGGATTGGCGCTGATTTCCCAAATTACCGGGAAAAAAGGTTCGGCTCATCAATATGCGGAATTGAAAGGCTGGAAAACTTACAAATATGTGTCAGATTTCCAAAAACAATTACCGGTTAAGGTGAATGCTCAGTGAGCAAAGAAATACCGAGTAATGAAAGACTGAACCATTTGGTTCAGTCTCATAAACTTAATCCGTTAACACTGCCGCTGTATGGTCAGCGGCTGATCGAGGCTTCAGCAGGTACGGGCAAGACTTACACGATAGGCTTGCTCTATCTCCGTTTGTTACTGGGATTGGGTGGCTCTGCTGCCTTTTCCCGACCGCTGAATGTTGAAGAGATTCTGGTTGTCACTTTTACGAAAGCGGCAACAGATGAATTGCGTGGACGTATCCGTGAAAATATCCATCAGCTTCGTTTGGCCTGCATACGGGAAAAAATTGCGGTTAGCGATCCCACTTATCGGCAATTGCTGGATGAAATTCCAGACAGAGAAAGTGCGGCTAATTGGTTGTTGATTGCTGAACGCCAGATGGATGAAGCTGCGATTTATACCATACATGGTTTTTGTCAGCGAATGCTGGTGAATAATGCATTTGAGTCCGGTGTACTGTTCGAGCAAACGTTGATTCAGGATGAAAGCCAGCTACGCAAACAAGGCTGCGCCGATTTCTGGCGGCGACACTGTTATCCTCTGCCATTGCCGATAGCAGGGGAGGTAAGCAAAATATGGAGTGGGCCGGAAGCATTGCTGAAAGATATCTCTGATTATTTGTACGGAGATGTGCCGTATATTGTCAACGCGCCTGACAGCAATGAAACACTGTTTAGCCGCCATCAAAAAATCATTGAGAAAATTGATTCAGTAAAGTGTCAGTGGAATGAAGTGGCATCGGGTTTACATGATTTGATAGCAAACTCTGATGTTGATAAACGTAGTTATACCAAAAAAAATCTACCTAATTGGCTAAATAAAGTTTCTGAATGGGCTAAATTACTCACTGAAGACTATCAGCTTCCTAAAGAATTGGATAAATTTTGCCAGTCACGTTTAATAGAAAAAACTAAAAAAGGTGAAGCCCCACAGCATCTGCTGTTTGAGGCTATCGATGATTTATACCAGCATCCGCTGACATTGAAAGATATCATCATTGCTAAAGCGATTATTGAAGTTCGACAGTCTGTTCAGCAAGAAAAGTTGATGCGTGGCCATATGGGGTTTGATGATCTATTGACCCGTCTGGATAGCGCCCTGCGGCATGAAAGTGGTGAGCAGCTTGCACAAGCCATCCGGCAACATTATCCCGTCGCAATGATTGATGAATTTCAGGATACTGACCCTCAGCAATATCGCATCTTTCAGGCCATATATCGTTGCGAGCCAGAAAGCCTGATATCAAAAAACCAGATATCAGAAAACCAGCCATCAGAAAATGGACTCTTGTTCATTGGTGATCCTAAGCAAGCTATTTATGCATTCCGTGGTGCGGATATTTTTACCTATATTCGCGCGCGTTCCAATGTGAGTGCCCATTACACATTGGAAACTAACTGGCGTTCTTCTGTGTCTATGGTACAGGCTGTCAATAAACTGTTTGCCCGCACAGAACACCCATTTTTGTTTGAACAGATCCCATTTGTTAATGTGAAAGCCGCAGAGAAAAATCATGGGCTGAAATTCACCTTACATGATGAAGAACAGGCTGCATTGCGATTTTGGTTACAATCCGGTGAGGGTGTTTCCAAAAGAGAATATGAACAGAACATGGCCCGGTTGTGTGCTGCCCAAATTCGGGATTGGTTACAGGCTGGGCAAGATGGTAAGGCATTGCTGCATCAGGCAGAAAAAAGCCGCCCGGTGGTGGCGTCGGATATTACAGTGTTGGTTCGTGATCGTCGGGAAGCATCGTTGATCCGTCAAGAATTAAACACACTTAAAATACCGTCAGTCTTCCTTTCTAATCGGGAAAGTGTGTTTGATACGCCCGAAGCTAAAGATTTGCTTTGGCTATTGCAGGCGGTATTGGCACCGGAAAAGGCCCGAGAACTGAGAAGCGCGTTAGCCAGTAGTTTATTTGGTATGAGTGCGCAGCAAATCGATCAACTCAATCATGATGAAATTACATGGGATCGTTTGGTTGATGAATTTGATGGTTATGCCCGCATCTGGCGTTCCCGTGGTGTATTGCCGATGCTGCGGGCTGTCATGGTGAAATATCAGATAGCGGAAAACGTGCTGGCCGGGGATGATGGGAAGCGTCGGCTTACTGATATTATGCACATTGGTGAGTTATTGCAGGAAGCATCGCAGCAACTGGACAGTGAACATGCCGCTGCCCGCTGGCTGGCGCAACAAATTTCACGCCCTAACCCACAATCAGAAAACCAGCAACTACGACTGGAAAGTGATCGGCATCTGGTGCAGATCTGTACTATTCATAAGTCTAAAGGGCTGGAATATCCATTGGTTTGTTTACCTTTTATTTGTGGTTACAGGAAGCAGAAGCAGGCTGTTTATCATGATCGCCATAATTTTGAGGCTCACCTCAATATTTCCCATGACGATGAAACGTTGAAAGAAGCCCTAGAACTGGCTGATGAAGAACGCTTGGCGGAAGATTTACGTTTGCTCTATGTTGCCTTAACGCGGTCGGTTTATCACTGTAGCGTTGGTGTGGCTCCGCTTATCAAAGGGAGCAGGGGGAAAGCGGGGGATACTGATTTGCACCTGTCTGCCCTTGGATATGTGTTGCAAAAGGGCGAGAAAGGCGATGCGGAACTTCTGGCAGGCAGTTTAGATGAACTGTCTGATAATAATATAGAGATTAAGCGGGTAGAGGAGACTGCGGATGCACAATGGTGTTCACAAAGTGAAAATCATTTGTCTCTGGAGGCCAGAAGATTTCAACGTTCCATTCGGGATGATTGGCGGGTAACGAGTTATTCAGGTTTACAATATTCAGCTTCTCGCGCTGTTTCTCCGGTTACTTTTGATAATCGTGCCGGTGCACTTGGCGAGTCTGTGGATGTGATTGTGCAATCCATTTCGCCGAAACTGGATATTGATGCCCGTGGTGAGAAACAGGAAGAACAATCTTTGCAAATGACGCCGCACACTTTTCCGCGTGGGGCATCAGCGGGAACGTTTCTGCATAGTATTTTGGAAAATGTAGATTTTGGTAATCCGCCTGATCAGGCATCGTTGGCAGAAAAGCTGACGGCATCAGGTTTTGATGGAAATTGGGCTTTGGTATTGGCGCCGTGGGTAGACGATATTTTTAGAGCAAAGTTGAATGAGCAAGGAATGCAACTGGCTGATATTCCCCGTCAGCAACAGCAAAGTGAAATGCAGTTTTATTTACCCGTGGATAAGTTATTACATTCAAAGGAGATGGACGCGCTGACACGCCGTTATGATCCCTTGTCAGCACAGTGTGCGCCGTTGGCCTTTCATCAGGTAAAGGGGATGTTAAAGGGGTTTATTGATTTGGTTTTTTGCTGGCAGGGTAAATTTTATGTGGTGGACTACAAATCAAATTGGTTGGGAGAAAGTAGTCAGTCATATACGCAGGAAGCGATGGCGAAAGCCATGATAGAACATCGCTATGATTTACAGTATCAGCTCTATACGTTGGCCTTGCATCGTTATTTGCGTCATCGGTTAGCCAGTTATGATTATCGGAATCATTTTGGTGGAGTCATATATTTGTTTTTGCGTGGTATTGATAAAGATAACCCCGGGCATGGTATTTATCACTATTTGCCGCCTTTTGAATTTATTGACGAATTGGATACCCTTTTCAGCGCTGCGGATGAGGAACAAAGCGTATGAATTCAATGAAGTCACTATTGCAACAAGCCGTAAGTCAAAAATTATTGCGTCCACTGGATGTGCAGTTTGCTTATGCGATGATTGAAGATGAAAACCCGCTGTTGTTGCTGATTACAGCTCTGTTGAGTGCTGAATCGGGGGCAGGGCATGTCTGCTTGCCTCTGGAACGTATTGCACCAAAATATTTATTTGAGGGTCGGCAACCTGAGTTAGCGGCTTCACTTTGGTCTTTGGCAGGTGAGCCGGATCAGGCACAAATTGTTGCAGCTTTGCAGATATGTCAGGCAGTAAGTCGGGGCGACTGTCCGACACCGATGGTTCTTTCTCATCAAGGAAATGCGGATTACAGCTTGTATTTACAACGCATGTGGCAAAGTGAGCGGCGTGTGGCGGATTTCTTTGCGTCTGTTGAGTTGACTGATGCACTTGATGAAATTCAAACCCGTCGTATTTTGGATGAGCTTTTTGGTGTCACAGCCGAAGGGGAAATAGATTGGCAAAAAGTTGCAGCCGCGGTTGCTGTGACGAGCCGTATTTCAGTTATCTCCGGTGGTCCGGGAACCGGAAAAACCACTACCGTGGCTAAGTTGCTGGTCACCCTGATAAAGCTGCATGAAGGACAGCAATTAAGCATTCAACTGGCTGCACCAACGGGCAAAGCAGCGGCCAGGTTGACTGAATCGCTCAGGGATGCGGTAAAGAAACTTGTGTTGACGCCGGAACAGTGGCGCAGCATTCCTGAGCAGGCGCAAACTATTCACCGTTTACTGGGTGCTCAACCAGATAGCCAAAAACTGCGTTATGGCCGCGATAATCCTCTCTCCCTTGATATTTTGATTATTGATGAAGCTTCAATGGTGGATTTGCCGATGATGGCACATTTGATTGATGCTTTGCCGCCACAGGTAAAAGTGATTTTCTTGGGGGATAAAGACCAGTTAGCGTCGGTTGAAGCTGGTGCCCTCTTGGGGGATATCTGCCGCTTTGCAGAACAGGGGTACAGCACTAAACGTGCAGAACAGTTGGGGCGATTAACCGGATGTCAGTTAACGTCTTATTCTGTACCTGATTCAGACAACAAAGTTTCCGCAGTGCGGGATTGTTTATGTCTGCTGCGCAAAAGTTATCGCTTCAATTCGGCTTCTGGCATTGGGCAGTTGGCATCGGCTGTTAATCAGGGAGATCATAAAGGGGTCTCGGTGATGCTGAATAACGCTTTTCCTGATGTTTCTTTCAATCCGCTTTCAATAGATGAAGATTACCAGCGTTTGCTGACTGAAACAGCTTCTGGCTACTATCAATATCTGGCGATGGTGAATGAAGGGGCATCAGAGAAAGCAATTTTGACGGAGTTTAAGCGTTTTCGGTTATTGTGTGGATTAAGAGAAGGGCCGTTTGGCGTTGTTGGGCTGAATCAGCGACTGGAGCAATTATTGCACAGAAAAGGTGTTATCACTTTATCTAATAATGTGGAAAACCGTGGCTATGCAGGGCGTCCGGTCATGATATTGCGTAATGACAGTACGCTTGGGCTGTTTAACGGAGATATCGGGATTATGCTCAGAAATCAGGATAATGAACTGAAGGCTTACTTTCAGTTATCTGACGGGCAGATTAAAGGGTTTCAGCCAAGTCGCTTGCCTCAGCATGAAACTGCGTATGTGATGACTGTGCATAAATCTCAGGGGTCAGAATTTGAACATACCGCATTGGTATTACCGACTCAATACTCGCCGATAGTCAGTCGGGAATTGGTGTATACCGCGCTGACCCGGGCGCGGGAAAAGTTGACCATTTATGCTCACCGACCTGTTTTGGACAAGGCGGTTGCCACAACAACCCAGCGCCGGAGCGGGTTGGCAACATGGTTAAACCCGCAGTGAATAAGATTAATGATTCTGTAAATCTAACATTAAGATTTTGGAACGGCGCTGATAGTTATACAGCGCTTGTTTCCCTACGGGTAGCATCTCGATCTCTGCGGGTTCAAAACCTTTTTCCTGAAACCAATGAATGCTGCGGGTTGTGAGTACGAAAAGTTTTTCCAGCCCTATTTGCTTGGCTTGGGCGGAAATAGCATTTAGCAGGATTTCACCTCGGGAAGAGTTTCGGTAGTCTGAATGCACGGCAACGCAGGCCATTTCCCCGATTTTTTCATCAGGGTAAGAATATAGCGCAGCACAGGCGATAGTGACGTTATCGTGTTCTATCAAAGTGAATTTGTCGATTTCCATTTCCAATTGTTCCCGCGAGCGGCGAACCAAAATACCATGCTGTTCCAATGGGCGAATAAGCTCAAGAATGCCACCGATATCATTAATATTGGCACGGCGGATTTGTTCGGAGCGTTCCATTACAATTTGGGTTCCGATACCTTTGCGGGAAAATAGCTCCTGAACCAGCGAACCATTTTCCTGATAGCTGATCAAATGACTGCGACGCACTCCACGGCGGCAGGCTTTGATAGCCCCCCTTAAGAAGCGAACAGTTCCTGAATAGTGTTCGCCCGCTTTTTCCAATTCATGCAGACGGGATTCCCCTTCGTTGGGAAAGAGTTCTGATAAGGTATTGTTTTCAGCATCAAGTACGCCCTGTGACGAGCAAAAGCCGATTAATTTTTCTGTTTTTAATTTGATTGCCAGCTGTGTTGCGATTTCTTCGGATGTCAGGTTAAAACTTTCTCCCGTGACGGAAACTGCAACTGGCCCAATCAGCACAATCGCATTATTGTCCAATTGCTGGTTGATGGCTTCTTCATCAATGCGGCGGATTTTGCCACTGTGGTAATAATCAATACCATCTTCGATACCTAAAGGTTGGGCGATAATAAAATTACCACTGACCACTTTAATATGGGCACCCTGCAATGGTGTATTACTCAGGCTCATAGAAAGACGTGCAGTAATATCCAATTGTAACAACCCTGCGACTTGCTTAACGAGATCCAATGTTTTGGTATCAGTCACTCTGGTATGTTTGTGATAGACCGACAGGCAGTTATGCTCCGCAATATTTTGTTCGATCTGTGGGCGGGCCCCGTACACGACAATTAAACGAATGCCTAGATTATGCAGCAATCCAATATCGTTAACGATGTTGGAGAAATTTTCATGGGCGATAGCTTCACCTCCCAACATAATGACAAAAGTCTTTCCCCGGTGTGCATTGATATACGGAACCGATTGCCGGACGATTTCAACCAATTCGGTACTGCGTTCTTTCATTAAACTCTCTCCGAATGAATTTTTATGCTTATTTTATGTGTTTCTATTCCTTTTGATAGGAAATGGCAAGAGGAAAAATGGATAAAAATAACGTTATTATTTATATTGGTATAAATAGATTGAGAGAGCATAAAATGCTTTTTTTTGATGACAGCGATTCTCTAATTAATTAGAGTCCCCGCCTAACGATTATTTTTAGCAAAAATTGCTGAGTTTGGCTGTTTTTAAATGGAATAAACGATGAGTTATTCAGACTATAATTCTTCACGTCGTCGTCTGCTGAAAGGCTCAGCAGCTGTATGGTTATTAAGCGTTAGTCCAATAGGTTACGCAACAAACTCAAAAGTAATTGCTGTCCGTATTTGGCCGGCATCAAGTTATACCAGAGTGACGCTGGAGTCTAATATTTCACTTAAGTACCGCCAATTCTCACTTTCAAATCCCAACCGTATTGTCATTGATTTACAGGGTATCCAGATCAATAGTGTCCTGAGCAGTATGGGAGCACAGGTTCAGCAGCGTGATCCCTACCTGAAATTGGTGCGGGCAGGGCAATTTGATCCCAAAACGGTGCGCTTGGTATTTGAAATTAAACAGCCTGTTGCTCCGCATATTTTTACGCTGCCGCCGATTGCGAAATTTAAGCATCGCTTGGTATTAGATCTTTATCCTAAAAAGGCAGCAAATGTGGATGATGATCCTTTACTGGCTTTGCTCGAAGAGTACAACAGCGGTGATTTGGAAAAGCATTTGCCTGCGAAGGCGCGTAAACCCGGTAAGGCAGGAAAAGATCGGCCGATTGTGATTATGCTCGATCCCGGTCACGGTGGCGAAGATTCGGGAGCCATTGGAAAATACAAAACCCGTGAAAAAGATATTGTGTTGCAAATTGCTCGTCGTTTACAGGCTCTTATTAAACGTGAACCTGGCATGAAAGTTTATATGACCCGTAATGAAGATGTATTTATTCCTTTGAAAGTGAGGGTAGCAAAAGCCCGCAAGATGCGTGCAGATCTATTTGTTTCTATTCATGCAGACGCCTTTACAAATCGATCTGCACGGGGTTCATCGGTATTTGCGCTTTCCACTAAGGGAGCGACCAGTAATACCGCCCGATTTTTAGCTCAGACTCAGAACGAGGCTGACTTGATTGGGGGAGTCAGTAAAAGTGGTGATAAATATTTAGATCATACTATGCTGGATTTGGTTCAAACCGCGACAATTAATGATAGCCTGAAATTTGGTGATGAAGTGCTCAAGCGGATGGGAAAAATTAATAAATTGCATAAAAATAGCGTCGATCAGGCGGGGTTTGCGGTATTAAAAGCGCCAGATATTCCTTCTGTTTTAGTAGAAACTGCATTTATTAGTAATCTGGAAGAAGAACGTAAACTGAAAACAGCGAGATTCCAGCAACAAATAGCAAAATCTATTTTTGCTGGTATTAAGGCTTACTTTAAAAATGGTGCCGAATTAGCTCGGCGGTGAAATATCCGCCTTGAATAAATTCTATAAAAAGCTATTTCTAAAAGTGACAACTTGCAATCAGTTTTAACTATTTTTATTGGGAAATCTGGGGAACCTATATAAGGAATAAATAAAATTCGGAAATTAATTTGAAACTCGAAGGGATTTGGATACAACGAAAATAGATGTAAATAGGTGTATTAAGAAAAGTTGGTTGCGGGGGCCGGATTTGAACCGACGACCTTCGGGTTATGAGCCCGACGAGCTACCAGGCTGCTCCACCCCGCGTCCGTCTATTTGCAAACTTTGATTATCAATAGTGGGCAAATACTGAATGATGACATTCTTTAATTATCAAATTCTTACTTTCTATACATATATGTTGCACTTATCAATAATGACATTATCAGTAATAACGCTATTAGTAATAACATTATATAAAATTGGTTGCGGGGGCCGGATTTGAACCGACGACCTTCGGGTTATGAGCCCGACGAGCTACCAGGCTGCTCCACCCCGCGTCTGATGTCGGCACACTATACTCTTGAACGATGCCGTTGCAAGCTTTTTTGTTGATATTTACTAAATTTATTTGCTTTTTGATTAAATGTTGGTCTTATTGTTTTGTTTTTGCTCGTTATGGCTTAATTAAAGCAGGAGTCTATTTTTTTCTAACTACATTTCATTATTTATTAGCGTTTGATATTGTTCATCGTCGAATAATGATGGTTGGAGATAAGGCGTAAATATGAAACTCTGGGGCAGATATTTTTTATGTGGGTTTGTCATTTTGTTATTATCGGGATGTCATCGACCGACCGAGCAGGGACAACAGTATAAAGATGGTCACATCACCCAAGATCTTCAACTGGTTAATACTCCCGATGCTCAAGGGCGGCCTGTGAATGCCAAGGATTTTGCCACTCAAGTTAACTTCATCAGTGAATCTTCTCCTCGCCTTTATAACAATAACCGTGAAACATTTGATGCTATCAAGAATTGGATATTGTCTGGTGGTGATACCCGTTATTTAAATGAATTTGGGTTATTGGCTTACCAAATGGAAGGTCAAGATAATTATGGTAACGTGAAATTTACCGGTTACTACACCCCCATTTTGCAAGCGCGGCATATTAAGCGGGGGAAATTTAAATATCCGCTGTACAGGATGCCACCTAAATCGCGTTTCGGTTTGCCAAACCGCGCAGCAATATACCGTGGAGCGCTGAATAAAAAATTTATCGTCGGGTACAGCAATTCCCTGATGGATAATTTTATGATGGAAGTGCAAGGAAGTGGTTATGTCGATTTTGGTGATGGTCAGCCATTGACCTTTTTTGGTTACGGGGGGAAAAATGGACATCCATACCGCAGTATTGGCAAGGTACTGATCGACCGTGGAGAAGTACCCAGTCAAAATATGTCAATGAAAACGATTCGCCAGTGGGGGGAAAGGAATAGTGAAACCGCAGTAAGAGAGCTATTGGAGCAAAATCCTTCATTTGTGTTCTTTAAATCTGAACCCTATACCTTTGTGCGAGGAGCCAGTGCGGTGCCTCTTGTGGCAAAAGCGTCTGTGGCATCCGATAGATCGTTGATCCCTCCGGGAACTGCGCTGTTGGCAGAAATACCTGTGCTGGATAATATGGGTAAATTTACCGGACAGTATCGAATGCGCCTGATGGTGGCACTGGATGTTGGTGGCGCCATCAAAGGGCATCATTTTGATATCTACCATGGTGTTGGTGATAACGCCGGAGAAATGGCCGGTTTTTATAATCACTATGGCCGTGTTTGGGTATTGAAGAAAGCCTCATCTGGTTTTTTGGTGGCAAACCAGTAAGATCCCCTGATTCAAACAATTAATCGATAACCTATCTCGACAGAGATATCCCGATGGATTTCGAGTTACAGCATGGCGGTAAGGGAGCAAATTCAACAAAGCTGTAGCTTGAAAGGCTAAGGGTATAGGTATTATTCAGGATTTATTTAGTGATGCAAATTTCTCTCTCTGATGCTTATCTCCAGCGTTTTGCGGGTACCGCTCGACTATATGGTCAGAAAGCGCTTTCATTATTTGCCCGTTCACATGTCTGTGTGGTGGGTATTGGCGGTGTCGGTTCATGGGCTGCGGAGGCTCTGGCTCGAACAGGCATTGGTGCCATCACATTGATTGACATGGATGATGTCTGTATTACCAATACCAATCGCCAGCTTCATACTCTGGTACAAAATGTCGGGTTGCCAAAAACGGAGGTCATTGCTGAACGGATACGGGCGATCAATCCAGAATGTCAGGTGACTTGCATTGATGATTTTGTGACGCCTGATAATGTAGCCGAATTGATGTCCACGGGATTTAGTTATGTGATTGATGCCATTGATAGCATACGGCCAAAAGCGGCGTTATTGGCCTATTGTCGCCGGCATAAGATCCCCGTTGTGACAACTGGTGGAGCTGGTGGACAGCTTGACCCTACCCAGATTCAGGTCGTGGATTTGGCAAAAACGGTACAAGATCCGCTTGCGGCTAAATTGAAAGAACGTTTGAAGTCGGATTACCGCGTTGTGAAAAACGGTAAGGGCAAATTAGGCATTGATTGTGTTTTTTCAACAGAACAACTGGTTTACCCTCAATCAGACGGGACGGTCTGTGCGGCGAAGAGTACTGCGGATGGTTCGAAACGGATGGATTGTGCTTCTGGTTTTGGTGCCGCAACGATGGTTACGGCAACCTTTGGTTTTGTGGCAGTCTCCCACGCCCTGAAAAAGATGGTGGCAAAAGCCGGGCGGGAAAATACGTTGTAATATACCCAATGGATTTCAAGATGCAGCGCGACAGCAAGGGAATGAACCCCCAGGAGCATAGCTAACTATGTGACTGGGGTGAGTGAGCGCAGCCAACAAAGCTGCAACTTGAAAGACGACGGGTATACGATATCTACAAATGCAGTCTCTACTGTATATAGGTACGGGCAATATCCTTGATGGTATTAATCAAGGATTTCACGCCATTGAGCCGTGAGCCACTTAATTGCTGTGTGAGACCGAGTTGCTGGAATAATTCCGTTAAAGGTGTTTGTAAAATCTGTGCTGGTGTTTTGTTTTCTACGACGGTCAATATAACGGCTAATAACCCTTTGACAATGCGGCCTTCGCTATCAGCGTAAAAATGCAGATGGCCGTCAGGGCGTAATTGATGCCCCAGCCAGACGCGATTTTCGCAGCCGGGCATTTCAATGTTTTGTTGTTTTAATTCATCCGCTAAAGTCGGCAGTTTTCTGGCTAACAGAATCAGCTGCCGATAGCGATCTTCCCATAATTTGCATTGCTGGAAGAGTTCAATAAGTTGTTGCTCCGTGATTTCCGTTCCAAACGGGTGCGGTGCAAGGATAGTATCTGAAAGTTGTGTCATCGGTTATGTATCTTGCGGTGAGTTTATTAGGGTTTTTAATCCGTTCATTATTCATTATTCATTATTCATCATTCAGCAGCGACAGGGCAAATTTCACAGCGCTGACCAGTTTATCTGCATCTTGTTGATTATTATAAGGCATGAATGAGGCGCGCAGACAACCATTGACGCACAGGGCATCCAGCAGAGGCTGGGCACAATGCTGGCCTGAACGCAGTGAAATATTCTGTTCAGCAATTAAGGTTGCTAGATCACTGTGATGTATTCCTGCAATATTAAAAGCCAGAAGACAGGAGTTCGCCGTACGGTAACTGATAAATCCCGGTAAGGTACTGAGTTGTTGCTCGGCATAATCCGTCAGGGCGATTGCATGGGATTCGGCAAGCTGGATATCGACGGTTTTCAACCATTCCAGGGTTGCTGCAAATCCGATTACACCGGCGACATTCGGGGTACCTGCTTCAAAGCGATAAGGTACGGCTTCCGGTGTGAAACCCTCGAATGAAACTCGGGTCAGCATTTTTCCGCCCCCATGCCACGGTGACATCATATTCAGCAACTCACTTTTGCCGTACAGCACGCCCAATCCGTTCGGACCATACAGTTTATGGGCAGAAAAAGCGTAAAAATCGATATTCAATTGTTGCACATCAACGGCAGAATGCACGATACCCTGAGCGCCATCAACCAGTACCCGGCAATTATATTGATGTGCGAGTGTTGTGACCCGGGTGAGATCCACTGTGGCACCAGTCACGTTCGACATCTGGCTGATGGCAATCAGTCGGCTTTTTTCATTCAACAGTTCTGCGAGCGTCGCTATTTCTGGCTGACGGTGGTTGCCTATTGGCCATTTAACGATTTTGGCTTCGGTCTGTTCTGCCAGAATCAGCCACGGAAGCAGGTTGGAATGATGTTCCTGTTCGCTGACTATGATTTCATCGCCAGCACTCAGGCGAGGGCGAAAGTAACTTTGTGCGACTAAGTTAATGGATTCAGTAGTGCCTTTTGTCCAGATGATATCTTCAGGTAATGGCGCGTTAATCAATTCCGATACCAGTGATCGAGCCTGTTCATAACGAGCGGTCATGGCTTGTGCAGTGGCGTGTTGGCTGCGATGAACCGTTGCACTGTGGTTTTGGTAATAGTGCTTGGTCGCTTCAATCATGCATATTGGTTTTAATGCCGTAGCGGCACTGTCCAGAAATATGGTTGATTGTTGCAGGGCAGGAAATCGCTGGCGGAATTTTTCTGAGTCAAAGGCTTTCATAAATGATGTTAATTTAATCGTTGTGTGATAAAGAATAAGTTTTTCTTTAATCAGGTTAGGAAGGATTCTACAGGAAAGTTGAGAAAAAAAGCACCGCAATTGCGGTGCATTAAAAAATCACTATGGACAGACAGGGTAAATGTACAGGAAGTGAAAAAATAGTAGCCTAAGCTACAAGGTCTGGTAATCCCAGACAACTTGCAAACACAACATCACAACCACAAAGCCAAAAGTATCAATGTATTGCTACAAAGAGGCTTTTCGTTCCGGCTTAGGAAGTGCGCACACTATAGGGATTTGCTGGTATATCATCAATGGAAAAATTATAATGATTCGGATTATAAAAACTAATACCTGAACGAAAAGAGTTACCGGTATCGTCACCACCATATTAAGAAATGAACATGTCCAAACGTTTACCTCCACTTAATGCGTTACGAGTTTTTGATGCCGCTGCCCGTCATTTAAGTTTTACTAAAGCAGCAGAAGAATTATTTGTGACTCAGGCTGCTGTTAGTCATCAGATGAAAAGCTTGGAAGATTTTCTGGGATTGAAGCTTTTTCGTCGTCGTAACCGTTCGCTACTGCTAACCGAAGATGGGCAGAGTTATTATCTCGATATTAAAGAGATTTTTATCGCGATTAATGAAGCAACTCGTAAGCTTCAGGCACGCATCGCTAAAGGTGCATTAACGGTCAGTTTATCTCCCAGCTTTGCCATTCAATGGCTGGTTCCCCGACTTTCTGGCTTTAATCAGAGTTTTCCGGGCATTGATGTCAGAATTCAGGCGATAGATAGGGAAGAGGATAAACTGGCTGATGATGTTGATGTGGCGATTTTTTATGGGCGAGGCAACTGGCCGGGTTTGAGGACAGATCGGCTCTATCCCGAATATCTGCTGCCTGTTTGTTCCCCTTCGTTGCTGATGGGAGATCGCCCATTAAAAACGCCCGCAGATCTTGCCAAACATACTTTGTTGCATGACTTATCCCGGAGGGATTGGCAGGCCTATATTCGCCAGCTTGATATGCAACAGCATATCAATGTCCAGCAGGGGCCAATATTCAGTCATAGCTCCATGGTAATTCAGGCTGCTGTGCATGGTCAGGGGGTTGCTCTTGCCAATAATGTCATGGCACAAAATGAAATTGATGCAGGTCGCCTTGTCTGCCCATTCAATGATGTTTTGGTCAGTAAGAACGCATTTTATTTGGTTTGTCACGATAATCAGGCAGAATTGGGTAAGATTGTGGCTTTTCGGAAATGGATACTGACGCAAGCTGCGACAGAGCAGGAGAGGTTAGGGTTTATTACTCAATATATCCAATAGCTATATATCCAATTGTGCTGTTTAGTGGCAGTCTTTATTGTCTGGCTTTTTTATCTTTACCACTAAAATTTTTAGTGTATCTGACACCAATTGATGGGTTCGGTTTTCTGATTGGTTGGTTATGTGTATTAATTGGCGCTCTGCGTCTAAGGAAATCGGCGCTTAGCCATGAATAAAGTTGCTTTATATTGCCGCCCTGGTTTTGAAAAAGAGTGTGCGGCGGAAATTACCGATAAAGCGGGTAAGAAAGAGATTTACGGTTTTGCCCGCGTGAAAGAAAACAGTGGATATGTGCTGTTTGAGTGTTATCAGCCTGATGATGCCGACCGTTTGATCCGTGAAATTCCGTTTAAGGAGTTGATTTTTGCCCGCCAAATGTTGGTTGTTGGTGAATTGCTGAAAGATTTGCCGCAGGAAGATCGTATTACGCCGATTGTTGGTATGTTGATCGGTGTGGTTGAACGGGCAGGCGAGCTGCGTGTAGAAGTACCGGATACGAATGAAAGTAAGGAATTGATGAAATTCTGCCGTAAATTTACGGTTCCGTTGCGAAATGCGTTGCGCCAGGAAAAACTTTTACTGGCGAAAGAAAATCACAACCGTCCTGTGATCCATATCTTTTTCATTGCGCCGGGTTGCTGCTATGTGGGTTATTCCTACAGTAACAATAATTCCCGTTTCTATATGGGCATTCCCCGCCTGAAATTCCCATCAGATGCGCCAAGCCGTTCAACACTGAAACTTGAAGAAGCCTTTCATGTGTTTATTCCTTATGACGAATGGGAAGAGCGTTTGAGCAGCGGCCTTCATGCCGTCGATCTTGGTGCTTGTCCCGGAGGTTGGACTTACCAGCTTGTGAAACGCAGTATGCTGGTTCATGCGGTAGATAATGGCCGGATGGCTGATAGTCTGATGGAAACGGGTCAAGTGAAGCATCATCGAGTGGATGGCTTCAAATTTGAACCAACAGTGAAAAATATTTATTGGCTGGTTTGTGACATGGTTGAGAAACCTGCCAAAGTTGCACAGTTAATAACGGATTGGATGACAAAAAGCTGGTGTCGTGAGGCGATCTTCAACCTTAAGTTGCCAATGAAAAAGCGCAACGAAGAAGTAGCTCATATTTTGCTGAAAATGGAACAGCAATTAAAAGAAAATGGTGTGAATGTTCAAATTCAGGCTAAACACTTGTATCACGATCGTGAAGAGATCACGGTACATGTTCGCCGTATTTGGTCTGTATATGCACATGAACGAGATTATTGATGATTTTGGGGTTTAATAAATTTCAAATTGTATAAAAAAAGCGCAATTTGAAAAAGGGAAGGGTTAAAAGATAATTCTTTCTTAAGATCAATCCTCAGTAGATAAAAACAGTATTATTTAATAATAAATAATACTGTTTTTTTGTTATCAAAAAAGTTATTTAAGATCTAATAATTAAATATATAAACTAAATTTGTTTAATATGTATTCTAAAAAGATATATTAATTATTTTTACACAGACAAGAACTAACGCTATTTTATTCTGGAGTTTTATTTCTAGAGAATTTAAAACTTTAGCTCCCGTTACTACTAATATTTCGGGTTTTAGGATATTCATGTTGTTTTATAGGAGATTTATATGACCTCAACGAAAAAATATACCTATGCGGGGTTATCTGATTCCAATTCTGTTCAGGATGTTAACTCACTTCTCACAGCCTATGTTCCAAATTCTGATCCTAATATTCTTGTTGTACATGAGCCAGCCGCAGATGAAGCGCCGGGTGAGCTTGTGCGTGGTCATTATAAATGGGGCAATAAATACGTTAATTCTTCTGGAACATTAGAATTATCGTATAACTTCATGGAATCAGAACCACTGTTCATGCCTTACTTTAAGATTACCGGTTTCAGTGCTTTTAATGAAGAGCACGAAGAAGCTGCGAAACTTTCTTTACAATCTTGGTCTGATGTTGCCAATATTAAATTTACCGAAGCGAGTCTTAATAAGGCCAATATCATTTTTGGTTTATTTGATCATAGCCTTAACAATGATTATGCATTTGCAAATCTGCCACAGGGACAGAAAACGGTTTATACTTGGTATAATGCGAAAAGCCATACTTTTGTAGACAATGATATTGATGTGAATGGTTATATCCGTCAGACATTCACTCATGAAATTGGACATGCATTAGGACTAGAACATCCTGCCGATTATGACGGTTCTGATAAAGTTCGTCCGAGTTATGCCAATAAAGCGAAATATTTCGAAGATTCCCGTGCCTATACCGTCATGAGTTACTTCAGTGAAAAAATCACGGGGCAAGATTTCAAATATGGGTATTCATCTGCACCTTTGCTGAATGATATTTCCGCCATTCAGGAGTTATATGGCGCGAATATGGAAACTCGCAAGGATGATACTGTGTACGGTTTCAATTCCAATACCGAGCGCGATTTCATGACGGCTACCGATGCTAATAGCAAACTCATTTTCAGTGTCTGGGATGCTGGCGGCGAAGATACCTTTGATTTCTCCGGCTTTACTCAAAATCAGCGTATTAACCTGAATGAAGGCGCTTTCTCTGATGTTGGTGGCTTGAAAGGCAATGTTTCCATCGCCCGTGGCGTTGTGATTGAAAACGCGATCGGCGGCAGTGGGAACGACATTCTGGTGGGTAACAGCGCTGATAACATCCTGAAAGGCGGCGCAGGTGATGACATCATTTATGGTGGCCTCGGCGGTGATCATTTGTGGGGCGGTGAAGGCAACGATACATTTGTTTATCTGAATGGAAAAGAATCATTGAAAGATAACCCAGATTGGATTCATGACTTTATCTCTGGTGAAGACAAGATTGACCTGTCTGATTTCAATTTCGGCGGCACTGGCGATATCAAATTCGTGGATTCGTTCTCAGGTAAGGCGGGCGAAGTACTGTTCACTTATGATGAAGAGAATCAAGCAACCGATTTGGAGATCAGCCTCGGTGGTGATCTGGCTGGCAATGATTTTCTGGTGAAAGTGATCGGGCAACCGTTAACTGAGGCAGATTTCATCGTCTGATGAGTTCATCACAATAACGAAATACTGCCGTATGCCTCCAGGTGTGCGGCAGTATTATGGAAAGGGGGTAACCATGTTATATAAATATCGAAGTTTATTGCCTGTTTTCTTTAATTCCCTTTTATCACTTTTTCCGAAATTGAGTTTATCAATAATTTTATCCCTCTTTTTTGTAGGAGGATGTATGGCCAGTAGTTTGAGACTTCCAGCAGTCGATGAATTGAAAGGATTATGGCAACTCTCCGATGGGAATGAGCTGTGTAGTATTGAATTGACTGATAACCGTCTACCTGAAGGTTCAATTTGGGCTGTGAAAGGTGATTCTTGTGTGACTGAATTGATTGGGCAGCCTGTTGAAGGATGGTATCCGTCTCCTGATGGCATCGCATTAACCAATGATGATGGTAACAGCCTGGCCTTTTTTAGCCATGAATCGGAACAGTGGATCGCTTACTTTGTTGATGGCAAGGAACTGGTCATGACATTTAATGGTACTGCGAAGGCAGTAACGAAGTAAAACATGATAAAGGGATGGCTGTGAAACTACGTTTTCCGAAGGACGAAATCACGGATGTTATCCGTGCCCGTAGCGGGGTTTTCTGGACTCTTGGATTATTTACGGCATTCAGTAATATGCTGATGTTGGTTCCTTCTGTTTATATGTTGCAGGTATATGATCGGGTGTTGCCATCCAGCAATGAAATGACCCTGCTGATGCTCACGCTTATCACTCTGGGGATGTTTGCCATCATGGGCGGGCTGGAATATATTCGGAGTCAGGTCGTGATCCGCATTGGCAGTCAGTTTGATATGTGCCTGAACCAGCGGGTTTATACTGCTTCGTATGAATCCAACTTAAAAAGCGGTTTAACAGATGCCGGGCAGATGCTCAATGATTTGGCGACTATCCGTCAGTTTCTGACAGGCAATGCTCTGTTTGCCTTTTTTGATGCTCCTTGGTTCCCTCTCTATCTCTGTGTCATTTTCCTGTTCAGCCCGTATCTGGGTTTATTGGCGCTGGCAGGGGCGATCATTTTGATCACGCTGGCGGTATTGAATCAGTGGTTATCTCAAGCGCCCTTGGCAGAAGCCAGTAACCTCTCTTTACGTTCCACTCATTTGGCCAGCACTAATTTGCGCAATGCGGAAGTGATTGAAGCGCTTGGCATGTTACCGGCATTGCGTCGTCGTTGGTTTGATTTACATAAACGCTTTCTTCATTTTCAGCGTATCGCCAGTGAGCGATCTGCATCGATCACTGCCATAACTAAAACTGTCCGCATGGCTCTGCAATCGTTGATTCTGGGATTAGGGGGCTGGCTGGCGATTGCGGGAAATATCACACCGGGCATGATGATTGCCGGCTCTATTTTGATGGGGAGAGCGTTATCCCCAATTGAGCAGTTGATACAGGCCTGGAAGAGCCTGAGCGCGGCTCGTTTATCATGGCAGCGGTTAAGCACGTTACTGGAAGCACAGCCAGAGCGCAGAAGTGGTATGTCATTGCCAGCGCCAAAAGGGGAATTGCGGCTGGAGAAAGTGTCAGCAATCCCACCGCGTAAGACTCGGGTCTTACAAGCCTCACAAAACGGGGGGGTACAAAATACCCAGTATGTTTTACAAGATATCAGCATTGCCCTGAATTCTGGTGATGTTCTGGGCGTGATTGGTCCCAGCGCGTCGGGGAAATCCACTCTGGCACGTTTGCTGGTAGGCATTTGGCCTGCGCAGGAAGGTGTGGTGCGGCTTGATGATGCTGATATTTACCAGTGGAACAAAGATGCATTAGGAGCATTTGTCGGCTATCTTCCGCAGGACATTGAACTGTTTGGTGGCACGATTGCAGAGAATATAGCCCGTTTTAGTGATGTTGATCCTGAAAAAGTCATTGAAGCAGCGAAAAAAGCGGGTGTCCATGAATTAGTGCTTAATCTTGAGCAGGGTTATGACACGCTGATTGGAGCGGGGGGAATGGGGCTATCGGGCGGACAAAAGCAGCGAATCGGTCTGGCTCGCGCTTTGTACGGCAACCCGTCGCTGGTGGTATTGGATGAACCTAACTCGAATCTGGATGATATGGGTGAAAAAGCGCTCAGTCATGCGATTACACAATTGCGGGAGCAAGGTAAAACCGTCATCGTCGTCACTCATCGGCCGGCATTGCTGTCGCAGACAAACAAAATCTTGCTGCTGGTTCAGGGAAAAATGAAGCTGTTTGGTCCTTCCCAGCAAGTCATGGCGGCGCTGTCTCAATCTCAGGCTCAGGCTTC
The DNA here is from genome assembly GCF_900116635.1 of Xenorhabdus koppenhoeferi. Lineage (GTDB taxonomy): Bacteria > Pseudomonadota > Gammaproteobacteria > Enterobacterales > Enterobacteriaceae > Xenorhabdus > Xenorhabdus koppenhoeferi. The sequence goes on along the minus strand of NZ_FPBJ01000004.1, from coordinate 5,000 downwards.
GTCACAACCACAATCACCGCTAAAAGCGGCTGAACGTGCGTCGTAACATGATTCAACCCTATTGTAATTCTTGGAAGATGGCTATCCGGGAGTAAATATGTCTTATCAGAATAATGCAGAAGATGCCCAACAAGAGGCATCGGAATTATTGCCGCTGGATGCGAATCGTTACCTGCGAACCGGCTGGCTGATTATTGGCATCGGCATTTTGGGATTTCTCATTTGGGCGGCGTTGGCACCACTGGATAAAGGCGTGGCTTCTTCGGGGACGGTCGTCGTGGATGGTAACCGTAAAACAGTTCAGTCTCCTGTTAATGGGATTATCCGGCAAATTCAGGTGAAAGAGGGGCAACAGGTCAAGGCTGGTCAGGTTTTGGTTCAGCTGAGTCAGGTGCAGGTCAATGCGCAGATTGATTCCCTCAAACAGCAACTGTACACCACACAGGCGACGGAAGCGCGATTGCTGGCAGAGCAACAGGGACTGGAGGTGATCGTTTTTCCTTCCGCATTGTTGACGGAACAGTCAGAACCCCGCATTCACGATATTTTGGCATTGCAGAAACAGCTCTTTTTATCACGCCGTGAAATATTGCGCAGTGATCTGGCCGGAATGCATCAGGCTGAAGAGGGGCTGAATTTCCAGATCAAAGGGCTGAGGGCAGCGCTGGTGAGCAAACAGCAGCAACAGGATTCGCTCAAAGAGCAGATGACGAATTTGCGTCCCCTGACGGAAGAGGGCTATTTTCCCCGTAACCGTTATCTGGAGTTACTGCGTAGCCAAAGCGAATTAAGTGGCGGCATGGCCGAAATGGCGGGGCGAATGGGGCAGCTTGAAAAGCAGAGACAGGAAACACAACAGCGGGTGATCCAACGTCAGGCAGATTATCAGCGTGAAGTGCGCAGCCAACTGTCGGATGTGCAGGTACTGGCGAATGAGTTGAAAAATAAACTGGAAACGGCGCAATTCGATCTGTCGCACACCGCCATTATTGCTCCGGTAGAGGGGGTGGTCGTCGGGTTAACCGTGTTTACCCAAGGTGGGGTGGTCGCTTCCGGTGAAAAGCTAATGGAAATTCTGCCTGCCCAAAGTGCGCTTGAAGTGGAGACACGACTGATGGTGAGTCTGATTGACAAGGTTGCCGTGGGACAGGAGGTAGATTTGATGTTTACGGCTTTCAACCAGAGCCGGACACCGAAAGTTACGGGGAAAGTGGCGGTGGTTTCCGCCGACCGTTTGGTGGATGACATCACAAGAGAGCCTTATTACCAGATGCGATTAAGAGTCATGCCGGAAAGCATGGAAAAACTGGCGGGATTGAATATTAAACCGGGCATGCCCGTTGAGGTATTCGTCAAAACTGGTTCACGCTCTCTGCTGAGTTATCTGTTCAAGCCGTTGGTGGACAGGGCATCCACGTCACTGATTGAGGAGTAAGGGCGATGTTGAGGCATCACGGAGTTACCTATGGGCGCATTTTGTTACTGCCTCTATGTTTGACGCTGTTATTAATGGGGACATCCATCTTTGCTGGTTTTGCCAGAGCGCTCTCCTTGACAGAGGCTTATGCGTTGGCTTTACAGCACGATCCCACCTTTCAGGCTGCCATTAAAGCGCAGGAAGCGGGACAGGAGGAGAAAAATCTTGGGTTGGCGGAGTTATTGCCCAGATTATCATTCAGTTATCAGAATGCGCCGAAAAATGGGCAGAAGATGGTATCTCATGCTGTCGATCTACGGGGCAGGAACACCAAAGAGAGCCGTAATCGGCAATATCGCAGTTACAGCAGTACGGTGCTTCTGACCCAGCCATTAATCGATTTCGAGGCTTGGGCACGTTACCGCACCCGTCAGGCCTATGCATTGATGAGTGATGCCCGTTTTCGCTCGGATAGTCAGCAACTGGCAGTCAGAGTTGTCAACAGCTATGTGGCGGTGGCTTATGCACAAGACAGGTTGGAACAAGTTACCCAGCAGCGGGTTGTTTATGAAGAACAATTGGTGCGCAATCAGAAATTGTTTGTTTCTGGGGAAGGTACCCGCACGGATGTGGCTGAAACTGAGGCCCGTTATAGCCAAGTAATGGCGGATGAGTTAACCGTACAGGATGAACTGGATGCCGCCATCCGCGGCTTACAATTATTGGTTGGCATATCATTGCCGACAGACTTACCGATTAATCGCCTGTCCAACGTCCCCAAGTTCAAAATCATCAAACTGGATGCAGAACAGTATGCGGATTGGGAACAACGGGCGTTGTGGCATAACCCCCAGCTGGCGGCTACACGGCAGAAAATGGATGTGGCGTATCAGGATATTGAGAGCAACCGGGCGGGATTTCTGCCTAAACTGGAACTATACGCTTCCCATAGTGAAAATAAATCCAGCAGTGATAACAGTATCGATCAAAAATACCGGACAGATTCTGTTGGCTTACGTGTCTCAATGAACCTCTACAATGGCGGTGGAACCTCGGCTGCCCTGCGTCAGTCCGCAGCGAATTATGGCAAGACTAAATATGAGATGGATGCCCAGACGGGCGAGATATTAAATACGCTTCGCCGCCATTATAACGCTTGCATGAATGGTGAAAAGCGGATACGAGCCTATGAAAACTCTCTGAAAGCTGCTGAATTGCAAGTGGAGGCAACCCAGAAAAGTGTCGCGTTGGGGCAGCGGGTGAATGTCGATATTTTGAATGCAGAACAGCAACTCTATACCATCCGCCGTGAACTGTCTCAGGCGAAATATGACTACATGAAAGCATGGATAGGCTTGTTGAGTGAGTCAGGCCAATTAAATAGTGAACATATCAATTTGATTACGGGCTATTTTGGCTGAAATGATTAACGTGTGACACTATTTATCATTCTTCGTTTTATCATTCTTCGTTGCGTTTTCTCGCAAGATTCATCTGGAAATGGGTATCACGTGTTATACATTTCTTCTCCGTGATACACCAATGCCGCCACCTTCACCGACAATGTACAGTACTGAACCTTGAGCAACCGCTTTTGGCTAATTTTGACGGCATTTAGTTAATTTATGGACTTTACTTGCTTCTATTACTGAGAATAAATGATTAATAATCAAATAACTATGATATTTGGCATTCAACCATCTTTATAGAATATTCCACCTTTATAGCACCAAGTATTATCAGTTATTTGATAAATTTTATTGTTTACCATCTGTTATTTTGTGCCATTCTGCCATCAAAGCATACAATTTACTAAATATTAACCAGCTGAATTTAGCCCAGCCGTACTCTCCAGTATTGATGAACTGATTTTATTGATGTTCACAGGCGGAGAAGTATCCCACCGCCTCATATTGCCAAAGATATTTCCAATTAAACCTCTTTGGCTTAACTAGCAATGTACTTTGTTAATACATGAGGAATCAGTATGAGCATTCAAAATAAGAAACGCACAATAAAAACGTTATCTGAAGATGAATTGGCATTAGAACGGGAAAAACATGCTGTAACTATTGATATATTATATCCTGTTGGGATTGTTACATTTTTTGCTCAAAGTAAAGATCCAAATATTCTATTCCCTGACACAGTCTGGAAATATATTGGCGAAAATAAAACTATCAGGCTGGGAGCTTTAGACGGTTCCGACATTTTATCAATAGGAGGAAATGATGCTATCACACTGAAAGCTTCGCAACTCCCTCCCCATAATCACTCATTTTCAGCTACAACCGATTCATTTGATTATGGAATAAAATCAACCAGTGTTACAGGTGAGCATAAACATGCTACGGCGTTATCATATGATCAAAGTCAGGAACCTGTATGGGGAGGGTATATTCAGAAAGGAGTGGTAATTCGTGGAGCCAGCTATAAATCCAATGAAAAAGTTGCATACACAGATACTCAGGGCAATCATGCCCATTCTGTAAATATTGGTGCCCATCACCATACTGTTTCTGGAACAACATCAAATACTGGCCACAGGGAAATAATCGATATTACTAATGGTTATATTATGTTAATGGGATGGTATAGATTAGAATAAAGAACATTTGCATTAGCTGAATATCTAACTTTCAAAGCACTTCATTGGGGCGTTTTTTTCACGCCCCTTCTGTTATTTTCTACCAAAAATAACTCTCCTGCCTTCTGTCGGTATTAGGGACAAGCCTCTTTGTCCTTCTACATTAGCGAATACGCTTTCTCGCCCGTGGCCGAAAGGCGAATTGATTATTACTAATTTTCTCAATATTGCCGTATTTTCATTTCTTAAGTTCTCATGCTATCAGGTGTTATTTTAAATTCAAATAAAATCAAATGGATAATAAAATAAAAGACTGTATATTGTTCCAGTGTTTATTAGCGTTATCCCATTCTTGCAGCATACTGTGTATAAACATTTGTATAAATACTTCGAATGATCAAGGCTGATCATTTAAAGTTAAAGTTAAAGTTAAAGTTAAAGTTAAAGCTAAAGTTAAAGTTTTTGTAAATATTCTGTCTTCATGTTTCCCCCTCCACGGCGGAAGTCTTACCCGCTGTGATGAACGCCGGAGGTGTTCGTTAACCGCAAAGTCATTCGTCACAACGGCGATCCAGTACTTGCGTGGGCAATGTCTAATGTAGTGATGGAAACTGACGCGAACGCCAATATCAAACCGAATAAGAAGAAATCAGCAAATAAGATAGACCCTGCAATTGCGTTCCTGATGAGCTTTGGCACATGGCAGATTGAGCATGAAGAGTTTTCGTTCAATCTCAGTGATGAGCAGAAACGGCGAGTGGATAGCTTTGATGGAATTTAGATAACCGATTGATTTTTTTAATACCAGTGCAGTATAGGAATTAATGAAATCAAATGTTCAAAAGGTTAGATATTGCACACATTTTTGGGATTAGTCTCTAGTTTATTTAACAGTATTCTGGGTCGTGACATCAATCTATTGAATCATGTATAGTCTGTCTATTTGGAGAACATTCAAATGGCAAAGATTGATGTGACTTGCCCCTCTTGTTCTGC
>NZ_FPBJ01000079.1 GCF_900116635.1 Xenorhabdus koppenhoeferi | reverse complement strand
ATAGGCCATAGCGCATTTTCCTTTGGCGAGAAAGATGCCTACTATAGCAACTGACCGCCTTTCTTAGAAATTGCACTTATTAGGCGAATCCAAGACTTTTATAAATTGGAGTATTGCGTAATGTATATTTATCTGTTGGCGCAGCGCATTGATTAATGACTTTATTAATACAATGTTCTAACTCATCCGTCGCTGACATAATTAATTTACATGGTCGGCTATAATCCTAGTTCATTTCGGATAATAAAGCGTTTAAATATCCTGTTTTTCTAGGAATGGTCTCTAATAATTCTTTTCTAAACCCTGTTTCTTTTTCGGATAATAACCATTCAATAACAGTGTATAATAAATCATAGAGACCATTGATTTTCTCCAGTTTAGATTTCTCATTTTTAATAGAGTCTTTTTTCCTTTCTACGGCGTGATGCATATCCGTAATCCAAGCTCGGTTACTGATAGAATAGCTGTTAGGGTTTTTTATTTTACCGTTTTGAGCATTGTTTAATATGTCAACAAGACTGTTCAGCTCGGCCTCCTCTTTTTCAGGCAGCTTTGAATAATTTGATACAACACTTCTCCCTCTCTTAATAAGAAGCTTTATTTCCTCCACAGAGGGGATCAGGTTATCAAAGTTAAACCCTGTGAGTTTAGTGAATTTTTTGATTGAATCTTTCATCTTTGCCAGTTGATATAATTCAATGGTTCGAATCATAAACCCGGTATCCTTGCCGTTCTCTTCAAATGGTATGAGCTTGTAGTTAAAAATATATGATAGATTTTCATCTTTATAGAATGATACTTCATTCATAACCTGTATCCTTTTTTGGTTATATATGGGCGTAAAAATTCAACACCTATTTAATTGATGTTTTTTTGGGTTTGTTAGTTATGTTGGATGAGATTTAATTTATCATTAAAATAAATCAATAAAGTTATAAATAAATTTATATAACTATATTGATTCTCTTTGTGATTTTTTACTTTCTACCCATTTACGTATTTCCTCTGCATCAAATACAAAGAAACCATCCTCTAACTCAAAAGGTTGCGGTATCTTTTTATCTTTAACCCAACGGTGTAACGTTGAATCAGATATACCCAGAAAATCAGCGGTATGGCGTTTACGTGCATTACCGATTTCAGGGTATGGGCTTGTCTTTTTCATGCGTGGATTTTTCTGCTTCGTCATGCTGCCTCTAGCCTCCCTATGTTATGCCTATCTCTGTTGTGACGCGTTAGGAGCATTCTAGGGCTTAAAAAACACGATTTCCACCAAGAATGGAATCCATTGAAACTATTTTAATCCATTAAAAAATAAGGTTAGTGATGAATTTTAAAGATTAGAATGAAAATCAAAAAGCTTGTAATTATTTTAAATATATCAATGTCTTATGTTATTTATGTGGTAGGTGGGGTTAGTAATCATGTAACACCATATAAAACCGTGTCATACCATGAGTAACATTGACCATCATTGTTCATTACTGCTCGTCATTGTTGCTTACTTTGCAAGCAACAATATTCATGGATAGGTTTATGGTGATTTAGTAGTCTATTGTTTATGAACCAATTGTTCATTGCTCTCATTTAAGTAGTAATCAGCATCTCTTAGTTTGTCATAGAATGTGGAGGACCCAACACCGCCTAAAAAGTCTTTGTTCATTCCGTCAGCTAACAAGTCTTCGTTCATTTTTTTAACTAAATTTTCGATATCCTCATAAATTTTTTTCTTGTTAGGTTTACCTATTGAGCCGTAATTGTTTGATGGTTGACAGCCATTTATAGTTTTTTCTTGAAGTAGTAGTACAAGTAGCCCAATTAGTTTGTAAGTTCCTTTTTGCTCATCATTTTTGCGATATTGCCCTTGACCTTTTTTATTCTGCATCGCCATTTTTTCAACTAAAGAGTATCCGCCAAAGGCTTTAATGTATGTTTTCCATTCATCATTTTTTCTATGCTCTGTATATATATTGTTTAGAGCTTGTTCTATTCTTAATGCAATGATCTCTGGGGTAAAACCTTCTAATATGCACATGCACGGATATGCGGCACCAAACACGATATCAGAATCAACCGCCGTGTTTGTTCTTGTATCCTGTAACGGTCTGATAGCGCTTACATTATTCACAATAGCACTTCTTACCTTATTAATATTATCTGAGTACTCTTCTGGTATATTTTTAACTGGCATATAAGGATCTATAGCAGAATCATAATACTGTGTCATAATACCTAAATCCCAATGACAAGGTAGAATTGAGATGGGTTACAGTCTAGATTTTCGAAGAAGAGTACTGGCATGCAAAGACAAGCATGCA
>NZ_FPBJ01000006.1 GCF_900116635.1 Xenorhabdus koppenhoeferi | reverse complement strand
TATCTCTGGTTTCACTTTGACTGCTTTTGTAGCACACTGTCGGCGCGCTACGGCCTTAAGCTGAGCTTGTTCAGGCGTATATTTCTTTGCCTCCCGATTTCGTCTCAATTCCCGGCTAATCGTTGATGGGTTTCGATTGAGTGACTTTGAAATCGCCCGTTGTGAAAAACCGGCTTCTTTCAGGCTGAAAATCTGATATCTTTCTGTTTCGGTCAGTTGTGTATAGGCCATAGCGCATTTTCCTTTGGCGAGAAAGATGCCTACTATAGCAACTGACCGCCTTTCTTAGAAATTGCACTTATTAGGCGAATCCAAGAATTTTGATTATTACTGATAATTAAATAATGCCATTTTTATTTGTAATATATATTACTATTAGAGTTGAGTGAAACTTAATGGTATTCCTTTTTTACCGTAAGTATAGTTTATAATGTTCTGATAAAAAACACTCGGCGCTCTCATTTTAAATAAAATTAACAGTATTGATTATCTGGTGACAGTAGATATTCAGGTATTCTGTTAGTTGCCCGATATTAAACATCTCTTTTCTTGTAATAAATAGATGTGGAAACACAGTACAAAATTTTCAGTATAATAAGAGCGCCGGCATATACGGCGCTCCTAATTATCTTAATGATTTTGCTTAATGACTATGTCATCCAGTAATGCTTTACCCAAGAATCGAATATTGGGTTGTTGCAGAATGGTATCATGGGAACCTGTAATATTAATCACGGTCAACTGAGCGGGCGGGATGATCTCATCCCAGCCAAATGCAATGCTATTCTCAGCATCTGGTTCTTGTTCCGTCGCCCTGAATAGAGTGACGTTCATGCTATCAGGGCATATAGACGGAGCATGGTAATAAGCGGCAACTGAGATATTGTGGTATAGATGCAGATGTTGCCTGATATTCTCAGGAGAAATGCCCTGCGGCAGCAGGTTGTTCTCTTGAGTCAGCATTAATACTGCACTGTAATCACGCTTAAGTATCAGTTCTTCGATTTGTTCTCCCAAACGATCGGGAAGATTGTCTGGTATGTGTTCGGTGAAAGTAAAAATTTCATCAAACTCTAATCCAGCCTCTACTTTTTCTTGAGTAAACGTATTTTCATAGGTGGAATGAGTATCAAGCAACCCGACAAAATGCACGGTTTCACCCTCCGCAATCAGGAGACAGGCCATTTCATAGGCAATCGAACCTCCGATAGACCAGCCAGCAAGGCAGTAAGGCCCTTGGATTTGTGCCTGACGGATACATTCAACGTACTCTTTAGCCATCTCTTTCAAACTGATTGGGGTATCGTCTTCCTCCTGTACATCATTGGCGACGATCCCATAAACCGCCATCTCCTTATCATCAATATACGGGGCGAGTTCGTAAACATAATCAATGCCGCCTCCGACAGGATGAACAAGGAACAGTGCGGGTTTGGCGTTATCTGCGTGGTTACCTTGGCGACTATCTTGACGACTACCTTGCCGAACAGTCACTAAATTTGTCTGTTGAGTCAGAGAGGCGCCCAACCGGATAAACGCGGCAAACTCACTGATGGTCGGATGGGCCAGGAAATCACGTATTGCGACATTAATATTCAAAGCCTGACGCAAGCGTGTCACGATTTGCAGAGTTAACAGAGAATGCCCGCCCAATTCGAAGAAGTGATCGTGTCGGCCAACACGCCCTGAACCGAGGCATTCTTGCCAGATATTAGCCACGATATTTTCCATTTCTCCGATTGGCGCTTCGTATCCTTTTGTAATGATGGCAGATTCATCCGGTGTCGGCAGTGCCTTGCGATCCAGTTTGCCGTTGGCGGACAGCGGGAATGCCTCCAGCATCACAAATGCACTGGGCAGCATATAATCCATCAGGCGGGTACTGAGTTGTTCACGCAGATTTGCCGGTGTCAGCGTGATGCCGGTTTGTGGAATGACATAAGCTACCAGACGTTTGTCCCCCCTTTCTTCTTCGCGGGCGATCACCACCGCATCGCTGACACCTTCACAATTTGCCAGTTGGGCTTCAATTTCACCCAGTTCAATGCGGAAACCGCGGATCTTGACCTGAAAATCGTTGCGGCCCAGATATTCAATCATGCCATTGGGCAACCAGCGGCCCAAATCGCCGGTTTTATACAGACGGGCATCAGGTTTTTCGCTGAATGGATCGGCAACAAATTTCTCTGCGGTTAAATCAGGCTGGTTCAGGTAACCCCGCGCAACACCCGCGCCACCAATGTGAATCTCGCCGCTTACACCAGGGGGAACAGGTTGCCCGAGCGTATCCAGAATATAAATGCGGGTATTGGGCAACGGGTAGCCAATTGGTATGTTATCAACGATATCAGGCGATTGTTTGCCATCTGATTTCAGTGTCGTCGCAATAACGGTGGTTTCAGTCGGGCCATAGGAGTTTATCCAACGGCAGGACTGGGTTTCCGGCATAGATTGCCAGCTGATTAAATACCGCAGTTCTGCTTTCTCGCCGCCGACAATCACCGTGCGCAGAGATTGACCAAAGCCACAACGTCCTGCTGTGATTTCTTGTACCCACAGATGCCAGAAGGCCGTCGGTAGATCAATGACAGTGATTTTCTGGTCATTCAGCAGGGTGACAAATTCTTCATCCGGCACACGAATATGGGGCGGTCGCAGAACCAGCGTAGCACCGGAGGCCAGGGTCGGGAAAATATCCGATACCGAAGTATCAAACGCCACGGTGGCAAATTGCAGGATACGATCCCCCGGTTGGGGTTCACTGGTCTGGTGTTGCGCGTGGATAAAGTTCACCACATTGCGGTGTTCCAGCATCACCCCTTTAGGCTGACCGGTTGAACCGGAGGTATAAATAATATAGGCCAGATGGTGCGGCTGCAGCCCCAGTTGCCCGCTATCCGGGTTATGGTCGGGTTGCTTCGCCACACTATCACGGTAAGTTTCATCATCCAGCAACCAGACGGTCATGCCCTGCGTTGGCAGACGTTCCTGCAAATGTTGCTGAGTCAGCAATAACATCGGTTGGCTGTCTGATAACTGATAGGCCAACCGTTCAGCCGGGTAGTCCGGATCGAGCGGAATATAGCCGGCTCCCGCCTTGAGAATGCCATACATACCGATAATCATATCCAGACTGCGTTCAACACAAATCGCCACGCGATCATCAGGACGTACGCCCGCTGCAATCAGGTGATGTGCCAGTTGGTTGGCATGGCGGTTAAGTTCAACGTAACTCAGCTGGCTATCGCCAAATACCAGCGCGATGGCATCCGGCGTGCGTTCCACCTGCTGTTCGAACAATGGATGGATCAACATATCCTGCGGATAATCCAGATCGGTATCGTTAAAATCCTCCAATACCTGAATACGTTCTGCCGGCGGCAGAATGCTGATTGAGCGGATTGATTGTCCGGGGGAACGTTGCAGTGCCTCCACAAGGCCTTTCAGTGCTTCATTGACATAAGCATTGATGCGTACAGGGTTAACTTGCCGGTTGCACTGGGCTGTGATTTCGTAACCGTCATCAAAATCGTCCACATCCAGCGACAGCGGATAGTTACTGCGCTCTTCCACTTCCACGTGTTGAATGCCTTCCCAGGCGGTTGAACCGGATTGTTCATCATCACGCGGACTGTGGCGGAAATTGAGCAGGTTGTTAAACAGTGGCAAAGATGCCTGAACACCGCTGCAACGCTGGGCGATTGCCAGCGGTGTCTGTTCATGTTCCAGCAATTCACTTAAGTGTTGATAGGTTTCCTGTACCACTTGCACAACAGAGCGTCCCTGTAATTGAATACGGACAGGCAGGGTATTGATAAACATACCCAGAACCTGAGAAGCCCCCACGCCTCCTTGCAACCGTCCCAGTAAAACGGTACCGAAGACCACATCCTCACGGCCACAGCATTGCGCCAATACCTGCGCCCAGGCCACGTGGAACAGGACGGCTGAACTGATACCCTGGTGACGGGCACAATCACGGATTTGCTGTGCAAGTTCGCTGTCCAGCGTGAAGATATCTTCCACAATTTCATCACGCTCATCGCGGCTACCGCCCTGAACATCCAGTAATCCAAACGGCAGGGTCGGTTCTTCTACCTCCCCCAATAATTGCGCGAAATAGGCTTTATGGACTTCGATCGGCACCTTACGAATTTGGGCAATAAAATTGCGGTAAGGCAGGGGAGAGGGCAGTGTGTCTTCTTCGCCCAGGAGAATCGCTTGTATTTCACCAAAAATGATTTCCAGTGACAGATGGTCACAAACCAGATGGTGATGTAACAAACTCAGCCACCATTGTTCAGTGTCAGGATCTTTGGCGATATAAGCGGCCAATAGTGGCGCTTTGGTGATATCTAATCGTATCGTATCTGGGCTGGTCAGGCGCTGTAATTGCGTTGCAGCATTTTCACCTGATAGCAGCGTGAATTCAGTAACCGGCAGCGGAGCGTCACGGAGTACAACTTGCACGGGCATGGGCAGATTTTTCCAATGGAAAGCACTGCGCTGGATATCATGCCGATCAATAACCTGCTGAAGTGCGTGCAAGAAACTATCCAGCAGAGTCCGGCTGTTAAAGCCCATGAGAATGTTTTCGAGATAAGTATCGCCTTCTTCTTCCAGTAAATGGTGGAACAGAATACCTTCCTGCAATGGCCCGAGTGGATAGATATCCTGAACATTGGAGACACCATCCGGCACTTGGGCAATAATCTGGTCAATCTGTTCTGGTGTTAAATCCACTAAGGGCAGCATATCAGGTGTAATGATCTGGCTGTCTGCATGAATCAAATTAGGCGGAACAGCCAGAGCCAGTTCGTCAGTATCATGATCACTATTCTGGCTTAGGCGAGTGCTCATGGCAGCCAGGGTCGGGGCAGCGAATACGGCACTGACATCAATCGACAGCCCCTGTTGACGCAGCTGTTCAATCAGGCTGACCACCAGAAGGGAATGCCCGCCTAATTCAAAGAAGTTGTCATGGCGTCCGACCTGTTCTAATTCCAGCAGAAACTGCCAGACCGCCGCCAGTGTTTGCTCGGTTTCGCCTTGCGGTGCTTCAAATTCACGACTGACGGTTGCTGCACTGTCAGGGGCGGGCAGTGCCTTGCGATCCAGTTTTCCGTTGGCGGACAGCGGGAATGCCTCCAGCATCACAAATGCACTGGGCAGCATATAATCCATCAGGCGGGTACTGAGTTGTTCACGCAGATTTGCCGGTGTCAGCGTGATGCCGGTTTGTGGAATGACATAAGCTACCAGACGTTTGTCCCCCCTTTCTTCTTCGCGGGCGATCACCACCGCATCGCTGACACCTTCACAATTTGCCAGTTGGGCTTCAATTTCACCCAGTTCAATGCGGAAACCGCGGATCTTGACCTGAAAATCGTTGCGGCCCAGATATTCAATCATGCCATTGGGCAACCAGCGGCCCAAATCGCCGGTTTTATACAGACGGGCATCAGGTTTTTCGCTGAATGGATCGGCAACAAATTTCTCTGCGGTTAAATCAGGCTGGTTCAGGTAACCCCGCGCAACACCCGCGCCACCAATGTGAATCTCGCCGCTTACACCAGGGGGAACAGGTTGCCCGAGCGTATCCAGAATATAAATGCGGGTATTGGGCAACGGGTAGCCAATTGGTATGTTATCAACGATATCAGGCGATTGTTTGCCATCTGATTTCAGTGTCGTCGCAATAACGGTGGTTTCAGTCGGGCCATAGGAGTTTATCCAACGGCAGGACTGGGTTTCCGGCATAGATTGCCAGCTGATTAAATACCGCAGTTCTGCTTTCTCGCCGCCGACAATCACCGTGCGCAGAGATTGACCAAAGCCACAACGTCCTGCTGTGATTTCTTGTACCCACAGATGCCAGAAGGCCGTCGGTAGATCAATGACAGTGATTTTCTGGTCATTCAGCAGGGTGACAAATTCTTCATCCGGCACACGAATATGGGGCGGTCGCAGAACCAGCGTAGCACCGGAGGCCAGGGTCGGGAAAATATCCGATACCGAAGTATCAAACGCCACGGTGGCAAATTGCAGGATACGATCCCCCGGTTGGGGTTCACTGGTCTGGTGTTGCGCGTGGATAAAGTTCACCACATTGCGGTGTTCCAGCATCACCCCTTTAGGCTGACCGGTTGAACCGGAGGTATAAATAATATAGGCCAGATGGTGCGGCTGCAGCCCCAGTTGCCCGCTATCCGGGTTATGGTCGGGTTGCTTCGCCACACTATCACGGTAAGTTTCATCATCCAGCAACCAGACGGTCATGCCCTGCGTTGGCAGACGTTCCTGCAAATGTTGCTGAGTCAGCAATAACATCGGTTGGCTGTCTGATAACTGATAGGCCAACCGTTCAGCCGGGTAGTCCGGATCGAGCGGAATATAGCCGGCTCCCGCCTTGAGAATGCCATACATACCGATAATCATATCCAGACTGCGTTCAACACAAATCGCCACGCGATCATCAGGACGTACGCCCGCTGCAATCAGGTGATGTGCCAGTTGGTTGGCATGGCGGTTAAGTTCAACGTAACTCAGCTGGCTATCGCCAAATACCAGCGCGATGGCATCCGGCGTACGTTCCACCTGCTGTTCGAACAGTTGATGAATAAAGCTATTTTGCGGGAGAGCAACCGCCGTATCATTGAAGTTTTCCAGTAATTGACGGCGTTCTGCCTGTGACAGAATATCAATCGCTTCGATCGCGTGCTCAGGCGTATATTGCAGTGCGGCCACAATCCCTTTCATGGCAGCATTCATATAAGCATTGATACGAGCCGGGTTAATCTGCTGGCTGCATTGTGCGGTAAGGGCGAATCCGTCATCAAAATCATCCACATCCAGTGACAGTGGGTAGTTACTGCGTTCTTCACTTTTCAGCTCCTGAACCCCCTCCCATGCCTGTGATGCCAGTGCTTGATTTTCACGCGGGCTATGACGGAAGTTGAGCAGGCTGTTAAATAGCGGTAATGGCGCCTGAATACCACTGCAACGCTGGGCAACCGCCAGTGGCGCTTGTTCATGTTCCAAGAGTGAACTGAGTTGCTGATAAGTTTCCTGAACGGTTTGCCTGACGGAACGTGCCTGTAACTTAACGCGGATAGGCAAGGTATTGATAAACATACCAAGCACTTCGGAAGCACCGATCCCACCTTGTAAGCGTCCCAGAAGCACCGTACCGAATATCACATCATTCTGTCCGCTGCATCGGGCCAGTACCTGCGCCCATGCCACATGGAACAGCACCGCAGAACTCATGCCCAATTGTCGTGCGCACTCGCGCAGATTGTGAGCCAGTTCGTTATCCAGAGTGAAAATATCTTCCCCGATTGTATTGAGACTGCCGCCCTGAACATCCAGTAATCCAAAGGGTAAAGTGGGTTCTTCCACATCACCCAACAATTCGCGGAAATAAGTCTGGTGAGTTTCCAGCGGTACTTTGCTGATCTGGGCGATAAAATTGCGATAAGGCAAAGGCTGCGGCAGCTTTTCACGCTCTCCCAATAGCAGCGATTGTATTTCACTGAATATCATATCCAGCGAGATATGGTCACACACTAAATGGTGATATAGCAAAGCAAGCATCCATTGTCCGGATGCGGGATCTTGAGCAATATGCGCCGCCAGTAATGGCGCTTTGGTGATATCTACCCGTACAGCACGGGAATCGGTGAGACGGCGCAACTGCGCTTCGGCACTTTCTTCTGCTGATAGTGTGTGTTCAATAATCGGCAGTGGTGCATGACGATAGACAATCTGCACGGGTTTAAGCAGTTCTTTCCAGTGGACAGCACTGCGCAATATATCATGCCGGTCAATGACGAACTGGAGCGCTTGTAAGAAGCGATCCAAGCGTGCCCGACTGTCAAAAATCACCAAATGGTTATCCAGATAGAGGTCACCCTCCGTTTCCAGTAAATGCTGGAACAAAATACCTTCCTGCAATGGCCCGAGTGGATAGATATCCTGAATATTTGGAATGCCCCCGGTAACATGGGCAACAATCCGGTCAATCTGGCCTTGTTCTAATGCGACCAATGGCAGCATATCCGGGGTAATGACCTGACTTTCTTCAAGGATCAGATTAGGCGGAACATCCAGAGCGCTGGCAATCTGGTCGGTGTTCTGACGGATGAAAGCGCTCATGGCAACCAGCGTTGGTGCGGAAAATACGGCGCTGACATCAAGAGACAGGCCTTGCTGGCGTAACTGTTCGATCAGATTCACAACCAGCAATGAATGTCCGCCCAGTTCAAAGAAGTTATCCTGACGTCCTACTTGTTCTAAATTCAGCAGGGATTGCCAGATTGCCGCCAGTTTTTGCTCGGTTTCACCTTGCGGAGCTTCATATTCGCGGCTGACAATGGCAGTGCGATCAGGTGCCGGCAATGCCTTGCGATCCAGTTTTCCGTTGGCGGACAGCGGGAAAGCCTCCAGCATTACAAATGCGCTGGGAAGCATATGGTCCATCAATCGGGTACTCAATTGTTCACGCAGGTAATAGGGGCTGAGTACTGCACCAGACTGCGGGATCAGGTAAGCGACAAGGCGTTTATCTCCCGCTTCTTCTTCACGGGCAATGACGACCACATCTTTGACACCCTCACAGTGTGCCAGTTGAGTTTCAATTTCCCCTAGTTCAATGCGGAAACCGCGTATTTTGACCTGAAAGTCGTTGCGGCCCATATATTCAATCATGCCATTGGGCAGCCAGCGCCCCAAATCGCCGGTTTTATACAGACGGGCATCAGGTTTTTCGCTGAATGGATCGGCAACAAATTTCTCCGTGGTCAAATCGGGTCGGTTCAGATAACCACGGGCAACCCCTGTCCCGCCAATGTGGATTTCTCCGCTTACACCGACAGGAACAGGCTGACCGTGCGTATCCAGAATGTAAATGCGGGTATTGGGCAGTGGGTAACCAATCGGAATATCGTGAGCGATATACGGGGTATTTCTGTCTTCCAGTGTTAATGCTGTGGCAATAACGGTTGTTTCAGTCGGGCCATAGGAATTAATCCAGCGGCAGGATTGGGTTTCAGGACTGGATAACCAATTCATTAAATAACGGTGTTCCGCTTTTTCACCCCCAACAATCACGGTACGCAGGTGAGGACTGAAATGACTGCGACCAGCCACCATCTCCTGTACCCAGTGATGCCAGAATGCGGTCGGCATATCGATGAGAGTGATTTGCTGCTCGCACAAGAAATTCACAAAAGTGTTATCCGGTATTCTGATATGAGGCGGGCGCAAAACCAGCGTGGCACCGGAGGCCAGCGTCGGGAAAATATCAGATACCGAAGTATCAAACGCAATGGTGGCAAATTGCAGAATACGATCACCAGACCGGGGCTGACTGAGCTGAAGCTGAGCATGAATAAAGCTCACCACATTGCGGTGTTCCAGCATCACCCCTTTCGGCATTCCGGTGGAGCCGGAGGTATAAATGATATACGCCAGATGATGTGGCTGGAGTTCCAGTTGGCGGGCATCAGGATTGTGGTTTGGCTGTTGCGCCACGTTCTTCCGGTGGTTTTTATCATCCAGCAGCCAGACGTTCATGTTCTCTATAGGCAAACGGGTCTGCAAATGTTGCTGAGTCAGCAATAACACGGGTTGGCTGTCTGATAATTGATAGGCCAGCCGCTCAGCCGGGTATTCCGGATCGAGCGGAATATAACCCGCACCTGCTTTGAGGATCGCGTATATGCCAACGATCAGATCCGGACTGCGGTCGGCGCAGATAGCGATTCGATCATCAGGGCGAACACCAGAAGCTATCAGATGATGAGCCAATTGGTTGGCGTGTCGGTTCAGTTCCGCATAGCTCAGTTGGCTTTCACCAAAGACCAGCGCGGTAGCATCGGGTGTCCGTTCCACTTGTTGCTCAAACATTTGGTGGATTAGCAGGGTTTCTGGATATGGCAGGACGAAATTATTGAAATCCAGTAACACTTGTGCACGTTGTTGCGGTTGCAAGAGGGGTAAATCTTCTACTCGCAGTGAATCATCCTTGACCATCGCAGTCAGCAACGTTTGCAGGTAGCTGGCGATGCGCTCAACACTGGCGCCATCAAATAAGTCGCTTGAATATTCTAAATCCCCGACTAAACCCTCTTCGGTGTCGTTCATAGAGAGTGACAGGGCAAACTGCGAAATATTTTCTGTCGGATTGATGACACTGATGGTGGTTCCCGGTAATTCGATATCTTGCTGTCCCGGTGTATTGTCCACAGACATCATGACTTGGAAAATCGGGCTGTAGCTGAGACTGCGGGGTGGTTTCAGTGCTTCAACCAATTGCTCAAATGGCAGATCCTGATGAGCATAGGCTTCTAGGGCATGGCTTCTGACCTGTGCCAGCAACTCGCTGATAGTTGGATTGCCATCCAACTTAACCCGTAATGCTAATGTATTGACAAAGAAACCAATCAACGGCTCCAATTCGCGGTGCTGGCGATTGGCAACGGGGGTGCCTATTACAACATCTGTTTGTCCACTGAGTCGGGAAAGCAATGCGGCCCATCCTGCCAGCAGAGTCATAAATAAGGTTGTGCCGTGGCGCTGGCTGAGGGCTTTTAATCCGGTGCTTAATTCTGGTGACAGGGTGATATCAATATGCCCCCCTGCGTAACTGTGTTTTTCCGGTCGTGGCCTGTCAGTTGGTAATTCCAGAAGTGCAGGGGCATCCTGTAACGCATCACGCCAGAAATTCACCTGTTTTTCCAGAATTTCTCCCTGTAGCCATTGCCGTTGCCACAGGGCATAGTCAGCATACTGAAGAGTCAGAGGAGGCAGGGGATCATCCCGCCCTTCTCTGAATGCGTGATAAAGGGTGGAAAGCTCATTTAACAGAATATTCAGTGACCAGCCATCGGAAATAATATGATGCTGAGTTAACAGCAGGATATGATCTTCTTCAGCCAGTCGCAGTAACCGCCCCCTAATCAGGGGGCCTTGTACGAAGTCAAAAGGTTGGCTGGTTTCATGCTCAGATATTGCTTCAACAGCGGTGTGCTGTTCTGTTACTGGCAGATGGCTGATATCTTCGATAGTTAAAAAGAAACCGGAATCGGGTTCGCCGATGATTTGCCGGGCCTGGCCTTCCACCATATTGATGATAGTGCGCAAAATTTCATGACGGGCGACAACGCTGTCCAACGCGGCTTGCAGGGCATTCACATCCAAATGGCCTTGCAGACGCAGACCGCCGGGAATGTGATATGCCGTCTGTGCTGCCGGATCTAACTGTGCCAAGAGCCACAAGCGCTGCTGTGCCCAAGAAAGAGGGAGGATCTGTTGATCCGCACTTCTTGGCATAATCTGGTTTTTTTCCGCAACCTGACTATTCTGGATGCGTGCTTTAATTTTTTTCTGGAGTACTGCTTGTCTTAATTTAAGCAGGGTCTGTTCGTTGTTACTCATTTAATTAATTATCTCCGTTTAACAGGGCGCGCAGTTCATCTTCAGACAAGTTCTCCAATTCTTTTTGCAGCGATTCGATATCTTCTGGTGCGAAAAAGGTCTCAATTTGTCTTGATGCGATAAGTTCAGCGAGTTCAGAAAGGGTTGGGTGCGCAAAGATGTCCGGTATTGATATTTCGAGGTGAAATTCATCACGTAGTCTTGCCATTAACTGAATAATGGATAAGGAGTTTCCACCCAGATCAAAGAAGCTGTCATGGCGTCCCACCTGTTCTAATTTCAATAAGGTCTGGAGGATAACGGCAACCTGCTGCTCAATTTCCCCTTCTGGCGCTTCGTATGCATGACTGGCGATGGCGGTACGATCAGGTGCCGGCAGTGCTTTGCGATTGACTTTTCCACTTGCAGTCAGCGGGAAAGCGTCCAGAATGACAAATGCGTTGGGCATCATGTAGGCAACCAGATGGGTGTTAAGCTGTTCACGCAGGCTATTGACATCTGGTGTAACATCGGGTTGCGGAATAACATAGGCCACCAGTCGCTTATCACCGTTATCTTCTTCACGAGCCACAACCAGCGCTTCCCTAACACCGGGGCAGGCCAGCAATTGCGTTTCAATCTCTCCCAGTTCAATGCGAAAGCCACGGATTTTGACCTGAAAATCATTGCGTCCCAGATATTCAATGGTGCCATCAGGCAGCCAGCGCCCCAAATCACCCGTTTTATACATGCGGGCATCGGGATATTTGCTGAATGGATTGGAAACAAACTTCTCCGCAGTTAAATCTGGTTGGTTCAGATAACCACGGGCAACACCCGTACCGGCAATATAGATCTCTCCGCTCACACCGAAAGGAGCCGGATGACCAAGGGTGTCCAGAATATAGATTTGAGTATTGGCGTTTGGATAGCCAATCGGAATAACGTCGTTGATTAGATTGGAGCGGTTATCGATCAGGTGAGTGGCTATCACCGTTGTCTCAGTTGGGCCATAAGTATTTATCCAGCGGCAGTTCTGAACCTCTGGAAGCGACTGCCAATCCATCAAATGGTGGTATTCCGCCTTCTCTCCACCAACAATAAGTGCCCGTAAATGGGGGCTGAAACCAACACGACCCGCTTTCATTTCCTGTACCCAGTGATGCCAGAAAGCCGTCGGCAGATCGATAATTGTGATTTTTTGTTGATTCAGATAATCAACAAATGCCGTATCCGGTACACGAATATGCGCAGGACGCAGGACAAGTGTTACCCCTGCTGCCAGTGTCGGGAAAATATCCGAAACTGAAGTATCGAACGCCACAGTGGCAAATTGCAGGATGCGATCCCCGACCTGAGGCTGGCTGATATGATATTGAGCATGGATAAAGCCCACCACATTGCGGTGTTCAATCATCACGCCTTTTGGCTGCCCTGTTGAGCCGGAGGTATAAATGATATAGGCCAGATGGTGTGGTTTAATCCCCAATTGTTCGGCATCAGGATTATGCACCGGCTGTTGTGTCATGCTGTTCCGGTGGGTGGCTCCATCCAGTAACCAGAAGGACACGTTCTGTAGCGGTAAGCGAGCCTGCAAATGTTGCTGGGTCAGCAGTAATACCGGTTTGCTGTCAGATAACTGATAGGCCAGTCGATCAATCGGATATTCTGGATCGAGCGGAACATAGTTCGCACCGGCCTTGAGAATCCCCAGCATGGCAATGATCATATCCGGACTGCGTTCAACACACAGCGCCACGTGATCATCAGGGCGCACGCCGAAGGCAATCAGGCTATGTGCCAGTTGGTTGGCGTGGTAATTCAGCTCTGAGTAACTCAGTTCGGCATCACCAGACACCAGCGCAATAGTATCAGGTGTCCGAGCCGCTTGTTGCTCAACTAATTGGTGAATCAGCATATCCTGTGGATAGGTTTGCTCAGTGTCGTTAAAATCCGCCAATAGTTGATTGCGCTCTGCCAAAGGCAGAATTTCGATGGCTTCAATTGACTGACCCGGCGCATGTTGCAATGCGGATACAATCTCTTTCAGCGCAATTTCCATATAAGCATTCAGACGAGCCGGATCGATCTGCTGACTGCATTGTGCGGTGAGAGCGAATCCATCATCAAAATCATCCACGTCCAGCGACAGCGGATAGTTACTGCGCTCTTCCCCACTGAGAATTTCCATGCCTTCCCAGACCTGTGATGTTAATTCCGTTTCGTCACGCGGGCTATGGCGGAAATTGAGCAGGCTGTTAAATAATGGCAATGGTGCCTGAATACCGCTGCAACGCTGGGCAACTGCCAGTGGCGCTTGTTCGTGATCCAGTAATTCACTCAGTTGCTGATAGGTTTCCTGGACAACTTGCTGAACCGAACGCGCCTGTAAACGAACCCGGACAGGCAGGGTATTGATAAACATGCCGAGCACTTGTGAAGCACCGATCCCGCCTTGTAAACGTCCCAGCAGAACGGTCCCGAATACCACGTCATCCCGTCCACTGCATTTCGCCAGTACTTGTGCCCATGCAACATGGAACAATACCGCCACACTCATGCCCTGTTGCTGGGCGCACTCCCGCAGATTGTGAGCCAAGTCGTTATCAAGCGTGATGATCTCTTCCACTATTTCGTTATGTTGGCTTTCATCATGGTTGCTACTTTCATGACCACCATTTTGTACATCCAGCAATCCGAATGGCAGAGTGGGTTCGTCTACATCTCCCAGCAATTTTCGGAAATAGTCCTGATGTACTTCCGGCGGTACACTGCGGGTTTGGGCGATGAAATTACGATAAGGCAGCGGAGTCGGTAAGCTGTTTTCTTTTCCCAAAAACAGGGCTTTCATTTCATTGAAAATCATATCCAGTGAGACGTGATCGCAAACTAAATGGTGATGCAGTAAGGAGAGTAACCATTGTCCCGATTCAGGATCGTGAGCGATATGTGCTTTCAGAAGCGGCGCTTTGGTGATATCCATCCGTACTGTGCGCGGATCGGTGAGTCGGCGTAATTGTGTTTCAGCGCTTTCTTCGGTGGATAATGTGAGTTCTGTCATTGGCAGCGGCGCACGGCGATAGACCACTTGTACGGGTTCCGGCAACTCCTGCCAATGGACAGCACTGCGCAGGATATCGTGCCGGTCAATCACTTGCTGGAATACGTGTAAGAAATTATCCAGGCGTGTCCGGCTGTCAAAAGCCATAAGCTGGCTGTCCAGATAGATATCACCTTCTGTTTCCAGCAAATGGTGGAACAGGATGCCTGCCTGCAATGGTCCCAGAGGATAAATATCCTGAATATTTGTGATACCCTCCGGCACGAGGTTAACTAGGCTGTCAATCTGGTCTTGCTTCAATTCCACCAGTGGCAGCATGTCGGGTGTAATGGCCTGATTATTTTCGCGGATCAGATTCGGCGGAACAGTCAGTGAGGTGACACCTTGAACGATATTCTGATTTAAACGGGCACTCATGGCTGCCAGTGTTGGCGCAGAGAAGACTGCGCTGACTTCAAGGGACAGGTTAAGCTGACGCAGTTCTTCGATAAGATTGACTACTAGCAGCGAATGTCCGCCCAGCTCAAAGAAATTGTCATGACGTCCCACCTGTTCCAGCCCCAGCAGGGATTGCCAGACCACAGCCAGTTGTTGTTCGGTTTCACCTTGTGGCGCTTCATATTCACGGCTGACGATGGCTGAGTGATCCGGTGCCGGCAGTGCTTTGCGATCCAGTTTTCCGTTGGCGGACAGCGGGAAAGCATCCAGCATGACAAACGCACTGGGCAGCATATGTTCCATCAGGCTGGTGCTCAATTGCTCACGTAATTGAAATGGGCTAAGGGTCACGCCTGACTGTGGGATCAGGTAAGCAACCAGACGCTTATCTCCTGGGCCTTCTTCGCGGGCAATCACGACGGCGTCACTGACACCTTCACACGCTGCCAGTTGTGTTTCAATTTCGCCGAGTTCAATCCTGAAACCGCGTATCTTGACCTGAAAGTCATTGCGGCCCAGATATTCAATCGTGCCATTGGGCAGCCAGCGTCCCAGATCGCCGGTTTTGTACATGCGGGCATCAGGCTGTTTGCTGAATGGATCGGAAACGAATTTCTCTTCTGTTAAATCTGGTCGGTTCAGATAGCCACGGGCAACCCCTGCGCCGCCGATATGAATTTCTCCGCTGGTGCCAATAGGAACGGGCTGACCGTGTGTATCCAAAATATAAATACAGCTATTGGGCAACGGATAACCAATCGGAATGGAGTTTTCGAAAGCAACAGCGTCTTTGTTATCCAGTTTCAGTGTGGTGGCAATCACCGTGGTTTCGGTTGGGCCATAAGAGTTAATCCAGCGGCAGGATTGTGTTTCAGAACTGGACAACCAATTTATTAAATGGCGGTATTCTGCTTTCTCACCACCCACAATAATGGTGCGTAAGTCAGGGCTGAAACCACTGCGACCTGCCATCATCTCTTGTACCCAGTGATGCCAGAACGCGGTTGGCATATCTATGATAGTGATTTTCTGCTCGCGCAAGAATGAGACAAATGTCATATCCGGTATTCTGATATGCGCAGGACGCAGCACCAACGTGGCGCCGGATGCGAGAGTCGGGAAAATATCAGAGACTGATGTATCAAATGCCACGGTGGCAAATTGCAGGATACGATCCCCCGCTTTGGGTTCGCTGGTTTTGTGTTGCGCGTGGATAAAGTTCACCACATTGCGGTGTTCCAGCATTACCCCTTTGGGTTGTCCGGTTGAACCGGAGGTGTAAATAATATAAGCCAGATGATGCGGCTGAAGCCCCATTTGGCGGGCATCAGGGTTATGGCTGGGTTGTTGTGCGACTGCATTGCGGTGGTTTGCATCATCCAGCAGCAGGACGGGGATGTCTTGTACTGGTAAGTGGACCTGCAAATGTTGCTGAGTCAGCAATAATGCAGGTTTACTGTCTGACAACTGATAGGCCAGTCGTTCGCTCGGGTATTCCGGATCGAGAGGAATATAGCCCGCACCCGCCTTGAGTATACCGTACATGCCAATGATCATCTCCGCACTGCGGTCAACACAGATAGCAATACGGTCATCAGGGCGTACACCAGAAGCGATCAGATAATGTGCCAGTTGGTTGGCATGGTGGTTGAGTTCGGCATAACTCAGTTGGCTATCGCCAAATATCAGCGCAGTTGCATCGGGAGTCCGCGCTACTTGTTGTTCGAACAGTTGATGAATCAACTTATCTTGTGGATAACTCAGCACAGTATCGTTGAATTCCACCAACAATTGGTTGCGCTGTTGCGGTTGTAACAGCGGCAGATCTTCCACTCGCTGTGAATCATCCTCAACCATTGCCGCCAGCAGGGTTTGCAGATAACTGGCAAGGCGCTCAATGCTGGTACGATCAAACAGATCACTGGCATATTCCAGTTCGCCGACTAACCCATTTTCGGTATCATTCATGGAAAGTGACAGATCAAAATGGGTACTTTGGCGGGTAGAAGGTAGTTCATCCAGCGTTAAATCCGATAACTCAAGCGATTGCTGTATTGGCGTGTTATCCAGCGCGAGCATGACCTGAAAAATCGGACTATGGCTCAGGCTGCGTGGTGGTTGCAGGGTTTCAACCAGTTGCTCGAATGGCAGATCCTGATGGATATAGGCTTCCAGTGCATGGGCTTTCACTTGTGCCAGTAACGAGCTGACTGTGGGGTTATCTTCCAGTTTAACCCTGAGTGCCAGCGTATTGGCGAAGAAACCGATCAAGGGTTCTAATTCATTGTGCTGCCGGTTGGCGACGGGTGTCCCAATAACAATATCCTGTTGTCCGCTGATGCGGGAAAGCAGAATTGACCAGGCGGTCAGTAATGTCATAAATAGGGTGGAGCTATGGCGTTGGCTGAGTGCTTTCAGGCCTTCACTCAACACAGGGGAGAGGGTAAATGTCACATGATCCCCGCGATAGCTCTGCACCGCAGGGCGTGCTTTGTCTGTGGGCAGTTCCAATAACGCCGGCGCACCTTGTAGGGCATCACGCCAGAAATTCAGTTGTCTTTCCAGTACTTCGCCCTGTAGCCACTGACGTTGCCAAAGGGCGTAGTCTGCATATTGCACCATCAGTTCTGGCAGAGGATCGGGCTGTCCCTGATGAAAAGCACGGTAAAGGGTAGTCAGTTCATACATCAGGACATTCAGTGACCAGCCATCTGAAATCATATGGTGCTGAGTCAATAACACGACATGTTCGTCGTTTGCGAGTTTCAGCAGTTGACCACGTATCAATGGATCTGTTTCAAAGTCAAACGGGTGATGGCTTTCAAATTGGGCCGCTTCGTTAATAGCAGCGTGCTTTTCTGTTTCAGCTAACTGGCTGAGATCGCTGAATCTTAAATTAAAGCCACAGTCAGCATCGGCAATCACTTGTTGAGCGACCCCATCCACCATTTTGATCGTCGTGCGCAAAATCTCATGGCGGGCAATAATTCTGTCCAGCGTCGCTTGCAGCGCACTCTGACTCAGGTTGCCTTTCAGACGCAATCCGCCGGAAATGTGATAGGCGGTCTGAGCGGCAGAATCTAACTGAGCCAGAAACCACAGACGTTGTTGCGCCCAGGATAGTGGCAGCGCTTGCTGTCGGCTGGCAGGTAATATTGTTAATTGCTGTGCTGATTGTTGTGCTGTCTTATTGGCTGAGTGTAACGATTGCGCTAAATCGGCCAGAATGGGATGAGTGAACAGATCCTGCAAATCTAGCTGAATATTCAGTGACTGACGTAAACGCGAAGCCATTTGCACGGTCAGTAAAGAGTGCCCGCCCAATTCAAAGAAGTTGTCATGACGTCCTACCTGCTCCAGCCTCAGCAGAGATTGCCAGACTTCTGCTATTTTCTGTTCGGTTTCACCTTGGGGGGCTTCATATTCACGGCTGGCAATGGCAGTGCGATCAGGTTCAGGCAGGGCTTTGCGATCCAATTTACCGCTTCCGGTCAGCGGGAAAGCCTCCAGCATCACAAATGCGCTGGGGATCATGTACTCCGCCAAGTAGGTACTTAGTTGTTCACGTAGCTGCGCGGGTTTCAGTGTCACATCAGGCTGTGGTATCAGATAAGCCACCAGACGTTTATCGCCGCTTGTTTCTTCGCGGGCAACGACGACCGCATCCTTGACACCTGCGCAGGCGGCCAGTTGTGCTTCTATTTCGCCCAGTTCGATGCGGAAGCCGCGGATCTTGACCTGAAAATCATTGCGTCCCAGATATTCAATATTGCCGTCTGGCAGCCAACGCCCCAGATCGCCGGTTTTATACATGCGGGTCTCAGCGAGTTTGCTGAATGGATCGTGTACGAAACGTTCTGCGGTGAGTTCTGGCCGATTCAGATAACCCCGGGCAACACCGTCACCGCCAATGTGAATCTCTCCGCTGATGCCGACAGGGACAGGCTGACCAGAGGTGTCCAGAATATAAACTTTACTGTTGGCATTGGGATGACCAATCGGGATCATGCCTGTGGTGTGATAGAACTCCCCGCCATTCAGAATCAGGTGTGTTGCCGTAACGGTGGCTTCAGTCGGGCCATAGGTGTTGATCCAACGGCAGGCCTGAGTATCCGGTAAAGATTGCCAATCCGCCAAGTGGCGGTATTCTGCTTTCTCCCCGCCAACAATCACGGTATTCAGATAGAGGCTGAAACCAGTCCGGCCCGCTTTCATCTCTTGTACCCATTGATGCCAGAAAGCGGTCGGCACATCCATGATGGTAATTTTATGTTGATTCAATAAATCGATAAATTCTGCATCCGGTACACGAATATGAGCAGGGCGCAGAACCAAGGTTGCTCCTGCTGCCAGTGTCGGGAAAATATCCGAGACTGAAGTATCAAATGCCACAGTGGCAAATTGCAGGATGCGATCTTCTGGCCGGGGCTGGCTGATTTGATGTTGGGTATGGATGTAGCTGACGACATTGCGGTGTTCCAGCATCACTCCTTTAGGCAAACCGGTTGAGCCTGAGGTATAGATGATATAGGCCAGATGGTGTGGCAAAAGACCCAATTGGCGGACATCAGGATTGTGGTCTGGCTGTTGTGTCAGAGTAGCATGATGATTTTTATCGTCCAATAACCAGACCGGAACGTCCGCAACCGGTAAATTAGCTTGTAAGTGTTGTTGGGTCAGCAGTAACTTCGGTTTGCTGTCTGATAACTGATAAGCCAGTCGTTCGGCGGGGTATTCTGGATCTAATGGAACATAACCCGCTCCGGCTTTAAGAATGCCGAACATGCCAATTATCATATCCGGACTGCGATCAACACACAGGGCTATGCGATCGTCTGGTTGTATGCCAGATGCTATCAGGCTGTGAGCCAGTTGGTTGGCGTGTTGGTTCAGTTCCGAATAAGTCAGTTGGGTATCTTGATACACCAGTGCGATAGCGTCAGGTCTTGATTCTGCCTGTTGTTCAAACAGCTGGTGGATCAGTTTATCCTGAGCATAAACCAGTTCCGTGTTGTTAAAATCCACCAGTAATTGTTTGCGCTGTTGTGGTTCCATCAACGGTAGTTCAGCGACTCGTTGAGTGTCATTTTCTACCATTGCCGCCAGTAAGGTGTATAAGTGACCCGCCATGCGCTCAATCGTAGCATGGTCAAACAAATCACTGGCATATTCCAGATCACCCACTAAACCTTCTTCAGTCTCATCAAGGCTCAATGTCAGGTCAAAATAAGAGCTGTCCCTGATTAACGGCCGTTCATCCAGTACCAATCCGGGTAACTCAAAATGCCGTTGTCCCGGCGTATTATTTGTTGCCAACATAACCTGAAAGATTGGACTATGGCTCAAACTGCGTGATGGTTGCAGGGTTTCGACCAGTTGCTCGAAAGGCAGGTCTTGATGGGCATAAGCATTGATTGCCTGTTCTTTCACTTGTGCCAGCAGTTCACTGACGGTGGGGTTATTATGCAACTGCACCCGCAGGGCCAACGTATTGACAAACAAGCCGATTAAAGAGGCTAATTCCGGTTGCTGGCGATTGGCGACAGGAGTACCTATCACGATGTCGTCTTGACCGCTGATGCGAGATAACAAAGTGGCCCAGCCTGCCAATAACGTCATGAATAAAGTCGTACCGTGGCGTTGGCTGAGATCTTTTAATCCCGCCTGTAATGTGGGTGGCAGAGTCAGGTTTACTCGTCCGCCGATATAACTTTGTTTCGCCGGACGCGGCCGATCGGTCGGCAATTCCAAAAGAGTGGGAGCATCCTGTAAAGTGTTACGCCAGAAATCGACCTGTTTTTCCAGCTCTTTCCCTTGTGACCTGTCTTTTTGCCAAATAACATAATCTGCATATTGAATCGGCAGTGCAGGCAGGGGATCTGGCAATCCCTGACTGAATGCGTGATATAACGTGGACAGTTCCTGCATAAGCAGGTTGACTGACCAGCCATCAGATATGATGTGGTGCTGGGTTAACAGCAGTATATGCTGATCTTCTGCCAGTTTTAGCAACCGGCCTCTTGCCAACGGGCCATTGATAAAATCAAAGGGGCGGGTTGCCTCAAGATAGGCGGCTTTTTCAACCGCCGCTTGCCATGCTTCTGAAGCACCATTTTGTTCTGAAAATAATTGGCTGAGATCTTCTTGGATCAGAGAAAAACGGCAATCTGCACCATCAATGGATTGCTGTGCTTCATCTTCTACTATTGTGATAGTGGTACGCATAATTTCATGGCGCGCCACAATGCGATCCAACGCTGCCTGCAAGGCATCCAGATTTAGCTGGCCTTGTAGGTTCAAACCGGCTGACATATGGTATGCGGTCTGTGCTGCCGGATCTAACTGAGCGAGGAACCATAAGCGTTGCTGTGCCCAGGATAAGGGCACGCCATTACCACGAGCCTGAGTCATGATTTCTGTTTTTTGAACAGGCTGGCGGCTCAGTTTTGCTAATTTGGCTAACTCAAGCAGTCTTCTGCGTTCAGCTAATGGTAGAGATGAAAGCTCGTTATTATTCATTTGATTATCACCACTTAAAACAAAGTAAATTAAATGCTAATTAATTGATTTATAAATATCTTGCAGAGACTCTGGATCAAATTGCAGCAATAGAGAGTCGATGATACATTCTTCAAGTTGACAGAGAGTGGAGTGGTAAAACAGTTGATGGAGGGATAATTCAACATCAAATGTTTTTTTGATTTCTGATTGTAGCTGTAGCAGCAACAGAGAATGCCCGCCCAATTCGAAGAAGTTGTCATAGCGGCTTATCCGGTCTAGTCCCAGTAATGACTGCCAAATAGCTGCCAATTGCTCCTCGGTTTCGCCTTCCGGTGCCACATATTCCTGGGTTGACATGGCTGAATGATCAGGGGCAGGCAATGCCTTGCGATCGAGTTTGCCATTTGGCGTGAGAGGAAACGCTTCCATCATCACAAACGCACTTGGGATCATGTAATCGGCAAGTGTTTTGCTTAATTGCTCACGCAGTTGATTAATGCCCGGCAAACAATCTTGATGCGGGATGACATAGGCAACCAGACGTTTATCTCCGCTCCCGCTTTCACGGGCGACAACAACGGCTTCACGAATATCAGCACATTGGATCAGTCGGGCTTCAATCTCTCCCAGTTCAATGCGTAATCCGCGAATTTTTACCTGAAAATCATTGCGTCCCAGATAGGTGAGACTGCCATCCGGTAGCCAGCGTCCCAAATCCCCGGTTTTATACATACGGGCATCAGGGGACTGACTGAATGGATCAGAAATAAAGCGCTCTGTGGTCAGTTCCGGGCGATTGAAATAACCCCGGGCAACGCCGGCTCCGCCGATGTGAATTTCTCCGGTTCCCCCGATGGGAACAGGTTGGTTGTGTTTATCCAGTATGTAAATTTGGGTATTGGCTATCGGTCGGCCGATGGTTATCTGAGATTGAGGGTGCCCGTCCTGCTGGTTTATCAGAAGATTGGCGGATGCGGTTGACCAGATTGTGGTTTCTGTCGGCCCGTACAGATTCCACAGGCTACGGGTTTTTTCTTTTAAACGTTGGGCAAGTTCGTCAGGCAAGGCTTCTCCGCCACTGATTGCCTTAATGTTTGCGCCGGCCCAGCCGGAATCGAGTAACATTCGCCAGGCCGAGGGGGTTGCCTGCACGATGTTGATATTCTGGGTTGTGATTAACGTGGCGAGTTTCTGAGGGTCTCTGGCCGCCATTGGCGGTGCTAAAACGATGCGGTTGCCGCTGATCAAGGGCAGATAGAGTTCCAGACCGGCAATATCAAAGCCGATGGTTGTCGAGGCGAGCATCGTATCATCGGCAGTGATATGCAGTATGTCCTGCATTGAGAGAAGCAGATTCACTACATTGATATGTTCCACCATCACGCCTTTCGGCAGGCCTGTAGAGCCGGATGTATAGAGGACATAGGCTAAATGGCGGGAGGTGAGTCCCAAAAGTGCAGGCACAGGGTTTTCGCTGGACTGACGGTTTATATTGTCTTGTTCCGTTGAATTATCCAGAACCCAGACAGGAATGTCGGTGACAGGCAACTGATCCTGTAAACCGTGTTGAGTCAGCAGAACCACCGGACTGCTGTCTGAAAGAATATGGGCGAGTCTGTCTGTGGGATATTCAGGATCGAGTGGTACGTAGGCGGCACCGGCTTTCAGAATACCCAGCAGACTAATGACCATATCCGGGCTGCGCTCCATGCAGATGGCAACACGGTTATCGGGACGAACCCCAGCGTTGACAAGGGCATGGGCGAGTTGATTGGCACGTTGGTTCAATGCAGAGTAATTGAGTTGCTCATCGCCAAAACTCAGGGCAACTGCATCAGGCGTGCGTTCTGCCTGCTGCTCAATGTATTGGTGGATCAAAGCGTGTTGCGGGAAAGATTTACCGGTGTCATTGAAATCATAAAGCACTTGCCGGCGTTCTTGTTCATTCATCAATGGCAAACGATTAACCGACTGTTGTTCGTCATCCGCCATGTTTTCCAGCACAGTGGCAAGATTTTGCATGAGTCGGGAGATGAATTCATCGTCAAATACTGCGGTATCATAATAAAAGGCATAACCAACCTGATCACCGACTTCCAGAATATTGACCATTAACGGAACAGGTATATCGGCATAGAAAAGATAAGGAAAAGGCCGTAGTTCCGCATCACCCCACTGTACTGTGGCATCATGGTTTTCTGCCATCCAGAGAGCGGTAAGATCACCGACATATCTGGCTTTTTGGAAGATCATGACGGTTTGGAAAACAGGGTGGACTGCCGTATTGCGTTGTAATTGCAGTTGTTCCAGTACCTTAGTGAAGGGATATTTTTGATTCTCAATACCCTGACGGATAGTTTTTGCCGCTTGTAAGATATGCTGTTGTACTGTCATATCGCCGTCTATCTGGCTGCGTAAAGCGATTGGGTTGATAAACTCTCCGACCAGTTTTCCCCAGCGGGCACGGCCCCTGCCCGGCATAATAGAACCAATGATGATGTCGTCCTGTTCGGTGTAGTGGCTCAGGAGGATTTGGTATGCAGCAAGCAGGATAGCAAACAGGCTGTTATCATACTTAAGTGCCATCGTTTGCAGTTTATGTGACAGTGAGGGGTGCAGGATTTTGTTTAAAGCGATTTTCCCTGTGGCTGGCCGGACGTGGTTTTTAGGCGGCCATTGTGATACAGCTAAATTACCCGCTAATTTATCTTGCCAAAATTGTTGTTGTTTTTTAGCACTGGCGCTTGTTAGCCATTTTTGTTGCCATTCCACATAATCGTTAAAGTTATTTTCTGATTCAGGCTCCAGAGGTTTACCAGAAAGCAGTGCATCGAGTTCATCCAGTAGTATCCAATAAGACCAGCCATCAACGGCCATATGGTCAAAGGTCAGTACCATCACGCTTTCTTGTTGATTGCACTGGTACCAACTGGCATAAACCCGAAGGGGATGTTCTAAATTGAACAGATGCCAACAATCGTCCTGAACTCGTTGTTGAAGCGATTTTTCACTGAGATGTTGAGCATTATGTACGGTAAGTGTGATTTTACAATTATCGGCTATGCAATAACCCAGTTTGCCGTTATATAGACCAAAACTTGCTCGCAGTAGTGGGTGTCTTTGCACTAATTTATTGAGAGCTTCTTCTAATCGTTTGGCTGTTAGGCCTTTAATGCGAGCACAAAATGCACTATTATTTTGACCGCGTTTGTCAGGGTCAATTTGATATTGAAACCAGCGGCTACTTTGCGCTTCCGATAAAGGAAATGATTTCAATTTTTCAGGGTAATTCATTCTATAGCTCCCTTTTTATGGGTATATTAAAAATGAAAACATGAGAACTGATAAAACAAAAAATCACACTTGAAGTTAAACTAATAAAAATAACTCTCCGAAATAGATTGATAATCTATTTCTGTTAGTAAGAAGTTTTGGCACACCCAGAACAAACGACATAAAAATACCTGACCATTCTAATAAAAAAGAACAGTCTTATTTTAAATGTGTCACCTAATTCCTTTTCAGTTCCGAAAGGGATTAGGTTCTGTACGATATTAGATGATTCTACATTAAATTATTTTATTCCACATTTATAATAATGTTTTTCTAACGCATCTAATTTTATTATGGGTGTTATACACTTCGTCTTTCAAACTGCCTCTTTGTTGGCTGTGCTCGCTCACCCCGGTCACATAGTTATCTATGCTCCAGGGGATTCGTTCCTTGCCGTCGCGCTGCATCTTGAAATCCAATGGGTATATATGTATTAAGTTTTATTAGATTTGGTGATTTTTCCTTCATATTTTAACTCAAAATACATTGGATATAGAAAGTGAAATAAGAGCCTATATTATTAGGCTCTTTGTGATGAGCTTCACTTAATTTTGTTTTTAAATGGATTAATGGATTTTATTGCTTATTTCTTTAATATTACCATCTTCTAATTTTATAATACGGTCGGCAACATCAAAGTAAGCATCATCATGACTGATAATGATGACAGTTTTACCATTAGTTTTTAATTCAGGCAATAATTCAGTATAGAATAAACGTTTAAATACGGGATCTTGGTCTGCGGCCCATTCATCAAACAGATAAACAGGACGATCTTCCAAATAAGCCGAGACTAAAGCCAGCCGTTTCCGTTGACCTGCCGAAAGATTGGTTGTGGAAAAACCACCATCAACGATTTTAACTTTGTGCGCCATGTTTAATGCTTCAATATAATGTGTCGCTTTTTCGGTAACGTCCGAATCACTATTGAGCAATTGCTCGAATAAATGATAATCAGAAAAGACAGCGGAAAAGAATTGGCGGTAATGTTCATTATTGGCGGGTGTGACTTTTACCCCATTGAGTGAAATAGAGCCGGACTCTTGTTCAAACAAACCGATAAGTAACATCGCGAGTGTTGTTTTACCGCTACCATTACCACCGACAATAAAAACAATTTCACCTTGTGATATTTTCAGACTCAATGGGCCGAGTGCGAACTGTCGATCCTCTTTATCCGTCGTGTAATGGTGGACGACATCTTTCAGCTCAAGTTCCATTGAGTGTTGATTATAGAATGGATTAGAACCTTCAGCTTGCACGGACATAGCTTCTTCTAACTCATCGTCAAGACGGCGCATTTTATTCAATGAAACTTCTGCTTCTCTTAATTCAGGGATTGCCCCAATCACTTCGCTGATAGGACCTGATAAGAAGAGAACAAGTAATGAGACAGTAAATAGCGTTGATGGCTCTTGAGGAAGCCAAATAGGAACGACAAAAACGATGATGCCAATAGTGACATAGAAGGTGACGGAACTGGCATTTATGACCCATGCATAGTTGGAATTCGCTTTGATACAGATCTCTTGGAATACCTTGGCTGCTGGTGCGATAACTTTATCGATAAAAAGATTGCCTTTTTGTTTATTGAGTTGTAGTTCTTTGCTGCCATCAATCAGGCTTTGGAAATTAAGGTATATCTTATCCACTTGATCACGCATTAATGTCATCAGGTGTAATGGATATTTTTCCCATATATAAAACAGATACATTGAAATAAGGCTTAATATAGCCAAAATGACAAACAATTCCCAGGATATCCAGGCTAAATAACTAAAGCAGGCCAAGATTAAGGTGACATTACCAAAAACGCTGGGTGCCAGCATAAAGGAGTGTACAAATACATCGACATCTTTAGTTAAAACTGCCAATAAGCCGTGTCGCCCAAGTTTATGCAGTTTTTTTAGTGGAGCACGTAGAATTTTATTACTCAAACTCAGACGCAATGAATAAATTGTAGCTTGTGCTAAATGAGATAATGTGATTTCTGATACAGTTTTAGTAATAAAAAATATAAAGCATATACCAAAAAAGCCTAAAAGAAACATAGTCAGGTTGATCTGTTCTGTAACACCCTGGCTGATCATGCCAACTATAGAAGCACCGGCAAACCCACTAATTAATGCGCTTATTGTCGATACCAGCAGTAACACCCAAGATTGACGATATAAATAAGCTATCAGAGTCATAAAAAACAAGCCATTGTCAAAGGTTATAATTAATATGAAAATTCATATATCTGTTTACACAATCCACTATGGTTGTTTTTTTCTGATCAAACTGCAAGCGTGATTTATAGCATGGCAATATTAATAAATATAATTTAAATTAAAAATATTTTCTAATGTAAATGGTAACCTAATTTAATTAAGTAGATAAATTATCTTAGGTATATTTTTACACGTAAATAAAAATACTATCATAATCACAATGCTATATCATCAATTAGCTGTTTTTGTTCAATAAAGTGGCTTGGTAGCCACTTTATGTTTTAGTGTAAGATAATAAATATACACTTCGTCTTTTAGTTTCAACTTGAAATCCAATGGGTATACATTGGGTTTAATTAAATTGAATGACAGGAAGTACCCAATGAAAAAATTAAGTAATCAGTAATTGCAACCTGCCATAAAATAATATTTTTCATTACGAAACCCCCATTTTTCATTTTGATCAGGTTCTAATAACATATGGCCTTCTTTAAAACTAAAACCATATTCACGGTAAACATCTCTGGCATTAGGTGCTGGTGTCAATTTGATATTTCCATTTTTACCTAGTTCGTTTGATTTATTTACTGCATGCTCTATCAGTAATATACCACAGCGTCTTATACCGATATGCATAATGAAATCCTGAATTTTAGCCGGCTCTGTGATTCTTAGAAAATCATTGGTGAGCATCAATATACCAATTGGTGTTTCTTGATAAAACATAACATAAAAATAATGGTTTATTGTATTTGAAATGCCGTCAAAGTTACTGTATATAATATCATTCATATCACAAAGTAATCTGTAGGTCATTTTACCTCGTGAATACCAATTTTTCTGGTCTTTATTTAACTCTTCTGTTTGTTTCGGCTCTATAAGCCAATCACCATTAATGATATTCGTTCTTATTTTATTAACAAAATATATAGCATCTTGATGTCCAACTTCTCTGATAGTGATGTAATCTTTAACATTAAATGTGCCTGACGCTACCTCTGGGCTTGATCCATAGCAAGCGAGCCGGGTCAATGGCTCTTCTATTCTTGAGTCTAATATACTGAAAAATTTTGATTTAAGTATCATTATGAACCTTCCAATAATAATGTAAACTACATTAATGTAATTTTTTTAAATAAAATTTAATAAGTTTAATTCATCTATTTTTTCCACTCTCTACTATTATTTTGCGGGTTGCGAAAAAACTGTATTCAATAATGTTTCAACAAATAAATAAGCATTCAGAATGTTAGGGCACTTACTTACTCCTCTCAGTAAAAGGAATACAGAAATGCCATAATTGTTCAATTTTATTTAATCAACGTGTTGACTGAGGGAAATGAACGTAGCCAACAAAACTGCACTTGAAAGACGATGTGTATATTACCGTACAGTTAATCCACTGACTTAACACACCAGATAATATTATTGAAGTACTTTTCACTGAAGTACTTTTCACGAACAATGTGATACCTGACATGTGTGTAAAAAATATCGCTGATAAGATCGCCTGCCTGAAGCCAGCACATCTTTTAACAGTTACTGTATCCGGTAAGAAAAAACAGTTCTCTGATAGTTATTCTTGGTATTATTTTATTTAATACTTTGATTTTAAATAATATTATAGACATGTAGAGTAAAATTTGTTAATTGCAAACATATTTTTTAGACCATCACCATAAGTTATGGTCATGATTTATGAATAACTATTGAACAAAATTACTTCATTTAGGTTGGATTCTGTTCTGCATCTGCTTATATTTATCTTTTTATGCATAAACGATGCATAAATTGAAAATAGAGTCATTTTTATAAATTGTGAAAAACATCATAAAGTAAATTCATTGTGATTTTATTGTGTTGACTTTGTTAAAACCCAAAGAGATTATGGGATTAATTATCAATCAAAAAAGATAAAAAAGATATTGCAAGAGAGTATATTGTAAAAGCATCATTGAAAACTAATCAAAACATTGAATAGATAATCTAAATGAATCCATTAATAAAAAATTATATTTAATAATATAGAATTTAATTTTTTATCCTAATTATTTGAGGAAAAACTAATGACGAATACGATTCAAAGAAATTGGTTTGACCAGTACATGGTTCCCTGTTTTTCACCCGCGAAATTTATTCCAGTCAAGGCAAAAGGCTCTCGTGTATGGGATCAGGCTGGGAAGGAATACGTTGATTTTGCAGGCGGAATCGCCGTTAATTCATTAGGTCATGCTAATGATGAATTAAAAAATACATTAATATTTCAAATGGAAAATATATGGCATATTGGTAACGGTTACACCAATGAACCTATTTTAAAATTAGCAAAATACCTGGTTGAAAATACATTCGCAGATAAGGTTTTTTTCTGTAACTCCGGTGCGGAGGCAAATGAAGCTGCATTAAAAATTGCCAGAAAACATGCTTTAGATAAATATGGCAGTCATAAAAGCGAAATTATTTCATTCGAAAATTCGTTCCACGGTAGAACATTATTTACTGTAACGGTCGGAGGCCAGCCAAAATACTCTCAGGACTTTGCTCCTCTGCCACAACAAATTACCCACCTTCCATACAACGATATTGATGCTATCAAAGCGCATATTTCAGAAAACACCTGTGCTGTCATTGTTGAGCCTATTATTGGTGAAGGTGGTGTGATCCCTGCTGAACCTGCATTTCTGAAAGCATTGCGTGAATTGTGCGATCAACACCAGGCAGTGCTGATTTTTGATGAAATTCAAACAGGCATCGGACGTACCGGTTACTTATATGCCTATGAGGAAACTGATGTAGAACCCGATATTTTGACTACGGCTAAAGGGCTTGGTGGCGGCTTCCCGGTTGGCGCGATGTTGGTCAGGCAGTTTATCGCAGAAGCATTCCAGCCGGGTTCTCACGGTACAACATTCGGCGGAAACCCGCTGGCAGCAGCCGTTGCCAATAAAGTGATTGAAGTGGTGAATCAGCCGGCATTTCTGGCTGGCGTGCAAGAGCGTCACCATGAATTTATCCGTCGGATGTCCGAGCTTAATCAACGTTATCAAATCTTCAGTGAACTCCGCGGTAAAGGGTTATTGCTGGGGGCTGAGCTAAATGAAAAATATCAGGGCAAGGCGAAAACCCTGACCAATATAGCTGCGGAGGAGGGATTAATTGCCCTGATTGCCGGCCCTGATGTGTTGCGTTTTGCTCCTGCGTTAAACATTGAACCGCAGGATATCAATGACGGTTTCATCCGCCTTGAAAACGCCCTCAAGCGATTTGTTCAGGAATAAAGCCGATTTGAGGTGATACCATGATGCTATTTAGATCCGTTCAACATGAAGATTTAGGGGATATCCTCAATCTTTCGTCCCGTGCTGGCGTCGGCCTGACGACGTTACCGAATAATCAGGAATATCTGGCGGCACGGATTTCACGCAGCATTGATTCTTTTAACGATGCAAAGGGGCGAGCACAACAAGGTTTTTTATTTACCTTGGAAGACACGGAAAAGCATCGCGTTGTTGGTGTTAGTGCGCTGGAAGTTGCGGTCGGGCTGGAAGAGCCTTTCTACAATTTCCGCGTACAAAGATCAGTACGTTCCTCCCGTGAGTTAGGTATTTACAACACATTTGAAACGCTGATAGTGGGGCAAGATTATACTGGATGCAGTGAACTGTGTACGCTGTTCCTTGACCCTGATTATCATGGGGGGAGCAATGGTGTTTTTCTTTCCCGAAGTCGCTTTCTGTTTATTGCTGCGTTCAGGCACTTGTTCTCAAAACACATTTTTGCGGAAATGCGCGGAGTCGTGGATCAGCAAGGTGAATCTCCCTTCTGGAATGCACTGGGGCAGCACTTTTTTAATGTACCTTTCGCCGAAGCCGATTATTTGACGGTGCTTGGCTCCAAAACTTTTATTGCAGAACTGATGCCATTCCATCCAATTTATGTCCCGTTGTTGCCAGAAGAAGCGCGCCAAGCCATCGGACAAGTGCATGAAAATACTTTGCCTGCGCGCGCTATTCTGGAAAAAGAGGGGTTTGCTTACCACGAGGCGGTAGATATTTTTGATGCCGGTGCCATTCTGGACGCAGAGATAGATAACGTGCGTACAATCAAAGCCAGCCGGCTTGTACATGTTAAAAGAAGCGCCAATGTGTCCCGATCACAGGATGGACTACCGTACATTATTTCTAATCTGCATTTTCAGGATTTCAAGGCACTTCTCCTGCATATTTCTGCTCCTCAGGATAGTGATGAACTGGGGCTGACTTCCGAGGAAATGGAGGCACTCCATCTGGATGATGGCGATTCGGTACGTTTTGTTTCTCTGTTCTCCTAAACGCTTTCACAATTGAGGGTTTTCATAATGAATCATCAGGCAAATTACATTGGCGGTGAATGGATAGCAGGGCAAGGTCTGCCCGTTATTAAAAATTCTCCTGTTGACCAGCGAGTTTTATGGCAGGCAAATGGTGCTTCTGCTTCTCAGGTGGATGAAGCTTGCCAATCAGCCCGCAAGGCATTTCCTGCGTGGTCTGGGTTGGGGGTTGAACAACGTATTGCAATTATTCAGGCATTTGCTGATTTGCTGACACAGGAAAAAGAAAACATTGCCCGTGTGATCAGTGAGGAAACCAGCAAACCACTGTGGGAAACCCGGACAGAAGTCCAGTCGATGGTAGGTAAAATTGCTATCTCCGTTGAAGCATGGGAACAGCGGACAGGGTATTCCGAAACGACTATGCCCGATGGCAAAGCAATATTGCAGCATCGTCCCCACGGCGTGATGGCGGTTTTCGGTCCCTATAATTTCCCCGGTCATTTACCTAACGGGCATATTGTTCCGGCATTGATTGCCGGTAATACACTGGTATTTAAGCCCAGTGAGCTGACGCCGATAACGGCGGAGAAAACCGTTGAATTGTGGATAAAAGCGGGGTTACCTGCTGGGGTGTTGAATCTGGTTCAGGGAGGCAAGGAAACTGGCGGTGCATTGCTGGATAACCGGGAAATTGACGGCGTGTTGTTCACTGGCAGCGCGGCAACCGGATTCCACTTCCATCGTGTACTGGCGGGTCAACCAGGAAAAATGTTGGCGCTGGAGATGGGCGGTAACAATGCCTTGATTGTGGATGACTATGATTCACTTGATGCTGCCGTTTATACCATTATTCAATCTGCGTTTATTTCCGCAGGACAACGCTGTACTTGTGCCCGCAGGTTACTGGTAAAACAAGGGGCAAAAGGTGATGCGCTGATCCAACGGTTACTTGATGCTGCAAGTCAGATTATTCCAGCGCATTGGAATGCTGAACCACAGCCTTTTATGGGCGGGGTAATCTCGCTGGCTGCCGCAGAGAATCTGCTGGAAGCCCAGACTAAATTGTTGGCATTGGGCGGCGTTTCTCTGCTGACTCTGACACAGCCCGATCCTCATTCAACCTTTATGACACCGGGCATCATTGATCTGACAAATGCCAAAAGTGTTCCTGATGAAGAATATTTTGGCCCCTTACTGACATTAAGACGTTACGACACTTTCGACGAAGCCATTTCCATTGCGAATGATACGCAGTTT
Organism: Xenorhabdus koppenhoeferi; assembly: GCF_900116635.1. GTDB lineage: Bacteria > Pseudomonadota > Gammaproteobacteria > Enterobacterales > Enterobacteriaceae > Xenorhabdus > Xenorhabdus koppenhoeferi. Next base: position 84,788 of record NZ_FPBJ01000006.1, on the reverse strand, counting down.
GGGCTGGCCACTGGCCTGATTTCTCCTGATGCCAGCCTGTTCAAGAAGTTGTTGCAGGAGGCGAGGGCCGGGATCGTGAATTGGAATAAACCGTTAACAGGGGCATCCAGCAAGGCACCTTTTGGTGGCATCGGTGCCTCGGGGAATCACCGTTCCAGTGCCTATTATGCGGCGGATTATTGTGCCTGGCCGATGGCTTCCCTGACGGCTGACAATGTAGTGTTACCTGAAACGCCGGTGCCGGGACTGAGTTTTTTAGGATGTCAGAGGTGATTATGTCGGGAATTGAAGCAAATTTTGATGGTCTGGTGGGGATGACTCACAATTACGCTGGGTTGTCGACAGGCAATGAGGCTGCCATGAATCATAAGGGGCAGGAATCTAACCCCCGCAAAGCCGCACTTCAGGGATTGATGAAAATGAAGGCGCTGTCTGATATGGGATTGGTGCAGGGGGTTTTGCCCCCACAACAGCGTCCCTGTCTTCCGGCATTGCGGCAATTAGGATTTACGGGGAGTGATGGGCAGATATTGAACAAAGCAGCACGATATTCACTCCCGTTACTGGCCAGCCTCAGCTCTGCATCTTCTATGTGGACAGCCAATGCAGCAACTGTATCACCTTCGGCTGATAGTGCTGACCAGCATGTTCACTTTACTGTGGCCAATTTGAATAACAAGCAGCACCGTTCGCTTGAAAGCACGACCACTGCACGGGCGCTGAAAGCCGTTTTTCCGGATCAGGATTGTTTTGTCCACCATGACCCTTTGCCGCAACATGCAGATTGGGGCGATGAGGGAGCAGCGAATCACAACCGTTTTTGCGCTGAATATGGTGAAGCGGGTGTGCAGTTATTTGTTTATGGCCGCAAAGCCTTGCAGGACGGCATTGGGCCTAAACATTATCCCGCCAGGCAGACGTTGGAAGCCAGCCAGGCTGTTGCTCGTTTACATCAACTTGAAGAAGCGAGAACCGTATTTGCCCAGCAAAACCCGGTTGCCATTGATGGTGGTGTCTTTCATAACGATGTGATTTCTGTCAGTAACCGCAATGTGTTTTTTTATCACCAGCAGGCTTTTCTGAATCAACAGTCGGTATTAACTGAACTCAGGGAAAAAATGGCCCGGTTGGGGCAGACATTAATAACGGTTGAAGTCCCGACAGAACAAGTCTCCATTCAGGATGCTGTGGAGTCCTATCTTTTTAACAGCCAGTTACTGAGCCAACCCGACGGCAACATGATGCTGATTCTGCCGGAAGAGTGCCGTCAAAATCATCATGTTTCAGCCTATTTGCAAAAGTTGATTGCAGGGGGAAACGCGCCTATCAATAAACTTCATTTCTTTGATTTGCGGGAAAGCATGCACAACGGGGGAGGGCCTGCTTGTCTGCGGCTTCGGGTCGTCTTGAACGAAAAAGAGCTGGCAGCAGTGAATCAGGCGGTTCTGATGACACCAGAACGGTATCAGCGTCTGACTTCATGGATTGAACGCCATTATCGTGATTCTCTGTATGCGGCTGATCTGGCTGATCCACAATTATTGAATGAAGTTTACAGCGCACTTGATGAACTGACACAAATCCTCAGACTCGGTTCAATCTATGATTTTCAGCGCTAATCAGGAGATGAGATGGATTTACTGAATTTATTGCTTGAAAACAAAATTGAAAATACCTTGTATTTTCCGCCAAATATCAAGTCATCCTGGTTAGTGGAAGGCGTATTACAGTTATTTCCGGAAGAACAGCCGGTTCCAGAAAAACAATCACAAACGCTTTCACAGGAGAAAAATACCGATACGCTGATCATTTCAGCCGGAATACATGGTAATGAAACTGCGCCTGTGGAAATACTGCTTCAACTATTGTCACAATTGGCTCAGGGAAACCTGCCGTTACAACATAATCTCCTGTTGATCTTCGGTAACTTACCTGCCATGCGTGAGGGGCTGCGGTATCTCGATAATGATCTTAATCGCATGTTTGGCGGTCGCTATAAAAATTTTCCGGCAGGGAATGAGACACGCCGTGCGATAGAGCTGGAAGCAGTTGTCCACCAATTCCTTAGCCAGCCCGCAATCATGGCATCAGAGAGACGCAGGCACCTCGATCTCCATACAGCGATTCGGGGTTCCTGTCATGAGCAATTTGCTCTGTTGCCGTACCAAACACGTGAATATGCTGCTGATTTTTTACAATGGCTGGAAGCTAGTGATATTGATGCCGTGGTATTTCATAATGCAGTGGGAGGAACGTTCAGCCACTTTACCAGCGAATATTTCAATGCAGACAGTTGCACACTGGAGATAGGCAAGGCATTGCCTTTTGGGCAAAACGATCTGGCAAGATTCAGTAACATAACCGAAGCCTTACGGAATTTGGTCGCGGGTTCATTTATTGTTAAACGGAATAAACCCGCGCTCAAATGTTATCGTGTGGTTGATGCGATTATCAAACAACATGATAACTTCCGGCTGAATATCCCAGAGGATACGAAAAATTTTACCGTTTTGGCGGAGGGTTTCGAAATTGCCAGTCAGCATAATCACTCCTGGAAAATAGCCTCTCCTGCAAATTTTATTCTGTTCCCTAATGCCCATGTTGCTATTGGGTTGCGGGCGGGTCTATTGCTGGCGCAATTAACGTAATCAATCCAGATATACCTAATCGGTTTCGGGCCGTAGTTCATAAGACTGCGGTTTGAAAGACAAAAAATATAAAAATAAAATCATAGAGGTCCTTGATGACGAGATCACTAAAAACATCTGCGGAGCAATCCGCAGGTGCCCAAAAACTCCACCGTGGATTAGGTAGACGTCATATTCAATTGATCGCAATTGGTGGAGCCATTGGTACTGGTTTATTTATGGGGACGGGGAAAACTATAGCAGTATCAGGGACTTCAATTATTCTGACTTATCTGCTGATTGGTTTTTTTGCTTTCATGGTCATGCGGGCAATGGGAGAATTGTTGCTCACTAAATTGGATTACCGGACATTCGCTGATTTCGTAGCAGATTATCTGGGGAACAAAGCCAGCTATTTTTTGGGCTGGACCTATTGGATGAGTTGGATTGTCAGTTGCATAGCAGATGTTGTGGTTTGTGGCGGTTATATCCGGTATTGGTTCCCGGACAGCTATCTTTGGTTAACGGCACTGTTTGTTTTGGGACTGATGTGCTTTTGTAACTTTTTCTCTGTACGGTTATTTGGTGAAGCTGAATTCTGGTTTGCCATGATCAAAGTGGTGGCGATAGTTGCCTTAATTATCGTTGGCGTGGGCATGGTGTTTGTGGGATGGACTTCACCCAATGGCGTGACAGCTTCTGTACGTCATTTGACGGAACCTGAAGTATTTCTGCCAAATGGTCTATTTGGTTTTTTTGCCGGTTTTCAGATTGCCATTTTCTCTTTTACCGGTATTGAGCTGGTCGGTACTGTGACGGCTGAAACCAAAGAGCCGGAGAAAGTTTTACCGAAAGCCATCAACAGCATTCCCATCAGAGTCATTATTTTTTACGTACTTTCCATGATGTGTATTATTGCTGTCACTTCCTGGCCTCATATTTCACCGGAAATGAGTCCGTTTGTGACATTGTTTGCATTGGCTGGATTACCTGCTGCGGCTGCGGTGATTAACTTTGTGGCACTGACTTCGGCGATGTCTTCAGCAAACAGTGGCCTATACGCCTGCACTCGAATGCTTTATGGCCTGTCTACAGAGAAACTGGCTCATTATAAATTCGGGCAACTTTCGATAAGCAGTGCTGTTCCTATATTCAGCCTGATATTTTCTGTTATCTGCATGGCAAGCGGTGTATTTCTGCTGTTTATCATTCCCGATGTGATGAAATTATTCACTATTGTTACAACTGTCGCCGCTATCATGGTCATTTACAGTTGGTGCATGATATTGCTTGCTTATCTGGCTTATCGTAAGAAACGCCCTGATTTACATAAAAAATCCATTTATAAAATGCCAATGGGTATTCCCATGACATGGTGTACGTTGATATTTTTTGCCTTTACGGTAGTGATTATGGTATTTGATTATGAGACCCGTATTGCGTTATATGGCACACCTGTGTGGTTTGTGATATTAGAAGTCTTGTGGCGAATCAGAAAACGTCAAGAACAGCAAGCAGAATGGAAAGAAACAGAAAAATAAATTTAATAAATTCTCTAAACCTGATTATTGTTATACCCTCGTAAAATCTCACCTATACTCGAACCTCGAACGTATACTGCTAAAGCCATAACAAAAAAATACCTCCATGCTAAAAGCATGGAGGTATTTCGTGTGACTAATTTATTCTGTTAGAAAATCAAGCGATTTCTTGCTGAGTTGCCTGAATTGCAGTCAAGGCAACGGTATAAACGATGTCATCAACTAATGCACCACGAGACAGGTCATTAACAGGTTTGCGCATACCTTGCAGCATTGGCCCGATAGAAACCAGATCCGCAGAGCGTTGTACTGCTTTGTAAGTGGTGTTACCTGTGTTCAGGTCTGGGAAGATGAACACGGTCGCCTGACCAGCAACCGGTGAGTTTGGCGCTTTGGATTTTGCCACGTCTGCCATGATAGCGGCATCGTACTGCAATGGTCCGTCAATGATCAGATCCGGGCGTTTTTCTTGTGCCAGACGGGTTGCTTCACGAACTTTTTCAACATCGCTGCCCGCACCAGAGTTACCGGTGGAATAGGAGATCATGGCAACGCGTGGTTCAATACCAAATGCTTTTGCAGAGTCAGCTGACTGGATAGCGATTTCAGACAGTTGTTCTGCGGTTGGATCTGGGTTGATTGCACAGTCTCCGTAAACCAGTACTTGTTCCGGTAGCAGCATAAAGAAGACTGAAGAAACCAGTGAACTGTTTGGCGCGGTTTTGATCAGCTGCAATGGCGGACGAATGGTGTTAGCGGTAGTATGAACTGCGCCGGAGACCAGACCGTCAACTTCGTTTTGTTCCAGCATCAGGGTGCCCAGAACAACGTTGTCTTCCAGTTGTTCACGAGCAGCAACTTCGGTCATGCCTTTGTTCTTGCGCAATTCAACCAGACGCGGAACATAATGCTCACGTACTGCTGCCGGGTTAACGATTTCAATACCAGCACCCAGTTCAACGCCCTGAGCGGCCGCCACACGGCGAATTTCTTCTGGATCACCCAACAGGATACATTCAGCAATGCCCCGCTCAGCACAGATAGCCGCTGCTTTGACGGTACGTGGTTCGTCGCCTTCTGGCAGAACGATACGCTTGCCGGCCTGACGAGCCAGTTCGGTCAGTTCATAACGGAATGCTGGTGGAGACAGGCGGTTTGGACGCTCTGAAGCCGCAGCCAGAGAATCTATCCACTCGCTGCTGATGTGTTGTGCAACGTAGTTTTGTACTTTTTCGATACGTTCGTGGTCATCTGCTGGAACTTCCAGACTGAAACTTTGCAGGTTCAGAGAAGTCTGCCATGTATTGGTGTTCACGGTGAAAACTGGCAGGCCGGTGCTGAATGCACGTTCACACAGTTCACGGATAGAATCATCAATTGAGTAACCACCAGTCAGTAAGACTGCGCCAACTTCGACACCATTCATGGCAGCCAGACATGCAGTGATCAGGACATCAGGGCGGTCAGCGGAAGTTACCAGCAAAGAACCCGGACGGAAGTACTCCAGCATATTAGGAATACTGCGGGCACAGAAAGTCACGGACTTAATGCGGCGGCTTTCAATAGCACCTTCATTGATGATGTCTGCTTTCAGGTGCTTAGCCATATCAATTGCACGGGTGGCGATCAGGTCGAAACTCCATGGAATGCAGCCGAGAATGGGCAGTGGGCTATTTTTGAAAATGGTTTTCGGATCGACATAAGCAACAGTTGCTTTAGTCGATTCGTCAAAAATTTCGGACAAATCTGGACGAGTGCGGCCTTGGTCATCAACAGGTGCATTCAGTTTGTTAACAATAACACCGATGATATTTTGGTTCTTGATACCACCATATTCTGCACGGCTCAGCTCAATACGCTCTTTCAGCTGTTCCGGGGAATTAGTGCCCAACGCAGTAACAAATACGATTTCAGCGTTCAGTGTTTTGGCGATTTCATAGTTCAGGGATTGAGCAAACGGATGTTTGCGAGTCGGAACCAGGCCTTCAATCAGAACAACTTCTGCATTTTTGGTATTTTCGTGGTAACGCGCCACGATCTCTTCCATCAGCACGTCTTTTTTGTTGGTGGTCAGCAGAGATTCCACGTGTGCCATATCCATAGGTTCCGCAGCATAAATGCTGGAGTGTGAACGGATAATGGAAGTAGTCTGATCCTGAGAACCAGTCTGACGTGGTTGTGCGATAGGTTTGAAAACGCTCAGACGAACGCCTTTTTGCTCCATGGAGCGAATAACGCCCAAACTGACACTGGTTAAACCAACGCTAGTGCCGGTAGGGATTAGCATAATTGTACGGGACACGGAAACCTCTTTAACGGTTGCTCGTCAGTCAATAAAGATGACTCAATGCGATATGGTATATTATGCGGTCAGGCGTGCTGAATCCTGAGCGATTACCAACTCTTCATTGGTTGGGATAACCAAAGCAGGGCAGCTGTTATCAGTAGTGATAACGCCTGATTTGCCAAAGCGCGCAACAAGGTTACGCTCGTGATCATATTCGAAGCCCAGCAGAGCAATTTTCTTAATGGTCAGTTCACGTACCAGTGCGGAGTTTTCGCCAATACCGCCGGTGAAGATGATTGCATCCAGACGGCCTTCCATCAGTGCGCTGTAAGCACCGATGTACTTAGCGAGACGGTGGCAGTAAACGTTCATGGCACGTTTAGCTTCAGCTTTGGTTTCGTAGTTATCTTCCACGTAACGGCAGTCACTGGTCACTTCGGTCAGACCCTGGAAGCCAGACTCTTTGGTCAGCAGAGTATTGATCTGAGCCACAGTCATGCCCATCGCATCGTGCAGGTGGAATATGATAGCTGGATCGATGTCACCACTACGGGTACCCATAACCAGACCTTCCAGTGGCGTCAGACCCATAGAAGTATCAACACACTGGCCGTTAACAATCGCAGAAACAGAACCACCATTGCCCAGATGGCAGGTGATGATGTTCAGCTCTTCAACTGGTTTGTTCAGAGCCTTGGCTGCTTCACGGGAAACGTAGAAGTGGCTGGTACCGTGTGCGCCGTAACGACGGATTCCATGCTCTTTGTACAGGTTATAAGGCAGTGCATACAGGTAGGCTTCTTCAGGCATAGTCTGATGGAATGCGGTGTCAAATACAGCAATATTTCTCTCAACCAGATGAGGGAATGCTTTTTTCGCTTCTGCAATACCGATCAGGTGAGCAGGGTTGTGCAGTGGTGCGAATGGGATCGCTGCTTCAATGCCTTCGATAACTTCATAGGTGATAATCACGGATGAAGTGAATTTCTCGCCACCATGCACGATACGGTGACCGATGGCTGAAATTTGTGCGGAAAGTTCTGGCTTTTCATCCAAGATAGTATTAACAATGAAGTTCAGCGCTTCGCTGTGTGCTGCGCCGGCACCTAAAGCAGCTTCATTTTTCGCGCCATCCATTTTCCATTTAATACGGGCTTCAGGCAGGTTAAAGCACTCTGCTAAACCAGAAAGATATTCTTCACCATTGGAAGGATCGATGATAGCGAATTTCAGGGAGGAGCTACCGCAATTAAGAACCAGTACCAGCTTACTTGACATGGAAATACCTATTATCTTGTTGTGATCTAATCTTAAATAAGAACAATGTTAAAAAAATAATTTATTAACAAACGAACCTGATTGTTGCTAAAAAGGCCAAAATTTCTGTTTTGCTGCTGTAACAACATAAAAGTCTGTGTAGGATACCGTTTGCTAGCAATAAAGACAAAATATACTTAATAGTATTAATACTACAAAAAAGATTTTATCTTTTGTAGGGATTTTTTAAAAACTATACCTTTAATTGATTGAGGTCATGATGAATACGACTCCCCCTGTCAACCAAGGTTGGTTTAAGCGAATGCAGTCAGGGCAGCGATATCTGAAAACATGGCCACTGGAAAAGCAGCTTGCACCTGTGTTTCCAGAAAACCGTGTGATTAAGGCAACTCGCTTTGGCATTCGTTTTATGCCGCCATTGGCAATTTTTACGCTGACATGGCAAATTGCACTGAGTGGGCAGTTAGGCCCATCGGTTGCAACGGCATTGTTTGCTTGTAGTTTACCGCTGCAAGGATTGTGGTGGCTGGGAAAACGAGCAGCAACACCTTTGCCGGAAGGATTGCTGAAATGGTTTTATGAAATCCGGGAAAAGTTTGCGGAAGCAGGAATAGCAATGGCACCTGTGGAAAATGTTCCCACTTATTTCTCGTTGGCTGAATTGCTTAAACGTGCATTCAAGCAGTTGGACAACTCTTTTCTTTACGCTGATTGATTCACTATCTATTGGGTGCCCAGAAGCTGGGATTGCTGCCAGAAGAATGTAAAGATAACGCAAGGGCATATACCAAAAATCAGGGAGTTTATTGATCGCAACGTGGGATTTTCCTTGATAAAAATGGTCTACTTACTCTATTAACGTTTGTATCGTTCAAAGGTATCGTTGATAGGGGCCAGATTGAATAGCGAACTGTTGTGGGTATTAACCCTGTTATTAATAGCCATTGTGCTTTTCACCACCAATAAAGTCAGAATGGATGTTGTGGCTTTATTGGTGATCATCGCATTTGTCTTGAGTGGCACTCTGACATTAAGTGAAGCCACTGTCGGTTTCAGTGATCCCAATGTGTTGTTGATTGCCGCTCTGTTCATTATTGGCGAAGGGCTGGTGAGGACAGGTGTTGCCTATCAGATGGGGGACTGGCTGGTTCGTGTTGCTGGCAACAGTGAAACCAAGATGCTGGTTTGGTTAATGCTCTCGGTTGCTGGACTGGGAGCTTTCATGAGTTCAACCGGGGTTGTGGCAATCTTCATTCCTGTTGTTTTAAGCGTGGCAACCAGAATGAAAACTTCTCCGGGACGGCTGATGATGCCATTGGGGTTTGCAGGTTTAATCAGTGGCATGATGACATTGGTTGCTACGCCGCCCAATATGGTTGTCAATAGTGAACTGGTGCGTGAAGGTCTGCGGGGCTTTGATTTTTTCTCCATTACACCGATAGGTATTTTAGTGTTGCTGGCAGGTGTGGTTTATATGTTGCTCGCCCGTCGCTGGCTGGGAGGAGAAACTCAGCAGACAGTAGACGAACGCTATCATCGCACATTTCGTGATTTGATCCGTGACTATAAATTATCGGGTCGCGCCCGTCGTCTTGCCATTCGTCAAAATTCACCCTTGATTGGTCACTCACTGGATGAACTGAAATTACGTGCCCGTTATGGTGCTAACGTTATTGGTATTGAACGCTGGCGTAAGTTCCGCAGAGTGATTATTGCAGCCACCGGGAATATTGAGTTTCAGCGGCAAGATGTTCTGCTGGTGGATATGTCTGAAAGTGATATCGATTTACGGGAATTTTGTAGTGAGCAGAAGCTAGAACCGATGGTATTACGCGGGGAATATTTTTCATCGCAATCCCGCGATGTTGGTATGGCTGAAATTTCTGTGATACCTGAATCGGATTTATTGGGGCAATCCTTGCGTAGCATGAAATTCCGTACACGCTATAGCCTTAATGTGGTAGGTATCCGCCGTGGTGGCAAGGCGCTGGAAGGGAAATTAGTCGATGAACCTTTGTTGCTTGGTGATATGTTGCTGGTAATTGGCGACTGGAGGCTGGTTCGTGCATTGAAAACGAAAACACCGGATTTTATTGTCCTGAATTTACCTGCCGAGGTAGAAAGCGCCGCTCCCGCTGCATCACAGGCACCTCATGCGCTGTTTTGCCTTGCCTTGATGGTTGCCATGATGCTGACCAATGAAATTCCAAACTTTATTGCTGCGCTGATTGCTTGTCTGCTGATGGGCAAATTTCGCTGTATTGATATGGAGAGCGCTTATCGGGCAATCCACTGGCCGAGTATTATTTTGATTGTCGGCATGATGCCTTTTGCGCTGGCATTGCAGAAAACGGGAGGCATTGAGCTAATCGTCCGTGGATTAATGGATATTGCAGGCGATATGGGACCGAAGGTGATGCTGATGTGTCTGTTTGTGCTTTGTGCTGTCATCGGGTTGTTTATTTCCAATACCGCGACGGCGGTATTAATGGCACCGATTGCCATTGCAGCAGCAAACCAGATGTCTGTTTCCCCACTGCCTTTTGCGATGATTATTGGTGTAGCAGCATCGGCGGCATTTATGACACCTGTTTCATCTCCCGTTAATACATTGATACTGGGGCCCGGGGGATATCGATTTGCAGATTTTCTGAAGATTGGTATACCTTTCACATTTATTGTCATGGGAATTAGCATCGCGATTATTCCGGTACTTTTTCCATTTTAATGCTTCGGTATCTGATAGTTTTTAGCACAACCGAGCAAATTGTTAGCTGAACGAAACTAGGTTCATAGGCTGATTTCATCAAGAGAGAGGCTGAAACTGGGTACAAATATATCCATAAAATAATCCATTTCTTCGCTGTGGCGTTTTGTTAACGTTTTTTCCAGACGGGTTTTGGCTTGATTGAACTCGCTATTGCCTGCCGAAAGTTCTTCAAGACATTTTAAGTAAGCACATAACGCATCTGCCTGCTTGATAATACTGTTTTCTTCTTCGGTATGATGGTGTGCATCCAGAATAGGGCGAAAATCATCCTGCAATTCAACCGGTAACATATCCAGTAATTTTTTCTGAGCGATTTTTTCTATTTGCTTGTATTCATGAGCAATTTGCGGATTGTAATACTTAATTGGAGTGGGTAAATCCCCTGTAATTACTTCACTGGCATCGTGATACATTGCGAGCAGAGCTATTCGTTCTGCATTGACATTGCCGTTGAATTTACGATTTTTGATTACTGCCAGTGCGTGTGCGACAAAAGCAACCTGCAAACTGTGCTCTGAAACATTTTCTGTACGCACATTTCGCATAAGCGGCCAACGGTTGATTAATTTTAGGCGGGATATCTGGGCGAAAAAATGGCTCATAATATTCTCTTACAGCGGGATCATGTGATTAATTGTGGGCGGACGGAGAAGGGAAGTAAACCTATTTTAGTATTAAATTTGTATTAAATTTCTCCGAAATATCCCTTTTATCTTTTAATCTGTAATTTGAAAAATAGCGAAAATATTCATTTCTGAAAAATTAGTTTACGAAAAAATAGAGATCAGTAAGAAATAAGAGCCTATTTCATTATAGTATTAATATTTATTGAAATAGGCATCTGAATGATTAATGTTCTGGTTATTGGCGATAGTTACCAATAAAACGAGCAAACTTCTCAATGGCCATTTGCAAGTCAGTTACATGCGGCAGTGTAACGATGCGGAAATGATCGGGTTCCGGCCAGTTAAATGCAGTACCCTGAACCAGTAAAACCTTTTCCTGTAGTAAGAGGTCTAATACCATTTTCTGGTCATCATGAATATTAAAACGTTTGGTGTCTATTTTCGGGAACATATAGAGTGCACCCATTGGTTTTACGCAGGAAACACCGGGGATTTGGTTAATCAATTCCCATGCGCGGTTGCGTTGCTCATAGAGTCGGCCACCTGGAAAAATAAATTCACTGATACTTTGATAGCCACCCAACGCTGTTTGAATAGCGTGTTGCATCGGTACGTTGGCACACAGGCGCATTGATGCCAGCATTTCCAACCCTTCAATATAATCTTTGGCCTGTTTTTTCGGGCCATTCAATATCATCCAGCCCTGACGAAAACCGGCAACACGATAAGTCTTTGACAGACCATTAAAGGTCACAGTAAAGAGGTCAGGCGCTAGTGTTGCAATAGAGTGATGCTGGGCATCATCGTAAAGAATTTTGTCGTAAATCTCATCGGCAAAAATAATCAGATTATGCTGGCGGGCTATTTCCACTATTTCAAGCAGTAATTCCTTACTATATACCGCACCGGTTGGATTGTTCGGGTTAATAATAACAATGCCACGAGTACGCGGAGTAATTTTACGGCGGATATCATCTAAATCAGGAAACCAGCCTCGCTGTTCATCACACAGGTAATGGACGGCATTACCGCTGGAAAGTGACACCGCCGCAGTCCAAAGAGGATAATCAGGCGCAGGAACCAGCATTTCGTCACCTGTATTCAACAGGGCTTGCATGGATTGAACAATAAGTTCAGAAACACCATTGCCAATAAATATATCTTCAACGGTAACATCCAGCATATTTCTGGCTTGATAATGCTGCATGATTGCCTTGCGCGCAGAATATAGCCCTTTTGAATCTGAGTAACCTTGGGCTGTCGGCAGGTTGCGGATAACATCGACTAAAATTTCATCTGGTGCTTCGAAGCCAAATGGAGCCGGATTACCAATGTTTAATTTCAGAACCTTATTGCCTTCTTCTTCAAGTCGTTTGGCTTCTTTGAGGGTATTCCCCCGGATGTCGTAACAGACATTATCTAATTTGCTGGATTTATTAATTGAAAACATAAGGTGCCTTAACCTCTCGGCAAAATGGATGATACCCGGCATAAAAATTGTAATGATTAATGTACTCTTCTCGTTCTGTCTTTTGAAGAGACTTTGATATCTTTGGTTAAAACGGTTGTTTTAAGAATAAATGCATTAGTTTGCTCTCTGAAATAATGTTATATATTAGTATATTACTCTTTTTGTTTATATTATGCAGGGATCTTATTCTTTATAATGGCGGGTTTTTAGTTTGCACAAAGTAAGCAGGATGACATTTTGACGGTGGTGTTTTCGTGAACTTGTTCAATAAATCTCGAATTGTCAATAAAAGTAAGAAGGTTTGTATAATGTATTCTTATAATTTATCTTTGTTGACGTAAAATTAATTTAGGTTTTATAACATGATACTTCGATAATCTTTTTGAGTTTTTATCCATAACATTTTGAGGCTTATTCAATGAGAATGCTGAATTATTAATAATTCTAATATTATTTTATTGTTTTAAGTTTTCCTAATTCAGGTTACGTTGTTCTTTGAAGCAAGCCAGAAAAAGGATATTTGTACTGGAATTTAGTGATTATGTGATGTAAATAGGGTTTTATATCTAATTTATTTTTGGATTGCATAAATTTTGTTAAGCAAAGGAGAAAATAAAACCCCATGATGATCTAAATAGTAAAAAAGTTCAGTAAACCTTTGCCCTATTTAATAGAGTAGAGTAATGTCACAATCGGTATTATTTTATTTGATACTGCTGAAGTAAAAACACCAGGTTAGTTAGTAATTAAAATCAAAAAAAGTGATGAATAAACAATGATAAATGCAAATCGTCAGATAATAAACCTCGATCTCGATCTGCTAAGAACTTTTGTTGCCGTTGCTGACTTAAATACTTTTGCAGCAGCAGCAGCAGCTGTTTCTAGAACGCAATCGGCTGTGAGTCAGCAAATGCAGCGGTTAGAGCATCTTGTGGGGAGAGAATTATTTGCTCGCCACGGGCGTAATAAGCTTCTGACTGAGCATGGGCTTCAACTTCTTGGTTATGCACGTCAGATCCTCCGTGCCAATGACGATGCAACAGCATCATTAACTTACAATGATGCAGACGGTGAATTAAGAATAGGTGTATCAGATGACGCCGTTGATACGCTTCTTCCTTTCTTATTGAACCGTATTGCCTCCGTCTATCCACGTGTCGCTGTTGATGTGCGGATTAAACGCGCTCAATTTATTGAAAGCATGCTGGATAACCATGAGATTGATTTGGCATTAACCACAACGAAAATTAACCAACATCCTAAAACAATTCTACGTTCTTCCCCTGTTTTATGGCACTGTGCGCCAGATTTCCAATTGCAAACTAACGAACCCGTGCCGTTGGTTGTAATGGATGAAACTAACCCATTCCGTCAGATAGCTCTGGATACACTGGATATGGCAGGCATTTCATGGCGCATTGCATATGAAGCAGCCTCCCTGTCTGCTGTTCGTGCGGCTGTGAATGCAGAAGTAGGCATTACTGCCCGCCCTCTGGAAATGCATAATGCAGATCTAAGAATTCTGGGTGAAAGTGAAGGATTACCGCGCTTGCCGGAAATTCAATTTTTCTTATACCGTAACAGTAATGAACAAAATGAATCGGTTCTGACTGTTTTCGATGCAATAGAAAACAAGAAAACATCTTATATCGTAACGTCTGTTGAAGCTGATGAATCCGACGAAATGGATGAATCTATTGACTCCATTGATCTTGTAAAATCAGCTGAATCAGTTGATGAAACCTCCGTCGAAAATGTTGAAGATATAGACGAATAAGCACCATGTGTTTTATAGGCTAATATTTCCATTTTATGTGGAGATATTAGCCTGTTGTTCATTATTTATTAAATAGTCTTCCTCCTCCTGAGTTTTCATTTCCATTTTTTATATTTCCAATCAGAAATAAGCCCTATTAATTTTCCTATCACTTTCGAATTTTAGTTAAAAGAATGTTGTTGTGTTAACAAATTTTATTTTCCTAAATTGATAAAATAAATTTATTTTCAGAAATAACAGCTTTATTGCAGTTAGATAGTTCTTTTTAGAAGCAATTTATTAAGAGTTGAATGATATTCATTCAAGTATTGAATGTTTTTCAGTGAAACTGTGCGTTTGATCATAAAAATACTCTCAGTCTCACAGTGGAAAGACAGGTTTTTCCTGCGATAATGGTATAGTAAAGTCGAGTTATCGGTTAGACTAGTTATGTCAGGTTGTTGTTTTATTACTCTACTGACACGTTTTAGCGGTATATCAGCACAATATGTTAATTAATGGTTTTTCGTTTGTAAATAAATGTGTAAGCGCTTTTGCCGCAGCGGCAAAATATTGTTGAGAGGAATAAAAACCAAGACGATTCAAGCGATGGAAGATATTGATTAGCGCTGTTTCAGATTTGGTTGTTGTCCCTTCCCATGAATCGATGTGGTGCAATACTGCCAGAAAAAAGAGCAGAGACCTTGACGCCACTTTTGATGAGTAAGCAACGAGTATGTCTACATCCACTGGAATTTTAGCCCATAACTGGGCGTTTGCGGTTTTCCTGATAGGTGCCCTTGGTTTGTGTGCGCTCATGTTACTGGGCGGATACTTCATGGGAGGCCGAGCGAAAGCCAGAGCAAAACACGTACCTTATGAATCAGGTATCGATTCTGTCGGTAGTGCTCGTCTCCGCCTGTCGGCGAAGTTTTATCTGGTCGCCATGTTCTTTGTCATCTTCGACGTTGAAGTCCTTTACTTGTATGCATGGGCCGTCTCTATCAAAGAGAGTGGCTGGCTGGGCTTTGCCGAGGCAAGCATTTTCATTTTGGTGCTATTGGCAGGCTTGGTTTATCTGGCGCGCATTGGTGCGTTGGACTGGACGCCAGCACGTTCAAAACGCCAAGTCAGTAAACCTAGTGCTGACACTTATACCAACAACAGTCACATGCAGTAATAGCGAGGCATAAAGATGGATTATACGCTCACCCGCATAGATCCGAACGGTGAGAATGACCGTTATCCCCTGCAAAAACAGGAAATTGTCAGTGATCCCCTGGAGCAGCACGTTCACCGCAGTGTCTATATGGGTAAATTAGAAAATGCGCTACATGACATGGTGAACTGGGGAAGAAAAAACTCTCTGTGGCCTTATAACTTCGGTCTTTCTTGCTGTTATGTGGAAATGGTGACATCGTTTACAGCTGTTCACGATGTTGCTCGCTTTGGGGCAGAAGTGCTGCGGGCATCTCCCCGTCAGGCTGATTTCATGGTGGTTTCCGGAACTTGTTTCGTCAAAATGGCACCGGTCATCCAGCGTCTGTACGACCAAATGCTGGAACCTAAGTGGGTGATCTCAATGGGAGCCTGTGCAAACTCCGGTGGTATGTACGATATTTACTCCGTAGTTCAAGGGGTCGATAAATTTATTCCTGTCGATGTTTATATTCCTGGCTGTCCTCCCCGCCCAGAAGCCTATATGCAGGCTCTGTTGCTGTTGCAGGAGTCTATAGGCAAAGAACGCCGTCCACTGTCATGGGTTGTAGGCGATCAGGGAGTTTACCGCGCAAATATGCAATCAGAAAGAGAACGGAAGCGCGGTGAACGTATTGCAGTGAAAAATCTGCGTACTCCAGACGAAATTTAAGGCTTTTAGCCATATAGCGTAACCAGAGCAATGTGTTGCGATCACAAAAACCTGATCAAGCGTTGTGGTGAAAAATGATGACAGATCAGATAGCGCAAGAAAGCGCACGACCAGCTTGGGAGACACGGGATCACCTTGATGATCCTGTTGTGAGCGAGCTTAATCGTCAATTTGACCCGGATGCCTTTATTGTCCAGTCTACCCGTATCGGTATACCCGTTGTTTGGGTTAAGCGAGGGCAATTACTGGAAGTAATAACGTTTCTGAAAAAGCTGCCCAAACCTTATGTCATGTTGTTTGACTTACATGGTGTTGATGAACGTCAGCGTTCTCATCGGCAAGGGCTGCCAGCTGCCGACTTTTCAGTATTTTATCACTTGATTTCCATTGAGCGTAACCGTGACATTATGTTGAAAGTCGCGCTCGCTGAACAAGACTTGAATATCCCGACCATCACGTCACTTTTCCCGAATGCCAATTGGTATGAGCGTGAAACATGGGAAATGTTCGGCATTACATTCAATGGTCATCCTAATTTACGTCGCATCTTGATGCCACCAACATGGGAAGGTCATCCGCTGCGCAAAGAGTATGCCGCGCGTGCGACGGAATTCGATCCTTTCATTCTGACTAAGCAGAAAGAAGATCTGGAAATGGAAGCCCTGACTTTTAAACCAGAAGAGTGGGGAATGAAGCGTGGCACTGACAATGAGGATTTCATGTTCCTCAATCTCGGCCCGAACCATCCTTCTGCTCACGGTGCATTCCGTATTGTTCTGCAACTTGATGGCGAAGAAATCGTTGATTGCGTACCTGACATTGGCTACCACCACCGTGGCGCCGAAAAAATGGGTGAACGTCAGTCATGGCACAGTTATATACCTTATACCGACCGTATCGAATATCTGGGCGGTTGTGTCAACGAAATGCCTTATGTACTGGCCGTCGAGAAACTGGCTGGCATTGAGGTGCCGGATCGCGTGAAAACTATCCGTGTCATGCTGTCTGAGCTGTTCCGCATCAATAGCCACTTGCTTTATATCAGTACATTCATCCAAGACGTTGGTGCAATGTCCCCCGTCTTCTTTGCCTTTACTGACCGACAGAAAGTTTACGATGTGGTTGAGGCAATTACTGGGTTCCGTATGCATCCGGCGTGGTTCCGTATCGGTGGTGTCGCTCATGACTTACCTCGGGGCTGGGAAAAACTTCTGCGTGAATTGTTGGACTGGCTGCCGAAACGTCTGAATTCCTATGTCAAAACAGCGCTGAAAAACAGCGTCCTGAAAGGACGTTCTGTTGGCGTGGCTGCTTATAATTCTAAACAGGCTCTGGATTGGGGGGTTACCGGAGCGGGGCTGCGTGCAACCGGTATTGGTTTTGACGTGCGTAAATGGCGTCCGTATTCCGGTTATGAAAATTTCGATTTTGAAGTCCCGACAGGCTACAACGGCGATTGCTATGACCGTGTGATGCTGAAAGTGGAAGAAATCCGCCAGAGTATGCGCATCCTTGAACAGTGCCTCAAAAATATGCCGGCAGGGCCATTCAAGGCTGATCACCCGCTGACTACACCGCCGCCGAGAGAGCGTACATTGCAGCATATCGAAACCATGATTAACCACTTCCTGCAAGTGTCATGGGGGCCGGTTATGCCTGCCAATGAATCATTCCAGATGATCGAAGCAACTAAAGGTATCAACAGTTATTACCTGACCAGTGATGGTAGCACCATGAGTTACCGCACCCGCATCCGTACACCAAGTTTTGCGCACTTGCAGCAAATTCCATCGGTGATCCGCGGCAGTCTGGTTTCTGACCTTATCGTCTATCTGGGCAGTATCGATTTTGTTATGTCTGATGTGGATCGCTAACGATGCAAAGTGAATTTAACGCAAACAAGCAAGCACGCCTTGATGTGGTTAACGTAACGGACGCTCAGACACCGGATGAGTTTGTATTGAGTGCTGAAGAACGTGATGCCATTGAGCAGGAAAAACACCACTACGAAGATCCGCGGGCTGCGTCAATTGAGGCGCTGAAAATTGTGCAGAAACAGCGTGGTTGGGTGCCTGATGGCGCCATTTATGCTATTGCTGGGGTGTTGGGTATTCCGGCCAGTGATGTGGAAGGTGTGGCAACATTTTACAGCCAGATTTACCGCCAGCCAGTAGGGCGCCACATTATCCGTTACTGCGACAGCGTTGTGTGTCACATCACGGGTTATGAGGGCATTCAGGCGGCGATAGAATCGCATTTGAACATTCGTCCGGGGCAAACTACGGCAGATGGGCGTTTCACATTGTTGCCAACCTGCTGCCTGGGTAATTGTGACAAAGGACCGACCATGATGGTTGATGAGGACACTCACAGTTACTTAAAACCCGAAGAAATTGAAAAATTACTGGAGCAGTATCCATGACAACGCATTCAGGAGTGAAAGAAATTATCCGCGCAGCGGAAACTCATCCCCTGACATGGCGGTTGCGTGATGACCAGCAACCTGTTTGGTTGGATGAATACCGAAGCAAAAATGGCTACAAGGGCGCTGAAAAAGCACTGAAGGGCATGGCTCCTGATGAAATTACCTCACTGGTGAAAGATGCGGGCTTAAAAGGCCGCGGCGGTGCGGGTTTCTCTACAGGCTTGAAATGGAGCCTGATGCCAAAAGACGAAAGTATGAATATCCGCTATTTGCTGTGTAATGCAGATGAAATGGAACCGGGTACTTACAAAGATCGTCTGTTGATGGAACAACTGCCTCATCTGCTGGTGGAAGGGATGTTAATCAGTGCGTTTGCGCTGAAAGCCTATCGTGGCTACATCTTCCTGCGCGGTGAATATGTCGAATCAGCCGTTCATTTGCGCAGAGCCATTGAAGAAGCCAAGGCTGCGGGATTGCTCGGCAAGAATATTTTAGGGAGTGGCTTTGATTTTGAACTGTTTGTTCATACCGGCGCGGGACGTTATATCTGTGGTGAAGAGACCGCATTGATTAACTCCCTTGAAGGGCGTCGCGCGAATCCCCGTTCAAAACCGCCATTCCCTGCGACATCGGGCGTCTGGGGTAAACCAACTTGTGTCAACAACGTTGAAACCCTGTGCAATGTGCCCGCCATTCTCGAATATGGTAAAGATTGGTATATCGGTTTGAGCGAAGGCAAAAGTAAAGATGCCGGAACTAAATTGATGGGCTTCTCTGGCCGGGTCAGGAATCCGGGTCTTTGGGAACTCCCTTTCGGTACAACAGCCCGTGAAATTCTGGAAGATTACGCAGGTGGTATGCGTGACGGCCTGAAATTCAAAGCATGGCAGCCGGGTGGTGCGGGAACCGATTTTCTGACAGAAGATCACCTTGATCTGCCAATGGATTTCGAAAGTATCGCCAACGCGGGCAGTCGTCTGGGAACTGCACTGGCGATGGCGGTGGATCACGAGATCAATATGGTTTCCTTGACTCGCAACCTTGAAGAGTTTTTTGCTCGTGAATCCTGTGGTTGGTGTACACCATGCCGCGATGGTTTGCCGTGGAGCGTCAAAATTCTCCGGGCCATTGAAAGTGGCAAAGGTCAGCAGGGTGATATCGAAACATTAGAGCAACTCTGCCGTTTCCTCGGTCCAGGAAAAACATTCTGTGCCCATGCGCCAGGTGCCGTAGAGCCTTTGCAGAGTGCCATCAAATATTTCCGTGAAGAATTCGAAGCCGGCATTGTCACTAAAGATTATGGCAATACCAGCCTGATTGCGGGTATTCAACCGAATCTGCTTAAGCAGCGTTGGTAGGATTGATTTTATTTTTTGACTAACGCCTGCTTGCGGCGGGCTACTGGGAAGCATGCTGACTATGGCTACGATACATGTAGACGGCAAAGATTATGATGTAAACGGGGCTGATAACCTGTTACAAGCCTGTCTCTCATTGGGGCTTGATATACCTTATTTTTGCTGGCATCCGGCGCTGGGAAGCGTTGGCGCTTGCCGCCAGTGTGCGGTAAAGCAATATCAGAACGCAGAAGATACGCGCGGTTGTCTGGTGATGTCTTGTATGACACCTGCGACAGATGGCACGTATATTTCCATTGATGATGAAGAAGCAAAGCAGTTCCGCGCAAGTGTTGTGGAATGGCTGATGACTAATCATCCCCACGACTGTCCTGTTTGTGAGGAGGGAGGAAACTGCCATTTGCAGGATATGACGGTAATGACCGGGCACTCGTTCCGTAAGTACCGTTTTACCAAGCGTACTCACAAAAATCAGGAATTGGGTCCATTTATTGCCCATGAAATGAACCGTTGCATTGCCTGTTATCGTTGTGTTCGTTACTACAACGATTATGCGGACGGAACGGATTTAGGCGTTTACGGTGCTCATGACAACATCTATTTTGGTCGCACTGAAAGTGGCACGCTGGAAAGTGAATTTTCCGGTAACCTTGTCGAAATTTGCCCGACAGGGGTGTTTACCGATAAAACCCATTCAGAACGCTACAACCGTAAATGGGACATGCAGTTTGCGCCAAGCATCTGCCAGCAGTGCAGCATCGGCTGTAATACGAGTCCCGGAGAACGCTATGGTGAATTGCGCCGCATAGAGAACCGCTACAACGGTACGGTTAACCATTACTTTATGTGTGACCGTGGGCGCTTTGGTTATGGCTATGTCAATCGTGACGACCGTCCTCGCCAGCCACAACAATTACGTGGTGATCAGTGGATTTCGCTGAATGCGGATCAAGTTATGCAAGGGGGCGCAGATATATTGCGTCAGGCGAAAAAAACCATTGGCATCGGCTCGCCACGTGCCAGCATTGAAAGTAATTTTGCTTTGCGTGAATTAGTTGGCGCAGAAAACTTCTATAGTGGTATTTCAGCAGAAGAGCAACACCGTCTTGACATGATGCTGGAGATCCTCCAACAAGGTGGCGTGTATACACCATCCCTACGTGAAATTGAAGATTATGATGCGGTGCTGGTGTTAGGTGAAGACTTAACTCAAACTGCGGCTCGCATGGCGTTATCAGTGCGTCAGGCAGTGAAGGGCAAGGCCCGTGAGATGGCAGAGGCCCAAAAAGTGGCAGACTGGCAAATCGCGGCGGTCATGAATATCGGCCAGCATGCCAAATATCCTCTGTTCCTGACCAGTGTTGATGATACTCGATTGGATGATGTTGCCGCGTGGGGTTATCGCGCACCTGTTGATGATCAGGCTCGTTTTGGTTTTGCAGTGGCACATGCCCTGAACAATATTGCGCCCGCTGTCAATGACTTGCCGGATGAGCTGCAATCGAAAGTGGAAATCATCGCTCAGGCATTGAGTGACGCGAAAAAGCCATTGATTATCAGTGGCAGCAACACAGGTAGCGATGCCCTGATTCAGGCAGCAGCTAATATTGCATGGGCACTGAAAGATAAAGGTGCAAATGTTGGTCTTTCTTATGTAGCAGCGTATGCCAATAGTTTTGGTCTGGCGATGATGGAAGCACAGCCATTGGATGCTGCTTTACAACGTATCGCCAAAGGGGATTCAGATACTGCGATTGTGGTGGAAAACGATCTCTATCGTCATGCGCCAGCAGATAAAATTAATAATGCACTGAATAGCCTGAAAAACTTGATTGTTGTTGACCATCAGCGTACCGCCATTATGGATAAAGCGCATTTAATCCTGTCAGCATCCAGTTTTGCAGAAAGTGATGGTACGCTGGTGAATCAGGAAGGTCGCGCACAGCGCTATTTCCAAGTTTATGAACCTGCATTCTATGACAAGTCCATCGTTATGCTGGAAAGCTGGCGCTGGATGCACTCCCTGTATACTACTTACACACAATGTCAGACTGACTGGACGCAACTTGACCACGTTATTGAAGCCTGTGTCAAAGCGATGCCGCAATTCAAAGGCATCGTTAATGCAGCACCAGATGCCACATTCCGTGTCCGTGGGCAAAAATTAGCACGTTCACCTCATCGTTATAGTGGTCGTACCGCCATGTTGGCTGATATCAGCGTTCATGAGCAACGCCAGCCACAAGATATCGACACCGCATTTGCTTTCTCAATGGAAGGAAACAACAGCCCATTTGCGCCACGTCAGCAAATTCCGTTTGCCTGGGCACCCGGCTGGAACTCACCACAGGCGTGGAATAAATTTCAGGCTGAAGTGGGTGGAAAATTGCGCTTTGGTGATCCGGGTGTTCGTTTGATTGAAGCCGTTGATGGTGGGCTGAATTATTTCGACAGTATTCCAACCGCATTCAGCGCACAAAAAAATCAATGGCATGTTGCGCCTTATTTCCATTTGTTCGGCAGTGATGAACTGTCACAGCGTTCTGATGTGATACAGGATCGTATGCCTGATCCATATGTGATGATTAATCATAAAGATGCAGAACATTTGAATGTAACAGAAGGAGCCGTGATGGAGTTTGATTGTGAAGGGCAACAACTGCGTTTAGCAGTGCGCTTGAGCGACAATCTGGCTCAGGGGCAAGTTGGTCTGCCGCTGGGAATGCCGGGAATTCCACCGGTTCTGGCAGGAAAATCAGTCAATAATTTACGGGAGGTTGCATAATGCGTTGGCTTACTCCCGATGTGACTGAAATCCTGATTGCTGTTCTGAAAGCGGCTGTGATTCTTCTGATCGTGGTTGTCTGCGGAGCATTCATGAGCTTCTTTGAACGCCGCATTCTTGGCCTGTTCCAGAATCGTTACGGGCCAAACCGTGTCGGCTGGGGCGGTTCATTGCAGCTAGTTGCAGACATGATCAAAATGTTCTTTAAAGAAGACTGGGCACCTCGCTTCGCTGATCGGGCCATTTTCACTCTGGCTCCTGTCATTGCTTTCTGCTCATTGCTTCTGGCCTTTGCTATCGTGCCAGTCAGCCCGACGTGGATGGTGGCAGACCTGGATATCGGTGTCCTGTTCTTCATGATGATGGCGGGTCTGGCAATTTATTCAGTGTTGTTCGCAGGCTGGGCAAGTAACAACAAATATTCCTTGTTGGGTGCGATGCGGGCATCAGCACAAACACTGAGCTATGAAGTTTTCATCGGTCTGTCCATGATGGGGGTTGTGGCACAAGCAGGCTCCTTCAACATGGTCGATATCGTCAACTCACAGCAACATATGTGGAATATCATCCCTCAGTTCTTTGGTTTCCTGACCTTTGCCATTGCTGGTGTGGCGGTGTGTCACCGTCATCCCTTTGACCAGCCGGAAGCAGAACAGGAATTGGCTGATGGTTATCATGTCGAATATTCCGGCATGAAGTTCGGCCTGTTCTTTGTGGGGGAATATATCGCTATCGTGACGGTATCCGCCTTGATCGTCACCTTGTTTTTCGGTGGCTGGAACGGGCCTCTCTTGCCTCCATTCATCTGGTTTGCGCTGAAAACGGCATTTTTCATGATGATGTTTATCTTGATCCGTGCTGCATTGCCGCGCCCGCGTTATGACCAGGTGATGTCGTTTGGCTGGAAAATTTGTTTGCCATTAACGTTACTCAACATGCTGGCAACTGCCGCAGTTATTCTATACAACGCTTAATAAAGGGGTGATTGAACCATGACATTGAAAGAGTTAGTGGTCGGTTTCGCCACCCAGGTACGCAGTATTTGGATGATAGGGCTTCATGCCTTCCATAAACGCGAAACAAAAATGTATCCGGAAGAGCCGGTTTATCTGCCACCCCGTTACCGTGGGCGTATCGTTCTGACTCGTGATCCTGACGGTGAAGAGCGTTGTGTCGCCTGTAACTTGTGTGCGGCAGTATGTCCGGTGGGATGTATCTCACTGCAAAAAGCCGAGCATAAAGATGGTCGTTGGTATCCAGAATTTTTCCGCGTCAACTTTTCGCGTTGTATTTTCTGCGGCCTGTGTGAAGAAGCTTGTCCGACTACCGCTATTCAGTTGACGCCGGATTTTGAACTGGGTGAATTCAAGCGTCAGGATTTAGTCTACGAAAAAGAAGATCTGCTGATTTCAGGGCCGGGCAAGTATCCTGACTATAACTTTTACCGCAAGACAGGCATGGCAATTGACGGCAAGGATAAAGGTGAAGCTGATAATGAGGCCAAACCTATCGACGTTAAAAGCCTGTTGCCGTAAGGAGCGATATTTATGGAATTTACATTTTATGTCGCAGGGCTGGTTGCCATCCTCGCAACACTCAGGGTGATAACCCATACTAATCCGGTACATGCCTTGCTGTATCTGATTATCTCCTTGCTGGCATTGTCCGTCGTATTTTTCTCACTGGGTGCTTATTTCGCCGGTGCTTTGGAGATCATTGTTTACGCAGGGGCGATCATGGTGTTATTCGTCTTTGTTGTGATGATGCTGAACTTAGGAAAATCGGTCGTTGAACAAGAACGGTTGTGGTTGCAGCCCCGTACTTGGATAGGACCGTCCATCTTGTCTATTGCTCTGCTGATCGTGCTGGTTTATGCCATCAGTACTCTGCCATCTGTAGCAATCACAGGTGAAGTAGTCAGTGCCAAAGAGGTGGGCATTAGTTTGTTTGGCCCTTATGTACTGGCAGTCGAACTGGCATCCTTGTTGCTGTTGGCCGGAATGGTGGTGGCTTACCATATTGGTCGTGAAAACCGGCAAGGTGACGTAATTAGCAATCGTGCGGAGGAGCAATAATGATAGCCTTAGACCACGGTCTTATTCTGGCGGCCATTCTGTTTACATTGGGCTTCACCTGTCTGATTATCCGCCGCAATCTGCTATTCATGCTGATTGGTCTGGAAATTATGATCAATGCTTCAGCACTGGCATTTGTCGTTGCCGGTAGCTATTGGCTCCAGCCTGATGGTCAGGTGATGTACATTCTGGCCATTACTCTGGCAGCCGCTGAGGCGAGCATCGGTTTGGCACTGTTACTACAGTTGCACCGACGTCGCCAAAACCTGAATATTGATAATGTCAGTGAGATGCGCGGATGAACTTACTCTATTTAACAATTCTGCTGCCACTGCTGGGATTTTTGCTACTGGCATTTTCCCGTGGCCGCTGGTCTGAAAATCTGTCAGCCGCCATTGGGATTGGTTCTGTTGGGTTGGCAGCGTTGGTCACACTTTGGGCCGGCATAGATTTCCTTTCCCAAAATGGGGAAGGGGGGCTGGTTTACAGCCAGACATTATGGAACTGGATGGCGGTGGATAATTTCAGTATTCCCGTTAATTTAGTACTGGACGGTTTGTCACTGACCATGCTGAGTGTAGTGACTGGCATCGGTTTCCTGATCCATATTTATGCCTCATGGTATATGCGTGGTGAAGAGGGTTATTCCCGCTTCTTTGCTTATACCAACTTGTTTATCGCCAGCATGGTGGTATTGGTGCTGGCTGATAACATGCTGCTGATGTACCTCGGTTGGGAAGGTGTGGGGCTGTGCAGTTATCTGTTGATTGGTTTCTACTACAAAACCCCGGCCAATGGCGCAGCGGCAATGAAAGCTTTCATCGTGACCCGTGTGGGTGACGTGTTCCTCGCCATCGGTATGTTTATTCTTTATGACCAGCTCGGCACGCTGAGTTTCCGTGAGCTGGCGGTATTGGCTCCACAACATATCGAAGCAGGTTCGACTGCGATCACTTGGGCAACCCTGATGATTCTGGGTGGTGCAGTGGGTAAATCTGCTCAGTTGCCATTGCAAACATGGTTGGCGGATGCGATGGCAGGCCCAACTCCGGTTTCGGCCCTGATCCACGCCGCAACAATGGTTACCGCCGGTGTTTACCTGATTGCACGCAGCCATGCTTTGTTCCTGATGACACCGGATATTCTGCATCTGGTGGGCATCATTGGTGCGGTGACTTTACTGTTGGCGGGTTTTGCTGCGCTGGTACAAACTGATATCAAACGCGTTCTGGCCTATTCCACCATGAGCCAGATTGGTTACATGTTTCTGGCATTGGGTGTGCAAGCGTGGGATGCAGCCATTTTCCATCTGATGACTCATGCGTTCTTCAAAGCATTACTGTTCCTTGCCTCTGGGTCAGTGATTCTGGCCTGCCATCATGAACAGAACATCTTCAAAATGGGTGGCCTGAGCAAGCGTATTCCGTTTGTTTATCTCTGCTTCCTCGTGGGTGGTTCTGCGCTTTCGGCTCTGCCTTTATTGACCGCAGGTTTCTACAGTAAAGACGAAATCCTGTGGGGCGCACTGGCAAATGGTCATATGAACCTGATGCTGGCGGGGCTGATTGGGGCTTTGATGACATCCCTGTACACCTTCCGCATGATCTTCATTGTGTTCCACGGTGAAGAAAATACCCATGCTCATCCGGTCAAGGGCATTACCCATACCTTGCCACTGTCAGTACTGCTGGTATTGTCCACCTTTATTGGTGGTACGCTGATTAAGCTTCCATTGGCGGGTGTTCTGCCAGAAAGCAATGCAGGGCACGACGGCAAAATGCTGCTGGAAATTGTTTCTGGTGTGGTTGCCGTTATCGGTATCTTATTGGCGGCAGCGCTGTATCTTGGCAAACGCAGTGTGGTTAATGCCACAGCAAACAGTGCACCGGGTCGTTTCTTCTCTGCATGGTGGTTTCATGCATGGGGATTTGATGCGCTGTATGACTGGGTATTCGTGAAACCATTCAAAGGCCTTACCAACTTATTGCAAAGTGATCCTTTGAACTCACTGATGAACATTCCTGTCGTATTGTCACGTTGGGGCAATAAAGGTCTTCGTTGGAGTGAGAACGGACAAGTCCGTTGGTACGCTACCTCTATGGGGTTGGGTGCAGTGCTGGTTTTAGCTCTGCTGCTTTTGGTTTAATTAAGGGACACATTGCGCCATGCTACTACCTTGGCTAATTCTTCTGCCCTTCATCGGAGGCCTGCTGTGCTGGCAGGCAGAGCGCTTCGGCACCCGTATGCCGCGTTGGATAGCGCTTCTGGCGATGGGACTGACACTGTTACTCTCCCTGCACTTGTGGTTGCAGGGCGGCTATACACTCACCAACCCGCAGGGTATTCCACAGTGGCAAACAGAATTCCTGCTGCCGTGGATACCTCGCTTTGGCATTAGCATTCATCTGGCAATGGATGGGCTTTCCTTGCTGATGGTCGTGCTGACCGCATTGCTGGGTCTGATGGCAATCCTCTGTTCGTGGAATGAAAACCAGCCATACCAAGGCTTCTTCCATCTGAACCTGCTATGGATACTCGGTGGTGTAATGGGGGTTTTCCTTGCCATTGACCTGTTCTTGTTCTTCTTCTTCTGGGAAGTGATGCTGGTTCCGATGTATTTCCTGATCGCACTTTGGGGTCACAGGGGGTCGGAAGGTAAAACCCGTATCACAGCGGCAACGAAATTCTTCATTTATACCCAGGCCAGTGGTCTGGTGATGTTGATTTCGATTCTGGCGCTGGCTTTCATTTACCATGATGCAACGGGTGAATGGTCATTCAACTATGAAAAACTGTTGAATACGCCAATGTCATATACCATCCAATACTTGCTGATGCTGGGTTTCTTCATTGCGTTCGCCGTGAAAATGCCGGTAGTTCCTCTGCACGGTTGGTTGCCGGATGCACATAGCCAGGCACCCACGGCGGGTTCAGTTGACCTTGCAGGGATCTTATTGAAAACAGCGGCGTATGGTTTGCTGCGTTTCAGCTTGCCACTGTTCCCACAAGCTTCTGCGGACTTTGCCCCGATTGCGATGTGGTTCGGGGTTATCGGTATTTTCTACGGTGCATGGATGGCCTTTAGCCAGACTGACATCAAACGTCTGATTGCCTATACCAGTGTTTCCCACATGGGTTTTGTTCTTATCGCCATCTATACGGGTAGCCAATTGGCTTATCAGGGCGCGGTTATCCAAATGATCGCTCATGGCTTGTCTGCCGCTGGCCTGTTCATTCTTTGCGGTCAATTATATGAACGCCTGCATACCCGTGATATGCGTCAAATGGGCGGTTTGTGGTCAAGAGTTCAACTGCTGCCAGCGATATCCCTGTTTTTCGCGGTAGCCACATTAGGTATGCCGGGAACCGGTAACTTTGTTGGTGAATTCATGATCCTGTTCGGTAGCTTCAGTAAATTCACCCTGATTACCACGGTATCCGTATTCGGTTTGGTTTTTGCGTCTGTTTATGCACTATATTTAATGCAAAAGGCTTATTACGGCACGCCAAAAACAGATAAACCGCTACCGCAAATGGATGCCCGCGAAATCTCCATTCTGCTGTTACTGGTCGTCTTGCTGGTGATCTTGGGAGTTTATCCACAACCAATCCTTGATACTTCAGCCACAGCGATGAGCAACATCCAGAATTGGTATTCAGCTTCACTTTTAACTACAAGGCCGTAATTCGCCATGACAATAACTTCTGAACAATTGATCGCACTGTTGCCGCTATTGATCGTCGGATTAATAGTGGTGGTTGTGATGCTGTCCATTGCGTGGCGACGCGATCATTTCACCAATGTCACCCTGACGGTGATTGGCCTTAATCTGGCTCTGTTTTCTCTCTATTTTGTGGGACAACAAGAGCCGATGGATGTCACGCCACTGATTCATGTGGATCGTTTTGCAATGTTCTATACAGCCCTTGTGCTGATTGCAAGCCTTGCAACGACGACATTTGCTTATTCATGGTTGGAGAATTATCCCGATAACAAAGAAGAATTTTATCTTTTGGTGTTGATTGCGGCTGTTGGGGGAATTCTGCTCTCTTCTGCCAACCATATGGCATCGCTGTTTATCGGGATTGAACTGATCACTCTGCCACTATTTGGATTGATTGGTTATGCATATCGCCAGAAACGTTCACTGGAAGCCAGTATCAAATATATGTTGCTGTCCGCAACGGCATCTTCATTCCTGCTGTTTGGTATTGCGCTGTTGTATGCTGAATCCGGTGACTTGTCCTTCGCATCACTGGGTAAAAGCTTAAGTGACAGTAAACTGCATGAACCTCTGGTCCTGGCAGGATTGGCTATGATGATCGTGGGACTGGGCTTTAAACTCTCCCTCGTGCCTTTCCAACTGTGGACACCGGATGTTTATCAAGGTGCACCAGCACCAGTATCGACCTTTCTGGCGACAGCAAGTAAAGTGGCTATCTTTGCTGTGGTTATGCGCTTGTTCCTTGAAGCGCCTGTCACCGAAAGCGAAACCCTGCGCATTGTGCTGACTGTCATTGCCATTGCATCTATCCTGTTTGGTAACTTATTGGCGTTGACACAAAGCAATATTAAACGTCTATTGGGTTACTCATCCATTTCTCATCTGGGCTATTTGCTGGTGGTGTTGGTTGCCATCAAAGATCACACACTGGCAGAAGAGACGGCGGGTATCTATCTGGTGGGTTATCTGCTTGCCAGTATCGGGGCATTTGGCGTAGTCAGTTTGATGTCCAGCCCGTACAGAGGGCCGGATGCAGATTCACTGTTCTCATATCGCGGCTTGTTCTGGCATAAACCGATCCTGTCAGCCGTTATGACCATTATGATGCTGTCATTGGCGGGGATTCCGTTAACCTTCGGCTTCATTGGTAAATTCTACGTTATCGCAACCGGTGTTGAAGCGAGATTGTGGTGGCTGACTGGCGCGGTAGTTCTGGGTAGTGCCATTGGCCTTTACTACTATCTGCGTGTGATGGTGAGTTTATACTTGCCAGCACCGAAGGCGCTGAACCGTGATACACCACACAATTGGGCATTCACTGCTGGCGGGATTGTTGTATTGCTTACAGGGTTGTTGGTGTTAATCCTCGGTGTTTGGCCACAACCGTTGATTGATATTGTTCAACAGGCGAAAAGCGCTTTATAAGACAATAACCTCAATAACCTCAATAACCTCAATAACCTCAATAACCTGAATAACAGAATAAAAAACCCAGTCATTGTTGGCTGGGTTTTTTATTCTGGGCTGGAATTTGGCAAGGTTGACTTGCAAAACACGTTCTTTTTCAAAATCCATTGAAATGCATGATAAAGTTATTGGGCATTATTTCCACCACCGCCGTTCGACATACCCCTCTGTAAGTACAGTTGATTCCATTTTTATGTTAAGGTGACTTTTAGCGTAGGCTGAGTGAATAATAATCACAATAGAGCCGCTAGGTATATAACGCTTTGTTAAGTTTATATTTATTTATTGGCATCTCTGCAAAATTGCTTATTGGGGTAAATAGGAGATAGTGTCGAACACTAATTTTGAAGGATAATTATGAGTCAAGATAATACTGGTCAGGTAAAGACTAAAACTTCCATTAACCCACCAGTTTTTTTCTTCTCGGCGTTTTTAGTCATTGCTCTGGTGACATTCGCTGGTTTGAAACCCGAACTTGCCGATCGATGGTTTAAGGCTTTACAGCAGGACATTTTTGTTAATGCCAGTTGGTTTTATATTCTTGCAGTTGCCTTGATTTTGCTTTCGGTTACCTATCTGGGATTGTCCAGATACGGCAATATAAAACTGGGTCCCGACCATGCTGAACCAGATTTCAGTTATTTTTCCTGGTTTGCCATGCTCTTTTCTGCGGGGATGGGGATCGGGCTTATGTTTTTTGGTGTGGCTGAACCCGTCATGCACTACCTATCTCCTCCGGTAGGGACACCTGAAAGCATCGAAGCTGCAAAACAAGCGATAAAACTGACTTTCTTCCATTGGGGGCTTCATGCCTGGGCAATTTATGCCATTGTAGCGTTAATTCTGGCATTTTTTAGTTACCGACACGGTTTGCCTCTGACATTGCGCTCTGCGCTGTATCCGATTATTGGCGATAAAATTTATGGACCAATGGGGCATGCCGTTGATGTTTTTGCTGTTATTGGCACAGTATTTGGTGTCGCGACCTCTTTGGGCTATGGCGTCCTTCAGGTTAATGCCGGCCTTAACCATCTTTTTGGTTTGCCTATCAATGAAACAGTACAGGTTATACTGATTATTGCTATTACCGCTCTGGCAACCCTGTCTGTTGTTTCCGGTCTGAATAAAGGCATTCGTATTTTGTCTGAATTGAATCTGGGTCTGGCGGTTTTATTGTTGCTTTTGGTGGTGGCTCTGGGACCTACCGTACTGCTGCTGAAATCCTTTGTGGAAAATACAGGCGGCTACTTTTCAGAAATTGTCAGCAAAACATTTAACCTGTATGCCTATGAACCTAAATCCAGCAACTGGTTGGGGGGATGGACATTACTGTATTGGGGATGGTGGTTATCGTGGTCTCCATTTGTTGGCATGTTTATCGCGAGAGTCTCGCGGGGACGCACAATCAGAGAATTTGTAACAGGCGTCTTGTTTGTACCCAGTGGTTTTACCCTGATGTGGATGACGGCATTTGGTAACAGCTCCATTGATTTGATTGCCAATAAAGGAGCAACAGAATTAGCCGATGTAGTACAGTCAGATGTTTCTCTGGCACTGTTTAATTTTCTGGAGCATTTCCCGTTTCCTTCCGTACTTTCGTTTATCGCTATAGTCATGGTTGTGATGTTTTTCGTGACTTCAGCAGATTCTGGTGCAATGGTGGTTGATACACTGGTTTCTGGTGGTGCTGACCATACACCTGTCTGGCAACGGATCTTCTGGGCAGGTTTGATGGGTGTCGTGGCTATTTCATTATTGATTGCAGGTGGTTTATCCGCCTTGCAAACGGTAACGATTGCTAGTGCGCTTCCTTTCTCCGTCATTCTGCTGATATCAATCTATGGCTTGCTTAAGGCATTACGGATTGATGCATACAAAAAAGACAGCCAACAAATGACTACGATTGCGCCTCCGGCCAGTCGAAATCCTATTCCGTGGCAACGAAGATTAAGAAATATCGTTTATTATCCTAAGAGTTCACAAGTGAAGCGTTTTATGATCGAGGTTATCCAAAGTTCAATGGAGCTGGTGGCCGAGGAATTGGGGAAACAGAACAAAGTTGCTGTTATTAATAATGAAATGGATGGCCGAATTCATCTGGAGGTGGATTTTGGCGAAAATCTTAACTTTGTCTATGAAGTTCGTCTGAGAAGTTATATTCAACCTACATTTGCTATTGCAGGTTTGGAAGATGATGAAAAAAGTGAGGAACAAAAATATTATCGCGCTGAAGTTTACCTTAAAGAAGGTGGGCAGGATTATGATCTGATGGGGTGGACGCAAGAGCAGATTATCCATGATATTTTGGATCAATACGAAAAGCACATTCACTTTTTGCATTTGGTTCGTTAATAAAAAGCCAATCCCCAGATTGTTAATCTGGGGATTCTTTTGTTTGTCGGCTGATGGCACGATTAAGCAGAATTATGTTGATACAATGTCAGTTATTTTTTATGACCCACCAACCACATTCCGACGATCATCGCCAGTACAAAGGCGAACCCTTTTGCATAGCCCGCTCCCAGTAGTACTAACCCGGGTCCCGGACAAATCCCGGCAATGCCCCATCCCAGCCCAAAAAGCGCGGCTCCCCCTACCAAACGCCAGTCTATTTGACGCTGGTCAGGTAATATCATTGGTGTACCACAAAGTGCATACTGACGACGTTTAGCCAGTGCGAAACCGAACAAACCGACAATAATAGCTCCCATCATCACAAATGCCAGAGACGGATCCCACGGATGTGCTAGATCCAGAAAGCCCAAAACTTTTTCCGGGTTTGCCATCCCACTGATAATCAACCCTAAACCAAAAATGACACCAGACAGAAGAGAAAGTATCACCATCATTTTTTCATCCTCCTAAGGACCAAGCACCCAGCACCGTTGCCGTAAAAAATCCCACGGCCATAAAGATCAGTGTGGCGACCAATGAACGCAAAGAGAGACGAGAAAGTCCACATACGCCATGTCCGCTGGTACAGCCGGAGCCAATACGTGTTCCCATTCCCACCAAAAGACCCGCGATAATAATGGTAGGCCAAGATGCTGTAACTGTGATTTCCGGTAATGGATACAGCAGGCCATAGAGTACAGGTGCAATAATTATGCCTGTGAGAAATGCCACCCGCCATGAGCGATCTTTCGTTTCACGTTGCAGCAATCCGCCGAGAATACCGCTGATACCGGCAATTCGACCACAAAACAATATCAGCACAATTGCAGCCAGACCAATCAATATTCCCCCACCAAAGCTCAGCGCCGGTGTGAACTGGGCAAAATTAATGCTCATCCTAGTCTCCTGTTATTTCCGGTTTCGGGCAATACAAGGTATAAAGAGTATGAAGTAATGTCAGAATGCGTTCATCTTCAATACGATAGAAGATCTGTTTTCCTTCCCGACGTGTCTTCACCAGATTCAACCGCCGCATTACACCAAGTTGCTGTGACAGAGTCGGCTGATGGATACCCACAGCTTCTTCAAGTTGTCCAACAGAGGCTTCTCCCTGACTCAGCTGGCACATTAATAGTAAGCGGTCATCATTGGAAAGAGCGTGTAATACATCTGCCACTCCTTCAGCAGCCTCACGCATTGCTTGTTGCAAAGAACGATCCATCTTCATCATCACATTCTCACTTTAACAATTTATTTTTTTATATAATATAATTTTGTAAGTTAAATGCAAATAAAGGATAATTAATCGTTGTAACTCACTTCTCCATAGTTGTCAGTATGGCCGTCGAGGTGTGCGTGATGAATGCCAACTTTGGTCAAAACGTTTGACAGTTCTTTGAGTTTATCTTCACCTTCTGGGTGCCAGTGAAATTGGTTATTACCAAACAGTACTTTTTCTGACATGCCAACCGCCACCTCGTTGTTTGATGTGGTACATGGCTGCATCGGCTTCAGACAATAATTGCTCGGCTGTTAACTCTCTGTTGGATAAGGCGATGCCAATACTCAGTGTGATTCGCAGGTGCTGGCCGTTGGGAAGGGGAATGGGAGCGTCCATAGCGTGAATGATATTTTTTGCGACGCATTCGGCATCTTCCAGATTGGCCGAAGGTAATAAGATGGCAAATTCATCCCCGCCAAGCCGGGCAACGGTGTCTGTTTTCCTGACCCTTCTTTTTAAAGTGGCAGCGATAGTGACAAGAACGTGATCGCCGGCAGCATGCCCATAGATATCGTTGACGTATTTCAGTCGGTTGCTATCGATAAATAATATGGCTGCACTTTCACGCATGAACTTATCATTCATTACCGTTGAAAGAACACGTTCAAATGTTGCACGATTCGGTAAACCGGTCAGTGAGTCATGCTGCGCCTGCCAGGTTAAAACGGCCTTTTCTGTCTGTAGGTGATGCTGCCATTCTTCCAGTTCTTCAAGAAGATGATTAAAGACCTGACTTAATTCATGTAATTCAGCAATATAGGCTGAGGGTACACGCCGTGAAAATGCGCATCGTTGCCGGACATCATGGGCAACAACGGTAATATTTTGCAATGCCCGGACAATACCATCATGCATACGCAGGGAGAGATAAAGTGAGATCACGGCGCTGAATAGCAGGCAAGCAAATAAAAGCAGCAAAGCCTGATAAATAAACTGGATGATGTGATCGCTGTTGCCAATTAGCCAGACTGAGCCGACTTTTTGGTGATGATAGTAAATGGGAAGGGTAAATGGTTCAGGAAAAAGCCAGCGTTCGACCAACTTTTTGAAGTTACCCAAGCGGGCTTCTTGATTGGATTGCCAGCTTGCTAACACTTGTTGTTTGGCATCAAAGATCTCGGCTTTTGTAAAATCATTATGAACCGCGATCATCTCCAGTATTTCGATCGCGGCGGTTTTATCCTGAAAAACTACGGCAGCTTGTGCTGTATGGGCGATGGTTGTGGCAATCAGTTTTAGGTTATTTTTGGCATAATCTTGCATAGCAAGTAATGACAATAAAGATAGAAATAATCCCACGACGGATAACGTGATAAATGTGATAACTAAATGGATCCGGTGAAAAACCTGGCGCAAAGTAGGACGCGATGACATTAGTGAATAACGTTTTTTCATACAGATTATTCCACCTTACGCGCTAATTGTAAGACATTCGGATGCACGCGTACGCCACTGCGCGTCAGAATATTGAGGTTTAGGCTAAATGTTACTTGCGTGTTACTAATGTTGAGGCAAAATGCACTGCCTATTTCGCAGTGTGGGTTGTTTTCAGCAATAGTGAGCAGTGGTTTATTATTTTTCTGGCTAATGACTTGGTGCAGGAGCAAGGGGTTGACTTGACCGTAGTAAATCACATCACACTTTTCTATTAATTGTTTTACGTTGAAATTCAGGGTTTCTATGTGCAATTTTGTTTGATCAGAAATCATATTAATGTGGGTTAAGGCGCTAATGTAATTGGATGGGGGAACCAGACACAAGCGCAGAGCAGCACGTGTAGTAGGCCAGTGTGTATAACTGATGATCCCAGAAATTACCCTGGCAACATTTTCATTGAGTTTTAGCTTTTCATTAGTGTCAGGCATGGCCATTACCACTGAATTACCCATCACGATGATTAAGAATAAGGTTGTCAATAACCGTAAAAATACTCTGGAAATAAACTGATTAGAAACAATATGTCTACAAAGATGATGAGTCCGTTCAATCAATTGCATAACGAATTCCAAGATTTGTCTTTGATATCAGGTAAATAATAGTATTGAAATTATTGATAAAGTATGTTCTCAGCTAAAATCTATCTCATTGTGGTATTACTGATACCGACTGAGATAGGTTATAAAACCCATTAATAACTTGATGGAATTATTTATACCCCTAAATATAATTCACACTGAAATAAATAAATTACTATCTATCTGTCGATGAGTTTTTATTGATTCCTATTATATGTCCATGATTGTCATAAGTGATACTGGAAACTTTGCTTTGCCTTCGTAACTCTCCTATACCCATTGGATTTCAAGATGCAGCGCGACGGCAAGGAACGAATCCCCTGGAGCATAGATAACTATGTGACCGGGGTGAGTGAGCGCAGCCAACAAAGCTGCATCTTGAAAGACGACAGGTATATATCTCTGACCAGCCATAACCCATTTTTGGCTGGTTGTATCTTTTCTGTCATGCAAGTTCACTTTTTGATGTCTAAAATTACCCGCTTTATTGCTGATTGGATTTATAATCCCCATTTATAGTGGAAGTATTACCAATTAAATGGTAATTCCTTGAAGTAAGATAAGGAAATCGCTTTTACAAGTACTATGGCAAGTAATGCTTTATATAATACTTCTTATTCTTTGAGCACCATTTTTTTATAAGTTTCTTTGAGCATCATATGTCAAATTGCGCACTGAACCGCCGTTGGGCGGAACTCTTATTGGAAGCACTGACCCGCCACGGATTGCGTCATGTTTGTATTGCCCCTGGTTCCCGTTCAACCCCCTTGATATTGGCTGCCGCAGAAAACCAAAAACTTACTTGTCATACTCATTTTGATGAACGGGGTTTGGGACATTTGGCTTTAGGGCTGGCAAAAGTGAGCAGAAAGCCTGTGGCAGTTATTGTGACATCAGGAACGGCAGTCGCCAATTTGTACCCTTCTTTGATTGAAGCAGGATTGACGGGGGAAAAGCTGGTCTTTCTCACTGCCGACAGACCACCAGAACTAATTGATTGTGGTGCAAATCAGGCTATTCGCCAGATAGGTATTTTTGCTTCCTATCCTTCCCAGACTTTGGCATTACCATGCCCAACCACAGATATTCCTGCCAGTTGGCTGGTTTCCTCTCTTGATAATGGGATGTCAAACCTGAAACAAGGATCGCTGCATATTAATTGTCCGTTTGCTGAGCCTTTATATGGCAATGATATGACGGCGCATCAGGATTGGCAGCAAACATTGGGGGAATGGTGGCAGGGAAGTGAGCCGTGGTTGAGTCAGCCTGAAATCCGTACTATGACCAAGGTTGAGGATTGGGAATTCTGGCGGCAAAAACGAGGCATTGTTCTGGCAGGGAGAATGGACGCTGAAGAGGGAGAACTCGTTGCCCGATGGGCAAAAGAAATGGGCTGGCCGTTGATCGGTGACGTGTTATCTCAAACCGGACAGCCTTTGCCACATGCTGATTTATGGCTGAATCATTCCCGTACTCAGGATATTTTGTCGCAAGGACAATTGGTTATCCAGTTTGGTGCCAGCCTGACAGGAAAACGGCTGTTGCAATGGCAGGAAAAATGTCAGCCAGAACAGTATTGGATTGTTGATCCGATCTCTGGCAGGCTTGATCCCGCAAATCATCAAGGACGCAAATTTACTTGCCGTGTGGCGGATTGGTTACGTGAGCATCCTGCCCATCTTACACGCCATCCTACCCATGTTTCATATTCGCAATTCTCTTGGGCAGATGAACTGGAAATATGGTCAAGAAAAGCTTTCGAATGCACTCAAACAAAATTAGCCGAAAGATTCAGTGAAGCGGCAGTAGCACATCAATTGCACCAGTTATTGCCAGAACAAGGGCAGTTGTTTATCGGTAACAGCTTGATTGTGCGCTTGGTTGATGCCTTAGGGCAGCTTCCCGCCGGTTACCCGGTTTACAGTAATCGTGGTGCCAGTGGCATTGACGGATTGATCGCAACCGCAGTGGGTGTGCAGCGAGCAGCCAATAAGCCGACATTGGCGATTATCGGTGATATTTCAGCTCTCTATGATCTGAACAGCCTGGCTCTGTTACGTAATCTTTCCACACCGTTACTGTTAATTGTTGTCAATAATAATGGCGGCCAGATTTTTTCATTGTTACCAACACCGCAGGAAGAGCGGCAACGTTTCTACTGTATGCCACAAGATGTCAATTTTGATCACGCTGCCGCTATGTTTGGTCTGAATTATGCCGCTCCAGCAAATTGGACAGAATTAAAACAATACGTCAGACAAGTGTGGGAACATAAGGTGACAACATTAATTGAATTAAAGGTTGCTGACAGCGAAGGTGCGACATGTCTGCAAGAGTTACTGAAACAGGTAGCCAAGTTGTGATACTGAGTTGTCAGACATTTCATTCTCCTAATATTTCTTATTACTTTTTGGTTAAGGAAATTCAGTAATGCGTTACCCAAGCGAAGAAAAATTGTATTCCCTCATTGAATGGCAAAATTGTTCTCAAGGGTTTGAAGATATTCTCTACCATAAGTCCTCAGATGGTATTGCTAAAATTACGATTAATCGTCCTCAGGTACGCAATGCGTTTCGTCCTCTGACTGTTAAAGAGATGATTCAGGCATTGGCAGATGCACGTTATGATGAGGAAATTGGCACAATTATTCTGACTGGTATGGGAGAAAAGGCATTTTGTGCCGGAGGAGATCAAAAAATCCGTGGTGACTATGGTGGCTATAAAGATGATGGTGGAATGCATCACCTGAATGTCCTGGATTTTCAACGCCAGATCCGCACCTGTCCGAAACCTGTTGTTGCTATGGTTGCAGGATATGCTATTGGTGGTGGGCATGTGTTGCATCTGATGTGTGATCTGACCATTGCAGCGGATAATGCTATTTTCGGTCAGACAGGCCCTAAAGTTGGTTCCTTTGACGGTGGATGGGGCGCATCTTATATGGCGCGGATAGTAGGACAGAAAAAAGCCCGGGAAATTTGGTTCCTTTGTCGCCAGTATAACGCCGAAGAAGCTCTGAATATGGGGTTGATCAATCAGATTGTGCCTTACGCTGAATTGGAAAAAGAGACTGTGCGCTGGTGCCGCGAAATGCTGGAAAACAGCCCAATGGCGTTGCGTTGCCTGAAAGCCGCATTGAATGCAGATTGTGATGGTCAGGCGGGTTTGCAGGAGTTGGCGGGGAATGCCACCATGTTGTTTTATATGACGGAAGAAGGGCAGGAAGGGCGCAATGCGTTCAATGAAAAACGTCACCCTGATTTCAGTAAATTCAAGCGTAATCCGTAATGCGTAAAGCGACCTTATATCAATTCAGCCTGCCAATGGAGGCAGGCGTTATTCTCCGTTACCAACGCCTGAAAACCCGTGATGGTTTTCTGGTTCATTTACAGGAAAATCGGCGGAATGGCTGGGGCGAAATTTCTCCATTGCCGGAATTTAGCCGTG
Source organism: Xenorhabdus koppenhoeferi (assembly GCF_900116635.1). Taxonomy (GTDB): domain Bacteria; phylum Pseudomonadota; class Gammaproteobacteria; order Enterobacterales; family Enterobacteriaceae; genus Xenorhabdus; species Xenorhabdus koppenhoeferi. The sequence continues at coordinate 45,589 of NZ_FPBJ01000006.1, read as the reverse complement.
AAACGCTTGAACAGGCAAAAACAGCGACAGTGGAATGGCTGCAACAATGGTGCCAGAACAAAGTCGGACTAAATAATCAATTAAAAGACAGTAAATTGCCTTCCGTTGCTTTTGGACTCAGTTGTGCATTGGCTGAATTGCAGGAAGAACTGCCTGAAGAAGCCAATTATCGTAAAGCATCGCTATGCACCGGTGATCCTGATGATGTGATTCTGCGTTTGGGAAATATGGCGGGCCAGAAAATTGCAAAAGTCAAAGTGGGATTATACGAAGCTGTGCGGGATGGCATGATAGTAAATGTTATGTTGGAAGCTGTTCCCGATCTCCGGCTAAGATTAGATGCTAACCGCAGCTGGACACGCTTAAAAGCAGATGGTTTTGCTAAATACGTCAACCCGGATTATCGTCAGAGAATTGCTTTTGTCGAAGAACCTTGTAAAACCCGTGAAGAATCGCTGGCATTTGCCCGTGAGACAGGTATTTCCATTGCATGGGATGAAAGTGTGCGTGAAGCGGGTTTCACCGTGGAAGTACAAGAGGGAGTTTCTGCCATCATCATTAAGCCGACATTGGTAGGCAGTATTGTCCGTTGCCGTCAATTGATCACAGAGGCGCATCAGTTAGGGCTGGAAGCAATCATTAGCTCTAGCATTGAATCCAGCTTTGGATTGACGCAATTGGCTCGCCTGGCTCATTGGTTGACACCCGGCTCTCTGCCAGGTTTGGATACACTGGATCTTATTCAGTCCCAGCTTATCCGTCGCTGGCCAGATAGTGACATTCCGTGTATTACGTTAGATCAGCTGGTAACGGTATGGAGCCATGAATGCCAGTAACTGAGTGGATACAATGGCCGTGGCAGCATTGGGCGACGGTCTATCCTCACAAGCAGGCTATTCAGTTATATGATGAGCCGCTAAGCTGGCAGCAATTAACGCAAAAAGTCAGCGCCATTGCTGCCAGCTTTTATCAACAAGGGCTTTCTGAAGGTAGTGGTATCGTTCTCAGAGGCAAGAATAGCGCTGAATTCCTGCTGTGTTATCTGGCAGCGTTGCGATGTGGTGCAAGAGTCTTGCCCCTGAATCCCCAATTACCTGAACCATTATTGGCGAAACTATTACCCCATCTTAATCTGGATTATGGTGTGGATTTTACTGATTCACCTTCACCAGCCATTCAAGTCAGGGAACTAAACTGGCAACAAATATTGCCAGAAACATCTGAACAACATATGGCACTGTGGAAATGTCAACGCCCTGCCAGCATGATCTTGACCTCTGGTTCATCTGGATTACCTAAGGCTGCGGTGCATTCCATCGGGGCACATCTTGCCAGTGCGCAAGGTATTTTGTCTTGCATGGATTTTCAGCCAAATGATAGTTGGCTTCTTTCATTACCGTTGTTTCATGTTTCCGGTCAGGGCATTCTCTGGCGCTGGTTGCAAACAGGTGCAAAATTGGTATTGCGGAATTTACATCCATTGAATCAAGCACTATCTGGTTGTACCCATGCATCGCTTGTCCCTACTCAGCTTTGGCGTTTACTGAGTCAGCCGCCGGAACCTCAATTGATGTTAAAAGAGGTGTTACTGGGTGGTGCGATGATCCCAACGGAATTGACTCAACAGGCAGAACAGTCGGGAATTGATTGTTGGTGTGGCTATGGGCTGACAGAAATAGCATCAACTGTTTGCGCAAAAAGGGCTGATGGATTACCGGGTGTAGGCCATTCACTTCCCGGAAAATCCATTCGATTAGTGAATGAAGAAATTCAGATCCGAGCTGACAGTATCGCCAGTGGCTATTGGTTTGATGGAGAATTAAAACCGCTTACGGATGATGAAGGATGGTTTTCGACACGTGATCGGGGTGTGTTCGAATACGGGGAATTACGGATTTTAGGCCGCCTTGATAATCAGTTTTTCAGTGGCGGTGAAGGTATTCAGCCGGAAGATATTGAACGAATCATTAACCAACATCCTCAAATAGAACAAAGTGTTGTTGTTCCCATACCTGATATTGAATTTGGTCATCGGCCAGTGGCCGTTATTGATACACAATATCCTCTACTGCCAGAGATACTTATTGATTGGCTCTCGGATAAACTCGCCGCTTTTCAGCGCCCTGTAGCTTGCTATCTATTACCTGCACCATTGAAAGATGGTGGAGTAAAAATCTCACGACAACAGGTTAAACAGTGGGTGATGGAAAGGATAGTCCAAGCATAAATAGTATACTAATGAATAGTACGACCTACTTAATAGTTATGTTATTTACATATCTTGATAAATCTAGATGTTACATTGCTTCTGCTATCTATGTCGTGACGAGGATTCTAGTAAAATGTCTCAGGTTATATTGGCATTCACTAATTAAGAAAGGACAAAAATATGAAAGGTTTTATTGCTGTCAGCGCAGCAGCCAGTTTACTTTTTGTAACTGGTTCAGCAAATGCAATTTCCGCAGATATACAGGTAGGTAAGCACAATACGAGCACATCTGTGGGAATTGGTGATAAAAATGCGGGGTTATCTCTAAATGGTAATTGGACTCGCAGTGATCATAATGGTCAATTGGGTAGTTTAGGTTTGGCTTTTGGTTTGCCTTTTGGACCATTAACGGCAAAAGTTGGTGGTAAGGCACTTTACTTATCTCCCAAAGATGGAAAAGATGGAGCAGCGTTGGCAGGAGGTATTGGTTTCAGTTGGGCTGTAACATCTTCGCTTTCTCTGTATGGTGAAGCTTACGGTTCGCCATCAGGATTAATGTCAGGAATGGATTCTTATACTGAAGCTGCCGGGGGGCTTCGGTACACTCTTTTCAAACCTCTCAGTATAGATGGCGGTTACCGTGTTATTAATATAAAAGGAAAGAATGGTAACCGCAGTAACAAAGTTTCTGATGGTTTTTATATCGGTGCTGGTGTCAGTTTCTAATGAATTTATAAAAATATCCGCATCAATATTGATGCGAATATTTTTAAATGCGGAAATTAACCAACTTTCGGCAGCATACCTGTCACGATGCCAATTTGAATTGCGATAACTCCAATCCCGCACAGGAAGATAAATACTAAGGCAGGTTTACCTCCTTTGACACGATATCCTCCCTCGTTTTCCTCTCGGCTATGCCAAACCAGCAGACAAGGTAATAATAATGCCAGAATGGAAAGAGCGACAGCGGCAAATGTCAGTGCCATAACAAAGTCAGGGTAATAGAGAGCACAAAGTAATGGAGGGGCAAATGTCGTCAATCCAGTTTGTAAACGTCCTTTGACATGATTACGACGTTTTAGCAGGTCAGCAAGATAATCAAACAATCCAAGAGAAACGCCAAGGAATGAAGTTGCTAATGCGAGATCAGCAAACAGATGGACAGCAAGCTCTACTCTCGGTGAAGCGATAATTTCTCTGACTGCTTGTAAGAAACCATTCAGACCGGATTGTTGTGCGAGAATACCGACAAAAGTATTTGAAGAAATGGCCCCGAGCGTTACCAATTGCCACAAGATGTAAGCGACAAGTGGAATAGCACTGCCGATAATAAAAATCTTTCGTAGTTTGTTGGTGTCTCCTCCCATATAGGAAACGATGCTTGGCACACTGCCATGAAATCCGAATGAAGTAAAAATTACCGGAATAGCGGATAGCACTAATCCTTGCTCAATGGGCATGGATACTAAGTTAATTTTATCAACATGTGGCATCATTACAGCGAGTACGATCACCAAAAAAATGATTTTGGCAGTAAACAGCAAGCGGTTAATCAAGTCAACAGAGTGGGTGCCGATACAGACAACACCGCCAGCAATAATAGTAAAAGTAATAATCCCGACAGAGACAGAAATGGGTTTATCTAACCAGGAAGATAAGCTTGCTGACAGTAATGCTCCTGCACCACTGATATAAGCCGTTGTCAGAGCATACATCAGGAAAAGCATACTGAAACCGGTCAAAACTTGCCCACCGAATCCAAGATAGCGTTTTGCAATCGTTCCCAGCCCTGTGTCAAATTTACTATGTTGATAAACTTCCACAAGCAGGAGTGCTGTATAACTCATCAATGCCCATAGGGCGACTAATATAGCAAATGTAGTTCCAAAACCTACACCCGCCGCTGCCAATGGCATTGCTAGCATTCCCGCACCAATCGTCGTTCCAGCGACAATAAAAATACTGCCAATAGTGCGATCCTTCACGCGATCCTCGTCTTATGATTATGTTGAAAAATAGTTATAAAACTGGCAGGTTAAATGATTGATTTGTGGCTGTCAAATTTATGATACATAAGGTGTAAATAAATAATTACGAAATTAATAGCCTTGGTATAGAGGAAGATAAAAATGACAAGTATAGATAATTTGCAATCATAGACTATATGATTAGGGAATGAGCAGCAAATAATAAAGGATTAATTTAAAGGATATGAGATGTCAAAATGTTCAGATCCGGGGAGACATATGCTGATAAAGTAAAAACCCGCTATCTCACCGGATGATTACGGGAAATAGCGGGTTCTTGAAACTTTCATGTCCCAAATGCGTCCTCTGAGTGGGGTCGTTGGGTTATGGAATTAGTTGTTCTGGAGTACAGTTGTATAGTGCAGCCAGTTTTTCTCGTGTGCGTTTTTGTGGTCGATCTGACGCCTCCCACTGAGACACGGTTGATTGAGCTGTGTTGAGCTTTTCAGCTACTTCGTACTGAGATAGCCCACGATAGATGCGCCAGGCTGCTAGGATAGAAACATCTTGGTCAACCATGATAGACACGACTCCGTTAGGCACGGTCACATCATCGTATTTTGATGGGGTGTATGGCACATCCTCCCAATTTTCCTTTGTGCTGATAAGTTTTTCGTATTCAGCTACTGGCAGGACAACATATTGCGGTTTTCCTGTTTCATCATTTATGTATTGCATTTTCATGTATTCATCCGGGGGGCTAAGAGTCGCGGTGAATTTAATAATGAGGAAATGGCGGATTACCCCGCCTGGTACGTTGTCGATGTTCTCCGTTTGATTGCCATTATCGAGCAGATAACCGGTTTGCCATCAGTGATTTCGAAGATTATCCTGTATTCGCCAACCCGTAGTCTGTACTGGTTATCAAGATCATGAAGCTTCTTGATATCCAGTGTCACTGCGGGAAAGGTTTCAAGTTGGTTAACCTTCTCACTGATAGTTTTCCGATATTTGGTATCTTCGGTTTGGGTGTCATAGCCCATAACACGCAAGGCGTTATTCACGGTATTTTCACTCATGACTTTCATTGAATCATGGTTATGGGGGAACATCACCTCACAATCGCCACTGAGTCCATGCAGGGTTTTGATAAGAGCGACAGCCTGACGGCTCAACGGCACAGTGTGCTCGGTTTTCATTTTCATGCCACGTTCAGAGAATTTGACGCCTTTAATGGGCTTCCTTGTGGCGGGAATTTTCCAGACAGCCCTTGTAAGGTCGATTTCTTCCCAGCGCGCAAACCGCAACTCACTGGAGCGGACAAACGTGAGTAGCGTCAGTTCCACCGCGATCCGGGTCATTACACGGCCACGATAACGAGAAAGGCGGGTGAGAAAATCAGGTAAATATTCATGGGGCAGGGCGGGGTGATGACGGGATTTTACGGTAGTAAGTGCACCCGCCATATCATTGGCGGGGTTGGACTCAAGAACGTCATTCTGGACAGCGTAACGCATGATGGCCGTCACACGTTGTTGCAATCGCTGGGCGGTGTCATGCTTGCCATCAGCATCAACGGCTTTGATTGGGGCTAATAGCTGGCTGGTTCTTAATGTGCCTACATCAAGAGAACCGACATGGGGAAAAATGTAATTCTCAAGGCTGTGTAACACCCGGTTACTGTGGTTTTTACTCCACTGTTTTTTACTGGCGTGCCACTCACGGGCGATGCGCTCGAAGGGGTATGCTCCCTTCGATTCAGATTGTGCTCTTTTTTTCTCTGCTTTGGGATCAATCCCTTGTACAATCAATTTCTTGGCTTCGTCTCGCTTGGCTCGTGCATCAGCCAGGGAAACAATCGGATAGACACCAAAAGCCAGCCGGTCTTCTTTTTTATCAGTCGGGCGGTAGTACTTCATGCGCCAATATTTAGCGCCGTGTGAAGTGACCTCCAGATACAGGCAGCCACCGTCAGTCAGTTTATAGGTTTTCTCTTTGGGTTTTGCAGTTTCGATTTGTCGTGCGTTTAGTTTCATTTTATGGGGCATACTTATAATCGAAGTGTAGGTGCCACTGATTATGCCCCTTGCTGCATATTGATTGCAATAGACTAAAAAATACGCCGAAATAACCTATGTGGTTAATTCGGCGTAATTTTATTTTAGGTGATTTACTTGACTGGACTTCAAGAAACCTTAAGTTGGTGCCGGCTACCGGAGTCGAACTGGTGACCTACTGATTACAAGTCAGTTGCTCTACCAACTGAGCTAAGCCGGCGAAATTTGGCGGAAGGATAGAGATTCGAACTCTAGGATGGTTTCCCATCGGCGGTTTTCAAGACCGCTGCCTTCGACCGCTCGGCCATCCTTCCATGGCGCGAAATTATGCCTATATCGTTTGGATGTGTCTAGTCCCTAAAGAAAAAAAACACGTTTTTTTGCTGTTTGCTTAATCTTCGATCTGTAATGGCCTTTTCGTTCATTAACCTGCTAGTATTAAGTTCAGTTTATTGGCTTATTTATATACAATTCATGTCCTGTTGATCAAAATATATTCATGCTAAAGGTAATTATCCAAAGAATGTATAAACAATCACCTATCAAGCCATCTGCTATTCCTCGTTTTTACGCGTTATTTGTTACTTTGCTTTTCATGTCTCTATTTTTATTCGGGTATAACTATTTTGATATTTGGCTGATGGAGAAAAAATATGCTATCAGTAGCGTAGTAGCGAAGATGAGGTTACAGATCGGAAATTATCGTTATCACGCAAATCATATCTTCGAGCAATCACAATCTAATATTCAGCCAATCTCCTCTCGGGAGACAACATCATTGTTAAAAATTCGTCCCAATGTCTATTGGTTAGAAAATCACAATCAGGCTGTTGATACAATTATTTTTGGCCCTTACAACGATTTGAGTATTCAATTCGCTCAGCGTCTTTCTACTTATCTGGAAATTCTCTGGGGTTCCCGTAGTGAATACTTGTCTATGTATTATCTCAATGGGCAGGACAATAATTTACTTCTGGTAACGACTCATTCGATTTTAAAACCAGAAATAAGATTAAAGGAGAGTTATCTGACTCTGACTCCTGAGACTAAACGGACAGAGATGTTGGAGCAATCTATTACACTGGAGGAAAAAGAAAGCATTTCTAATATCAATGTACTGCGTGGTGATAATATTTATTTCTATACCTATAAAGCCGCATTTAATGCAGCTGGGCAATTAACCACTATTATTGCTTTTGATTTGCCTATTAATAACCTCTTATCGGTTGATATGTCACCAGCAAATTTTCTCCTAAGCCCAATTGATCCAGATGAATCTGATAGCTCAAATAAAATGGGAGCTTCATTGACTGGTTTTTGGTTAGAGTTTTCTGAACCTCTTAATATAATGCCGTATAGATTGATCTATCAGGTTCCGCTGCAAACACTGATTGTGGATTTATTGTTCAGAAACGTCTGGCTTTTACTTTCAATATTGATTTTCTTTTTGTTCTCACTGAGTGGGTTGTTTTATATCCGTCGGCGCTATATTGCTCCGAATGCCTCTATGGATCATGAATTGAAAATTAAGGATGCTCTGAATAGTGATATTGTCTCCAATATCCCTATTGGATTACTAGTCTATGATTCTGAAGAAAATCAGATAGTAATGAGCAATAAAATCGCAGAGCGATTGATACCCCATCTAGATTTGAATAAAGTTATAATGATGGCACAACAACATCATGGAGTAATTCAAACTTCTATTGATGAGATGATTTATGAAGTGAAAATGTATAACAACAGATTATTGCCAGAGACCTATCTATTTTTGCTACAGGACAAGGATAAGGAAGTTATGGTTAATAAACAATTACAACTTGCTAACAGGGAATATGATAAAAGTATTCAAGTTAGGCGTTCAATGCTTTCAAATATTAATAATGAAATAAAACATCCAATTAAAGGAATGAATGATATTGCTATCCAATTGAAGCAGCTATCAAAAGATGAGAATGAACAGAAGCTGCTGGATAAGTTATTGAATAAATCTCAATATATTACTGAATGGATTGAAAATATTTCTTTACTCAATGGGTTGGAGTTAGGTGATTGGAAGCCGGAACATGAAATATTTCCTCTGTCTCCACTGTTGGAAAATATTTTTAAAGCCTCTTTACCGATCTTAAATGCTAAAGGTTTGAAATTTTATTATCATTTTAATATTCCTTATGAATCTTTATTCATTGGAGACACTTTTGCAGTACGTAAAATCATTATATTATTATTTTATTATTCAATGACAACGACCAGTTATGGTAAAATATCATTGACTGTTAATAGTTCTGGTAAATATGATAATCATATTCAGATTGAACTGATGGATAGTGGCTCTGGTTTGAATGAAATAGATTTGACCAGTTTGAATTATCCTTTCCTGAATGAGTTAGTAGAAGATAAGTATTCGACTAACTCAGGCATGACTTTTTATTTATGTAATCAACTATGCAAAAGAATGGATGGAAGTCTTGAGATTAAAAGTAAGTTGGGATTGGGTACACATTATGTTATCAGTCTGCCATTGTTGCAGCATGATAATGAAAATGGTGAGACACCTCAGCTTTTGGAAGGGATTACAGTTTTAATTGATATCAATAACCCTGAGGTCAACAAGATAATCCACTCTTACCTCAATAATTATGGTGCAGCATATTTTGATAAAAGCAAAGAGAATATTACTGAAGAATACGATATTATACTTACTGATAAGCAATACAACGAGGAAAAACCAGCTATATTATTAGTAGGTAACTTAGCAGGATTCAAGCAAGTGAGACCAGGCTTGGTTCAGTGCAATTACAATCTTGTTGATGCTGTTATCAATGCAATATCGTTTTTGATTGAAGAAAATTTTAGTTTAGATGAATCCAGAGAAATTACTGAAATCTCTCAGCCTGTATATGATTCTGCTGATAATGCCAATTTCTTAGAGAATATTGATTTATTTGATAATATTTATAGTAATATCGATAATGCTCTCAAGAGTTATCAGATTCAGTTAGCAAACAGTGACTATGGTAAATTATTTATAGAGACAGTACCTATGGATATTACTAAGCTGTATACTGATGTAGAACTACATGATTTGATATCACTTTCGCAAACGGTACACCGCCTTAAGGGTGCGTTTGCTATGTTAGATTTTAAGTTTCTTAGGTCATCATGTGAGGCATTGGAAAAACACATAGCAGACAATAATGAAGTAGAAATCAAAAATAGCATCAGCCTCATTGATTCCTTTGTCACAAAGCTGTTGCAACAAGGTAACCAATAATATGAATAACCTTAATGTCATTATTGCTGATGACCATCCTATTGTTTTGTTTGGCATCCGCAAGTCACTTGAACAAATTGAGTGGATTAATGTCGTCGGTGAATTTGAAAATTCAACAACGCTCATTAATAGTTTGCCACATATAGAAGCAGATGTTCTCATTACAGATTTGTCAATGCCTGGGGATAAATATGGTGATGGCATTACCTTGATAAAATATATTAAACGCCATTATCCAGCATTGTCTGTTATTGTTCTTACAATGAACAACAATCCAGCTATTTTAAGCGCTATACTTGAACTTGATATTGAGGGGATTGTGTTAAAGCAGGGGGCTCCGACTGATTTGCCTAAAGCACTTTCTGCTTTGCAGAAAGGAAAGCAATTTACACCGGAAAGTGTTTCTAAATTGCTGGAAAAAGTGAATGCTAATGGTTACGGGGATAAACGTTTATCTCCAAAAGAGAGTGAAGTTTTGCGTTTATTTGCTGAGGGACTTCTTGTCACTGATATCGCTAAGAAACTCAATCGCAGTATTAAAACGATTAGTAGTCAAAAGAAATCAGCTATGCTAAAACTGGGAGTTGATAACGATATTGCACTGCTTAACTATTTGTCCTCTGTGACTATTAACAAAGATATTGGTAAATAGTTAATGAGTTATCCTCCTAAATAGAAAATCGGTAGCAGGGGTTACCGATTTTCTGCTATTTTCATGATCAATACATCTTATTTTTAATATTAATATATTCTATTAGTACATTTTTCAATATTGCGAGTGAAACAGGTTTTGATAAACAATTATCCATCCCTACGTTGGTACAACGTTGTTTTTCTTCTGCAAGAGCATTGGCAGTAATACCGATAATTGGTTTAGTGTAACCTTTATCCCTCAAGTATTGTGTAAGTTCATATCCATCCATATTTGGCATGTTCACATCTGTTAAAATAATATCGGTTGAATTGTTTTTGAGATACTCAATGGCATCAATGCCATCATTCGCCATTGATGTATTGAATCCTATGGAATTCAATTGGTCGGTCAGCAAATGCCGATTAATAGGGTGATCATCAATAACCAGTACTTTCACTGTATTTAAACGAGTATCTGTTTGAATAGTTTTAGATGCAGCGGGAGAGGTTGATACAGCACTTATGGGAATGAGGTTATGCGTTGTCAGCAGGTTATCCAACATACTATCTAATTCACTCAGCTCATAAGTATTATACAACCAATAATTTTCTTGAATCTGTTTCGGTGGGCCAATATGTTTTTCTGATATTTCTATATAGCAATAGACAGAAATGTTGTTCTTGTTATATTGATCGCTGATGAATATCTCTGTACCATCTATTTTACTCCCATCGTATATAATGACTTGGAAATGATATTGTAAGAAAAAATCTTGTAAATATTTTTCCATAAAATCATTGCGAACAGCCAGTAAAATCTTTTTCTGAGCACGCTGTCCGGACATTTTTTTAGCATGATATTTAACCCCATATAGAGGGATACGGATGGAAAAAATGCTGCCAACATATTTTTGTGAAACAAACTCAATATCACCATCCATCAAATTGATGAGTTTTTCACAAATAGCTAACCCCAATCCTGTACCTTGTGAAGCATTTTCTTTATTGGCACTAATTTGGAAGAATGGCTCAAATAGTTGGAATTGTAATTTATCATCGATGCCAAGCCCAGTATCTTTGATACTGACATACAGATAGCTATGCTTTGAAGTAATTTCAATGACAACACAACCTGATGCGGTAAATTTAATTGCGTTGTTCAGTAAGTTAGAGATGATTTGTTGTAATCTTACTGGATCATTGCGGATAACATCGGGAACATTTGGCTCAATATAGCAGTATAATCCTAGTCCTTTTTTTGTGATCAGGGGAAGATAGTTTGAAATTACATGTGATATAACTTCTCTGCAATTGAAATCCCTAGGGTCAATTTTCAACTGCTTTGATTCTATTTTAGAGAAGTCGAGAATATCGCTAATGATTTTCAGTAATAGTGATGATGAATTATTCATTGTTGTCAGCAATCGTATAGATTCTGATGGCAATGAATGAGATTGTATTAACTCCAGATTACCAATAATTCCATATAGAGGTGTTCTTAATTCATGGCTGACGGTTGCAAGGAACATTGATTTTGCCTGATTGGCTTGTTCTGCGGCAGAAGCCATTTCTTGTAATGATTTTTCCATTTTTACACGAGTACTAACATCTATTAGTACACAGATTGCAACTTCTTCATTACGATAGCGTGAATGAACAAAACTAATTTGCAAATGATTATTACTACTAGTGACAATATCAATATAACTGCTTTTTTTATCACAAATAATATCGACAATGCGTTTTTGATCTTTATATGTCAGCATTCGGATATAATTATGCGCAAGCTCATTACTTAAAATATTAACGCCGTCACTGACTCTTAAAATACTTATTCCTACAGGAGCAGATGCGACTATTTTATGATTAAATTGTTCGTTTTCTTCAAGACGGATAGCATTATCTTCTGCTGGAGAAAACATTTTTCTCTCAAATAACCAGACAAAAAAGATAATTGAGATTGCAGAAATAATATTTAATATAATGCTATTAATTGCTTTGGCTCTAAGTTCATTGTAGATATATTTTAGTGATAACGTATAGGCTACATGTAATGCGGACGGTGATAAACGCCGTATTAATATTAAAGAAGTAAGATTTTCATTATATCCAAAATAATTAGACAACATGTTGAATTTCATAGCAGGTTGGCTACTATCAGTAGTTTGGACTGGATATTGTAATTCGACATCTCCAGTATTATTTAGTATATGTATAGTTACAGGTCTTTCCCTTTTTTGCAGAAATAGTTTTAGCTTGATTGATTTTTCGAAACCAATTACACCTGCGATTTGTCCATTGGCATAAACTGGTGTAATGACATAAAGAGTACCAGTATCTATTCTTGAATACGGCATGATCCAAAAGATAGACTGCTCTTTTGCTTGATCTTTCTGTATGGTGAGTTTGCGGGTATTCTCGTATAGTTCTTTTTTTAGTGGGTCGGATATTATTATGCTGCTACGGGCACTTAAATTCACCATGCACATACTCTGTGTTTCAATGAAAAAAATCTCATTCACCCCACGCATAGCAGAAATATTTTGGGTCCAAAATGAAATCAAGTTATTTAATGAGCTTAACTGTTCATGTGATTTTTTCTGTAAGAGATCACAATTAGAATTTGCATTCAGGGAAGTGTATGAGACAGTATTGTTATTATGTGGAGGGGTAATAATTACTATATCTTTCCCATTTGATTGTGATAAATGTTTCTCAGTCGTATATTGTATATCATGTAAGATATTAGTGATGCCTCGCATAAAAGTAAATGCTATATCGTAGTTTGAATTGTAGTCTTGACGAATATCTGATTTGACCTCATTAAAAAAATTTACCAAATAAAAAGTGGTTAGTAAGGCACCGAGTGCCCATAGCATAAATCCGAGCACCCGAAAAAGATAACGGGATATTTTTAATGACGTCCGAAAAGAAGATAAATATCTCAAGAGATCGCCTGACGAAGATTATGATTAATAATAACTATTCACAGCATATACTAGTGTAGCAGGGAATACAAAGTAGCATTTAACTCTTGCTAATTCATCGTCAAAAATTGTGCAAAAAAAGCAGGCATTTATGTGCCTGCTTTATTGTTATGGATTAACAGAATTAGATTAAGGTAAATTAATTATTCTTGTTCTTCTGATCTGTTATGTTCTTCATCAGAGGAACTTGCTGTATTGCCATCCTCATCTTCGTCATCAGGTTCAGCAACACGCTGCAAGCCAACAACTTTTTCGTCTTCAGAAGTACGGATGAGAGTAACTCCTTGCGTATTACGACCAACAACACTAACCTCAGAAACTCGGGTTCTCACTAATGTACCCGCATCAGTAATCATCATGATCTGATTAGTCGGTTCTACTTGAATTGCTCCGATCACGTTACCATTGCGTTCGCTGACTTTGATGGAAATAACCCCTTGAGTTGCACGGGATTTGGTTGGATATTCACCTTCAGCAGTACGTTTTCCGTAACCATTCTCGGTGACAGTCAGGATTTCACTTTTCCCACGAGGAATGATCAGAGAAACAACTTTATCGCCTTGGCTGAGTTTGATACCGCGAACTCCGGTTGCGGTACGTCCCATTGCACGAACACCTTTCACACGAATAGTGCCGTCTTCCAGTGTTTCTTCTTCTTCTTCAAGGAAACGAACGACTTTACCTTGCGCAGAGAAGAGCATGACTTCATTGTTGCCATCAGTCAGGTCAACACCGATCAGTTCATCTCCTTCATTTAGATTCACTGCGATGATACCAGCACTGCGTGGACGACTGAATTCACTGAGTTTGGTTTTCTTAACGATACCGCTTGCCGTTGCCATGAAGATATTTAACCCATCTTCATATTCACGCACTGGCAAAATAGCTGTAATGCGTTCATTCTGATCCAATGGCAACAGATTGACAATCGGACGACCACGGGCACCACGGCTGGCTTCTGGCAATTGATATACCTTCATCCAGTACATCTTGCCATTATTTGAGAAGCAGAGAATGGTATCGTGGGTATTAGCCACCAGCAGGCGCTCAATAAAGTCTTCTTCCTTGGTGCGCGCAGCTGATTTACCCTTACCACCACGACGTTGGGCTTCGTAGTCAGATAATGGCTGATATTTCACGTATCCCTGATGAGATAGAGTGACAACAACATCTTCCTGATTAATCAGGTCTTCGATATTGATATCTGCGGAATTTTCCGTCAGTTCAGTTCGGCGGGCATCGTTATACTGCTCTTTGATAGCCAGCAACTCTTCACGAATAACTTCCATCAAGCGTTCTGGATTTTCCAAAATGAACAACAGTTCAGCAATGGCTTTCAGCAGTTCACGATATTCATCGAGTAGTTTTTCATGTTCCAGACCGGTCAATTTTTGCAGACGCAGATCCAAAATTGCCTGCGCCTGTTGTTCAGTCAGATAATATTTACTGTCATGAATACCATACTCCGGTTCCAGCCATTCCGGACGCGCTGCGTCATCCCCGGCTTGTTCCAGCATGGCGGCAACATTACCCAATTCCCAGGGCTGAGAAACCAGGCTTGCTTTAGCTTCTGTCGGAGTAGAAGCACGGCGGATCAGTTCGATAACAGGGTCAATATTCGCCAGTGCGATAGCAAGTGCTTCAAGAATATGAGCACGTTCACGGGCTTTGCGCAGTTCAAAAATCGTTCTGCGGGTGACAACTTCACGACGATGGCAAACAAACGCAGAAAGTATATCTTTCAGGTTAAGTAATTTTGGCTGCCCTTGATGCAGGGCAACCATGTTAATACCAAATGAAACTTGTAATTGGGTCAGTGAATAGAGATTGTTCAGAACAACTTCACCAACGGCATCGCGTTTTACTTCAATAACAATGCGCATCCCATCTTTATCAGATTCGTCACGCAGTGCACTGATCCCTTCAATACGCTTCTCTTTTACCAGTTCAGCGATTTTTTCGATCAGTCGGGCTTTGTTAACTTGATAGGGGATCTCATTGACGATAATGGTTTCGCGGCCAGTTTTTCCGTCAGCTTCAACTTCTGCGCGGGCGCGGATATAAATTTTACCGCGACCAGTACGATAGGCTTCCTGAATGCCACGACGACCATTGATAATGGCAGCCGTAGGGAAGTCAGGGCCAGGAATATATCCCATCAGGCCTTCAATGCTGATGTTTTCATCATCAATATAAGCCAGACAGCCGTCAATCACCTCAGATAAGTTATGAGGCGGGATATTGGTTGCCATACCTACCGCAATCCCTGATGAGCCATTTACCAACAGATTGGGGATACGGGTTGGCATCACCTCTGGGATTTGTTCTGTGCCATCATAGTTAGGCACAAAGTCGACAGTTTCTTTTTCCAAATCCGCCAGCAATTCATGGGCAATTTTTGCCATGCGTACTTCGGTATAACGCATCGCTGCCGCAGAATCGCCATCTACTGACCCAAAGTTCCCCTGACCGTCAACCAGCATGTAACGCATAGAGAATGGTTGTGCCAGACGAACAATCGTGTCATAAACAGCGCTGTCACCGTGTGGATGATATTTACCGATAACATCTCCAACAACGCGGGCAGATTTCTTATAAGGTTTATTCCAATCATTTCCTAATACATTCATCGCGAAAAGTACGCGGCGGTGTACTGGCTTCAGTCCATCCCGAACATCTGGAAGTGCGCGTCCAACAATAACGGACATCGCATAATCCAGATATGAGCTTTTCAGCTCTTCTTCGATGTTGACCGGTGTGATTTCTCTGGCAATGTCGCTCATGGAGCCACTGTCCCTCATACTCCGAATTCAAAGGGTTAGAATTATACCACAAATTGGCAGTTTTATAAAAACCAGATGCGGGTATTTCAAGATTAAGGCATGTATAATAGTTTTTCTGTCACACATCCCCATAATACTGTTACATTTTCTGTGAAGCAGTTTTCTGTGAAGCAGTTCCCAGGAGCGATATCGCTGATGAATATCAAAACTACCAATTCACATATTCGGACCCATGCTAATGTGGATCAACAGGAAATCGAAAAATTTGAAGCCGTTGCTTACCGTTGGTGGGATCTTGAAGGTGAATTCAAGCCACTGCACCGAATAAATCCACTGCGTTTAAACTATATCCTGCAACATGCTGATGGCCTTTTTGGCAAGAAAGTGCTGGATGTTGGTTGCGGCGGTGGCATCCTGTCAGAAAGCATGGCTCGTGAAGGCGCGGAAGTGACAGGGTTGGATATGGGATTTGAGCCTTTGCAAGTTGCTCGTTTACATGCTCTGGAATCAGGTATTTCCATCTCTTATGTGCAGGAAACGGTAGAAAATCACGCCGAGCAGCACCCGTATGATTATGATGTCGTGACATGCATGGAAATGCTTGAGCATGTACCAGACCCTGAATCAGTGGTTCATGCTTGCGCCAAATTAGTAAAACCGGGCGGTCATGTGTTCTTTTCAACGATTAACCGTAACCGGAAAGCATGGCTTATGGCCGTTATCGGTGCTGAGTATATTTTGAATATGGTGCCGAAAGGCACACATGATGCGAAAAAATTTATTCGTCCTTCTGAATTAATTCATTGGGTTGATAAAACTACGTTGAAAGATCAACATATCATTGGATTACATTACAACCCATTGACAGATAAATTTCGTCTTGGACACAATGTAGACGTGAACTACATCCTGCATACTCAATCAGTTAAAAGCCACAATTAAGGGATCAATAAAACAACAACTAGATATTTTTTTAAGATTTTATTTTTCCTGTTTCGCCGATAGCCTTATGAAAGTAACATCAAGTAACTACGCAGGTTATCGGCTCTTTGGCAAAATTAATCCTCAAGTTATCCACAAAACTGTCCGATTTTGTGCACTTGATAAAATGCGAATTTAACATTATCTTGTTATTACCGTTTTAATTACCCACTATATATTGTGTTTCTTGTCATCCTATAGTAACGAACAGTAACGAAACAAGTAGTAGCGAACGAAATAGTAACTTACAGTTGCCAAAGCCCCAATTGGCCCTCGGCCATTCTGGGTGTATCGTGCTGTCAATAGGTCAAGAAAGACGGTATAGGTGAGATACGAAAAGAGAGAAGGTGTATTTCCCTATGAACCAGAGTCTGCTAGTTACCAAACGTGATGGACATAAAGAACAAATTGATCTTGATAAAATTCACCGGGTTGTTGCCTGGGCTGCCGAAGGTCTGAAAAATGTCTCAGTATCACAAGTAGAACTGCGTTCCCAGATTCAATTTTACGATGGCATCAAAACATCCGATATCCATGAAACCATGATCAAAGCTGCGGCTGACCTGATCTCTGGCGATGCGCCTGATTATCAGTATTTGGCGGCGCGTCTGGCTATCTTTAACCTGCGTAAAAAAGCGTATGGTCAGTTTGAACCACCTGCGCTATACAACCATGTTATACGTATGGTTGATTTGGGTAAATACGACAAACATTTGCTGGAAGACTATTCCAAAGAAGAATTCGAGCAAATGGACAGTTTCATTGACCATTTGCGTGATATGAATTTCTCCTATGCAGCTGTTAAACAGCTGGAAGGAAAATATCTGGTACAAAACCGTGTAACTGGTGAAATTTACGAAAGTGCTCAGTTCCTCTTCATTTTGGTTGCTGCGTGCCTATTTTCTTCTTATCCGAAAGAAACGCGTCTGGACTATATCCGTCGCTTCTATGATGCGGTTTCCACCTTTAAAATCTCGTTGCCAACGCCGATTATGGCGGGGGTTCGTACACCGACTCGTCAGTTTAGTTCCTGTGTCCTGATTGAATGTGGTGATAGTCTGGATTCTATCAATGCGACATCCAGCGCAATTGTAAAATATGTATCCCAGCGTGCTGGCATTGGTGTGAACGCGGGTCGTATCCGTGCATTGGGCAGCCCAATTCGTGGCGGTGAAGCCTTCCACACAGGCTGTATTCCATTCTACAAACATTTCCAGACAGCGGTAAAATCCTGTTCTCAGGGTGGGGTTCGTGGCGGTGCAGCAACGTTGTTCTACCCTATATGGCATTTAGAAGTTGAGAGCCTGCTGGTACTGAAAAACAACCGTGGTGTTGAAGGCAACCGCGTCCGCCACATGGATTACGGTGTACAAATTAATAAACTGATGTATGAGCGCCTGATAAAAGGAGAAGACATTTCTCTGTTCAGTCCGTCTGATGTTCCGGGACTATATGATGCTTTCTTTGCGGATCAGGATGAGTTTGAGCGTTTGTATACCCAATATGAGAGCGACAGCAATATCCGCAAAGAGCGCATTAAAGCGGTTGAGCTGTTTTCATTGATGATGCAAGAACGTGCTTCAACGGGGCGCATTTATATCCAGAACGTTGACCACTGTAATACTCATAGTCCATTTGATCCGGCCATTGCGCCTGTTCGTCAATCGAATCTGTGTTTAGAAATTGCACTGCCAACCAAGCCATTGAACAATATTAACGATGAAAATGGCGAAATTGCGTTGTGTACATTGTCTGCTTTCAATTTAGGCGTTATCGAAAATTTGACTGAATTGGAAGAACTGGCAGAGTTGGCAGTCCGTGCGTTGGATTCTCTGTTGGATTATCAAGATTATCCAATTGTTGCAGCGAAACAAGGCTCAATGGGGCGCCGTACTCTGGGTATCGGTGTGATTAACTTCGCTTATTATCTGGCGAAAAATGGCGTGCGTTATTCCGATAGCAGCGCTAATAATCTGACCCACAAAACATTTGAAGCTATTCAGTATTATCTGTTGAAAGCTTCAAATGAGTTGGCGAAAGAGAGGGGATCTTGTCCGTGGTTTAGTGAAACTACATATTCACAAGGCATTCTGCCGATCGATACTTACAAAAATACATTAGATACGCTGACCAGTGAACCTCTGCACATGGATTGGGAAGCTCTGCGCAGTAATATTAAACAGTATGGTCTGCGTAACTCAACATTATCTGCATTGATGCCATCAGAGACATCTTCACAGATCTCTAACGCAACGAATGGCATTGAGCCACCGCGTGGCTATATCAGTGTGAAGGCATCAAAAGACGGTATTCTGCGCCAAGTTGTACCGGATTATGAGCTTCTGAAGGGGGCTTATGAATTGTTGTGGCAGATGCCGAGCAATGATGGCTACCTGCAACTGGTAGGAATAATGCAGAAATTTATCGATCAATCAATTTCTGCCAATACTAACTATGATCCGGCTCGTTTCCCTAATGGCAAGGTTCCGATGAACCAATTGCTGAAAGATTTATTGCTCGCTTACAAATATGGTGTAAAAACACTGTATTACCACAATACCCGTGATGGGGCAGAAGATGTTCAAGGTGATCTGGAAGAAGTAGTTGAGTTTGCTGATTCCGATTGTGAAGGCGGCGCGTGTAAGATTTAATTTGAGGAAGCTATGTCCTATACTACTTTTTCGCAAGTAAAAAATGATCAGTTACAGGAACCGATGTTTTTCGGTCAGTCTGTGAACGTGGCACGTTTCGATCAACAAAAATATCCTATTTTTGAAAAGCTGATCGAAAAACAACTCTCTTTCTTCTGGCGTCCAGAAGAAGTAGACGTTTCCCGTGATCGTATTGACTATAACTCGCTGCCAGATCACGAGAAACACATTTTCATTAGCAACCTGAAATATCAAACGCTGCTGGACTCCATTCAGGGTCGTAGCCCGAATGTGGCTTTCCTGCCGCTGATTTCCATTCCAGAACTGGAAACATGGATTGAAACGTGGTCGTTCTCAGAAACGATTCACTCGCGTTCTTATACGCACATTATCCGTAATATCGTCAACGATCCTTCTATCGTGTTTGACGATATCGTGGAAAACGACCAGATTTTAAAACGCGCTAAGGATATTTCTGCGTTTTATGACGATCTGATCAAAATGACTAACTACTATCATCAGTTGGGTGAAGGAACACACAGTGTTGCGGGTAAAACAGTCATTGTTGACCTTCGTGCATTGAAAAAGCAGCTTTATTTATGCCTGATGAGCGTTAATGCCTTGGAAGCTATCCGCTTCTACGTCAGCTTTGCCTGTTCATTTGCTTTTGCCGAACGTGAATTGATGGAAGGTAACGCTAAGATTATCAAACTGATTGCTCGTGATGAAGCTCTGCATTTAACCGGAACTCAGCATATGCTGAACCTGCTGCGCTCTGGTCAGGATGATCCTGAAATGGCGGAGATTGCCAAAGAGTGTGAACAAGAATGTTACGATCTGTTTGTAGAAGCCGCGGAGCAGGAAAAAGAGTGGGCTGATTATCTGTTCAAAGATGGTTCCATGATTGGTCTGAACAAAGATATCCTGTGCCAATATGTCGAATATATCACCAATATTCGTATGCAGGCAGTTGGCCTGAAATTGCCGTTTGAAACACGCTCTAATCCAATCCCTTGGATCAATGCGTGGCTGGTTTCCGATAATGTTCAAGTGGCTCCACAGGAAGTCGAAGTCAGTTCTTACTTGGTTGGTCAGATTGATTCGGAAGTCAATACTGAAGATCTCAGCAGTTTCGAACTCTGATATGGCTGATTACAAAATTACCCTGCCGTCATGGCAGGGTTTATCCATCCGTTATTCTTCGGATCTCCACAGTAATTTACTGGAAGCATTAGAGGAAGCATTAGAACAGGAAAGAATGCAGATTGAATACCAGTGCCGTCAGGGGTATTGTGGTTCTTGCCGTGTTCGTTTGGTAAAAGGGAAAGTGGGATATCCTTGCAAACCATTGGCGTTTGTCAATGAAGGGGAAATTTTACCTTGTAGCTGTCACCCATTGACAGATATTGAAATTAAGTTGTAAATCTAATACAGGCTAATAAAGGAAAACAATGATGTATAAGATTGATTATAATTTGTATCGTTCGCTCAAAAGCTTTAACAGGCGTTCCCGCTTCTTAGTTATGCACTACACTGCTCTGAATTTTGAAAAATCCATTAAAGCATTGACGGGAAATTTTGTTAGTGCCCATTATTTAGTCCCAAATCCAGATGATCTGACCTATCGGGCTGCCGGATTTAATGAAGTTCATATATTCAGTTTAGTGGATGAACTCGAAAGGGCCTGGCATGCCGGAGCTAGCAGTTGGGCAGGGCGGTCAGGGTTAAATGATACATCTATTGGTATTGAAATTGTGAATGAAGCTAGTGATAATGGTGGCATTTTCACGTTTCCCCCTTATAATCCTGATCAAATTGACGCTGTTAAAGAATTAACCATTAATATTTTGCAACGTTATCCAGATATTACCCCTACTCATATCGTAGGGCATTCAGATATTTCTTGGAAAAGAAAATCCGATCCAGGCCCTTCATTCCCGTGGAAAGAGCTATATGATGCAGGAATTGGGGCATGGTATGACGAAGAGATTAAGCATAAATATATTGAACAATTCGATCACTGTCTGCCTGATCGTATTGAAATTTTAGAAAAATTGAAACGTTATGGATATGATGTTTCAGGAGCGAAAGAAGACAAAAACTTTCAATTATTAATCAGAGCATTCCAAATACACTTCCGTCCATCATTCTATGACGGTATAGCTGATATAGAAACTATTGCTATTCTCTATGCATTAATCGAAAAATACTTCGATCATAACTCATAATTTATTATTCAATCTATCTGAGTTGAACAAAATTTAAGTTGTGACATTGTTAATAATGCCACAACTTAAAAAATGAAGTGAAAATTTTGAAAAAATACCAATGCATATTACGGTACCGGCTTACAGTTTAACGTAACTTCAAATATCATTATTGATGTTTCATATGAATCTACAAAATTAAAGTATATTGGTTTCTTGGATTCGCATATTAACCTGACACGCAAATTAATAGCGGAGATGGAGATTAGTGAAAAGGTTATTGATAAGCTTACTTTTTTATCATAAATTATCTTTTGTTGGAGCCTTTCCAACATGAGTATTCTGATGATGAGTAAATTCTAGATGCCAGGAGTGATTAGGATAGCCTAACATGATGCCATCAAAATTATCGTGATTTTTAAATTCGATTAGTATAGTGAAATTTAAGCCTTTACAGTACATATACCCGTCGTCTTTCAAGTTGCAGCTTTGTTGGCTGCGCTCACTCACCCCAGTCACATAGTTAGCTATGCTCCTGGGGGGTCATTCCCTTGCCGTCGTGCTGCATCTTGAAATCCATTGGGTATAGCTGAAATTCCAACGAGATTGTCTGTTGGCCTGGCAATTCTAAGTATAGTTGATTTTTTCATTTTTTTATTAAGTAAGGTAAATTGGTAAGCGTATCCTATATAAAATTATTTTTGTTTTATTAGGAAAAAGTGCTGGCATTCTATCAGCACTTTTCATGTTTATTATTTTTAATGTGACTAATTAATTATGAATAAAAATATGAATGCAACTAAAAAACACTATTTAATATCAGCATCAATAACTTGATAGAAAGCATTATTAGTGTCTGCAATTGTCCATGTACCGAGAATGACATGGTATCCTGAACGTTCTGGTACATCACAAGTTAAAGAGACATTCTGAGATGGTTTTTTTCCATCATCAAAACGTTCACAGAAAGGATTTAAATCAAATTGTGCACGGGTGAGAGGTTTATTTGGGTCCCAATCCGGTTTGGTAATAAAAAATTGCCATGAAGTAGTGCTATGCAGGGCTGTTAATGTCCATGAAAAAGTGTTAGTGCCTTTATTAATTGCGACATGATGCCAGCGATCTGCACTCTGTTCGTTGAGTTGATTGAATTGACTAACTCCACCACTGGCAATGCTCCCATCAGGTGGCCCACTTTGTGGAAAACCTTTAGAGCCTTCAACAGATTGTGGCTCATACATAACAGGCCCACAATTTTTGTTAGTAAGTTTAGCGCATAAAAGTGCTCTGCTTGGTGGGGAATCGATATATCCGTGGAGAGTAGTTGCTTCAGCAGTACCAGATAATGAGATTGAACCAAAAGTAGTCAATCCCACTAAAAGTAATGACTTTTTAATGTTCATGATGAGTTTCCTATTTTTCATGCTTGACTGTAAAATAAGTAAAGTTACTTATTTTTATTATAGTAGTTGTTATATATGAAATTTAATTCATTTTTTATGGAAGTGCATAGGGATATTTATAACAAAATTAGTCAATTATAAATGCTTAATTTATGATAGAGGTATGCTAGGAAGATTTGCTTAAGTTAAGTGATTCTTGTTTAAGATAATTAATAAAAATAGATAAGTAAGATTTGATTCTTTTATATTATCTTAAGGTGTAAGTATTAGATGAGGTTTTAACTAAGCAAATTCCACCTATAAAAAAACCAACCGTAACAGGTTGGTTTTTCTGGGGAAATTTGGTCGGCATGATAGGATTTGAACCTACGACCCCCGACACCCCATGACGGTGCGCTACCAAGCTGCGCTACATGCCGATGACTTTTCCTATACTACCGTTTTTTATTTTCAAAGCAATCCCCTAACTTAATGAGTGCTTGATTTTTAAACGATTAATTCGCTAAAAAACGTTTCACTTCAGTTAATATCTGTAATAGTTGAGCTAGGTTTGGTTTGATAGGCTGAATTTCATTGCCATCCAAATCATATAGATGATATTCCCCATCTTTAGAAAGATAAATGGTGTTTGTAGCGGTTGTAACTATTAATGAGCCGTCATTACCAGTAATCAGCCATGGATTTTCTCTCTGAGCGTTGAAGAGATCTTCTCCTTGTGAATAATCTTCTGGAGAATTACTTACGTGCAGTAAGCGCTGCATTAACGTTGTCATGATATCCTGATGATTGGTTAGTTTATTTACTACTTGCGCTGGTGTATCTGGCCAGTGAATTATCAGGGGAACATGGATTTTTTCGCGGTTGAATTTATCCCCGGTAAACCATGATACTGAGCGGTTTGTCGCGTCTTTGCTCTGCTTGGCTGTAATCACGATGATAGTTTTATTCAGGATGCCTTTATTGGTCAAAGTTTCTAAAACAGTGTTGATTTCTGTATCCAGCGCTTTTTTATCAAAGTTACTTGATGGATATGTGAGACCATTAATATCCAGGAATGAGAACCACGGTGTTGAATTATTACGTAGATCCAACCAATGACGCCATTGGGACACAGTTAAGTTATCGTTCTGTTTATTGGTATTTGGCAATGAGTAATCGGTTAAAATAGCTTGACGGTAAAGTGGGGTTTCAAATCCATCTGAAGAAAAAAGACCAAATTGATACCTCTGATGCGCCAGTGCATCAATAAGTGCGGATGATTTTCTTGCATTGAGTATACCGTCCAGATAACCCGATGATATGCCATAGAATAAACCAAATAATGCAGTATCGTTCTTAACACCAGTACTGAAGTGTTGAGTAAACTGGATATTTTTCTTCGCAAAGTGTTGCAAGGTTGGCATATCCGTGAGGATATCTTGATTATCCAGCCCATCTACGACGAGCAAGAGCAAGTTATAGCCGCGTCCGGTATCATGGTAGGAGAGGTTATTCAGTGGATAATCGACGCTTAGTGCCGCCGGATTTCCTTGTTGATTAATACGGCGTTGATATTCTTGTTGATCCAGTAGTCCATGCTTTTCAAGGAATTTACGGGCAGTCATTGGATAAGAAAGCGGTAAGTTTGAGCGCTGCATGGTAATTGGACGATAGAAATTAGCATCTGCCCAAATATACATAAGATGGGAAGCTATAAAAGTGGTAATAAATACGGCTGCCAATGGCTTGCCAAATCGTTGTCGACTCAGGCTACGTAGTTTTTGCCAGCTCCATGTACCAAAGAGCATCTGTATCAGAAAAATAATAGGTATACAGATGAACATTAGTTGCCATTCCCTTGCCAATTCGCCTTGTTCTGGATTAATCACTAAATCCCAAACCAGTGGGGTTAAGTGTAAGTGAAAGCGAACATAGATGGAGGAATCGAAGATTAACAGCGTTAATCCTGCTGTTGCTAATGCAGCTGAAAGAAACCTTAATAACCGCTGAGACATAACAATAAATGTTAGCGGGAATAAGATAAGTAAGTAAATGGCAAAGACGATAAAGCTGAAGTGGCCGAGCCAACTGACCAGCGCATAGACGCGACCAAACAGTGAACCCGGCCAGTCAGATGCAAATAAATAGCGACTGCCCAGCACAAGACTGAACACGATGTTGAACAGTGCGAACCAGTGCCCCCAACTGATCATCTGAGAAACTTTTTCGCGGTAATGCTGACGGTTAGTCACCATATTTTCTTTACGTCAAGGTTTAAGTAAATTAATGCGCTTTATCTTCGTTAATTGAAGACTGTAACGCGCGTGCAAATGAGTCTGCGATGTGCTTGCGCTGCGCAGGAGCAATGCTCGTATTAATTAAATTCGTTACCATATTGCCCAAAACCATCAAGGTGAGGTCAGTTGGCGTATGGTTTTTCTCGAAAACATTTACTAATTCAGTTAATAAATGTTCAACTTTTTCATCGCTATAGCGAGATGACTGTGGCATAAATCAAATATCCTGAATGTACAAAGCCCCATATCTTACCGTATAGAAGGGGGATTTTCCGCTTTTTTATAACAAATTAATTCCTTATTGTGGAAGTTGTTGCCATTCTTGAATCTGTTGCATCCTTTTAGTCTTTGATATGTTGAATGTTGATAATTAATTTGTGAACGTTTTTCCATCATTTGGGTTTTTGATTGCAGCAGAAAGATAACGATGTTTGAATACGTCGCTAACCGCAAGAGCCTGTACGGTCAAAGCTGCAAAAGGAGTATAAATAATGAGTCTGGAAATTACCCAGATCGCGTTACATCGGTTGATTAAACGTGACGAACAAACGTTAGAAGTAATTTTGCGCGATTCTCTTCTGGATGCTAATCAAGTTGTCGAAGAGATGATGGCGGAATTACATCGTGTATATAGCGCGAAGAGCAAAGCTTACGGTTTGTTCAATGAAGAGAGTGAACTGGCAGAATCCCTTCGTCATTTGCGTAAAGGAGATGAGGATTTTCTTGGTTTTAGCCGAGCAGCAACCGTGCGTCTGAGAGATGAGTTGGCAAAGTATCCGTTTGCAGAAGGTGGAACGGTGTTGTTTTGTCAATATAGATACCTGACGGTGGAATATTTGCTCATAGCAACCCTTAATAGCTGTAACAGTATGTCTGTCAATGATGAACTTGATGTGAACACGACGCAATATCTTGATATTCCTCATGCTGACATTGTTGCGAGAATCGATTTGACTGAGTGGGAAACTAATCCTGAATCCAGCCGTTATTTGACTTTCCTCAAAGGGAGGATAGGGCGAAAAGTTTCTGATTTTTTTATGGACTTTCTGGCTGCCAGTGAAGGAATGAATGCGAAAGTACAGAATAAGGGGCTGTTGCAGGCTGTGGATGATTATTGTGAATCGGTACAGTTGGATAAAAATGAACGTCAGGCTTATCGCCAGCAAGTTTATGGTTACTGTAATGAGCAATTGCAGGCAGGCGAAGAGATTAAATTACAAGAACTATCCCAAGAATTACCAGCTCTGGGTGAGCAAAGTTTCCAGCAGTTTTCACAGAAACAGGGATATGAATTGGAAGAAAGTTTCCCTGCTGATCGTGGGACATTGCGCCAATTGACAAAATTCGCAGGTAGTGGCGGAGGGCTGACCATAAATTTTGATGCAATGTTAATGGGAGAAAGGATTTTTTGGGACCCAGTTACGGATACATTGACAATTAAAGGTACTCCACCGAATCTACGTGATCAATTACAACGTCGTGGTAGTGGTAATCGCTAATTTTGATAGTCAATATGAATAATTAAATATATTAAGCTGTAGAAATAAATAACGCCGCAAATGCGGCGTTATTTACTCGGCGTCCCGATAAAAGCTCGACTGTGGCTAATTAAGCACGCAGGAAATCGATGTGCGTCAGTTTAGGTTTAAACGGATGACGCTGTACTGCCTGCACTTTAACTTTAGTTTCTTTACCATCAACAACCAGAGTCATAACTTCGTAGAATTCTGGTTTGCTTTCGTGGTTGATAACTGCATCGTGATCCAGTTCGATAGAAACTGGCTCTTGGTTACCGCCATAGATGATCGCTGGAAACTTGTTAGCTCTACGCAGGCGGCGGCTCGCACCCTTACCCTGCTCTTGACGTACTTTCGCATTAATAGTTAACATCATTTTTTCTCTATAAAAGAAGAAAATAAATCCTGCTACAGGCGACCCAGCAGCAGGCTCGATACTTGGCTTAACATTATGTATTACGCTAAGCGGACGGCATTCTAACGAAAATCCGATATGGCAGCAAATAGAAATGTATTTTACGGTGGGTATTGGATGTCCTTAATACAGATCATCAGCTCGTCTAAATCGTCCTTTATAGTCAAAAATTTTTTCCCGAATTTGCCAAAACTGGCCTTTTTTGCGTGCGACAATAAAATCAGGATGACGTAATAAAGAGAGTTGATGAATGATATCTGTCACTGTTTTCCACAGAAATGTTGTACCGGGTGCGCGTTGATGCTGGCGGAGGAATTGGAGTTCAAATACCTTCTTTTGGGCTGGAGTGGATAAACGGAACAGTTCTGATACATCCGCACCATCTTCGTCGTAATACGTAATTTTCAGCCATTCTCCTTTATTATCGTGGCCTGGTGTCAATTGCATTCCACCACAGCGCAGAACCAGAGCATCTTTGAGTTTCAGGGCGGCTTTGAGCATATCATCAGGATCGACCAGTACTTCTTCGCAGCGGTGGCAACGTCGGGCCGCTATATCGTTTTCTTGGCCACAATGTGGACATGATTTGAAACGAAAACGGAAGTCACATTGCAGTCGTTTCCCATTTTCATCTTCTTCCCATCCTTGGCAGCGCCGTCCAAAGTGCTCAATGATCTTTCCCTCTACGGTGCAAGTTCCCCAAAAAGTATTGGCGAACTGACAGATGGGGCAAAAAACCTGCACCGGTTGACTTTGTGAGTTAGGCTTACTGCTGCCAACTTCTGGCGTGTAAAGATCATGGGGATTACCTGCGTAGTCCAGAATTAAACACTCTTTTTTATCAGGAGACAGACGTAATCCACGCCCGATGATCTGTTGGTAGAGGCTGACAGATTCTGTTGGCCGTAATATTGCAATTAAGTCTACATGGGGAGCATCAAACCCTGTTGTGAGTACGGCAACATTGACCATGTAGAACAGTCGTTGTTCCTTGAATGCAGTAATTAAAAGATCTCGTTCTGATGCAGGAGTATCTGCGCTCACAAAAGCGGCTTGATCGGCAGGTAATAATTGTGAAATTTCTTTGGCGTGTTCGACCGTAGCAGCAAAAATCATCACTCCTTTCCGGTCTTGGGCATATTCAATGATCTGTTTGATGATATGCGGTGTAATACGTTTTTGGCGTTTTAACTCACGGTTTAGCTCAACTTCGTTGAAAATACCTTGTTGACTGGTACGAACCTGACTGAAGTCATATTGTATTACTGGTATATCTAGTCTTTCTGGAGGAACCAGAAAGTGGTGTTTAATCATATAGCGCAGGGGAAGTTCATAAATACAATCACGGAAAAAACATCGTTCATCACCGCGCATCATACCATGATAATGGTATTGGTATATCCAGCCAGAACCCAGACGATAAGGTGTTGCAGTTAAACCTAAGATACGTATTTGAGGATTGTTTTTTTGTAGCTGCTGAATAATTTGTTGATATTGGCTATTTTCATCGCCACTAATGCGATGGCATTCATCAATGATTAGTAATGAAAAGTGGTAGTCAAAGTGACCCAGGTTGCGGACAATGGACTGAATACTGCCAAAAACCACTTTTCCTTCGCTTTGTTTTTGATTGAGTCCGGCTGAAAAAATATCTGCATTTAATCCATAAGTACAATATTTACTGTGATTCTGGGCCACAAGCTCTTTGACATGTGCCAGTACTAAAACACGGCCGTGAGCTAGTTTTGCCAATTCAGCGATAACAAGGCTTTTACCTGCTCCTGTTGGCAAAACAATAACAGCAGGATCTCCATGTTGGCGGAAATAACGGATGGTAGCATCTATCGCTTCTTGTTGATAAGGGCGTAAAGTAAAAGCCATTTTGTGTTACTGTCATGGTATCAGGTGAAAGATTATTGATGCAGATAATAACATTTTTCATTTATACACTTCGTCTTTCAAACTACCTCTTTGTTGGCTGCGCTCGCTCACCCCGGTCACATAGTTATCTATGCTCCCGGGGATTTGCTCTCTTGCCGTCGCGATGCAACTTGAAATCCATTGTGTATAGCCTTGCTGACGAGAAAGCATTTGTTACTTTGTTTTCGTAGGGAATTAGACGAGTGATAACAATTGATTTACTATTGTTATAATTTTCTGTGTTATGATTATTCTAAAAATTATCTATGTAATCTAATATCCTAATAGTAGCCTTGAGGTTATTTGTATCATCAAAGGCGTGTTCATGTTTTTATCAGGTAGATCTATTTCATGCGATTGGATAAATTTTTATCACAACAGTTAGGTATTAGCCGTAATGATGTGGGACGTGAGTTACGGGCAGAATTAGTTACAGTTGATAATGAAGTTATCAAGACAGGTGCCTATAAATTGAAGCCCGATCAGCAAGTTGCTTATGATGGAACGATATTGCAACAATTAAATGGCCCTCGTTATTTTATGTTGAATAAACCTCAGGGATATGTGTGTTCAACAGATGATCCCTCAAACCCGACTATTTTATATTTTATTGATGAACCCGTTGCACATAAATTACATTCCGCAGGGCGATTAGATATTGATACCACAGGGTTAGTTCTGCTGACTGATGATGGCCAGTGGTCACACCGTATTACATCTCCCAAGCATCATTGTGAAAAAACGTACCTTGTTACATTGGAACACCCGATATCGGGAGATATTGAGGAGAAATTCCTTGCCGGAATCCAGTTGAATGGTGAAAAAACACTAACAAAACCAGCACAATTGGAAATTATTGAACCTCAAATTGTACGTTTAACTATCAGTGAAGGGCGCTACCACCAAGTAAAACGCATGTTTGCGGCAGTAGGTAATTATGTTGTTGAACTCCATAGGGAACGAATTGGGGAAATTAATCTCGATCCAGCATTGGGAGCGGGGGAATACCGAGCGCTGGCTGATAGTGAAATAAATAGCATACAGATGCCAAGATTATAATTTTTTAACCTTCAATTTTTAGGAGTACCTACGTGCAACAACAGAGATTATCCTATTTGGGATTAGTCTTGATCCTTGGCTTGCTCTCTATGTTAATGCCATTGGCAATTGATATGTATCTACCGAGTATGCCAACGATCGCTGAAGATTTTGGTGTTAGTGATGGTTTGGTGCAAATGACGCAGAATAGCTATATTCTGGGGTTCGCCATTGGGCAAATAATATATGGGCCAATGTCAGATAGCTTAGGACGCAAACCTGTTATTTTAGGCGGTGTCATTGTCTTTGCCATATCTTCTGCAGCATGTGCTTTGGCACAAGATATTCATACTTTTATCTCCATGCGTTTCTTGCATGGTTTTTCTGCTGCTGCGGCTGGTGTTGTAATTAACGCATTGATGCGTGATATGTTCACGAAAGAGGAATTTTCCCGCAGTATGTCTTTTGTGACATTAGTGATGGTTATCGCACCACTATTGGCTCCCATGTTGGGTGGAATAGTGATGATATGGTTTAATTGGCATGCTATTTTCTGGTCAATCGCTATTGTTGCGGTAATTGCTGTAGCTTTGGTCGCTTTTTTCATCAGGGAAACGTTACCAAAAGAGAAAAGGCAGAGATTCCACTTAAGAACCACATTGAAACAGTTTATTATGCTGTTTAGGCAGCGTCAGGTATTGTGCTATATATTAGCCAGCGGTTTTTCCTTTGCAGGAATGTTTTCTTTCCTTACAGTCGGCGCATTTGTTTACATTAAATTAAATGGCGTGTCTGCGCAGGATTTTGGTCACTATTTTGGATTGAACATTATTTTCCTATCCATCATGGCGACTATTAATAGCCAGTGTGTTCACAAATATGGCCCATTGAAAATGCTGCATGTGGGGCTATTTGTCCAATTCATTATGGGATTATGGTTATTTTTTAGCACAATGTTCGATTTAGGGTTTATTTCGCTGGTAATTGGTGTTGCCATTTATATCAGCGGGATCTCCATGATCACATCGAATACTATGGCTGTTGTATTGGATGATTATCCCCATATGGCGGGAACTGTTTCTTCATTAGCTGGAACTATCCGCTTTAGTATTGCTGCGTTAGTGGGAGCTATTTTGTCTTTATTGCCAGAGGAAAATGCTTGGCCAATGGTAGGATCAATGGTGTTATGTGTGATATTAGCGGTATCACTTATTATCTATGCACGTAAGGTGCAAAAATAAAATTTCTCTGAGGCTATCCTTTAATATTGGACAGCCTTGTTGTTTGCTCTATATCCTCCGTTGTTTTTGGGATTCGTTCCCTTTGCCACCCCACTGCATATTGAAATCCATTGAGTATAGTTTTTAAAGATCCTCTTCTCAGCCCGATAGTGGTTAAGTGAGTATTGTTTCCTAAAGTATCTTGAATACGCAAAAAAGCGATTAATTGCCTTAATAGACAGGAAATAGCGAATGATCATTGGACAAATGTGGAGATTTATTAACTTCTTTGTACTGGCAAGTACCGTTCTGTTTGTTTTTTTGTTAACTTTTTGTTGCGCCTTAAGTGAGTGTAGATAATAATGGAACCATTATTAATTAATTGGTTGTAAATAAAGAATATTATTCTTTTATTTGTATGTGATAAAGTTTGAAGAAAGCATACATGTAAATAAATATTTAATGAAAGGTTATTACCTTGCATAAAAATAAGTTGAATTTTCTACCTAAACAGTATAAATATATATAAAATGCGATAGACCTCGCATTTTTTTAAGGTGGAAAATGAAAGAAGGGCGATAGTTTTATTTTTATTTTAACTTTTTATTTACTTTTTTATTGGGTGGTTATTCGGTTTTGACGAATCGAGAACCTACAGCTGGTGGTTAGATGTATTAATGTTATTTCTAATAGGAATGATATGTGGATAATATCCAACTTTCGGTAGTACACAGACTGCCGCAAAGTTATCGGTGGTCATCTGGTTTTGTTGGTACGAAAGTTGAAATTTTGCCAACAGAAGATGCAGATATGAAAAATAGCCTGGCAGGGCTGAAATTATTAAGCCATGAAGGCGAAAGAGCACGGGATATACTGCATGTTATAAATCAGTCTATTGCTGATATGCAGATATTAAGTGCTGTGATTGAGTGGGAAGAAGAACCATGTTTATTCTTTGCGAAAGAAGATGAGAGCGCTGTGATGTGTCGCCTCAAGACATTAGGTGCTGCAATAGCCGAAAATATAACTGCTTTGTACCCGCTATAATTTTTACTCATCAATAAAAAACGCTTACTGGATGGAAGCGTTTTTTATTGTCTGCAAGGGAGTTTCCTGAGTCATGAGTGACTGTGTTCGCTGGTATTGGCTATATTGAGGTTTTCGTATTTTTTGCTAGTACTCGCCTTGCTCCATAGTAACGTTTACTCCAATAAGCATTTGTCAGCTTGGATACGATTACTCCACTACTGGTTGAAGCATGCACAAACTGATTATTACCAAGGTAAATGCCGACATGACGCATCCTAATCCCTGTTTTGAACAGTACCAAGTCACCTACGCGTAATTTAGAACGGCTAACGGTTTGACCAATATTTTGTTGTTCTAACGTGGAACGAGGCAATGCCATGCCAAACTGATCATGAAATGTACGCTGGACAAAAGCTGAACAGTCAATGCCGCGCTTTGTGTTTCCACCAAGACGATAGGAAACACCTTTCCAGTCTGCATATTGGTTAAGTAGCTTAGATTTAGTATCTAAATTATTAACCAAAGTTTCAAATTCATCCTGAGATGATTGCAGTAAGAAATGCTTCTGAGAGTTTACTGCATGCATCTCAGTTTGTTTATTACGGAGCTTGGAATCTGGTGAACTACATGCAGTTAGCACTACTGCCGCTAGAATTGCGGGAATTAGCCGCAATATGTATCTCAGTATTGATTGAGACTTGACCATCGTATTGATTTTCCCCTGCAACTCTTAACGTGACTTATCGTCATCATAAAAAGCCAAACATTCTAAAGCCTAGTCATAATATGGTGAATAAACAACTTTTATGTTCCTAAAGTGTGTGAAACAACACATTTTATTATTACCTTTACAAAACGAATTATTTTAATAAAAAGGACGCAGAAAAGAGTACTGAAATCATTAATAAAAAGCGAGATATGAATAAGGTTATTTACAAAAAATTAGATTAGTAACTAAGGAGTTAGAGAGGCTTATTATGTTTTTATACTGATTTGATAAATACCTTATAATATTGGGCAGATATCTGCTATCTACCCAATAATTGCAGTATCAACTAGGTCGTCTAATATGCGGTAATTTCTTATCTAGCCATTTTGCGATAATGTCACTTAATGGAGTTAATAATACCCAGCTCATGCCAATCAGTGTCAGGGATAAGGAGCCGACAGCAATGTCTGTAAACCAGTGAGCACCGGCCATAATGCGGGGAAGGGCGAAAACAACCATAATCAACAGAGCAACAAAGAATGCGCCGCGAGAGATATAACGAAGGATAAAGCTACTGAAAATTAAAAGCATTAACCCATGATCGCCAGGGAAGCTATCTTTGGAGGCATCTTTAGTATGCCAACTTGTCGTTTCCCCTATGCGATTAACATCTTCAAATGTCAATGTTGGACTAGGGCGGTTGACAGGAATTTGGTGACCAATTTGGTTAATGATTACAGCTGAGATTAGCATCACTAGGCCAAGCATGAAAAGCCCACGCTTACCCGCATAATCCTGTTTGCGAAACGCGCTGTAATAAAGCAGTCCCATACATAAAAGTGAGATAACATCAAATGTTCTTACATTAGTGATAGCTACAAATAGGGAGAATTTTGAATTTGGCAGCAGTTTCTCATTAAAAAAATAAAAAATGCTGGAATCAATATGAAACCAAAAACCGTGGTTCTCTGGTAGGTACCATGAGAGAAACAAGGCGATACCAAGGATATTAAGCAAAAGTATGGCTAGTGGGTGACTGCGAGTCATGGAATACCTATTTAACGCGAAAATGGACTTTAGTAGTCAAATTAACAGGAATGGCACTATAACAAAATTTATAGGAAAGCGTAATAACTAAGGGGAGCATCGTTAAGGTGTGATTATATCAGTATATTTGGACATTTCATCGATGAATTATTCTATTGTTAATATAAAAGATGATTTCCTGATATTAGAAAAATAGCTCAATCCACATTTCAGTACCGAAAATATATATTTAGCGCAACATTGATGTCTGACTATTATCAAATAACTACATATGAATAACTTTATATCCAAATTTATTGAGATATTATGTTGATTTGTGGTCGAGATAAATAAAAAGTATTGCGCTTAATTGTTCTGTTTGTTTTATTTAATATACATAAATTATTTAATAAAAATATTGTCATTATTTTTAGAAAAAAGTTTATATTTGATATTTATCAATAAAAAGTGTTGATGTCGTATTTTTTTACATGAAATAGTTATTATGGAAATGAAGGATATAAAGGTAACTGAGTTTTAGTTAATGGAAAAACGAAAGTGAGGTAGCCATGCAAAATTATCTTAAATTATTCATTGGCGGTTTATTGATTTCATGGCTTTCTTATGGATATGCCGAATCAACAGGAGGAATAATTCGGTTCTCAGGTGCTATTGTTGACCCAGGATGTCAGGTTATCATATCAAAAACTCAGGCCAATATTTCTTGCTATCGGTTGGGAAAAAATCTCACAATTAGGCAAATCATTTCAACTCACAAAACAACAGGTAGAGTCATACTTCCTGGTAACATAGGTGTTTCCAGTGTGAAGTGGACAGATAACCAGAAACGTGTGGCAATTGTTAATGTGGATTATTTTTGACTGAATGCGGATTTTTTCGCCGGAGCTGAGATATTCGGGAACTTGAATAGTTAATCCTGTACTCATTTTAGCTGGTTTAGTGCGCGCGCTTGCAGAGGCTCCTTTAATGCCCGGTGATGTTTCGTCAATGACCATATCAACAGTCTGTGGCAATTCAATAGCCAGTAATTGACCATCTATTATCAGAACCTGCATTCCTGATAAACCTTCTTCTGGAATAAACAGCAGTTTCTCTTCAATTTGATCTTTTTTGAAATGATAAGGGGTGAAGTCTTCATCATCCATGAAAATATATTCATCTCCGTCAATATAAGAAAGATTTACACTTCAGCGAGTTAATGTGATGGTTTCGATAATATCATCACCTTTGAAACGCTCTTCCACCTTTTGGACAGTACGAATATCAGTAAAACGCATTTTGTACAGAGTACTGGCACCACAAGCGCTGAGTGACTGAATATCAATGTCTTTCACTAACAGTAATTTTCCATTATGGTTGATCGCAGCACCGCGTTTAATTTTATTGGTTTTAGCTATAGATACCTTCCGTTAGAACAAGAAAATAGTGGAATGAAGATTCAAGTGGCGACAAAATTACTCGCAGTCAACTTAGCAAGTCAACTTATTAGGCAAGAAATGAATGCCCCAGTTAAAAGACTGGGGCAAAGGGAAAACATTAACGATAAGTTGGTAACAAATCAAACAAGGAAAGGATATGGGCTATTGCATTTACCAAACCGAACAGGATAACAAAGGCTATCAAGAGATTCCCTCCCGGAGCACGGTAGTTAGATTCCGGATAACGCTGACGGCTGGCACGAACCATTAGTGCAGGAATAATAACTGCCCACATTGTTGCGGCAAGACCCGCAAAACCAATTGCATACAGGAAGCCGTTTGGAAAGAGCAATGCCAGTACAGTAGGTGGAGCAAACGTTATCAGTGCTGTTTTAAAACGTCCTTTTCCGCTGTCATCGAATTTAAAAAAGTCTGCCAGATAATCAAATAATCCCAGTGATACCCCTAAAAATGAACTTGATAATGCCATATATGAAAAGGCATTTAAAAAGCGGGCCACGGCTGGATTGTCGGATGTATTATCCATCTGTTGCAGTAAGTTACCAATATTACCCCCATCGGCAATAATTTGTTTGAAAGCTTCACGGGGAATATTTCCCTGAATTGCGTACTGCCACAAAATATAGATGACCAAGGTTATTAATACACCGTATAGCAAACTGCGAGTAACAGCTTTACTGTCTTTGTGATAATACTTAACCAGCCCGGGGACATTGCCGTGATAGCCAAATGATGTCAGCAGATAAGGTAAGGCACCCAAAGCGTAAGGTAAATAACTTGTGTCGGTGTTGTTCAAATTTAATAAAATGGTTGTTTTGACACCTGTAAACATGCCTCCGACAGACATGATAAAGGTGATTACCATCCCGCCGATTAATATTGTGCTTAAACGATCGACTGCTTTAGTGGATATCCAAACAATAAAGGCAACGATAAAGGCGAATATCAAGCCAGCTACTGACTGTTTTATCGGAAGAATATGCTCAATATTGTGGAGTATGATTGAGCTTCCCGCTGAGATATAAGCATAGGTCAGGATATACAAAACGAAGGTGATGGATAAACCGGTCAGAATGCTCCAGCTTTTACCTAGTAAGTCTTTGGTAACAGTATGGAAGCTGGAACCAATAGGATAATTCAGATTAGATTCAAGAATCATCAGACTGGAAAAATAAAGGCATACGCAGGTATACACCAGTAAAATAATTGATCCTGTAAACCATACGCCTGAGGTGACAATCGGAATAGAAAACATACCAGCACCGATAGCAGTACCGGCAATGATCATAGCGCCACCGAATATGGAGGGGCGTTTCAAATTCTGCGTTACCTCAATGGTCATATAGACTCCTGATGAATGGCATTACCTTGTACTAGCGCAACGATACAGTAATGAGCAATATGTGTAAATAAATATTTATGGAAGTTAAATAAGTCGTTTTTGCGGTATTTTTCATACAAAGGCAGGAGGAGGAAAATTCTTTCGTGGAATATTTTTTACTTTCAGATAGTGATAATACAATGATCAGTCTAGTAGTCATTTTAACTGAAACGATTCAATTTTGATGTTATAAATAACGGCGAAATCTTATATTTTACTTATGACTGTTTATTCAGGAGAAACTGGGCAAGATGAGCTGTCGAGTTGCCACAATTACTTTAAATCCAGCTTATGATTTAGTTGGCTTATGTCCAGATATTGTCAAGGGAACCGTTAACCGTGTACAGACAGCAGGGTTTCATGCTGCTGGTAAAGGGAATAATGTTGCGAAGGTTTTGTGTGACTTGGGTATCGATGTCACCGTCAGTGGTTTTCTGGGGCAAGATAATCAGGAAGGGTTTCAGCAATTTTTCAGCGAAAATAACATGGTGAATCGTTTCCATTTAGTCTCAGGACGAACGCGTATTAATGTGAAACTGACGGAAAAGTACGGTGAAGTGACGGATTTTAATTTTTCCGGTTTTTACGTGACAGAGGATGAATGGAACAAATTTGTCAGTGATTCTCTTATGTGGATGGACCAATTTAATATGGTTGTGGTCAGTGGCAGTTTGCCAGAGGGGATCTCGCCAGAATTATTTGCGGATTGGATGATTCAATTACGCCACCATTGTCCTTGTGTTATTTTTGATAGCAGCCGAGAAGCACTGGTTGCTGGCCTCAGGGCATCACCGTGGCTGGTAAAACCTAATCGTCATGAATTGGAAGTCTGGGCAGGTAAACCACTACCAGATTTAAACAGTGTTATCGATGTCGCCCATAAATTGCGCGATAGCGGGATTGCCCATGTAGTGATTTCACTGGGAGAACAAGGCGCATTATGGGTTAATGCTTCTGGGGCATGGTTGGCGAAACCGCCGCATTGTGAGGTTATCAGTACGGTTGGGGCGGGGGATTCTATGGTTGGTGGATTGGTTTATGGTTTGCTGATGCGTGAATCCAGCGAACATACATTACGTCTGGCAACCGCAGTTTCCGCACTTACGGTTAGCCAGCCGAATGTTGGGATTAGAAGCCGTACTGAACTTGCTGCAATGATGTCAAGGATCGAACTGACCGCGGTTAGATGATTAATTTTGCTGAGATTTCAGCCAAGCAATTTCTTGATCCCAAATATCTGGATTGATCGTTTCAAGAACCAAAGGAATACCATTGAAGCGATCATCTTTCATAATATAACTGAAAGGTGTTTTACCGATATTACCTTCACCAAGGCTATGGTGTCGGTCAACTCGACTCGAGAATTCACTTTTGGCATCGTTTAGGTGCATAGCTTTCAAATAATTGAATCCAATAATTTCATCGAAGACTTTGAAGGTTTTGTCGCAGTCTTTTTCAGTCCGTAAGTCGTAACCTGCTGCGAAAGCGTGGCAGGTATCAATACAGACACCAACGCGAGTTTTGTCTTCAACACCGTCAATAATCGCAGCCAGCTGTTCAAATTTAAAACCTAGGTTAGTTCCTTGTCCAGCCGTATTTTCGATGACTGCGATAACATTCTGTGTCTTGTCCAAAGTCATATTAATAGATTCTGCGATACGGGCTAGGCATTTATCAATATCAATTTTATTGAGATGACTTCCGGGATGAAAATTCAGTAAATCAATGCCTAACTGCTCACAACGCTGTATTTCATCAATAAACGCAGCGCGAGATTTTTCCAGGGCTTCTGTTTCAGGGTGACCAAGATTAATCAGATAGCTGTCATGGGGAAGAATTTGTCGACTGCCATAGCCGTAACGCTCACAATTTTCCTTAAATTTATCAATGACTTCTGTCGATAACGGAGGGGCATGCCACTGACGTTGATTTTTAGTGAACAGGGCAAATGCTGTTGCGTTTAATTCATGGGCACGGATCACCGCTTGATCGACACCACCCGCAGCGCTCACATGGGCTCCAACAAATTTCATATTTTTCTCCTGTTTTTTATCATTATGACATTCTTCGTCTTGCCGATAAAATTCAGCTAAAAACAGCAATTCAATTTAGCATTAACTTCTTCTATCTCAATAAATAATGAACACCTTGATTGATAATTAATCCTCCTGCCATCAACCAAATAAACACAATAAGTGCCAATAGTATCGGTTTAACACCAGCTTGGCGAATGGCACTAACGTGGGTGTTTAAACCTAAAGCAACCATTGCCATTGTTAGCATGACAGTATCAGTGGCAATGATAAAGTGAACAAAGGATTCCGGTAATAGGTGAAAGGAATTGAAGCCTGCTGTAATAATGAAAAATACAGCAAACCAGGGAATGGTTATCTGGGATTTTTCTTGGTTGTTACTGCTGTTTTTTGCTTCCATGCGGTTAACATAACCTGAAAGCAAGAGCAAAAATGGTGCCAGCATCATAACACGGAACATTTTGCTGATAACGGCTGCATTTTCCGCATCACTGCCTAATGTATGTCCAATGGCGACAACTTGAGCAACTTCATGAACGGTTGAACCAGAGAAAATACCAAATGTTTCTTGGGAGAAATTTAGCCATTGGTAATGGGTATTGAGTTGATAAAACCAAGGATAGATAAAAATTGAGATAGTGCCAAAAATCACCACCGTGGAAATAGCGATAGCAACCTTATTGGCTGGTGCTTTAACCACGGGTTCTGTTGCCATAACCGCAGCCGCTCCACAAATGCTGCTTCCTGCTCCGATTAAGATGACAGTTTGGCTATCTAGCTTAAAAAAAGTGCGCCCTACCCATAATGTAATAAAAAAAGTTGAAGAAAGCATAATGGCATCAATCAGCATCCCAGTAGCGCCAATATCTGTAATTTGCTGAAATGTTAGCCTAAATCCATAAAAAATGATGCCTGCTCTCAGCAAGTAGTGTTTGGAAAAATGGATACCTTTATCACAAATGGATTTAAAAAAGGGATACAGTGTGTTACCTACAATGATCCCTAATAGAATGGCCAATGTCAGAACGCCCAATCCCATATCAATAAACCACTGAATACTGCTGATATAAATAGCTAGTGTTGTCAGAAGAACGACTAAAATAAAACCAGGCACTAATTTTAAGGCGCTATTTATGGTGGTTTTTGTCAATTCTTCCAGTTGATTTTTAGACATCACGGCGACTCTACACTTATACACTTTAGGAATAAGTATATAGAAGATTTTAAAATCAATAAAATTGATAAAATAAATATATATAACCAGAAAAACAAATCAAAAAAGTGTGACTTTTGTTAAGTTGCATAATACTGTCTAGAATCAAGACTACCTTTCTCTTTTATTTTGCTTCCCGTGAGGCCATATGCGTATCACTCTGAGACAACTGGAGATTTTTGCAGAAGTTCTGAAAAGTGGTTCAACGACACAGGCTTCCCTACAGCTGGCGTTATCACAGTCCGCAGTAAGTGCTTCTCTGACAGACCTTGAAGGGCAATTAGGTGTACAGCTGTTCGATAGGGTCGGGAAACGACTCGTGACCAACGAACATGGGCGTTTGCTTTATCCCAAGGCATTGGCATTGCTTGAGCGGGCTGGTGAAGTCGAGCAACTTTTCAAACTTGAGTTAGGGGCATTGCGATTGGCAGCCAGCAGTACGATTGGCAATTATATGTTGCCTGAAATGTTATCTAAATATCGTCAGGATTATCCTGATACACCTTTAGAATTAA
The DNA here is from genome assembly GCF_900116635.1 of Xenorhabdus koppenhoeferi. Classification (GTDB taxonomy): domain Bacteria; phylum Pseudomonadota; class Gammaproteobacteria; order Enterobacterales; family Enterobacteriaceae; genus Xenorhabdus; species Xenorhabdus koppenhoeferi. The sequence goes on along the minus strand of NZ_FPBJ01000006.1, from coordinate 4,682 downwards.
ATATCAGCAACACTGAAGATGTAATAAAGGCAGTTGTGGAATTTCGCGTCGATTTGGGATTGATTGAAGGCTTGTGTCATGATCCCGAATTGATCACGCAACCATGGATGAAAGATGAATTGATTGTTTTTTCCTCTCCAGAAAGCACATTATTGCAGCGCCAGCTTACTGTAGAAGATTTGATTAATGGACCTTGGATATTAAGAGAAAAAGGTTCAGGAACAAGGGAAATACTGGATCATCTACTGTTTTCGCAAATACCACGATTCAATATTGCTATGGAATTAGGCAATTCGGAGGCGATCAAACATGCCGTTCAATATGGAATGGGAATCAGCTGCCTCTCACGGCGGGTTGTCCAAGAACAGTTGAATAATGGAACATTAACTGAATTGGTGCTGCCCGGATTGCATCTCAACCGAACTTTGTACCTGATTTATCATCGTCAGAAACATATGTCCAATGCATTAAAAAAATTACTGAGTTATTGTAACTAGTTATTAGTATTAAAAATATAATCGTATAGCTAATAATTGGCCGTAGATTATGAAGGTATCTTATAACCACGAATTCGCCGCTATTCTAGGGGCGAGGATTTGTTACAATTCCGTATTAAATTTATTTTCATAATATAGGAATAGAATGTCTCAAGAACAATGTACGCCACGGGATCAGGCCCCTAAAACGCTACGCCGGGAATTAAAAGCACGGCATATGGCAATGATTGCTATTGGTGGATCGATTGGTACGGGGTTATTTGTTGCTTCTGGTGCAACGATTTCCCAGGCGGGTCCCGGTGGAGCCTTACTTTCCTATGTATTAATTGGCTTAATGGTGTATTTCTTGATGACCAGTTTAGGCGAATTGGCGGCGTACATGCCGGTTTCGGGATCATTTTCAACCTATGGTTCTAAATATGTTGATGATGGCTTCGGTTTCGCATTGGGATGGAACTACTGGTATAACTGGGCTGTGACCATTGCCGTTGATCTCGTGGCTGCACAGTTAGTCATGGGGTATTGGTTTAATGATGTTCCAGGTTGGGTATGGAGTGCATTGTTTCTTAGTCTGATCTTTTTGCTGAATTTTATCTCAGTTAAAGGCTTTGGCGAAGCAGAATATTGGTTTTCTCTGATCAAGGTTTCTACGGTAATCGTCTTCATTATTATCGGTATTCTAATGATCGCCGGTATTATGAAAGGGGCTGAAAGCGCAGGCTGGCATAACTGGGAAGTCGATGATGCGCCATTTGCGGGTGGTTTCGCTGCAATGATTGGGGTGGCAATGATTGTCGGTTTCTCTTTTCAGGGAACAGAACTGATCGGTATTACTGCTGGGGAATCTAAAGATCCGGCAAAAAATATCCCTCGCGCCGTGCGTAAGGTGTTTTGGCGGATCCTGTTATTCTATGTGTTTGCAATTTTGATTATCAGCCTGATTATTCCGTATACTGATCCTAGCTTGTTGCGTAATGATGTGAAGGATATCAGTGTTAGCCCATTTACTTTGGTATTTGAAAATGCAGGGCTGTTGTCCGCGGCTGCGATAATGAATGCAGTGATATTGACCGCTGTGCTTTCAGCCGGAAATTCGGGAATGTATGCCTCTACTCGTATGCTATTCACCTTGGCAAGGGAAGGTAAAGCCCCAAAAATTTTTGGTCACTTGTCGAAAGGTGGCGTTCCACGCAATGCACTTTATGTGACAACTGTGGTAGCTGGATTGTGTTTCCTCAGTTCCATGTTTGGAAATCAAACCGTATATCTGTGGTTATTGAATACCTCTGGGATGACGGGTTTTATCGCATGGCTGGGAATTGCAATTAGCCACTATCGTTTCCGTAAGGGCTATATTGCGCAAGGCTTGGATCTGAATAATCTTCCATATCGTTCAGGTTTCTTCCCAATCGGGCCTATTTTTGCCTTTATTTTGTGTCTGGTGATTACATTGGGGCAAAATTATCAGGCCTTTTTACAAGATACAATCGACTGGTACGGCGTTATCGCAACTTATATTGGTATTCCGTTATTCCTAATTATCTGGTTTGGTTACAAAATGAAAAAGAAAACTCGTTTTGTTAAATACCATGAGATGGAATTTCCGGTATTCAAATACACTGACAAGGAATAACTTGTTAATAAATGTTCAATAAAATGATGCTTATTAATTAACGCATTATTACGTTTATATGACAAAAAAACTGCTCTTTTTGTGATGAAAGCGGCAGTTTTTATTTTTCATAAGGGCAGCGAAAAAATATAGCGGGCAAATTTCAGATATATCAGGTAAATCGCATTGATAATTATTCTTATTTGATTTATTGTTAGCGCCACAATTGTTGCATTGAGAGGCTAACTAAAGTGAAGTTTGTATTTCGAGCAGTCGTGAAAAGTATAAGTATCGGTCTAATGGCAGGCTCCGCCATGATGGTGAGTTTTTCGTCTTGGTCTGAAACAGTCACTGATGTTGCCGGACGTACTGTTGAAGTGCCTGAGAAAGTCAATCGTATTTTGTTAGGTGAAGGGCGTCTGTTCCACTCTATAGCATTATTGGAAGGGGACAAACCTCTGGCTCGTATCGCTGGCTGGCAGGGTGATTTCCGTAAACTGGATCCACAAACTTACTCTATCTATAAAGCCAAATTCCCTGAAATTGATGATATTCCCCTGATTGGCAACACAAGTGCTGATAGTGTCAGTTCTGAAAAAGTGCTTACACTAAATCCTGATGTCGCTATTTTTGGTCTGTCCGGACATGGTCCGGGAAAAAATAGTGAATTGGTAAAACAATTGGAAAAAGCGGGCGTGCCTGTTGTTTTTGTCGATTTTCGCAACGATCCTCTGAAAAATACATTACCTAGCATCCGCATGCTGGGTAAAGTCCTGCATCGTGAAGAGCAGGCTAATGCTTATGCTGATTTTTATGAAAAAAATCAGAAAGTAGTGACTGACATTACTGACCGTATACCAGATGCACAGAAACCTTCCGTGTTTATTGAGTTAAGAGCAGGTTCCAGCGAAGATTGCTGTGGTACTGCGGGTAACGGTAACATGGGTAATTTCATTGACCTGGCAGGCGGCAAAAACATCGCCAAAGATGTACTTTCTTCTCCGTTGGGAACAATGAATCTGGAAAAAGTGATTGCGGAAGATCCTTATATCTATATTGCAAGTGGTGCACAAGATCCGGGTGATAAAGGTATAGGGATTCAGATGGGTGCCCAAACTTCTGCTGATATTGCCCGTGCTGGTTTGAAAGCTATCACTGAGCGTAAAGGTATCAATAACTTAACCGCAGTGAAAGAAGGGCGCAGCCACGCTATTTGGCATCACTACTACAATTCGCCTTACAACGTTGTTGTTACGCAAGTTTTTGCTAAATGGTTCTACCCTGAAAAATTTGCTGATTTAGATCCGCAACAAACTTTGAAAGAGCTACACAATAAATTCTTGGCTGTTGGAACAGCAGGTACGTATTGGGTCAGTGAGAAATAAGCAGTAACGGGTAATAAGAATGAGTGTTACTACCGAGCCTATGCCAATGGCGAAACAACAATTGAATGAGTGCGATATAAAAGCACATTATCGTCAGATCCTGCGCCAACGTATTGCATGGATATTGTTCATCGTTTTGGTGATTGGCACCTCTGTTGTACTGGATTTTACAATGGGACCATCAGGGTTATCTTTGCATACCCTCTGGCAAACACTGATTTCACCGGAAAGTGTTGATGCAGGAACGCGGGTGATTGTTTGGGATATTCGATTGCCCTATGCCTTGATGGCGGTAGTGATCGGCCTGTCACTTGGGCTGGCCGGCGCTGAAATGCAGACAATCCTGAATAACCCGCTAGCCAGCCCATTTACTTTGGGTGTCTCCAATGCCGCTTCTTTTGGTGCGGCACTGGCGATTGTGCTGGGAATCGGTATTCCAGGAATCCCAGAACAATGGTTTATTTCGGCAAACGCTTTTCTTTTTGCATTTCTAGCCGCTTTGATGCTTGATGGCATCACCCGTTGGACAAGAGTGGCAACCTCTGGTGTTGTGTTGTTCGGTATTGCGATGGTGTTTACCTTCGATGCTCTGGTTTCTATAATGCAATTTATCGCCACGGAAGACACCTTACAGGGGCTGGTTTTCTGGACGATGGGTAGCCTCTCCAGAGCGACATGGGAAAAATTGGGCATTATGATGTCAGTTTTTTCCATTATTATGCCTATCTCAATGAGCAACTCCTGGAAACTGACCGCATTGCGTCTGGGAGAAGATCGTGCGGTTAGTTTTGGTATTAATATCAGCCGCCTTCGTTTAGGAACATTGCTGCGTATCAGTATTCTGACAGCATTAGCGGTTGCATTTGTTGGCCCCATTGCCTTTATTGGATTGGTGGCTCCTCATATCGCCAGAATGATTTTTGGTGAAGACCACCGTTTCTATTTACCAGCGAGTGCCTTAATTGGTGCTTTGGTGTTATCAATCGCTTCCATTGCCTCCAAAAACCTGATTCCGGGTGTCATCATCCCTGTGGGAATTGTAACTTCACTGGTTGGTGTACCTTTCTTCCTTAGCATAGTTTTACGCCATAGGGGAATGAGATGAACGCATCCCAACTATTTGCTCCGGAGCAGGACTGATGAAGGGAGAGGTGTGGAGTCTCTCAGATTTCCGGCATCATAGTGCCC
>NZ_FPBJ01000037.1 GCF_900116635.1 Xenorhabdus koppenhoeferi | reverse complement strand
TATAGGCCATAGCGCATTTTCCTTTGGCGAGAAAGATGCCTACTATAGCAACTGACCGCCTTTCTTAGAAATTGCACTTATTAGGCGAATCCAAGTTTTTTTTATTTCTTTCTCAAAGGCTTCTTTGCACATAATAATATTTGAATTCATATTAATTTTTGCTCTCATTAATTAATTGACTTGCATGTAACGTTTAACTTTACATTATTGTTCATTATTTTTTGTCTTATTTATTGAAATTATATGATTTATTTTTGTTGAGTATTTCTTTTGGGCCATAACCAAACTTAGCATATTGGCTATGCCATCAATTAGTTTGGGATGTTTTTGTAGAATGTTCTCATATTGTTCAATATTTAAAAAAGGTAAGTCAAATAATCTTGGGTTGGATGTATTAATAGATTGCTGGTAATGAATTTGTTTATTGATATAATCTATATGTGACATTTGAAAACCTCATATGATATAAGTTTTTTCTGTCGCGTTGGCGGGGGGCATCCCGCCACATTTAAATTGATCTTAAATGTGTTCGACTACCAATATAGCTATATCTTTAGAAACCTGCTTTATAGTAAACGTTGCCAGTCCTTCTAACTTCCCACTTATTTCCTTTGTATGTTTTAAATTTATTGTTTTTGATGATTTTTTATTATCAGTGAAACACTGGATTTTGGCACTACTTTCATTATTCAAGTCCACTGAACAAGGCGGGGAAACAATTGCACCTGAAAATCTAATAACACCTGAACTAATGTCTTGAGCAACAGAATTAACTGATATTAAATTTGTAGCAAGTAAAGAAAGTAAAGATGTAAAAAAAATTGATTTAAATAGTGTGGTTTTCATAGTTTAGATGCCTTACTGTTAATATAATTAGGCTATATAATGAGCCGCATAGGAGACGGCTCATTACTTACTACTTTACTAACTTCATGGCTTTTTTGTTATATATTATGGAGTTATTCTAGCAACCTTCCTTAATCTAATTACTGCTCAAAAACTTCTACAGTAATTTCTGCTGTTGGAAAGTTACATAAATCAAGATTGATTACGACGTTATCTTGAATTAAATCTTGTAACTTTTCGATATCGTTGCTGTCAGATTGTGTGTACTCCTGAGCTGATTTTTTGCTCATTTTAATGTGCATTTCTATCATAATTAAGTTGCCTTACTGTTTAATGATTATGAAGCTACACGGTGAATCGTATGGGGGTACAACTCACCACTATTTTTAACTATGTCTCGTTATCTAATGGTTTTACTAAATTCCTACGCCACGAATATAAATTATGATCTATTACTACAAAATCATTTTTAATCCACTGGCTAACCAATTGTGGCGATACACCTTGTCGGCGCGCAAATTCTGCTTTTACTCCTTTATAATAAACATCTATATAATCTCTTAAACTGTAAACTTCCATAATATACTCTTGCCATGAAAAATAAGTTGGTTCAATAAACTGATACAGTCTATAGGATATCAAAATATGACTGTACTTTTCCCCTCCTATCGTATGAATGTTTATCATGTAAAACACATGATAATGCAAAACACATGATAATGCAAAATGCTTTATACTATATTGTCAAAAAAACGATCGTTTTTTTGACACAGTTCAAACTTTCTCTGTATGGAGTATCTTTTCTAGAAAAAATGTCAAAAAACTTGTAAAACTATCTATGTAAAATAAAAGTGTATAAAAAGGGGATGGGATGCGTATCGGATATGCCAGAAAATCAACAATAGAGCAGGACATAACACATCAAATAGATGCACTACGTGATGCAGGGTGTGAACAATATACCAAGAGCAAGTTTCACGAGGAGGAGAACGAAGACGGAAAGCAGGAACTCCCGAGCTAGATAATTGCCTGAAAGCATTACGTTCTGGTGATACGTTAGTAGTATGGGCGTTAGATCGGTTAGGGGGAAGTTTACGTGATTTGGTTAATTTAATGGAAGATTTACAGATACGTGGTATTAATTTTGAAAGTTTAAAAGAGAGTATTGATACCAATTCATTCGCTGGTGAGTTGTATCTACAGTTGATAGCTATTTTTTCTAATTTTGAACATAATCGTAATAAAGAGCGAACTCGTTCTGGTTTAGCAGCAGCCAGAGCTAGAGGTCGAATAGGTGGACGCCCACCTGTGTTGTTATTGGATCAGATCAAAGAAATTGATGTATTAGTTGAGTCAGAAAAATTTACTATAAGTGATATTGCTAAACGATATAATGTGACTCGACAGACTATATATAATCGTCATAAGAGTAAATATTAATTTACTAGATGCATGAGTTTTATAGAGCGTTTCTCTGTTTCTACGGTTATCTTGAAAAATTATTAAATGAACAACTTGTTAATTAACATATTTAAATTAAATAGCTTTATATTAACCCTTCAAAGTGTTATTTAAGGGTTTCTAGTGAAAAATTCATTTTTGACGGGTTTTTTGCATAGATTATTTCATGTGGATCAATTTAAAATCTGACAATTTTTTTGCAAATTTTGCAATAAGAGTTTATTGCTGAATTTTTTTTTCAAAGATTTATCCTAAACGCAAAGTTAACTCATCAAGAGGTAATATATGCGTTTACGTTCTTCAGTTCCTGCTACGTTGATGTTAACGCTAGGCACTTTTTTTACAAATCCTGTATGGGCAGTAGAAAAAGATGAATTGGCGTTAATGATAAAACAACTCGAGCACGTTCAAGCAGCTCTCGAACGTGCTCGGGTTTTGGCAAATCAGGATAATAACCGGAATCGATTTTATTTTGATTATTTAAAAGCCTCGAAAGATATTGAAATTATTCGTCAGGGTGTTAACCGCTATCTAGAGCCGTCACGAGCACAGCCCACTGCCCCTATTCAGTCTCAAGAAAATATTAGTGGAGTTTATCGCAAGGAACAACGCTGATGGCAATGGATAGTATTCAGGAACAAGCATTTAAGGCTGCGTCTGGTAATGATGTTCCTCTTGCAGCTTTAGAGCTAATTTGTATTGGTACTTTTATAGCTGTTTTATTTTTATGGGCAGCATGGGGAATACTGGATGTTTATAAAGGCTGGGCGAATGAGAAAGTCAGAGAGGCAGCTTCTGTACAATTTGTCATTCGCACAATTATTTTGATTTTGGTTTGCATTTGGATATTTGCAAGTTAATTAATTATCACAAATTTTAATTGGAAATTAAAAAATATGAATATACTGAAAATATTGAAATTTTCTAAAAAACGTATTTTGTCTATGGTGTCATTTTTATATTTACTCGGTGTTAGTACACCGTCTTTAGCTGCATTGCCCAAAGTTGAACCCCCTTCATCCGGTGGTGGTGGTGGCGGTTTGATGGATACGTTGAAAGGACATGTGCAGGATGGACTTGTTATTGGTGGTTTAATTCTAGCAGCCATTGCATTTATTGTTGTAGCTCAATCTGCTATTACAACATTTGCAGAGGTGAGAGCAGGGAAAGCCGAATGGAGTAAATTTGCCACGATTATTGTAGTTGGAATCGTATTGCTTGTAGCTGTAATTTGGTTGGTAGGAAAATCGGCAGGCATTCTTTTTTAATTGGAGTATCAAATGCAGACCATACAATTCATGCCTGATCGATTAAATGCTGAGCCTACTGTTTTTCGCGGGTTTACTACACCTGAATTAGGGCTAGCTATGTTATTTGGTTCAGCAATAGGGCTGATAATTAGTCTGTTTTTCATTCCTTTTATAGGTTGGGTGGTTATCCCAACCTTCATACTTGTTACGCCACTATTAATAGTGTTTTTGGGTGGTAAACACTTGTTGAAAATTAAACGAGGAAAGCCTGGTAATTATATTTATTTTAGTTTGGCATTGAATAAAAGGAAATGGGGGATGGGTGATTCTACTTTAATTATTCATGATCAAGCATGGTCACTGCGCAGAGCAAGAATAAGGGGAATTTTAAAATGAGCCGATTTCGTCATGCTTTATTAAATCGTGACCAACATATTTTAACATTACGTATTATTTGTATTGTATTGGTTACTCTTCTTTTAGTCACTTTGGGAGGTTGGATGAATGCACCGCGTAATTTGACTATCCATAATCCCTCCGATTTACGCTCAGGCAGTACTAGAGCTTGGTGGGAAGTGCCTGATTCAACAGTCTACGCTTTCACTTTTTATATTTTTCAACAACTAAATTCGTGGCCTAAAGATGGAGAGGCAGATTTTCCCCAAAAAATTGGAATGTTATCACCTTATTTAACTCCGTCTTGTAAAGCATTTTTTGAAAATGAATCACGACATCGTGCTAATACTGGTGAATTAAAAGATCGTGTTCGAGTTATTTATGAAGTACCAGGTCGTGGATATAGTGCAAGTAAAGTTCGAATTATTGATAGAGATAATTGGATTGTTGATTTAGATGTTGTTGCTGATGAATATTATCACTCTGAACCCGTTAAACGTACGGTAGTTCGTTATCCAATAAAGGTTATGCGTTGGGATGGAGATCCTGAATTAAATCAATTTGGGTTAGCTTTAGATTGTTATGAGGGGGTTCCACAGCGTTTAGAAGCTACTCCTAAAACTCAAGATGCTAAGGAGGGAATTTAAATGAAACGTCACTCTTCATCGGCACTTTTGGTTTTATCATTACTTTTTCCTGTAGTTTCATCGACAATGCCGTTTACTGCTCATGCAGTTGAGCTTGTAAAGTGGGAACGTATCCCGTTACCGGTTCAACTGAATGTTGGGGAAGAGCGAATTATTTTTGTCGAAAAAAATGTCCGAGTTGGTTTTCCTCCTACATTAAATGGTAAATTGCGAATTCAAAGCACTGGGGGCACAGTTTATCTGAAAGCTGAAGAAGCATTTTCTCCAACACGTTTGCAATTGCAGAATGTACAAAATGGAGAAATTATTTTATTGGATGTAAAGGCTCATGAGAAAAAAGGAGTATTGGAGCCAATGCGTCTTATTTATTCTGGAGAAGTAACACAACAACGTTCTTCAAACGATAAAAATCAGAGTTCAGATAATGCAAATAGTTATTTGAATTCTGAATCTCAAAACAATAATAAGCAGCAGAAAAAAACAGGTTATAATGCTCCACTTCCTGTTTTATTAACTCGTTATGCTGCTCAGAGCTTGTATGCCCCGTTAAGAACTGTTGAAGCTGTTTCTGGTATTCAATCTATTCCGTTAGCGTTTCCTAAACGTATAACAACATTATACCCAAACGCTCCTGTCCAAATTATGCCACTGGCAGGATGGCGCTCTAATGGTGTGTCTGTTATAGCATTGAAATTTACTAATTCTTCTTCAAAAAATTTGGTGCTTGATCCTCGTGTATTACAAGGTCAATTTATAACAGCTACATTTCAACATAAATGGTTAGGAGCAACCGGAACTCCTGAAGATACGACGACATTGTATTTGGTAATGAAAGGGAAACCTGAAGATTCTTTTATTACGGAACCTACTTTATTAAAAAAAGATTTTAATAAAAATGGGAGGAATTCCAAATGAAGATCAAATCTAATACTTTAGTCAAAGTATTTGTTCCAACTATTCTAGCAATTGCTGTTGTTATCGGAATAAAAAGCTGCGGTCAGCCTGATAAATCAGCACTATCTAATACCAATATGGATCATTCTTTGCAAAATCTGGATGCAGATGAATTAAAAGTATTAGGAATTGAAGGTGATACGCCGGAAGATACATTACGCACATTAGTTGGTACGTTGAAAGATGTACGCGAACGTCAAAGTATTCTGGATGAGCAAAATCAGAAGTTAATTTCGGAAAATGAACGTTTGCGGACAAATAGTCAGAATATATCGGGACAAATTAACGCTGCTGTTAATGTGGTACGAGAAGAAGCGGACCAAAAACAACAAGCATTGAAAGAAGAGCAACAAACTCTGATGAAGCGATTAGAGAATTTAGGTGATTCATTTTCGGCAAATAAACCAGTTAATTCTAATTCAGTTAACTCTAATTCATCTGGTGATATTCCAATAGGCTTAGGGCTTGATCAGCAAAGAAAGTCATCTGTGTCTTATAAGGATGGGTTTGTGTGGATAAACCCACAAGATGCTCAGTCTGCGGACCTGAGTAAAAGCATTGGGGGACAGTCAGCGAAACTAACGTTTCCGATATCTTTTTTAGAAGATAACGAGATTACTCGCCAGAAAGCAGAATTAGATCGTGTTGCGAAAAATCAGAGGGCTATTGATGGTAGAAATGGGCAACAGGAAAAAGATGATATCGAACCAGCTTACACATTACCAGAAAACTCTACATTAGTGGGAAGTCAGGCAATGACAGCATTGCTTGGAAGGGTTCCCATTGATGGAAAAGTAACTGATCCATATCCGTTTAAAGTAGTAGTAGGTAAAGACAACTTAACGACTAATGGAATTGATTTACCGGATATAGAAGGAGCCGTAATAAGTGGTACGGCTACTGGTGATTGGACTCTTTCGTGTGTTCGTGGAGACGTAACTTCGATTACGTTTGTTTTTGCTGATGGTAGGGTTCGTACAGTGCCTCAATCGAGTAACAGGACTGATGGAAATAATAATGGTTCGAATGGGCGTTCCAATGGCGGTGCAATTGGTTGGATCTCTGACGAAAGCGGGATTCCGTGTATCAGTGGAGAAAGAAAAACTAATGCAGGTACATATTTACCAACATTATTTGCATTGACTGCTGCTGCATCCGCTGGAGATGCTTTTTCTCAGAATCAATATACAACGCAAACAAATTCAAATGGCGGAATAACTTCAGCTTTTACTGGAGACGCAGGACAAGCAGCGTTAGGAAGAGCGATTGGTGGCGGATTTAAAGATGTTGCTGATTGGGTGAAGTCTCGTTATGGGCAAACATTTGATGCTGTTTATGTTCCTCCCGGTAAGACCGTTGCTGTGCATATTACGCGCCAAATTCCAATTGATTATGAAGGAAGCGGACGCAAGGTTAACTACGGATTTAGTTTATCTGGTGACTTGGAAAATGGATTGGATTAAGGAGAAAAAAATGAAAATGAAAATTATAGTTCTCTTTCTTGCTTCAGCATTTTTAACTGGATGTACTACTAATAAAGAAGAGTTAATGCCTTCAGGTGAATATAACATGATGGAGATTTGGCAGGGTAAAACAGGTGAGAGAGTATCTACGAAACATGTCACACAACAAGCCAGAAATGATTTATCTCGTTCTTTGACAGATAAAGAACAAGCTCAGCAAATTTCTTTATCTGAAAGTTATTCTCGTACTCAGGAAACTGAACTTAGCCAGCAATTTCCACGTTTACCAAATCCAGATATGGTGATGTACGTTTTCCCGCACTTGTCGCAGGGAAATTTACCTGTGCCAGGATACAGCACCGTGTTTCCTTTTTATTATCAAGTTCAGTATGCAATGCCAGGAGAAAGGACGGAAGCATTATGATGGGATTTTCTCTATTTAATAAAAAACACCAACCTAATGTTGAACCAATAACTCAGGAAGGTAGTACATTTAATATTGAAATGCGTGATCCATTAAAGCGACCAGGGCAAATGACATTGGCAGATGAAGAAAAACTTTATCACGCTAACCCTTCTATCATTGACTATTTGCCGTGGGCTGAATATTTAGACGATGAAAAATGCTTGTTGTTGGATGATGGTATCTCTGTAGGTGCTGTTTACTCAATTGATCCAGTACCCACAGAAGGCCGTACTGATAATCGTCTGGAAGAGATACGGGATGTGATTGAAGATGCTCTTCAAGATAGCTTGGAAGAATATGATGAAAATCCTTGGGTTGTGCAGTTTTTTTGTCAGGACGAAAATAATGTAACAGCGTATTTGAATATGTTACGTAATTATATTCGCCCTGCGGCAGAAGGAACAGAATTAACAGAGGCGTGGTTGCAGGAGACTGAACGCCATTTGAAAGGAATAGCTCGCCCTGAAGGTCTTTTCAAAGATAGTTTGGTAACAGGGCAAGCATGGCGTGGGCAACAGAGACGTACTCGTATGGTAGTTTATCGCTGGTTAGGTAAAAATAATCGTGATCCTATGCCTCCGGTAGAGATGCTGAATCAGGTATGTAATCGTTTAAGCAGTGCGCTGAGTAATGCGGGTGTTGTTTGTATACGTCAGAATGGCTATCAGGTTCATGATTGGTTATTACGTCATTTTAATCCTGAGCCTGATTGGGTTGAGAAAGATACTCTTTATCGCGAAGCTGCGTATTGGAGTAAGCAGGATGAAAAAGAAAATAATTTATCAGTGCATAATGATTTTGCCGAAACATTATGGTTTGTACCTCCACGTTCTGACACTAAGCATGGTGTTTGGTGGTTTGATAATAAAGCTCATGGAGTAGTTAACGTTGAACGTTTGCGGAAAGCACCAAATCCAGGTCATTTAACGGGAGAACAACGCCGTGGAGATAAAAATATAAATACCCTAATGGATTTATTTCCAGAAGGGACAATAGTTTCAATAACTATAGTTGCTCAACCACAAGATACCTTAGAACAGGACTTTGATAATTTATATAAAAATGCTGTTGGTGAGAATACTGAATCTATTCGTGTCCGAGAAGATGTAAAAACAGTTAAAGAGTATTTGGGCAACCGTCATAAATTATATAGAGCTTCTTTATCATTTTTATTACGTGCTAATGATGTTGAGGAGTTAAATAGGAAGCGTGTCGAAATAACATCTACATTGCTAACTGCTGGGTTAGAGCCTGTTAAACCTGAATACGATGTAGCGCCGCTTAATGGTTATTTAAGAGCATTACCAATGTGTTTTAACCCTCAAGTCGATAAGAAACATTGGTATACTCGTTTGACGTGGGTGCAGCATTTAGCCGGATTATTACCTGTTACAGGACGCTCGATAGGAACGGGAAATCCGGGTTTTTCCTTCTTTAATCGTGGCGGTGATGTATTAACTTTCGATCCGCAAAATAAGAATGATCGTTCTCAAAATGCCCACTTATTATTATTTGGCCCAACAGGTGCCGGTAAGTCTGCAACGTTATGCTCTATGTTATCGCAATTAATGGCTGTCCATCGTCCTAGATTATTTATTGCTGAAGCTGGTAATAGTTTTGGTTTGTTGGCTGATTATTATGAAAGTTGTGGGCTAACGGTCAATAAAATTAGTGTTAAACCTGGTGCGAAAGTGAGTTTACCGCCGTTTGCAGATGCTCATAAATTGCTACAAACGAACGTTACTGATTTGAAACTTAATACTGATGATTTACCTGATATTAACGATGACGAAGAAAATGAAAACGAAGAACGTGACATATTAGGCGAGATGGAAATTGCAGCCCGTTTGATGATAACTGGTGGTGAGCCAGACGAAGAAAAACGATTAACGAGAGCTGATAGAGGGATGATTCGTGAAGCCATATTAATGGCAGCAAGAAGTACATTTGCTCAGAAAAAGCAAATGTTAGCTGAAGATTTACAAAAGGCTCTCTATGAAATTGCAGGTGATACTCATAGCCGAGACGAACGCCGTTGTGCCCGTGCTGCTGAAATGGCAGAAGCGATGAGCCTTTTTACCCAAGGGTTCGAGGGTGAGCTTTTTAATCAACCCGGTGTCTCTTGGCCTGAAGCTGATGTTACTTTGATTGATCTTGGTCATTTAGCCCGTGAAGGCTATGAGGCGGCGATGGCACTAACAATGGTATCTCTAATTAATACTATTAATAACATTGCTGAGCGAGATCAGTATCTAGAACGTGATATTAATTTTGTTGTCGATGAGGCCCATATTCTTACTACTAACCCATTGCTATCTCCGTACATGACTAAGGTTGTAAAAATGTGGAGAAAACTGGGAGCGTGGTTATGGTTAGCAACTCAAAACTTAGAAGACTACCCCGATATTGCGGCTAAGATGCTAAATATGGCGGAATGGTGGATCTGTCTGACTATGCCACAGAAAGAAGTAGAAGATATTGCGCGATTTAAGACATTAAGTGAGGAACAAAAAGCAGTACTACGTTCTGCCAGTAAACTCCCCCGTTGTTATACCGAAGGTGTTGTGTTGTCAAAGAAAATTGAAGCGTTGTTTAGAGCTGTGCCACCAAGCTTGTATTTGGCATTGGGGATGACGGAAAAAGAAGAAAAAGCAGAACGCAGAGAACTCATGAAAACACACAATTGTAATGAATTAGAAGCAGCGTATTTAGTTGCTGCAAAGTTAGATCATGCACGTGGATTACCATCAAGAGATGGAGAGGTTAGAGTTTAATATGTTATCTCTAAAATATCTCGCTCCTATAACACGGCTTGAATCTTCTGATATTGGAATGCTTTCTATTTTTGATTGTCATCCTCAGGGGTGTCCTTCCATATCTGAAGACAGCGCTCGTGCGTTAGGACGCTTATTAACTGAAATAAGACGTAGATTGAAAAAAGTTAGTGTAATTACTTGTAACCCTCATCGCATTGGTAGTCGCAATTGTATTTCAATGAGTCTTGGGGATGGCAATGGACATGATGTGAACTTATTGATCACGGTATCTGGTGAATGTCACTGGCCTAAACCAGAATCCTATAAACATCCTAGATGGTTTATCCATGTTACAGATGCAACAGACGCAATTTATTTGATTTTATTTATTTATCAAAGAGTTTATCAAAGAGAGAGAGAGAGAGAGTAGTGAGATGGTGAGTCGCACCCCCATGCGACTCACCGTGTAGCTTCATAATAATTGAACAGTAAGGCAACTTAACTATGAAAACTACGTATTCAAATTAGCAGTTTTTTGGACTTCGATCATCTTTTCTTTAATATCCAACTTTATTTTTATTAAAAAGGAGGTCTGTTAATTAATTATAAAATATTCTTATTATAATTGTTGATTCCATTTAATCTAATGTGTCGTGCTATATCCCCCATATATCGCGATAGATTTTAATGTTTTTAAATAAACAGTAAGGCAACTTAACTATATGAAAAGTAGAATTAAGATTGTTTCTGCATTTGTTTTTTATGCAATTTATAGTGGCGAGTTATTAGCGGAAGAATGCCGTCAAACAATGAGTTCTTATAATGATAATCATTGTGTTGTTACAGATGTTTTAGGTGGAAAGTTTGTCGCAGGGTATAGTATTGGTATTAAAGATAATACTGGGGTCAAAAATAACACTTTGGTAATGGAAAACATCTTATCAAATAAGAATTTTGAATTATATGGTGGGAATACTCCAGCATCTCATGGTTATAATTTAATTGAAAAAAATAATGTAATCATATCTGATAGTAAATTAGGTGGATTAAATTCTTCAGGAGCTTATATTTATGCAGGTAGTATGGTTAGAGCTAACGAAAATTTGGTTTCGCTTAAAAATGTTATAGTCAAAGGAAAGTCAGATATTACTGGAACATTTACTTTTGGAACTACTGATAGTCAGGTATCTAATTCTTCTGTAACTGTTCATGATTCACATTTTATGGACGAGGCTATTATATATGGAGCGCAAGGAGGTGAAAGTAAGTGGGATAACTCAGTGTTAAGGAATAATAGTATTAAAATAGATGGCTCTAAATTTGAAAAGTATACGCTTTTAGTTGGTGGCATGGCTGGGAATATTTCAAATGCAACACTAGTTGACAATAGTGTTAATATTAATGGTTCTATTTTTGAGGACTACGTTAGAATTTATGGTGCGATGAATTTAGCCAGTAAAAGTAATAATGTGAATAATTCATTAAGTGTTGAAAAATCCACTTTTAATCATCTAGTTAATATTACTGGATTACTTTCAAGTATAACATCACCTTATACTCCAGTTTTTGTGTACCTAAAAGATGTAATATTTAATTCTAAGGTAGATATAGTTGGTATCCAAACATCTCATTCTCAAAATTTAAGTGGTGTAAATTTAACCCTTGATGGTCATATTGAGATTAATAAACCAGAAGATTCAACGATTTTATCTGGTCGTAACTTCGGTGATAAAGATAGATTAACAGGAAATACCTTTAATTTTAGAGCAGACCCATTAAAGCTAAAGTCTGTATCAGGATTTGAAGTTTATAATTTTTTTCTAAATGAAAACATTAAAGACGGAGATATTTTACTCAATACAATTGATGCTATTGATATGGGTAAATCAATGGTAACAGTTGATGGTATTCATAAAAATTCAAGTTTAGTGAGTAGTGGAAAAGCCACGTTAATGAGTAATTTTATCGGAGATGCAAAGCTTATTAATTCAGAAACAACATTAGGTACAGCCACTTTATTATCTTTTGTATTAGAAAAACAAAAAACAAAAAATGGTGAGGAATCTATTATTGTCAATGTGATTCCATTTGAACCAAAACCAGAGCCGAAGCCAGAACCAAAGCCTGAGCCGAAACCAGAACCAAAGCCAGAACCAAAACCAGAGCCAAAACCAGAGCCAAAATCAGAGCCGAAGCCAGAACCAAAGCCTGAGCCGAAACCAGAACCAAAGCCAGAACCAAAGCCAGAACCAAAGCCAGAACCAAAACCAGAACCGAAGCCAGAACCAAAACCAGAACCAGAACCAAAACCAGAGCCGAAGCCAGAACCAAACCCGCAAACACAGGCTTACTTGAGTGGAAGAAATGCTGGAATGTTATCTGTCAATAATGGATTAGTTTCAAAAATTACTTTGAAAGGTGAGCAGATTGAACCTTTTGTATTAGTAGAATCAGGCAAAAATAGATTTAATATGGGTAAGAAACTAGATTTAATAACTAGTCATTTTTTAGTAGGAAATGCTATTTATTCAGAGAAACTAGACTCTTCGGTTGGAGTGTTTTTTGAAGCAGGAAACTCATCTTACACCTCATATAATGAAAGCCGCTTGCCGACAGTAAAAGGGAAGGGAAACGTTAATTACAGAGGGGGAGGGATCTTATTCCAGAAAAAAGGTAATGGAAATACTAGGGTTACAACGTCACTAAGGGGGGGTAAATTAAATTACGACTTTAAAACAAATGATTTTGGTGTTAACCAAAATATTACCAGTCACTATAATAGTGACTCAATGTATTGGGGAGCACATATTGGAATCGATAAAAGAATAAAAATTGATAATGAAAATTCTGTAACTGTTCGTGGTATTTATCAGTATACATATATGGATACTGATGAAATTAATGCTAGATCACTTTTGGGTGAAGAGATTATTAAGTTTAATTCTATTAATTCTCATCAAACTAAAATAGATGCAACATTAAAAAACCACATCAATGAAAACGTGGCCTTGAATACAGGATTAGGCTATCAGTATGAATTTGATGGAAAAACAAAAGGCACCATTGAGGGAATTTCTATGAAGGAAACTTCCTCTAAAGGAGGCAGTGGCTTTGCTTCAGTTGGTATTGAATTTGGAGATAAATCCAATTTCAGTGGTGAAATAAAATTAATTGGCTATGTAGGAGATAAAAAAGGTGTGGAAGGGCTATTAAATATAAAATATCGTTTCTAATTTTTCAGCTAAATAATAACAGGCGGTAAATCCGCCTGATTTGCTTTTTGGAAAAATTATATTTTTTGGATTATGAATTGTTTGCTGATTTTCTCAGTCAATTTTTGCATTCTTATTTAGAGGTTACGGTTAAGGACAGAACTAATGAAAAATCGATATATATTAGCAAGTTTTTTTTTGATGGCATTGACTTCAGTTGCTCAGGCAGCGACTGTTATTTATACCGACCATCAAAAACCGCCAGATAAAATTGAATTACATGAAGATGTTCAAGTTGTTTGGCTTGACGCTCCTGATGTGCTGCAAGCTGAATGGATGCACTCCATGAATATTCCTGTTAATGAAGATAATGCGTCTTTACTTTCTGAATTACTTCAATCTTCTGAGTGGCACGAAAAAGAACGAGAAATGATTACTGCTTATCAAGGAGTTATTCATGCTTGGGAATTAGGAATAAAAAAATATCCGGCTATCGTCATTGATGATCGTTATGTTGTCTATGGCAGTACTGATATTGCTCAAGCTAAATCTTTAGTAGAGGAATACCGTGGAGAAAAAAACGAATGGTGACAATGAAACTTAAATTATTAGTCTCAGCCATTTTGATGGGGGCGATGAATGCTCCATATGCTGTTGCTAGTATCAATAGCGCCAATATTATTGCCAGCGCCGTTTCGCCATCCTGTATTAGCTGGCGAGTCAAGGGGATTTGTTATTGGCTATTTTGTACCCCTTGGGGTTGCAAAGTTCGAACATCGGTGAAAGTAGAACATTACATTCCTGAAGCAGTCGTTTCGACATATAACACACTTGATGGAAATCCGTGGCGAGAAATATCTATGGTAAATAAAACGTCTGGAAGCTTGGAAAGTCAAGTTACCGGAATGCTATCAGGTATGACAGCAGGAGGTGGGAATAATGAGCAAAAGATACCAGGGAAGCGGAAATCGAATCTCCATTTTAAATATGCTGATGCTATTGGGCATCCTGCAACATCTTTGATTGGTGACAGTATACCAGGGTATTCCTGTAGTAGTGCTGCAACGCCGTTGTATCCCTATTTCTTAAGTACATTAGATAGCATTTCTTGGCGTTCGGGTATGCCTGAAGCACTTTATCCTGAAGCTCTAGTTCCTGGTATGAGGGAGATAGGAACGCAATACACAGGAAATATGTGGGGGAATGTTTATCCTCGTAGTGGATTTGTTACGCAACAAGATGATGATAAAGCTGCGGCGGTTGTTGCTCAGCGTGTTGCAGACATTATCACTCGTACAGGCCAACCTCATGTATATGTCCCTCTTACTGGTAATAAGAAAGCTGGTTATTGGCCACCTTCTCCAGTACAGGAAAATACCGGGACTAAAAATCATAAATGGCAGCGGCTCTCTCCTCAACTTAATAAAAGTTGTGCTGTTTTTCCTGATGAAAGCGGCACTGTTGCAGAAAACGGTAATTACTCTTGGGCACTTTGGCAACCATATAGTTGTTGCAAGCGTCGTGGGCAAACATTTTTGAGTAGCACAGATTTTTAAGGGTGAACAAAATGAAAAAAAATATCTTACAACATCGAATTACTATGACTGTGACTGCATTAGTATCGATGATTATTTTGTCTGGCCCGGCTTATGCTTGGGAAGATAATAAAATTGGTTACGGTAAAAATCATTCAGGTGCTGTGTCCGATAGGCTTTTTTATACGATTGGTGGAGGAACAGTACTATCCCAGCCCCCAAGTCGTAGTAATTTAGCGCGCCTTGGTAGTATTAATGTAGGTTTGAATAGTGATTTAATGTGTGGGAATTTTGATTTAAAAACTACCGTTAGCAACCAGCTAAATGGTGTTACCAATGGGTTTAAAAATTTAATGGGAGAGGTAATACAAGGGGCTACAGCGGCTGTAGCTAGCCTTCCCGCTCTGGTGCTTCAGAGAGCTAATCCTGGGTTATATGAATTATTAACTAATGGTGTTCTACAGGCGAATGTAGCGTTTGATAAAGCGCAATTTACATGCCAAGCCCTATCTAAGCGGATGATGGACTTTTCTGATAACAATAAATGGACACAAGCTGCGGTTATGGAAGAGTCAAAAAATTTAGTTAATTCTGGTAGTGGTGATGCAGTGCAGGTTAATCAAAGACTAAATGGAGTAACTGGAGAAGAAGGCGTTCCTTGGATTGGAGGTGCTAAACGAGGGGGGAAAGGACAAGCAGCGATCAAACCAACACATGATTTGGCAAAAGCCGGTTTCAATATAATGAATAGTTTGCCAGTAACAAGTAGCCAGACAGTATCAGAAAATCAGTGTACAGGTGCTGTGTGCCAGAGATTTAAGAATAGTGAAGAGGCTGCAAAAACGGTAGTTAAAATCTTAGGAGATCAGTCTATTCGTACTTGTAAGGATGCAAGTCAATGCACAGATGGAACAGAAGAAAATCAGCCAGGAAGTAGTGTAGCGGGGACTGGATTTGCGCCTGTACTGGAAAAAACAGCTAAAGAAAATCAAGAACAGTTAGTCAAGTTGGTTAATGGTCAGTTATCACCTACTACTGAAAATTTATCCAGACTTAAGACGGGTAGTCTGGTAGTAACTCGTGGCGTTATTCAGTCATTAAAACGAGATCCTGATAATGGCGCGTTGGTTCAGAGATTAGCAGGTGAGCTAGCAATGTCTGATACTGTCGAAATGGCATTAACAATGCGTAGGATGTTGATGACAGGGCAATCAGAACCAAATGCTGCTAATCAATCTCAAGCAATAAAAGAAGGTGATCGACGTATTGATATGCTCGACCGTGAAATTAATGCTTTGAAAAATGAAATGGAATTACGCCGCGAAATTTCTAATAACACAGTTTTAACTATTATTGAACGTGATCACCAGAGAACTATAGCCAATCCTCAAATACAGTCTCAGGATAATACAGATAAGCGTATACATTCATTAAGTATCCCTGCTACTGGAGGAGTTAATAAATGAAACTGAAGGTGATTTTGAAATGGTGTTTCTCTATTATTTTTACCATGATAGGGCTGCTTTATATTGCTCATTTTAGCTTAAATTATCCTGAATTTTCCGAGGGCTTAGGGGAGGAAATGTATAAGTGGCGTTATTTTTGGTTCTTATGGCGTATATTATTATATGTTTTCATTGGAAGATTTCTTTGGAAATTATGGTACTCACCGAAGATTTCGTTAGAATCAAGAAACGCTTTAAAGCGTATAATGATTACTGGAACAGTATTTATTTTAGTTAGTGAAATAGTAGTTTGGATGAATGAAGGAGTACATCCATGACTACTAATAACTATCTTGAGTACTTTTTAACATTATTGGGCTGGGTAATTAATAATGGAATTTGGAATGTATTACTCAGTACAGGAATTTTTGTTTCACCTCTTTTAATTAAAATAGTTGGTATTTGGTTAAAAGTGAGAGAAGAAGGAGAAGATGAAGGTAATAAAGCCACTTTATCTATAGCCAGAATTGAAAACTCAGTTTATGGCGCATTTGTAGTAATGGTTTTTTGTTGTGTTCCGCTTTTTAATGTCAGTGTTAGCACTATTAAATTTGATGATAGCCGGGCTAAATACTGTGGAACGTGGACGCCAGCTAAACCAGCAGATTCTGGATATAACGAAGTTATCTCTTCATTGGGTGATAAAACAGCAAAAGTGCCAATATGGTGGATGCTTACTCATAAACTATCTAAAGGTATTACTCAAGCTGCGATAGCATCAATTCCATGTCGTCCAGATTTACGTCAAGTGCGCTTTGAAGTTCAGCATAGTTATGTAAAAAACAGTGCATTAGCCGCAGCATTGCAAGATTTCACTTACGACTGCTATTCACTTGCGTTATACGACTGGAAGAGCAAAGATCAAGGAAAGGAATCAAACGAAAATACCTTGCGAGATATTGGGTGGTTAGGTTCTCAGACATTCTTAAACGGAGCGTATCAGACTCTTCAATCTCGTACACCTAGAGAGGGATTCCCTTGGGTTCCTAAACGAGATGATGGATATCCTAATACAGGTGTAGGAGGTTACCCAACGTGTGCGCAATGGTGGTCGGATGGGAAAGTTGGCCTAAGAAAGTTAGTGATGGAACAAGCTGATCCTGATATGTGGTTACGTGCAAAATCAGCAATTAAGATCATCAATAAAAATTCCAAAGAGTTTGAAGAAGCTGTTATTCGTCGGTTAGTAAGTCCTGAAAGCCTGAAGGTTTCTCAAGGTGGTTCTGTGTATATGGGATATGGGGGTAATGCAGACTTCACTGCGACCAATACAGCAACACGTGCGGGGGCTATGGTCGGGCAAGCTTTAGGATCAATCGCTATATTCCCAGCATTAGATGCTATGAGGCAATCATTACCAATGGTTCAAGCACTGTTGCTGATGGCAATATATGTAATGTTGCCCATGATATTGATGTTTGCAGCCTACGAATTCAAAACAGCTATTACGTTAACATTTGTGATTTTCGCCCTGAATTTTTTGACGTTTTGGTGGGAATTGGCTCGTTGGCTGGATAGTTGGTTAATCAGTGCGTTGTACGATTCAGATACGCATAGCCGCTGGAATGTGATAGGAATGCAAAATACTTCGGACGATATCATTATAAATTTTGTCATGGGAACGATGTTCATCATATTGCCAACGGTGTGGATGGGGGCGTTATCTTGGGCTGGAGTTAAGATTGGCGGTGCGTTAGAAAATGGTATGCAAAGAGGAACTGCTGAATCTAAGCAGGCAGGTGGTAAAGGTGGTGAGGCGGTTGTTAATAAGGTAAGAAAATAATGTTCAGTAATTGGGCTTTATAAGCCCAATTACTGGGTATCGTATTAGACGGGATTTTGGTTTATACATGTAAAGCTAATATCGATCACTGTGATCAACACTTCCATCAGGATAATGATAACCATCTAGATCATAATGCCCATGTTTTAAACGCGCTGTATCAGGTGCATTAGATAGTAACCATATTATGATAAAAAGAAATACTACGATGATCGCCGTGACGATAGCGCTTAGTATAAGTGTAGTTACAACCGAAATACCTAACATCAATATTGGAATATGACCAATCCATGCAGGGATATTCTTCTCTTTTGCTTTGTTAACACATCTCTTATCTAAATTCCTCAGTTTGCTCAAAAGACATTTACAGCCATATGCTGCTTTTGCTCCCCAAAGTTCTCCTTGGGATTTTGTTTTTATGTTTTTTTGCATGTAATCCCCCCCCCTTTTTTTGATTTATAGCGAAATGTTAGGTCAATAATTATCCGCTGTCTATAAAAAAGCCTAAAGAAAGCAAGACGAGAATTAGACATGGTTTCCGAAAATTCCGAAAAATAGGCTTAAATATAACCTTAATGATTTAAAAACACGATTTGAGCACTGGTATCCGGGGATCAAAATTGCGGCATGAGTGCCCCCCCTCTCTGTCAGCATAGCAGCGGAGACAGCCTCTTCACATCGTCGTCAGGAACCGGATATTCTTCTCGCCTCAATTGTTGCGCGAAAACTATTGTTAGTCATCCCCGCAATACAGCATAAATTCAAGTAGAAATTTTTCAGTAAGAATTGCAGGGGAATATCGACGCGGTGGTAAATGTATCCTACAGTAATATTATTCCTAATAGGCTCCACTTAATTAACCCGAATTCTGGATAAGAAATTGACGAGAAGCCTGTTCCAGGAGCAATGTTTTGGTGCTCGCCGAAACAGCTCCGAGGAGGAACAGGCTATGAACAAATTAGTTGAAATATTTTGTGATGTCGATGATTTTTGCCGTTTTTTTATCCCACAGTGGACACAATTTTGTCTCGATAATGGATACCGCCTTCGTCGCCGACAAGGTCATATGTATCCCAGTGAAATCATGACTATTTTGATCCTCTTCCATATGTCGAATTACCGTAATTTTAAACTTTTTTATCTGGAGCATATTTGGAAATATCACCATCACGATTTTCCCACCTTACTGAGTTATACCCGTTTTGTCAGTGTCGCGCCTTCCGTTTTGACGCCGCTGTGCAGCTATCTGACTCAATTAAAAGGAAAACCCACCGGTATTGCTTTTATTGACTCCACGAGCTTGCGCGTGTGTTATAACATTCGTATTCCCCGTCATAAAGTATTTGAAGGGGTCGCCGCACGAGGAAAAACCTCAATGGGCGGGTTTTATGGTTTCAAATTACACTTGATTGTGAACCATTTGGGGGAAATTCTGGCGCTTAAAGTGACACCGGGTAATGTAGATGATCGAGAGCCTGTTCGTGAATTATCACAAGAATTAACGGGTTCTCTTTACGGTGACAAAGGCTATCTCAGTAAAGCATTGGCGGACGATTTAGCCCAAAACGGGATCACTTTCATCACAAGGAAGCGCCGGAACATGAAAGCACAAGCGCAGGCAGAGTGGGATAGAATAATGTTATTAAAACGGTTTAGTATCGAAACCATTAATGGTCAATTGAAACTCATTTCTCAAATAGAGCATTCTCGTCACCGAAGTATAAAAGGATTTCAGTTAACCGTTTTATGTGGATTGATTGCTTACTGCATGAAAGAAAAGAAACCGTCACCAAAGATTTTCTACTCAGATGACGATTTCCCCGCAGCAGCTTAAGCAGAATTCGGGTTAATTATTGAAATAAAAATTAGGTTATTTAGGGGTATCTTATGAAGATATACAGACACGCTGTATTCCCAATAACTCTTAGGGTGACTTTACTGTTCTCGGGGATAAGTATTGATGCAATAGCGGAATCGTCATCATGTGGCTCTTCGAATACAGAAACCACCATTTCCAGAAATGAGACAGCCCCCTGTAATCTCTCACAGGGCGAAAATCTTACTATTAAAAAGAATGCATCCATTGATGCCCCTATAGGGCGGCCAAATAAGTATGATCCATATGGTCAGAAATACAATGCAGTCAATATCGGCGCTGACTATAATCAGGCACAAGTAATTTCTGTTGATAGCATTGAGAATAACGGCGTGTTGCAGGGAAACAATGGAGTCTTAGTAACTTACAGTGGTTCTGTTGGAAATTTACGTAATCACGGAACCATCAGCGGAACGAACGGCGCCGTATGGGTTTCTGGTCAAATGAATATGCTAGATAATTATGGCTCAATTAATTCCGGTAATGACACTGACTCATTGAATGCAATACAGATACAACCTGCTAGTGGCACACATGATAATAGCCAATATGGACGAATAGGCACCATCCTAAATCAGAAGGAAGGCTCGATTGATGGGATATCTGTTGTCACTTCAACACTTAAGCTTCTTCATAATTTTGGAACACTGAAATCTCAGCAGAATAATTCTCTCTCTACTTTAGCCGCGTTTGCTATTGATATGGGCAGTAATGTCGGCATTTTCAATAATGATGGAACAGTGATTGGTCCTAACCACGGTGTTCTGGTTCAGAATGGAGGATACCTCGAAAATCTCTATAATCACTCCGGGAGTAAAGGGGTCACAGCTGAGCAGGATGCCATTCAGGTCACCGGGCAAGGCATGGCTCTATTGGATGTTAATCCTCACATCAGGTCGTCCAAAATTAAACAGATTACCAATGCTTCCTTGCTATATGGAAAGCGCAATGGCATTTCTATTGATGATAAAGGCGCTGTTGATACTATAACGAATTTAGATGGCGGGGTGATACAAGGGGATAAATTTTCTATAAATAATCAGGGAACCTTAATCAACGGCATTGATAATGCGGGCACGATTGACGGCGATGTTGAGCTTGGAAGCGCCCGCCTTTATATGTCTGGCCCGAATGCAATCCTGAAAGGCAATGTCTCCGGGACGAAAGATTCAGTTGTCACCATAGGGTCAAAAGATGGCCTGACCAAAAATCTGAACCTTTCATTTACTCACAACATGAATGCCGGAGTGGTCAGGATATTATCAGGAAATGCGTTAAGTCTGGGTGACGGACACACAACCGGAAACATCTCCAGTGATATCAATAATGAAGGCCGCCTTCATTTCAACCGGAATGATAAAACGACTTATAGCCATATCATAAGCGGAACTGGCTCCGTTCACCAAGTGGGTAGTGGCACAACCCTCTTGACGGGGGAAAATACCTATACCGGCGAGACAAAAATCGACTCGGGAACGCTGCAACTCGGTGATAACGAGACGACGGGAAGCATTGATAAGACTTCCAGCGTGACAATCGGACAGTCTGGGGTGCTGGCTTTTGATCATAACAACAATATGACCTTTTTCAATAATATTTCTGGTACTGGCGGCGTGGAGCATGTTGGCAAAGGAACGACCATTCTGAGTGGTCAGAATACGTATGTTGGAAAAACTAATATCAAAACGGGTACGTTACAGTTTAACACCCGAAACAATGGGCCGGACACTCGCTTAGTTGCCATCGGGTCTGAAGGTACTCTGGCACTCAACCTGAATGGAACACGCCGTTTTGACGGTGTGATTTCCGGCAAGGGGCATCTCTGGAAGATGGGCGCAGGCATCACAACACTCAGCTCGGATTCCTCTGCCTTTACAGGGTCAACGGGTGTTGAGGAAGGAACCCTTATCGTTGACGGTAAACTGGGCACAACTGCTTCGGCTTTTAATGTGAAAAAGGGAGGCACCGTTAATGGCTCCGGCACAATAGGGGGCACGGCAACGATTGAAAACGGGGGGCACCTTTCTGGCAAACAGGGTGATACCTTAACATTTGGTCATGATCTTATTCTTGGCCACGGGGCAAATGTCGGTGTTTCACTGGGGGCGGCGGAGACTTCTGCGTCTGCGTTATTTGATGTGCGTGGCAATCTGACACTGGCGGGAACGCTTAACGTCACCGACCTTGGTGGTTTTTCCGCAGGTGAATACGATATCTTCCATTATGGCGGCACCTTAACAAACAACGGAATGATGCTTACTGGCGGAGCACCCGGTGCTCTCTCTCTCGATACGGGCAGGGACAAGAAAGTCTATCTTACCAATACAGGCGGCATGTTCCTGAACTATTGGGATGGCGGGGACGCCAGCAAGCATAACAATGGTGTTATTGACGGGGGGAACGGCGTCTGGCAGGTCGGCGGCGGGAATAACTGGACGTCAAAAGCAGGGCGGCCAAATGCCAGTTGGAGCAATGCCGATCAGTTTGCCATCTTCTCCGGCACCGCAGGAAAGGTGCAGGTTGATAATGGCGGAGGTCAGGTCACCGTCAATGGCATGCAGTTTGGCACCGACGGTTACACTATTACCGGCACCCCGCTGGTTTTAAAAAATGACAATACAGGCAGTGCCAAAATCCGTGTCGGCACCGGCAATCAGTCAGCGGCAGCGGCAGCGGGCAGTACAGCCACGATTGAGTCAAACCTGACAGGTTCGGCGACCCTTGAAACCACCGATTACGGGACGCTGGTTTTGAAAGGGAAGAATGATTACACGGGCGGCACAAAAGTGACACGGGGTATCCTTCAGCTCGGTGACGGTGGAACTACAGGCAGTATCTCCGGTGATGTTGTCACAGGAGATAAAGCTACGCTTGTCTTTAACCGATCAAATGCAGTGAGGTTCAGCGGCCATATCACGGGCAAGGGAAATCTGGTTCAGAACGGGGGCGGTACAACTCTTCTGACGGGCGGGAATCACTATACAGGCACGACAACAATACAAAAAGGAACCCTTCGCCAAGGCGCAAAGGCGGCTTTCAGCACGGCTTCGTCCTATACAATCGGACAGGATGGTACGCTTGATATGGGGGGATTTAATACAACAATTTCCGCGTTAAATAACAATGGCAGCGTGCGGGTTGGCGGAGATAATCACGCTGTAGGACGTATGCTGACAGTGGCGGGTGATTACAGTGGCAATAACGGTACGGTGAGTTTATCGACGACATTGGCGGGTGATAACTCAAAGACTGACAGACTTGTGGTGAATGGCAGTACATCGGGTATAACGCAGCTCGCAATCAAAAATGTCGGCGGAATGGGGGCAAAAACGCAGGAAGGGATCAAGGTGATTGATGTACAAGGTGCATCGGACGGAACTTTCAATTTAGTGGGTGACTATCATTATCAGGGAGACCCCGCCATTGTCGCGGGTGCCTATGCCTACCGTCTCTATAAGAATGGCACTGATAATTCGGATGGAAACTGGTATTTGCGATCGTCGTTGACCCGGGCAAAACCCAATCCAGAACCGGCACAACATTATCAGGCAGGGGTGAGCGTTTATGAAACTTATGGCCGGATTTTGCAGACACTGAATGCGCCGGAATCTTTGCGTGACCGGATTGGAGGACGTCAATATCCGTTGCCTGACATAGATAAGTTCAGAAGCGCCGAGGGTAAAGACAGCACAGACGAGAGTACAAACCCGACGCCCAATGGGGTATGGGGACGGCTGAGCGCTTCTCACGGTAAATTGTCGCCACGTGTGACGACATCAGGTGCTGATGCGACGACCTATAACCTGTTCCGTGCTCAGATAGGTCTGGACAAACGTTTTTATGAAAATGCCCAAGGCACCTTGGATGGCGGCGTTTTCCTGCAATATTCGAATATTGATGCCAAAGTTGGCTCTGTGCATGGTGAAGGTGACATTCGGGCAAAAGGCTACACGGTCGGGGCGACCAGTACGTGGTACGGCAAGAATCAGTTCTATTTGGATGGGCTGGCTCAGGTGACCTACTTTAATAATGACCTGAATTCAACGACGGCCAGCCAGCCTTTGGGCAATAATAAGTCCGCCCTGGGATATGCCTTGAGTCTGGAAGCAGGACAAGGGTTTGATTTGAGTCCGAGATGGTCACTGACTCCACAAGCACAGCTCATGTTCTCTTCTGTTGATATGAACGGATTCCATGATCCGTTTGGTGACAAAATCCACTTTAACCAAAGTGAGAACATGAAACTCCGTGTTGGCACGGCGATAGACTATCGTGACAAGTGGCACGACGCTCTGAGCAAAGAGGAAAAATCTACCCATTTATATGGCTTTGTCAATATAAACCAGGAAGTTTTGGGGCGCAGTGACTTGACTGACGTTGCCAATGTTGGCTTTATCAGTGGTGATGACCGTACTTGGGGAGGCGTGGGGGCAGGCGGCTCTTACCATTGGGGGGATGGCAAATATTTCATCTATGGTGAAACTTCAGCCAATACCAGCCTGAATAATTTTGCTGACAGCTACGATATGAAGGCCAAAATTGGTATCAAGAGGACATGGTGATTAAGTCAGTGCCACTGTAACTAACAAAAATCGTGGGGATAATTCCCCACGATGGAAATCTCAGCGGTTTTCACTGATGGTAAGACAGGCATTCATCCTTCATGGGTCCATCCCACCAGACAGACAAAAAAATCATTGTAATCAATCGAGCCACCAAAATCTTCAAAGGCCGCACAATAGGTATATCCCAGTGTTGGAGATCCCGCGCTTGGCGTTATCAGATTTGCGCTAAAGGAATTATCAAGTTTCTGACTTTCTGGACAATCAACAACGCAAGTAAGCTCTCCGTCCGGTCCTGTGTATTCAAATGAGCTGGAGTATTTATAGATTGAAGCATCGCCATCCTCATTTTTTGTCCATGTACCGTAAATAGTTCCGGTGCTTTTATCGGTTAGTGTTATTGTATAATCATAACCCGCTTCGGTCATAAAGTAATATGAGACATACCAGCCACTTTTTATGGCGGCAAATGAAAGGGTTTTCGTTGCCATGATTAATATCTCCCTAATTTTTATTTGGTGTATTTTACGCTGCCGATATAATTATTGGCCGTAGCTGATATAACACAATACCCGCCTATTTTACCTTTCAGGTTTATTTTGAATTGTCCGTATTCATCTGTAGATATGGATTGTATCGTATCGGGGTTAGAGCCAATGTTCAGTACGGCATGGATATTATGGGCCAGGTCTTATAATAGACGGTCGCCTTTTTAATTTGTTTAAGCGTCTGTTTATCGTGAACCTGAATTGTAATTATTTCATATTCTTCGCTAATTTGTTCTTTTCCGGTTATTTCTAATATTGCTTCATTCGTAGGTGAAAAATACAGCTCAGCCGTATTGGATGCAGCGCCTGATGATACTTGGATTGCGAAAAGACCATCCGCACGTGAAGTTGAACAGAAAACAACTTTTCCATCCTGATCTGTGGTACAGGAAGACGGCGCAATACTCATATTATCTTTGGTGATAATGTGTATTGGCACACCGGATACCGACTGCGTTTTTTCATCTAAGGCCGTGATGAGTATAACATTCGGTGTATAATCATTGGCGGGCATCCCATTCGTCAAAACCTCCGTTTTCAGCGAGGCAATGGCCGGAAATGGTGAGGGATCTGACTTTATAATTGTGACGCTGTTGGTTGCCGAATCCGATGGGTTCCCGGCAAAGTCGGTGACGGTATAGAAAACATTGTAGCTCCCAAGAGGAATAGTGGAAAAAGGGATGGTTATTTCATAAGCAGGATAATGTTGATTTTCATTGGTAATATAATAGGGAATTGACGATAGATACTGATTCAGATAAACAATGATAACATCACCAATATGGACAGCCTCATAGTGATTTATTTTTATCACCAGTATGGATTGATCCAGTTTTGATAAGTCAATGGTTCCATCGTAACTTTGTGGTAAAAAAGGCGCAACAAGGCTGTTTTTCTTTATAGGCATACAATGACCTCTTTACAAAACAAACCATTTTATTGATAAGGGGGACATGCCAATAACAGTGGCTATCAGCATGTCAGATATTTGAATTATTAAGGTGCAACCGTGTCGAATCCGCGGGTGAGAAGTTGCGATTTCTGGTTCTGGGCAAGACGGCTATAGTCTATTGAAATCGAACCTTCAAAATCCCCCTGTACTGTGTCATAACCGAGAAGTTTATCGGCAGCGATGAGGTGCTTGTAATAACCATTATCAATTTCTCCTGGTTGTACAATGTGATTTTCAACTACCACGATCGGTAGAGGACGTACTGGTGATTGTGTATCGATGCAGTATGAAATATAGGCTTTAATTGTAATCGAGTCACCTGCTGTGATCTTATTAGGAACACTCGGATCAGCGGGTAGCCAGATCTCAATTCCTTTGTTACCGATGCTGTGGATATTTATTGACTGATATATGCCAATAGTCATGCCGAACTGGTCATATACCTCTGGCGCATCTAAAGTCCGATTTTTGGCATTGGGGTCAGGACTGTTATTGCCACCGCTATCATAGTTTATATAATTAAACTTGGATCTTACTGGCATACCTGTTTGGTCAAGCGCAACAAAGCAGAGATGATTATCCCCCGAATATAAATCGCTGTAGGCGGCTTTAAATTTATAATATCCGTCTTCTTCAACTGTTATCTGTCCCGCGAATAGTTCTGTTTTAAAAACGTCTTCTTTATCGTCTGTCGTAAACCCGATGATAAAACTGCCGATTCTGGCTCCCTCGTAACTCGAAATTAGGACCGTAAACTCATCCGATTGATCCGGCCTTGTTAAAGTGGAAGACGAAAGTGTTTCTTCAATGCTTGGGGGTTCCAAGCTGTTGGATACATTAGTCGGAACGGTCGTCATAAATAGGGTTTGTTTTTGATTGTATTCCTCATCATTAAATATCGTATCAATCTCAACAATTCCACGGACATTCTGAGTGGCGTATATTTTTAGGTTCACCGCAGAGTTTGATGTTTTCTGTATCAGGTAATAATAATACGAGTTTTCCTGATCAATCTTATAAAGAGGAAGTTCAGCCATGTCCACTGTGAATATTCGTAGTGGGGCTGTTGTACGAAGCGGAATATCATAGTTTGAGATTGATCCTCCCTTTTTTAACATCGGGTTGATTGACGCTAAAATAAATGGGTTGGTTGTTGGAGATTGCCCCGTTAATGTAACAGGATTAGGGTCATACAAATAAGCTGCTGCTCCTTTCAGCGCACAAGTCTCTGGGTTCAGTTCTGGGTTATCGACCGCGTGATAAGTTACCTCCTTACTAGGGTTTCCTGTCGTATTTGCGGTAAACTTGATTTTGTGATCGTCGCCGCTTTCGGCGGCTTGGAATATCAATTGCTGGGAAAATACTTGCTGATAAACTTTGCCGGGAAATGTCTTTATTAATGTTATACCCGGTGGGAAAATAGCACTGACCTGCACAGTGTTTTGAATATTATCTTCACCCGATATCGAAACAACCACACTGAAGGGTTGTCCTTTGATAATATTTTTATTATCAGCAGGAACTGTTGTCATGATAGTCATTATATTATCCTGTAAAAGTATAAAGTCTATTCTTAACTGAAATTACATTTTGTAAATGCAATAACTATTAAGCTTTAACTCTGTTTCGAAAGTAACATCTTGATGAAAGGTGACAGCCAATAGCAGTCACTATTAGCTGTCACACATTCCGATTAATTAAGGGGCGACTGTCCCAAAACCTCTAGTGAAAATTTTCGATTTCTGCTTCTGGGCAAGACGACTGTAATCTATTGTGAGCACGCCTACATCATAGCCATCTGCGACCTCATACCCCTTCAGTTTATCGGCCGTGATGGTAACCTTATAATAACTATTATCAATTTCTCCCGGTTGTACAATGTGATTTTCAGCTACCACAATTGGCAGAGGACGGGCTGGTGTTTCTGTATCGTCGCAGTGTGAGATATAGGCTTTAATCGTGATCTTGTCACCTGCGGCAATGGTATGATTTGGATTCTGAGCGTCGGATAGTAGTCGAACCTCAAGCCCTTTTGTACCAATACTGTAGATATTAATTGGATCGTGTTTGCTAATAAATTGACCGTATTGATCATATACTTCTGGTGCAACCAGCGTCCGGTATTTATCAAAGGGACTTGGACCGTTAATACCGCCGTTATCATAATTTATGTAATTAAGCTTGGACCTTACTGGCATACCTGTTTGGTCAAGTGCAACAAAGCAGAGATGATTATCCCCCGAATATAAATCGCTGTAGGCGGCTTTAAATTTATAATATCCGTCTTCTTCAACCGTTATCTGTCCCGCGAATAGTTCTGTTTTAAAAACGTCTTCTTTATCGTCCGTCGTAAATCCGATGATAAAATTGCCGATTCTGGCTCCCTCGTAACTCGAAATTAGGACCGTAAACTCATCCGATTGATCCGGCCTTGTTAAAGTGGAAGACGAAAGTGTTTCTTCAATGCTTGGGGGTTCCAAGCTGTTGGATACATTAGTCGGAACGGTCATTATAAATATGGCTTGTTTTTGATTGTATTCCTCATCATTGAATATCGTATCAATCTCAACAATCCCACGGACATGCTGAGTGGCGTATATTTTTAGGTTCACCGCAGAGTTTGATGTTTTTTGTATCAGGTAATAATAATACGAATTTTCCTGATCAATCTTATAAGGAGGAAGTTCAGCCATATCCTCTGTGAATATCCGCAGTGGGGCTGTTGTACGAAGCGGAATATCATAGTTTGAGATTGCCCCTCCCCTTTTTAACATCGGGTTGATTGATGCTGAAACAAATGGGTTGGTTGTTGGAGGTTGACCCGTTAATGTAACAGGACTAGGGTCATACAAATAAGCCGCTGCTCCTCTCAGTGCGCAAGTATCAGGGTTCAATTCTGGGTTGTTTATAGGTTTATAGGTTACCTCCGTATGTGCTTTGCTCGGTGAGGTTGAGGTAAACGTGATTTTGTGAGCGTTGTTGCTTTCGTCGGCTTGGAATATCAATTGCTGGGAAAATACTTTCTCATAAACTTCGCCGGGAAATGTCTTTATTAGTGTAATACCGGGTGGGAGGGTAGCACTGACCTCCACAGTATTCTGAATATTAGTTTCACCCGAAATCGAAACAACCACACTGAAGGGTTGCCCTTTGATAACTTGGATTCACATATTAAGCGCAACACCGTAATGGACGAAGTAAATGAGTGGGTATTCCTTTAAATAACTCATTCGGTGTTTTGTAATCTCGTGTTTTACGAGGGCGATTATTTAATCGGTTTGCCACAAGGTTAATCTCCCGCTCTGATACCTTATTAAAATCAGTTCCTTTTGGGAAGTAATCTCGGATTAATCCATTCGTGTTCTCATTTATCCCTCTTTCCCAGGGGGAATACGGGTGAGCAAAATAAATTTTTGTCTCTAAATTTTTACTGATCAGTTCGTGTTCGGCAAATTCGAGGCCGTTATCAAAGGTCATTGT
>NZ_FPBJ01000005.1 GCF_900116635.1 Xenorhabdus koppenhoeferi | reverse complement strand
CGACCCGTTACGCCAAAAACAGTGCATCGTTTCTTGCCGCAGTCCAAATCCGCTGCCTTGCTCTTTGGTTGAGTATTTCATGACGACGCCATCTAATACATATTAGGCTGCTAATGAAATTTTATAGCATGGACATAATTTGACAGTTATCCCAAAAAGGTGAAAGAAGACATTATTTAATGACATAATTATGTAATCCTTATCAGAAAAACTCGATACATGATCATAGATACCCAATAGATTTCAAGTTGCCGTTAATAACGTTGCAATTTGAAAGATGGGGGGTGTCACTAATAAAAATTTAAAATACATGGAGATACCCATGAGATTTTCGTTTAAAGCACCAGTATGTGTCCTTGCTGTTTCTCTGTCATTGATACCGTTAGTAACTCCTGCGTGGGAAAAAGATAAAACCTACGATATCACTATCTTGCATACTAACGATCATCACGGACATTTTTGGCAGAACGATTATGGTGAGTATGGTTTATCAGCTCAAAAAACCATGGTAGACGCTATTCGTCAGGACGTTGCCAAGAAAGGTGGCAGCGTATTGTTATTGTCAGGTGGTGACATTAACACTGGCACACCAGAATCAGACATGCAAGATGCAGAGCCAGATTTTAAGGGTATGAATCTTATAGGCTACGATGCAATGACGCTGGGAAATCATGAATTCGATAAGCCTTTAAGTGTGCTGTACCAACAACAAAAATGGGCAAACTTCCCATTTTTATCTGCCAATATTTACCAAACCAGCACGGGCAAGCGTTTGTTTAAACCTTACACCATATTTGATAAGCAGGGTGTGAAAATTGCTGTTCTTGGTTTGACGACTGATGATACGGCGAAAATAGGTAATCCAGCTAATTTTCCCGATGTTGAATTTCGTATTCCTGCTGAAGAAGCCAAAAAAGTTATTGACGAGCTGAAAAAGAACGAAAAACCAGATGTGATTATTGCTGCAACTCATATGGGGCACTATGACGATGGACATCATGGCACCAATGCGCCAGGAGATATTGAAATGGCGCGTAGTTTACCTGTGGGTTATTTAGATATGATTGTGGGTGGTCACTCACAAGATCCGGTTTGTATGTCCGCAGAAAAGAAAAATTATAAACAGGTGGATTATATCCCAGGAGCACCTTGTTCCCCAGATCGCCAGAATGGGACATGGATCGTTCAAGCTCATGAATGGGGAAAATATGTTGGTCGGGCCGATTTTCAATTCCGTAATGGTGAATTTAAATTGGTGAGTTACCAATTGATTCCTATCAACTTGAAGAAAAAAGTAACTAAAGAAGATGGTAGTACAGATCGTGTTTATTATACACACGAAATTCAGCAAGCCCCTGAAATGCTCAATTTATTGACACCTTATCAGGATAAAGGCAGCCAAAGACTTAATGTTAAAGTAGGCTCAGTAGATAACAAACTAGAAGGTGACCGTAGGAAGGTTCGTTTTGTTCAAACCAATATGGCACACTTTGTACTGGCAGCTCAGATGGAACGGACAAACGCTGATTTTGCTGTGATGAGTGGTGGTGGTATTCGTGATTCTATTGAACCGGGAAATATTACTTACAAAGATGTTATGAAAGTGCATCCATTCGCTAACATGTTGGTTTATTTGGATTTTAAAGGTAGTGAAGTCTTACCATATTTGACGGCTGTTGCAAATATGGAAAAGAATTCAGGTGCTTATGGGCAATTCTATAATGTGAGTTTTGTGGTTGATGGTAAGAATATCAGCGATGTAAAAATTGGCGGTAAGCCATTAGATCCAAATAAAACTTATCGAATGGCTACCCTGAATTTCAATGCAATTGGAGGAGATGGCTATCCAAAGATTAATAATTTACCGGGTTACGTTGACACCGGTTTCGTCGATGCTGAAGTACTGAAAGAATATATTGAAAAACATTCACCATTGAATACCGCTGACTATGAACCAAAAGGCGAAATAGTGTATAAATGATAGCAACAGATTAAAAGATTATTGTTAGTTATCTAATCGAGTAGGAGACGGAATCACTCCCGTCGTCCTCTCACACCACCGTACGTACGGTTCCGTATACGGCGGTTTATGTTAATAACATTAGCAGGCTTTTGAGGTGTCCGGATTTAATGTACTACTACAGATACTATAACGGTGTTTGATCCAGATCATAAGAGCAACGCTAATTATTATGTGTTGCTCTTATATATTTAACTCATACTCAGTTTTATAGACAGCGCTGATTAATAGAAGATATCATTTAATTCAGTAATATTTATACCGATGATGATAAGGTGATAGTGATAGATGTAATGATTATTTAAATAACATAAACAGTTATGGAGAATATTAATATGCAGAAAACGATGGCAAGGCTAATAAAAAATAAAATTGCTAAAGTATTAACCTGTTCTATCAGTCTAATACTGGGAAGTACGGCATTATCTTATGCTGCTGTTATTCCCTCCAATGTTCAATTAGCGGATAAGCAAGAAATAACTCGCAATAACTTTTCCGAACCCGGTTCTTTAGATCCACATAAATCTGAATCTAGCTCTGAATTTGATATTTTACAGGATTTTTTTGAACGTTTGGTTGATACGGATAATGAAGGGGATATTATCCCCGCTTTAGCTGAACGTTGGGAAACCAAAGATAATAAAACGTGGGTCTTCCATTTAAGAAAGGGAGTTAAATGGTCTGATGGTACACCGATTACAGCCCATGATGTGGTCTTTTCTTTCCGACGGCTGGTCACGCCTGACACCATCTCTCCTTACGGCAGCTATCTTATTCAAGCCAAAATTGTGAATGCACAAGATGTGCTATCAGGTAAGAAAAAACCGGAAGAGCTGGGTGTCAAAGCACTGGATAACGAAACGATAGAAATTGCACTGGACAGGCCCAAAGCGGGTTTTCTGCAAATGTTGGCACATCCGTCCATGTCTCCAGTCAGTGAAAAAGTTATCAAGAAACACGGTATTAAATGGACACAGCCACAATTTTTTGTCAGTAATGGCCCTTTCAAACTCTCTGAATGGATCGTGAATGAAAAAATTGTCGGTGTCAGAAATCCCCATTATTGGGATGATAAAAATACCGTCATTAATAAAATCACTCATCTGCCATTGTCAGATTATAAGGCTGATTTTAACCGTTATCTGACAGGTGAGATTGATATATCCAATGGTGGGCCATCAGAATTCCTGCCTCTGATTAAAGAGAAATATAGCGATCAACTCCATGTCAGGCCCATTATTGGAGTCTATTATTATCTGTTCAATACGCAAAAGCCGCCGTTTAATGATGTTCGGGTCAGGCAAGCACTGGCATTAGCAGTGGACAGAAACATTATTACTGACAAGGTATTGGGTAATGGTCAAAAGCCCGCCTATGATGTGGTAGCACCTGGCACCGGAGGGATTTATTTAAAACATCCTGAATTTGCTTCATGGACACAAGAACAGCGTATTGTAAAAGCGAAAGAGTTACTGAATGAGGCGGGCTTTAACGAAAAGAATCCTCTTAAGCTTACCCTACTGTATAACACCTCTGATGCCCATAAAAAAATTGCCATTGCTGCCAGCTCGACGTGGAGAAAGAATCTGGGTGTGAATGTCATTTTACAAAATCAGGAATCTAAGACACAGAATGTGAGTATGACTCAAGGCGACTTTGAAGTGACGAGATATGCATGGAATGCGGATTATAATAATACGACCAGCTTTTTAGATATTTTCACTTCAGGCAATACGAATAATCATATGAGATATCAAAATAAGGAATTTGATAAATGGGCTTTAAAAGCTGATGAAACTAATGATCCGGCCGATTATCAACAGGCTATTGATATTCTTAATAAAGATATGCCTGCCATTCCGGTCTACTATTAT
Source organism: Xenorhabdus koppenhoeferi (assembly GCF_900116635.1). GTDB lineage: Bacteria > Pseudomonadota > Gammaproteobacteria > Enterobacterales > Enterobacteriaceae > Xenorhabdus > Xenorhabdus koppenhoeferi. The sequence continues at coordinate 114,565 of NZ_FPBJ01000005.1, read as the reverse complement.
ATGCGGGTTAAATTAATCAAACCTTATGTTGGTGGTGTAGAGATTAATTCACTGGGAGTTATTAAGACAAAAGATCTTTATATTATAAAACACTAATCTTTAGTAATATACCCGTCGTCTTTCAAGTTGCAGCTTTGTTGGTTGCGCTCACTTACCCCAGTCGCATAGTTACCTATGCTCCTGGGGATTAATGAAAAATAAACTCATTAAAATTCTTACCTGTTCGATGGGAATGCTATTAATAACCCAAATTAAAGCTGAGCTGCGGACCTTGATGTAATCCGCTGACTGGCTCCTTATTCTCCTAACGAGCTTTGCGCGCAGAGCATAATATAGTGATACATTTATATAGTGGTACATTTATATAGATACATTTGTCTGGCGGATTAACGCCCCACTATAACTATAACTATAACTATAACTATAACTATAACTATAACTATAACTATAACTATAACTATAACTATAACTATAAACTGCGCGGTCGCCGGTGGGAGCTAGCGAATTAGCACGTCTCACACGATCCTCCAGTTCGATTACAGCCAGTAATCTGTTATTCATTCTCAATTTTATTTTCATCACCTTCATTGAGTGAGGAGCGTAAGTATGCTCACCCTTATCATTAATGTCATTGCATGAATTATAAATAAAATTAGCAAATAACTGCCTGTAATGAACTTATTTTATTCTACTTTTCTTCATGCTGAACTTCATACTTTGGGAGATTAACGCCTCCCGCAATACGGTCATAGATAGCACACACAACAATAGACAGCAAAGTAGGCAATAGCCATGCCAGCCCCTGATCAGCCAATAGCAAGTGTTTCGTCCATTCTGGCAACAGGTGGGACAAATATTCAGACGATTTTACTGCATCCAAAACGCCAAACAATAAGCTGACAGACATGGCCGGAGCCAGAATACGTGTAAAGTTACGCCACCAGTTTATGGTAAAACTCAGCAATACCAGCACAATACATGGCGGGTAAATTGCCGTCAGCACAGGAATCGAGAATTTAATCAAGTGGCTCAGACCCAGATTAGACACCAGCATGGAGAAAGTGCCCAGCATCAGAACCAGAGAACGATAAGATAACGGCAAATAACGGCTGAAGAACTCAGCACAGGCGCAAGTCAAACCAATAGCGGTAACCATGCAGGCAATGAAAATCAGTATCGCAAGGAAGAAACTGCCATAGTTACCAAAAACATTCTGGACATAAGCATGCAAAATGACTGCGCCATTTTCAGCAGTGGGTACTAATGTGCCACTGCTTTCCCCCAGTTTGAACAAGGAGAGATACACAAGAGCCAAACCAAGACCAGCAATCAAACTTGCCCACATGGTATAGCGAGTCAGCAAAGTAGATGCTTCAATTCCTCGAGAACGAGCTGCATTGACAATAACAATACCGAACACCATCGCGGCCAATGTATCCATCGTCAAATACCCATTGACAAAACCATTTGAGAATGGAATTTCTCGATAGGTTTCAACGGCAGGAATAGGGCTACCTGCTGGCCACAACACAGCAGCAATGCCGAGAATCGCCAGCGCCAGAATTTTAACCGGAGCCAGTATATGTCCGATGCTATCCAGCAACTTACCCGGATATAGTGAAATCAGGATCACCAACGCAAAATAAATAACACTATAGATGAATAGAGGAAGTGCTCCTGTGCCCATAAGCGGTGCAATACCTACTTCGAAAGAAACTGTGGCGGTTCTTGGTGTTGCAAACAAAGGACCGACAGCCATATAACAAACAGTTGCCAGAATCAGACCCGCAGTTTTACCAATAGGCGAACTGAGTGTTTCAATACCTCCACCGACTCTTGCTAAAGCAATTACTGTGATGACTGGCAGGCCAACAGCCGTTAGCAAAAAGCCTAAAGCTGCGATCCAAACATGTTCTCCGGCCTGCAAGCCAACCATAGGCGGGAAAATAATATTTCCCGCACCAACAAACAAGGCAAAGGTCATAAAGCCTAATGCCCAAATATCCTTAGATGATAAACGGTATGCCATAATGATTATTAATTTATTTTTGTCAAAAGAATTGCATGTGCGATATTAACTAATTAACGCAAACACTTGAATTTTCAACGGCGAGACTGAATTCTGATGTAACAGTCAGTGATCAACATAATATTCACTGATAATCGCAAGATACAGAACTATAGTGATAATAGTAGCTAGAATCGCCAACAACTGCCCCCAAGTAAAACTTTTATAGTGCCAAAAGGCAAGCGACAAACCAAAAACCAGAATAATATTCCAAACTAATTTTAAAAATTAGTGATTATTGTTATCTATCATTGAATACACACTATATGATTTGTACTTTTTTAGTCATATTGATTAATAAATCATTTTTTCCCGTTTTGTTACCATTTAATTCCATGTAACTCATTATTTTTTATATAAACTATTTTTAGATGAAACGATAAGTCTAGATATCAATAGAAAGCTAAAAGTAGAACCTTTTCCTAATACACTCGAAATGTCGAGATGAGTATTGTAGTGATGCAGGGCATGTTTCACTATTGCAAGCCCCAGCCCACTACCGCCCGTTTGCCGCGAACGTGCACGATCTACGCGGTAAAAACGTTCTGTCAGGCGTGGTAAATGTTCCGCACTAATCCCACCGCCATTATCCTCCACCTTAAACAACGCCCCCTGAGAGACACTTCGCCAACTCACTTCAATTCTTGTTCCCAAAGGAGTATGGTTGATGGCGTTATAGACAAGATTTGACATAGCACTGCACAACTGATCCTCATTTCCAAAAACTTTCAGTTTTTCATCGATATTAAATACAATATCGTACTGATTATTTCCCAAGGTTAATGCTTCTTGCCGCAATAACGTCAAGAACGCGGGAACATCAACAATCTCATTCATGTCAACTTGTGGTCCTGCTTCAATTTTGGAAAGATGCAGCAGTTGCTTAACCAGACTGTCCATTCTCCAGATTTGTTCCTGCATGGTACTGACAGCTTTCTGGCTGGCCTTACTATCAAGCTCTTGATCCTGCATCATCTCTAAATAGCCTTGAAGCACGGTGAGTGGCGTTCTTAACTCATGGCTGACATTGGCGAAGAAATCCCGTCTGGCGTTTTCCAACACTCTTTTTTGAGTAATATCGCGCGCCACCATCAATAACTGCTTTTCTGAATAAGGCATGAACCGAAACTCCATCATATTTCCGTTATTCAGCTCAATAGATAAAGGACGGGAAAAATCATTTGCCATGATATAGCGACTAAAATCGGGGTAACGAAGTAAATTGAAAATATGCTGACCATTATCATCCGGCCAGCGAAACCCAAGTAAATGTTGGGCTAAGCGGTTACACCAGAAAATGTTACCTTCCGTAGTAAGTATCACGATGGCATCCGGCAATGATTCTGCGCCACTGCGAAACCATTTGATCAATAACGCGAGTTCACGACGCCGTTTACGATTACGCTGCTGCATCTGATAGATACCATAAAAAATAGGCTCCCATCCTCCTCTCCCCGCAGGAGGTAGCGAACTGCGATCCAGCCATAGCCAATCGGATAACTTCAGCAAGTTATAGCCATGCCATCCCAGTGCCAGAAATAGTGCAATAACGAGTAACCATGCCAGATGACCGATAAAAAGAGACAAAATGACCGCAGGCAGACAAAAAAGCACAAGGCCCCAGACCAATTTTTTCCAAGATAAACGCTCAAGCACACTATTTTCTCCAACATGTTTCTCCAGCATGAAAACATTATGACCCGAAACTTCTATTACCCGAAACCACCCACTACTCAGTTACAGCTATCATTCAAACCAACATGACCAATCAACAATAAACGAATTCAGCACCATCAATAACGGGTAGAAAAACGATATCCTGTGCCACGAACAGTCTGTACCATTTTGTCATGATTACCGACTTCTAAAGCCTTACGCAAACGCCGGATATGCACATCAACAGTGCGATCTTCCACATAAACATTCGTTCCCCACACATAATCAAGTAACTGCTCGCGGCTATAAACCCGCTCTGGATGAGTCATAAAAAAGTGGAGAAGTTTGAACTCAGTTGGTCCCATTTCCACATTCTGCCCCTGACTGGAAACACGATGAGATGATGGGTCCAGTATTAACCCATCCATATCAATAACATCGTCAACCTCTATAGGCGGCATTCGCCGAAGAACAGCTTTAACGCGAGCAACCAATTCCTTGGGTGAAAAGGGCTTAGTGATATAATCATCAGCCCCGATATCAAGCCCACGCACCCGATCTTCTTCTTCTGCGCGCGCTGTTACCATAATGACAGGAATTATTTTGGTATTATTATCCCTCTTCATTTGCTTAATAAGTTGTATTCCCGAACCTCCGGGAAGCATCCAGTCTAATAACACTAAATCGGGATAAGGTTCTGATAACCTACCTATTGCCGTATCATAATCTTCGGCTTCAACGGCCTGATAACCGTTTTGTTCCAGAACAAAACAAACCATTTCACAAATCGGTACTTCATCTTCAACTACCAAAATACGTTTAACCATAGTTGATCCTGCCAATATCATTGAAGTCAGCAACATTCACTTTGTGTCATTATGAGTCAATTTTATGACAATTTTATGAAAACCCTTATACCTCAATTATCAATCTGCAAACTCATTCACAGTGAATGCATCACACTTTTGTCATATTTCAATTGTAAATGCGAACTTGCTCGAAAATTCAATTATGGAAATCAAATTGCGCAGGACATCCCTTATACACCCATTATAATTAGCGCTTATCATGAGTAAGAGAGAGCATAGGTATAGGTGATAAAATATGCGAATCATTCATACATCGGACTGGCATCTTGGCCAATATTTCTTTACCAAGAACCGTGCTGCGGAACATAAGCATTTTTTACAGTGGCTTATTGAACAAATCATACAGCATCAGGTTGATGCATTAATTATTGCCGGAGATATTTTTGATACAAGTGCCCCTCCCAGCTATGCTCGTGAGCTTTACAATAAATTTATCGTAGCGCTACAGCCTACAGGCTGTCAGCTAGTCATTCTCGGGGGAAACCATGATTCCGTCGCTACGCTCAATGAATCAAAAGCCCTGCTTTCCTACCTGAATACGACGGTGATTGCCAGCGCTGAACCCGAAAGTACAGAGCAGCAAATAAAGGTACTGAATAATAAGGATGGCAATCCGGGGGCAGTTCTCTGTGCGATCCCCTACCTTCGCCCACGGGATATTATGACCAGTCAGGCCGGGCAGTCTGGCATTCAAAAACAGCAAGTGTTACAGGATGCCATCACCAAACACTACCACCAGCTTTATCAACAGGCCAGTGCATTGCGGGAACAACTTGCTCAACCCTTGCCAATCATTGCTACCGGGCATCTTACCACCGTGGGAGCTGCTACCACGGATTCTGTTCGTGATATTTACATCGGCACGCTGGATGCCTTTCCCGCACAGGCATTCCCGCCTGCTGACTATATCGCACTCGGGCATATCCACCGTCCGCAAGTCATCGGAAAATCAGAGCACATTCGCTACAGTGGCTCCCCCATTCCCCTAAGTTTTGATGAGGTAAATCAGGAAAAAAGTGTGTGTCTGGTTGACTTTAAGGCAGATAAACTCGGGAGCATTACACTCTTACCTATTCCGCGCTATCAGCCTATGCAGCTTATTCGTGGCAACCTTACGCAAATAGAAGAACAATTGCAGGCGTTCAAAGAGTATCAAGGAGAACGTCCTGTTTGGCTCGATATTGAAGTTGCAACCCAAGATTACCTTCACGATATCCAAAAACGCATCCAAACCCTGAGCGAAGGGTTGCCTGTAGAAATTATCCTGCTACGCCGCAGCAAAAGCGTCCGTCAACTGTCATTGTCTGAACAAAATAAAGAAACACTCACTGAACTGAGTGTGGAAGACGTTTTTGAACGGCGTCTGGCACTGGCCGAAATGGACGATCTTTCTCAAAAACAACGCCTGACTACCCTGTTTAAGCAAACGCTGGATGATATTTCTCAGCACTAACAAAAAGAACAAACTCCATGAAAATTCTTAGTTTACGACTGAAAAATATCAATTCCCTGAAAGGAGAATGGAAAATTGACTTTACAGCAGAGCCATTTGCCAGCAATGGATTATTTGCCATTATGGGTTCAACCGGCGCGGGCAAAACCTCCTTGCTGGATGCCATTTGTCTTGCTCTCTATCATGAAACACCACGATTAGAGACTATTTCCACAACCCAAAATGAATTAATGACGCACCATACTGCCGAATGTCTTGCTGAGGTGGAATTCGAAGTCAAAGGTATCGCTTATCGGGCATTCTGGAGCCAACGCCGTGCCCGCAATAAAGCTGATGGCAAACTTCAGGAGCCGAAAGTTGAATTGGCAGATAAAAAAAGCGGTAAGATTTTGGCAGATAAGATACGGGATAAAAAAGAGAAAATTGCCGAAATAACAGGTCTGGATTTTAGCCGTTTTACTAAATCCATTCTCTTATCACAGGGGAATTTTGCCGCATTCCTGAATGCACAGGATAAAGATCGGGCAGACCTTCTTGAAGAACTAACAGGAACAGAAATTTACGGCTTCCTGTCCCAGGAAATTTATCAGCGCCATAAAGAAGCACAATCTGAACTCAATATTCAGCAAGCCAAAGCATCTTCTATTGAATTGCTCACACCAGAACAGCAACAAGCATACCAAAGTCAACAACAGCAGCTTATTACAGAAGAAACCCAGCTCAGCCAGCAAATAAAAGCATTACAAATAGCCGAACAGTGGCTTTCCCGACGCAATGAACTTCAACAATCACTGGCACACAATACGTCACTTTTGCAACAGGCTGAGCAGGCTATTCAGGTAGCAGATCCCCAATTACAACAACTCGCAGCCAGCGAACCGGCAGAAAAAATCCGTTCATTATGGGATGCACAAAATCGTACTCTTGATGAAAAACAGCGGCTTATTGAGCAACATACAAAAATAGAAAATGAGTGCCAGCAGCAGCAAGCATTACTGCAACCTGCGGAACAGCTATTGGTTCATTTAGAAAAAACGCGGGAAGAGCATCAACAATTCCAAAATCAACAGGAAAAGCTCATCTCAGAGCAAGTAATGCCACTCGATCATAAAATTGATATTCAATCAAAAGAACGGCTGAGACTGGAAAAAGAAATAACCAGACAGAACCGCGAGTGTTCTGACATCCTAACTCAGTACCAAACCACGCAAAATCATACAACCACACTGAATAAAGAGCAGAAAAGGCTGGAGTCCTATTACGAGCAACATCCCTATTACCACAATTTGGACAGCAAGCTGCCTGAATGGAAGCAATTAATTACCCGTCAGCAAGAACGACAGACGAAAATAAACCAACTTACACAAAATACCCAGCAAATTACCCGAGAGATCACTCACGAAACCGATCATTTAAACAAGCTGAATGCAGAATTGGTTAAACAGCAAGAACAAAAGCAAATATTGCGTAATAACCTTATCAAGGTTGAAAACCAACTTACTGTTTTGCAACAAAAGCATCCGTTGGAACAGTTACAGAAAAATATAGAAAATTATCAGAACCAACTGACATCACAGAATAAACTGGCGATCTTGCTGCCCCAGATCCAGCAATTAGACAGAGCGATCGCAGACGGTCAAACCAAACTGATACAATCTCAGGAGTGCCTCAAACTCTTGCCGGATCAGATCGCCACTGCCAACCAACAATTAGCAGAAAAACAGCAACATTATGACGATCTCGACAATCGTATACGTTTAGAACAACGGATTGTCAGTCTGGAAAAAGAACGATCACTATTAAAAGAAGGGGAATCCTGCCCACTTTGTGGTTCAACTCACCATCCCCTAATCAGTGAATACCAGAGTATTGCCTTACCGCAGTCAGAGGAACGATTGAAAAGCCTGCGCCAACAAATTGGGCAACTGCAAGAAAATCGGACAGCGCTGCAGCAAAAACAACAGATCCAGCAACAACATTGCGAACAATTGCAGCAAAATATCGCGCAATTCAACGATACATTGACGGGATTCACTAAACAGTGGGAGCATCATTGCCAGTTATTACAGTCCACTGACTTGCTGATGGATACAGAATCGGTTAATCACTTTATCAGCCAGCGACAATCCGCTTATCAGCAATATCTGAGCCAACAGCAAGCACTTTCGCAGGCAGAAAAAATCTATCAAACAGCGGAAAAAACGCTAACCTCCAACCGTGAACAATCTCAAATATACGAAAAGAATATTGAACTGGCTAAATTCAAGCTGAATACCGCTCAAAAAAAATTGTCAGAAAAAACCGCAGAGATTTGTCAGACAGAAGCTGATTATGCAGTAACAGCACAACAATTAAATACTGAATTGCAATCAACACCTTTCACACTGCCTGCTTACCAAGAAGCAGAAAACTGGCTGCAACAACGTGAACAAGAATTAAAAAATTACCGTGATTCACGCGAAAAATGGCAGCAACTACAAAAAGAACAAGCAGCCCTGCAAAGCCAACTCAATGAATTGGAAAAGCAAAAAAATAAGCTTGCCATCCACCTTCATGGCTTGAATGAACAACAACAGCAACAAAAACAGTTATTGGAGCAAACCTGTCAGGAACGTCACAATTTATTTGGTGAGCAAACCATTACTGACGTTCGTCAGGGCTTACAACAAAAAACCAATGAACTTGAAGTTGCTCACAAACAGGCTGCTTCTCACTTACAACAACTACAAAATAAAATGAGCCAATTAACTGGTGCTGCCAGTGAAATTGAAAAAAGCCACATCTCAGCCGAATCCAGCCATAAGCTTGCTGTTAGCCACTTCCAGTCCGGATTAGCACAACAAGGTTTTCTTGATCAACCATCCTTTGAGCGTGTTTTATTGGAGCCGGAACAACGGGAAAAATTGCAACAGTTACAAGAAAAACTTGAACAACAACAATTGCAAGCCAGAACCCGACATCATGGATCTGAGGTTGCATTACAGCAGCATACGGAAATACAGCCGCAATTGTCTGAGCAGTATGAAGCCGAGCAATTATCAACCATGCAGGCCGAGGCTGAAGCTAAGTTAAAACACAATAACCAGCAACAAGGCGAGGTCAAAATCCTGCTCAACAGCGATGCAACCCGCCGACAGCAACAACAACAGTTACTGGCGCAAATCGCACTCTCACAACAAAATTATAATGACTGGAGTTATCTCAATAATCTTATTGGTTCCGCTGATGGCGCTAAATTCCGTCGTTTTGCCCAAGGGCTGACATTAGATCATCTCGTACATCTGGCAAATATCCGATTGGAAAAATTACATGGTCGTTACTACTTACAACGTAAAAATGACGGCGGGTTGGAATTACAAGTTATTGATACCTGGCAGGCGGATGCAGTTCGGGATACCAAAACCCTTTCCGGTGGGGAAAGTTTTCTTGTCAGCCTTGCTCTTGCTCTCGCCTTGTCTGATCTGGTGAGCAACAAAACACAGATAGAATCTTTGTTCCTTGACGAAGGTTTTGGCACACTGGATCCTGAAACTCTTGATATCGCTCTGGATGCTTTGGATCACCTTAATGCGTCAGGGAAAACTATTGGGATAATAAGCCATGTAGAAGCATTAAAAGAGCGTATCCCTGTTCAAATTAAGGTAGAAAAAAATAATGGATTGGGTTTCAGCCAATTAGCGCCAGAATTTAGGGTTTTGACTTAATTACATGAATGACTAAAGTTTGGCAATTATCTGAATGATCCAACTGCCTATTCGGACGCGTGAGCTGTATACCCAAAACCGGGGGGCCATCGGCAGCCGCTCCCTGAACAGCGCGCCCCTGTAAGCCATCATCTTACAGGGGCGTTTTTCTTGGTTTAAGAGTCGCCTGGATTCTATTAGGATAGGCATCTACTATTATTTTCTAACAACGAATGTGAGCAATTTATGGATACTAATGAAATTAAAAAAGTGCTGATGGAAAGATTAGTACTTGATGACGTTATCGTTAGCGGTGATGGCAGTCATTTTCAGGTTATTGCTGTTGGTGCAATTTTTGATGGCCTGAGCCGTGTCAAACAACAGCAGACTATTTATGCTCCTCTGATGGAATACATTGCTGATAACCGTATTCATGCGTTGTCAATCAAGGCTTATACGCCTGTGCAGTGGCAACGTGATCGTAAGCTTCAAGGATTTTGAGGCTGTTTGCCTCGTCGCGAACAGCACACTTTGAATTAAATAAGAGAATCATGACAGATGGATAAATTTCGTGTGAAAGGGCCTGCCTGCCTGTCGGGAGAGGTTACTATTTCCGGGGCAAAAAATGCCGCACTACCAATTATGTTCGCAGCGCTGCTGGCAGAAGAACCCGTTGAGTTACAAAATGTTCCTGCATTGAAAGATATTGATACCACTATCAAACTGCTTAATCGCCTGGGAACGAAAGTGGAACGCAATGGCTCTGTTTTTGTGGATGCCAGCGGAGTCAATGAATACTGCGCACCTTATGAACTGGTTAAAACAATGCGGGCTTCCATCTGGGCATTGGGACCGCTGGTGGCGCGCTTCGGCCAGGGGCAGGTTTCTTTACCGGGTGGTTGCGCCATAGGTGCCCGTCCGGTTGATCTCCATATTTCCGGATTAGAGCAGCTTGGCGCGCAAATCGTGCTGAATGAAGGTTATGTCAAAGCCACCGTAGATGGTCGCCTGAAAGGTGCCAATATTGTCATGGATAAAGTCAGTGTTGGTGCAACAGTGACTATCATGACTGCGGCAACATTGGCGGAAGGCACAACGATCATTGAAAACGCGGCGCGTGAGCCTGAAATTGAAGATACGGCGAGCTTCCTCAATACATTAGGAGCAAAAATTAGCGGTGCAGGCACTGATCGTATTGTGATTGAAGGTGTTGAGCGTCTGGGTGGCGGCGTTTATCGCGTACTGCCTGACCGTATCGAAACGGGTACCTTCTTGGTGGCGGCTGCTATTTCTCGTGGCAAAGTGGTTTGCCATAATGCTAAGTCCGATACACTCGATGCTGTTTTAGCCAAATTGCGTGAAGCAGGGGCGGATATCAAGGTCGGAGAGGATTGGATAAGCCTTGATATGCACGGCCGGCGCCCTAAGGCCGTGACATTCCGTACAGCTCCGCATCCGGGCTTCCCAACCGATATGCAGGCTCAATTCAGTTTATTGAACATGGTTGCGGATGGTGCGGGTATGATTACCGAAACTATTTTTGAAAATCGTTTCATGCATATCCCTGAGTTAATCCGTATGGGCGCTCGTGCTGAAATTGAAAGCAACACAGTACTGTGCCACGGAGTTGAAAAACTATCTGGTGCTCAGGTGATGGCGACCGATTTGCGCGCTTCGGCAAGTTTGGTTCTGGCAGGTTGTATTGCTGAGGGAACCACTATTGTCGATCGTATTTATCATATCGACCGAGGCTATGAGCATATTGAAGATAAACTGCGGGGCCTGGGTGCAAATATTGAACGTATTAAGTCGGCTGACTAAACAGGATTAATATTTTCCCTCGCCTGATGTAGGTGGGGGGAAATAAGAATGAAAATTAAGAGCATGAAACCTCAAATCCTTTATTTCCACAGCTTATGGCTGGGTTGATGTTTAGAATGCCAATTTGAGCAAATCAGTTTTAATAAACGTCAAACTCATCGATTATAACCTTAAGTGTGAGAGATGTGCCGTCACGCAAAACGGTGACTGGTACAACGCTGCCCGGGCGGATCTCTGCAACTTGATCCATTGTTTCAGTAGGGGAAATCGCAGGCTGATGATTGACACTGATAATGATATCCCCAACTTTGAGACCCGCTTTTTCAGCAGGCCCTTCCGGTGCTACTTGAAAAACACGCAGGCCTTGGATTTGATTGATATTACTGCCTGATGAACGGATATAGGATAATTCTTTGGCGGTGATGCCTATATATCCCCTAATGACTCGCCCGTCACGAATCAACTTCTGCATGATTGTTGTAGCCAGTTTCTCCGGAATGGCAAATCCCAATCCTTCAGGAGTTGAACCAAATTCTGACTTATCGAATGTCAGTGTATTAATACCGACCAATTCTCCCAGCGTATTGACCAGCGCTCCGCCGGAGTTGCCCTGATTAATTGATGCATCTGTTTGCAGGAAATTCTGGCGACGTGTTGGACTCAGGCCAACGCGCCCTGTGGCACTGATAATGCCTTGCGTGATGGTTTGTCCCAAATTGTATGGATTGCCGATTGCCAGGACGATATCCCCGACATGGGGCACTCGTTTCGGATTGATCGGGATTACGGGAATATTTATTGCACTAATCTTTAAAACTGCCAGATCTGTCGGGCCATCTGAGCCGACTAACAGGGCTTCATAAAAACGACCATCTTGCAGAGCGACAATGATAGAACCAGCCTTATTGATAACATGCTTATTTGTAAGAATATAGCCTTGTTCACTCATAATGACGCCGGAACCGAGAGGTTGAAGTTCGCGGCTTTCATGGGAGAAACTACCCATGCTGCTACTGTAAATATTAACAACAGCAGGTGCTGCACGTCGAACGCCTTGGCTAAAGCTATAAACTTCATCACTGTAGTTGTTGCCGCTCAGGAGGTTTTTCAAACCATTGGGACGCAGGGAAGGAATGACAACCAGCAAAATGACTGCAATTAATAACCCTATTATTATAGAGCGCAATAACTTGATCAGCATGGCATTATTCAGTAAGTAAATAGGTGAAAAAAGAGTAGCATGAAAATGAACAAACACAGCACAATACTGTGTTTGTTCATTTCATCATTTCAGGTCGCAGCTTTGTTGGTTTCGCTTATTTTCCCGGTCACATAGTTATCTATGCTCCCGGGAATTTGCTCTCTTGCCGTCGCGATGCAACTTGAAATCCATTGTGTATATGTGACTGAAGATTTGCTCCCTTGCCGCCGAGCAGCAATTTGATACCTATTGTGCCTAACGGGTATTAGATTGCGTTTTCAATATTAAACGGATTAATTACGCAATAATAGATAAACGTTATTGTCACCTCGCAAGACGTTCAGCGCGATAACAGACGGCTTGTTTTCAATAACCTTACGCAATTCGTTAATATTTCTGATACGGGTATTATTGGCAGCAACAATTAAGTCATTCTTCTGTAAACCGGACAACGCAGCAGGTGAATTCTGAATAATAGTGTCCACTTTGATGCCTTGAGTCTCTTTTACTGTGGCATTGCTCAGGGTAGCACCTTGCAGGGCGTTACTCAGTTTCTCTGCTTTGGTTGAACCATCTTCGTTGTTGTCCAATGTTACTGTGACTTCCAGGGGTCTCCCTTTACGCAATAAACCAATTTTAACCTCTTTACCCGGAGCTGTTGTGCCAATCTTCGCTCGCAATTCTGCAAAACTGCTAATTTTTTTGCTTTCAAAGGAAACCAGTACATCCCCTGATTTGATACCCGCTTTTGCCGCTGCTGATTTAGGTATAACTTCGCTGACAAAGGCACCTTGCTGCGTATCAATCTTGAGCGCTTGGGCAATGTCTGCGGTCATTTCTATGCCCCTAATGCCGAGTATGCCGCGTTTGACTTCTCCGTTTGAAATGAGCTGTGCGGCAAGGTTTTTGGCCATGTTACTAGGGATGGCAAAACCGATACCAACGTTACCGCCATTCGGCGCTATGATGGCGGTGTTAATGCCGATTAACTCGCCTTTCAGGTTAATTAATGCTCCGCCGGAATTGCCGTGGTTAATGGAGGCATCGGTCTGGATGAAGTTTTCCAAACCCTCCAGATTCAACCCACTGCGACCAAGGGCGGAAATGATCCCCGATGTCACAGTTTGCCCTAACCCAAATGGGTTGCCGATTGCAACAGCATAATCCCCAACGCGCAGTTGATCGGAGTCAGCAAACTTGATAGTCGTTAAGTTTTTTGCATCCTTCAACTGTAAAAGTGCAATATCAGTTTGTGGGTCTCGCCCGATGAGTTTGGCTGAATACTCACGACCATCGTTTAATTGAACGCGCATTTTATTTGCATTATCAATGACATGATTATTGGTCAGCACATAACCTTTCTCTGCGTCAATAATAACGCCAGATCCTAATCCTTTAAATGGACGGCTTCTTTGTTCTTGTGAAGGAAAACCTGGCCCAAAGAAGAATTGGAAATCTTCCGGTAACTGGAGCTGCCGATTTTGCACTTCAGTGCCTGAAACATGCACTGTCACAACAGAAGGAAGCACTTTCTCCAGCATGGATGCGAGGCTGGGTAATTCCTGAGAGGCCATTGCAGCAGGTAAAGCTGCATTGCCTACCATTGGAACTGAAGCTAAAGATAATCCAATACTGATTGCGAGTGCGCTAAGCAATGTGTTTTTTCTTTTCATTGAATACGTTCTCTTAATACCTAAGTCAGAAAGGGAAATCGTACTTAAGAAGCCTATCCTGTCAGGAGATTTTCCTTCCCCGGCAATTACGCTCGGTGAGATAGGCTCTAAGCATAATTATTTCGATGTTTTTACGACTACTGATTATTCAGCAAAGTTCACTAATAATGTAGTTTCTCTGGGCTTCTTTACAGGTATTTACGTGAATTAAAATTAAAGAACAAAACTTTTTCTATCAGATAAAAAGGTATTGATGGGCCGTGGCATTTACTGTTGCCACGGCAAGTGTGATTATTATTTTTTATCTTGAATGGGGCGGAGGAGTCCTGATGCACCCTCAGAGTAATCCCGTGGAGGCTTGTCTGCCACTATTTTATTTTTCTCGGCTTCGGGTTCGCCGAGACGATAATTAAAGGGATTGTCTTGTACTGGTATATTGGTCATAAGCTCGTTGGAACTTTTAGCCATGTGCTGATATAGCTGACGATAATCGCGAGCCATATTGTCCAGTAACTCAGCACTGCGGGCGAAATGGCTGACCAGCTCTTTGCGATATTCTTCTAATTCAGCCCGGTTTTTTTCTAATTCTGCCTGTAGTGCATTTTGCTGACGCAGCTTTGAGCTACCAAAGCGGACAACCAGCGCGCCGCCGATAAAACCAATGATTAACCCGATCAGTGCATATTCCCAAGTCATGGCAACTCCTTTAGTAACATCATTGTTCTGCAATATCATTACTACCACTATAACCGCTAATTTAGTTAGAGTGGAATATTGATTATTATTTAATTAATTTATGTACTGCCTAATGTGTTAATTTTATATAAATTTGTCCGGGCGCGCAGCGAATTATTTGCAAAATTGGTGCAGCTCTTCTCCGTAAGATGTCATACGTGCTGAAAATAAAAAACGTTTAAGGATTGTTACTTTCATGTCACCGATTACACCTTCATTCCTATATCAATCTGCACTGTCTAATGGTCAGTATCAACCTGACGATGTACAGCGCGATACCGTTGCATGTTTGGATATTATTCATCGTGACCTTATCAACTTCCGTCCTTGCCATTCTCCACAGCCCAATTGGTTGAAAGGAATATTGGATCGGTTGTTTGGCCGGAAAGCGCCCGTACAGTGTTGTCCGGTTCAGGGACTTTATATGTGGGGAGGTGTCGGGCGTGGCAAAACATGGTTGATGGATATGTTTTATAAAAGCTTGCCCACTGAGCGTAAGCTGCGTCTCCATTTTCATCGTTTCATGTTACGAGTACATGAAGAATTAACCGCTTTACAAGGGCATGAAAATCCTTTGGAGGTAGTGGCTGATGGTTTCAAAGCACAAACAGATATTCTCTGTTTTGATGAATTTTTTGTTTCAGATATTACGGATGCGATGATCCTCGGTACGTTACTGGAAGCCCTCTTTGCGCGGGGAATTGCATTGGTGGCAACATCCAATATTCCGCCTGATGAGCTATATCGAAATGGATTACAGCGAGCACGTTTCCTGCCTGCCATTGAACAAATCAAAGAGTATTGTGGTGTTATGAATGTGGATGCAGGAATTGATTATCGATTGCGGACACTCACACGAGCACATCTCTATCTGACACCATTGTCGGAGGAAAATCGACAGGAAATGCGTCGCATATTTCTGCGTCTGGCGGGACAGGAAGGTGAACCTAATCCGGTATTGGAGATTAATCATCGCAGTATGCCCACAATCAGTAGCGTTGATGGGGTATTGGCAATTAATTTCAAAACACTGTGTGAAGATCCTCGTAGTCAGGTGGATTACATTGCGTTATCGAAGCTTTATCACACCGTTTTACTGCATGACACGCCGATCATGAGAGCACGGAATGAAAATGCGGCCCGGCGTTTCATTGCTCTGGTGGATGAATTCTATGAACGTCAGGTGAAACTCATCATTAGTGCCGAGGTATCTATGGAGCAAATTTATCAGGGAGAACTGCTCGAGTTTGAGTTCCGCCGTTGTCTGTCCCGATTACAGGAAATGCAAAGTGAGGAATATCTTAAATTACCTCATTTGCCCTGAATCTACCCTGGTGTATTTATCGCTGAAACAAAAGCAATACACCCAATGGGATAATTATTGAATTTGGGGTCGATTTTTTACGATGACTTCTCTATAATCTTGCGACCCCACGTTACAGCAAGATCAGCAAGATTTTTTATTTCCCGAAAAACTTGCATTAGTGCCGGCATAGGCTATTCGAAGGGGTAGGTTTGCTGGACATGAGTCGTGTGAACCTCTAAAACAGTTTCTGAACATTGAGTGTTCACCAACGTGTAACTTATAATTGGGTAAGCTTTAATGAAAACTTTTACAGCTAAACCAGAAACCGTAAAACGCGACTGGTATGTTGTTGACGCAGATGGCAAAACTTTAGGCCGTCTTGCAACTGAAATAGCTAGCCGTCTGCGCGGCAAGCACAAAGCGGAATATACTCCGCACGTTGATACTGGTGACTACATCATTATTGTTAACGCAGAGAAAGTTGCTGTAACCGGCAACAAACGTGCTGACAAGATTTATTATCACCACACTGGCCACATCGGTGGTATCAAGCAAGCGACCTTTGAAGAGATGATTGCCCGCCGTCCTGAGCGTGTCATTGAAATCGCGGTTAAAGGCATGCTGCCAAAAGGGCCACTGGGTCGTGCAATGTACCGTAAACTGAAAGTTTACGCGGGCAGCGAGCACAACCACGCGGCACAGCAACCACAAGTTCTGGACATTTAATCGGGATTATAGGCAATGGCTGAAAATCAATACTACGGCACTGGTCGCCGCAAAAGCTCTTCCGCTCGAGTCTTTATTAAGCCAGGTAGCGGTAACATCGTAATCAACCAACGCAGCCTCGAAGTTTACTTCGGTCGTGAAACTGCGCGTATGGTCGTTCGTCAACCACTTGAGCTGGTTGAAATGCTGGGCAAACTGGATCTGTACATCACTGTTAAAGGTGGTGGTATTTCTGGTCAGGCAGGCGCAATCCGTCACGGTATCACCCGTGCACTGATGGCTTATGACGAGACTCTACGTTCTGATCTTCGCAAAGCTGGCTTCGTTACCCGCGATGCTCGTGAAGTTGAACGTAAAAAAGTGGGTCTGCGCAAAGCACGTCGTCGTCCACAGTTCTCCAAACGTTAATTTGTTGCCACTATTGTGGCAGTGGATTAAAGTTGAAAACCCGTCATTTTTATGGCGGGTTTTTTTATTTCTCCCAATTTTTTGTTTTGAGAATTTCTTTTTTTTGGAAAAAAATAGCATATTGAAGATGCAAATCTATGCTCTCAAATATTTCATCATTAATTCTCAATGTACTTCCCCACAAAATGTGCAGAATCTGGTAGACTAGTAACAATTTTTTGCCTTATCCATGAATTTGCCTGATTTGGCAGAGGTAAAACACATCTTTGATAGATTTCTCGTTACAGCGAATGCGAACAACGCCGTCACTTGAAAGATTGAAAGGGATAGCCTCGGATAATAAGTGCGAAACAGGATGAGAATATGAGCGAGAATAGCCACTGTTAATTAAAAGGCTGTTCGTTCCTTTTTTAGATAAACTTGGAGGTTTTCATGGCTGTCGCTGCCAACAAACGTTCGGTAATGACTCTGTTTTCCGGCCCGACCGACATTTTTAGCCATCAAGTGCGAATTGTACTGGCGGAAAAGGGGGTCAGCGTTGAAATCGAACACGTTGAAGCAGGTAATTTACCGCAGGATTTGATCGATTTAAATCCGTACCAATCTGTTCCTACTCTCGTTGATCGTGAGCTGACTCTGTATGATTCTCGTATCATTATGGAATATCTGGATGAACGTTTTCCGCATCCACCACTCATGCCTGTGTATCCTGTTGCTCGTGGCTCCAGCCGCCTGATGATGCATAGAATTGAAAAAGATTGGTATTCCCTGATGTACAAAATTCAGAAAGGAAATGTCCAAGAAGCTAATGCTGCGAGAAAACAGCTTGCTGAGGAATTGTTGGCTATCGGGCCTATTTTCAGAGAAATGTCATTCTTCATGAGTGAAGAATTTAGTCTGGTGGATTGTTACCTGTGTCCACTGCTATGGCGTTTGCCTGTCTTGGGAGTAGAACTGTCTGGCCCAGGTGCAAAAGACCTTCAAGTCTATATGCAGCGTGTATTTGAACGTGACGCATTCTTGGCTTCATTAACAGAAGCGGAACGTGAAATGCGTTTACAATCACGGAGTTAATTTATGGAGATGACTCAAATGTCTCCACGTCGCCCTTATCTATTGCGGGCACATTATGAGTGGTTGTTGGATAATGACATGAGCCCGCATCTGATTGTGGACGTTAGCTTTTATGGAGTCAACGTTCCGATGGAGTATGCACAAAATGGGCAAATCATCCTGAATATCTCTCCGAGGGCGGTTGGCAATCTGGAATTGACTAACGATGAAGTTAGATTCAATGCCCGTTTTGGCGGTGTTGCCCGTCAAGTTTCAGTCCCAATGGAGGCTGTTGTTGCGGTTTATGCCCGTGAAAATGGCGCTGGAATGATGTTTGAGCCAGAATTCGCTTATGAAGCGAATGGCGAATTTGAAGAAAAAGATTCGGATTTGCCAGTAGCAGATAATCTGGTACTACTCCACAGTAAAAAAACTCCTCGTGATGAGGACTCACCAGATGACGATCCTCCTCAACCACCAAAAGGGCGTCCGACTTTGCGTGTGATAAAATAATTACGCAATGCTCTATATCTAACTAACCGATTTCAAGTTGCTGCTGTTCTGCAACTTGAAAGATGACGGGTATAAAAATAAAGGAGAACAATATCTCCTTTATTTTTATAGAAATTAATTTTGGATAAAAATCAGCTTTGATGTTAAAAGTAATCACCATAATTTCTCTCCAATTCCCACAAACACATTTCTATACTGTCCCGATTTTTTCCAGAATTTGAATTTTTTATCTTATTTAAGCTACTAACCATCTTATTAATAAATGATTTTTGTTGTGCTGAACTGACTATTGATGGGGGGATATTACAGATATCCGAAAATGCGGGAGTACGATATTTTTCTATTAGAGATAATACCTCATCAGGATTATTAATCAAAGCAGATGATAAGGACTCAAGAATTTGTTTTGAAAATTTGGGATGGATATTCGGGAATAATATAAAGGCAACCTGTAGCCATTCGCTATCACCAGCAGCAATACTATCCACAATCTTTTCCGACTCATAGCTTTCACCTAATTCTGCCACAACCGAGTTCACCCCTCTCTTCTGCACTTGCTGCATAATTTCAGCAGAGGTAGAGAGTCCGGCAATTGAGGGGACACTAATCGAGAATATGCAAGATAAGAAGAGTATCTGGGTGAATAAGCTCATAAATTGCTTCCTGTAATTATCACTTTTACGGTCTTTTAATTTATTTCTATTAAAACAGTTAAAATAAAAAATTTTCTTTATGAAAAAAATGAAACTTATTGCTGGATTACGGTATTTCATTATTGTTGCTATTGTTGTATTGAATACGAGATTAAATTTAACTATTTGGTTTTAGGATATAAAAATAATCGCATAAAACAAAAAAATACAATAATCATGGTAATAAAAGGGAAACTATCACCATCTCCATAGAGGTTATAGTGTTAGAGCACAATTTTGTGTGCTCTTTTCTACATACATAAAAAATGTACCAGCCGAATCAAAAAAGATCAATAAATTAATCGTTATTAACGATTAATTTATTGATATATTTATAGAATTCATCAATCAAATGAAAAATAATCACTAACTCTAACAAGGGATGGTTTTAGGATGGCAACAAAAAGAGAAGTGAAAGTCTGTTTTGTGAAGATTTTTCCGGTCAAAAGACCGGAGAAATAATCAGCGGGAAGAAAAGGAAATAGGACGTTTTATATTTCAAGATAGTCGAGAATGCCTGAGGCGGCTTTCCTGCCTTCAGCAATTGCAGTGACGACTAGATCAGAGCCACGCACGATGTCACCGCCAGCGAATATTTTGGGGTTACTGGTCTGAAAAGGCAGAACATTTGATTCAGAGGCAATAATACGCCCTCTTTGATCAAGATTAACTTGATGCTCATCTAACCAGTTCATAGTATGAGGCTTAAAGCCAAAGGCCATGATTACCGCATCAGTTTCTATCAAGAATTCTGAATCCTGAATGAGTTCCGCTTGGCGACGGCCCTTTTCATCCACGGCACCCAGTTGTGTTTTTACCACTTTGACACCGCAAACACGCCCTGCATCGTTAATTTCAATGTTTACGGGTTGGAGATTGAAACGAAATTCAACCCCTTCTTCTATGGCATTTTTAACTTCACGGCGGGAGCCGGGCATATTTTCTTCATCTCTCCGATAGGCACAGATAACATGGGTTGCGCCCTGACGAATTGAGGTACGAACGCAGTCCATCGCGGTATCACCGCCCCCCAGAACCAAGACGCGCTTGCCTTTCATATCAACATAGGGCTGTTCCGGCAGGGAAGGGTAGCTCATTAACTGACGAGTATTGGCGATTAAAAAAGGCAGGGCATCATAAACACCATCCGCATCTTCATTTTCCAGTCCGCCGTGGATGGATTGATAGGTACCAATACCAAGAAATACAGCATCAAATTCTGCGGTGAGTTCAGCCAGCGTGATGTCTTTACCTATCTCCGTATTTAAACGGAATTCGATACCCATTTCTGAGAACATTTCACGTCGACGGATCATCACCTCTTTTTCTAATTTAAAAGCGGGAATGCCGAATGTGAGTAAGCCACCAATTTCAGGATGACGATCGTAAATAACGACTTGCACACCGTTGCGCGTCAGGACATCAGCACACGATAATCCCGCAGGGCCGGCACCAATAACAGCCACGCGTTTGCCTGTTGGGGTTACATGTGACATATCGGGCTTCCAGCCCATTGCGATCGCTTTGTCGTTGATATAGCGCTCAATGTTGCCAATGGTGACAGCACCAAAATCATCATTGAGTGTACAGGCACCTTCACACAAGCGATCTTGGGGGCAAACCCGCCCGCAGACTTCTGGCAGGCTATTTGTCTGATGTGACAACTCAGCCGCTTCGATTATGCGTCCTTCATAGACCAGTTTCAGCCAGTTTGGAATATAGTTGTGTACAGGACATTTCCATTCACAATAAGGATTACCACAGGCAAGGCAGCGATCTGCCTGTGCTTGTGCCTGACTCTCTGAAAAAGGTTCATAAATTTCCACAAATTCTATTTTACGGATTTTCAACGATTTCTTAGGCGGATCGACACGCTGTAAGTCGATAAATTGATAAACATTCTGGCTCATTATTGACTCCTTATTGCGCCTGAACCCGCAATTCCGCAGAGGAACGGCTACGGTGTCCCAACAACGCGCTGACATCACTGGATTTAGGTTTAACCAGCGCAAATTTATCGACCCATTGTGACCAGTTTTCCAGTATGCTTTCGCCATGTGGAGAACCCGTCAGGTGTACGTGTTCAGTAATTAACCCACGCAGATGTTCTTTGTGAATAGCAAGGGTATCCATTGAGAGCACCTCCACCAGCTCTGGATTGACGCGTTTGCGAAAACCATCGAATTCATCAAGTACATAAGCGAAACCACCTGTCATGCCCGCACCGAAATTTACGCCAGTGCCGCCGAGAACACAGACAATCCCACCGGTCATATATTCACAGCCGTTATCGCCAATCCCTTCGATAACGGTGATGGCACCTGAGTTACGGACTGCGAAACGTTCACCGGCACGTCCGGCAGCAAACAATTTTCCACCTGTTGCACCATAAAGGCAGGTATTACCGATGATAGTGGTCTCATTACTTTTGAATGCTGAACCAACAGGAGGGCGGATGGCAATACAACCTCCTGCCATACCTTTGCCGACATAATCGTTGGCATCGCCAGTTAAAGTTAGTTCGACACCACCCGCATTCCAGACACCAAAACTTTGCCCGGCGGTTCCGGTGAAATAGAGTTTGATCGGATCAGCGGCCAGCCCTTGATCGCCATATCGAGTTGCAATTTCACCAGAGAGAGAAGCGCCAACAGAGCGGTCGGTATTTTGAATATCAAAATAGAAAGTTTTGCTCTGTGAATTTTCCACATAAGGCATAGCGTGGGCGACGATGGACTTATTCAGTTCACCTTGATCAAAAGGTGGATTACCTTCAGTACAGTGCAGCGCTTTGCCAGCATGAGGTTCAGCCGTTTCCAGCAATGGCTCAAGACAGAGTTTATTTTGTTTGGCGGAGATACCCTCCAGTATCGTCAGCAAATCTGTTCGACCAATCAAATCAGTGAGTGTTTTCACACCCAATTGCGCCATTAACTCGCGTGTCTCCTGCGCAATAAAGCGGAAGTAATTAATCACTCTTTCCGGCAGACCGTGATAGTGGGATCGACGTAGTTTTTCATCTTGCGTTGCTACACCGGTCGCGCAGTTATTTAAGTGGCAGATCCGCAGGTATTTACAGCCAAGGGCAACCATCGGGCCCGTACCGAAACCAAAACTTTCCGCGCCTAAAATAGCGGCTTTGATAATATCCACGCCCGTTTTTAAACCCCCGTCAACCTGAAGGCGAATTTTATGGCGTAATCCATTGGCAACCAGTGCCTGCTGAGTTTCCACAAGCCCCAATTCCCACGGGCACCCGGCATATTTTACAGAGGATAGAGGACTTGCTCCGGTTCCACCGTCATAACCTGCAATCGTGATCAGGTCGGCATACGCTTTGGCTACGCCTGTGGCGATGGTTCCCACACCCGGTTCTGAAACCAGTTTGACTGAAATCAGCGCCTTTGGATTGACTTGTTTAAGGTCGAAAATCAGCTGGGCCAGATCTTCGATTGAGTAAATATCGTGATGCGGTGGTGGCGAAATCAGTGTGACACCGGGTACGGAGTAACGCAATCTGGCAATATAAGGTGTGACTTTATCTCCCGGTAACTGACCACCTTCACCCGGTTTCGCGCCCTGTGCGACTTTTATCTGAATGACATCAGCGCTGGTCAGATAGGCCGGTGTAACGCCAAACCGGCCAGATGCAACTTGCTTAATGCGGGAAACTTTTTTTGTGCCGTAACGAGCCGGATCTTCCCCACCTTCACCGGAATTGGAAAACCCGCCCAAGGCATTCATCGCTTCCGCCAGCGCTTCATGCGCTTCCGGGCTTAACGCACCAATCGACATGGCAGCGGTATCAAAACGTTTGAACAGGGCTTCTGCCGGTTCAACATCCTCAATGGAGAGGGGTTCATTCTGAGGTAAAATCGCCAACAGATCCCGTAATGTTGTTACGGGACGCCTGTTCACCAATTCAGAGTATTTCTGATAATCACTGTACTTGCCACTGTGGACTGCCGCTTGCAATGTGCTGACAACATCGGGGTTATAAGCGTGATATTCTCCATTGTGAACATACTTCAGCAAACCGCCCTGATCGATGGTGTGACGTTGCAGCCATGCCCGCTTAGAAAGATTAAGCAGATCTTGTTCAAAATCGCTGAAATCTGCCCCTTCAATGCGGCTGACGACACCATTGAAGCAAATATTCGTTACATCAGAATGTAAGCCTACGACCTCGAATAATTTAGAACAGCGATAAGAGGAGATCGTAGAGATGCCCATTTTGGACATAATCTTATACAACCCTTTATTAATGCCGTTGCGATAATTCAGCATAACGCGGGTATAGGGGGTATTGATTGTGCCATCATCTACCATCTTTCCCAGAGACTCATAGGCCAGATAAGGGTAGACAGCCGTAGCACCAAAACCCAGCAATACGGCAAAATGGTGCGGATCACGCGCACTGGCGGTCTCCACAATCAAGTTGGCATCACAGCGCAGGTTTTTTTCAACCAGACAATGCTGAATAGCACCGACGGCCATTGGCGCAGGGATTGGCAATCTTTCTGATGAAATATTGCGATCAGATAATACCAGCAATACTGAGCCGTTACGGACGAGTTTCTCTGCTTCCTTGCACAAGGTGAAAACCGCATTTTTAAGACTGGTTTCCTGCGGATTGAAGGTCAAATCCAGTGTGTCAGCACGGTAATATGGCTCTTTCTGTGTCGTGAGCTGCACGAAGTCAGGGTAGAGCAGAACAGGTGATTCAAAGCTCAATCGATGCGCTTGCCCTTCTGCTTCACAAAAGACATTCATCTCCCGCCCAATGCGGGTAGACAGCGACATGACATGAGCTTCACGCAGTGGATCGATGGGAGGGTTGGTCACCTAGGCAAACTGTTGGCGGAAGTAATCATAGATGATGCGTGGGCGGCCGGAAAGAACGGCGAACGGTGTATCATCTCCCATAGAGCCTGTCGCTTCTTGTGCATTTTCGCCAAGAATACGAATAACTTGATCCAGCTCTTCATTACTGTAGGCAAATTGCTTGTGATAAGTTGCCAACAGCCGATCATCTAAATCTCTTTGCCCGACCTGATCTTCCGGTAGTTCTTCAAATGGGGTCAAACGCCTGACGTTTTTCTCTAACCACTCTTTATAAGGATGACGGATTTTCAAATCATTGTCAGTTTCAGCGGAATGAAGAATACGGCCTGCATAGGTATCAATGACCATCAATTCGCCCGGCCCTACACGCCCCTTTTCCACGACTTCATCGGGCTTGTAATCCCAAATGCCCACTTCAGACGCACAGGTAATCAGTTTATCTGTAGTAATCACATAACGGGCAGGGCGTAAGCCGTTTCTGTCCAGATTACAGGCTGCATAGCGCCCATCAGAAATCACGATGCCGGCAGGCCCGTCCCAGGGTTCCATGTGCATAGAATTGAAATCGAAGAACGCGCGCAGGTCATCATCCATATCGGGATTATTCTGCCATGCAGGTGGAACCAGCAGGCGCATTGCGCGAATTAAGTCCATGCCACCATTGAGAAACAACTCCAGCATATTGTCTAACGAACTGGAATCGGAACCGGTTTCATTAACGAAAGGCGCGGCGGTATATAAATCAGGAATGAGTGGCGTACGGAATTTATAGGCTCTGGCTTTGGCCCATTCGCGGTTTCCTGTAATGGTGTTGATCTCTCCATTGTGGGCCAGATAACGGAAAGGTTGTGCCAGTGGCCAGCGAGGAACCGTATTGGTTGAAAAACGCTGGTGGAACAGGCAGATAGAAGACTCCATCCGTAAATCGGCCAAATCTGGATAGAAACGGGGTAGATCGGTCGCCATGCACAGCCCTTTGTAAATCGTGACCAGATTGGACAGGCTGCAAACATAAAAATCGTTGTCGGTAATGTGTTTTTCTATACGGCGCCGGGCAACGAACAACCGGCGTTCCATATCTTGTGTCCGCCATCCGGCAGGCGCATTGATAAAAATTTGCTCAATGCGAGGAAGGCTTGACAGGGCAATCTCACCCAAAATATCTCGGTTGATGGGAACTTCCCGCCAGCCAACAATAGATAGGGTTTCGTTTTGTAATTCTTGTTCTACGATGTCACGGCATGATTGGGCAATTTTGGCATCCTGACTCAGAAACAGCGTACCGACGGCGTAGTTTTTGGCGAGTCGCCACGACTGCTCGCTGGCAATCATCTGAAAAAAACGATCTGGCTTTTGCATTAATAAACCACAGCCATCACCGGTTTTGCCATCTGACAGAATCGCGCCCCGATGCTGCATCCGAGCCAGCGCATGTATGGCTGTGCGCACCACCTTGTGGCTTGGCTCACCTTCAATATGTGCGATTAATCCAAAGCCACAGTTATCTTTTTCCTGCAATTTGTCATACAACATTGTAAAGCTCCCAAGTTCTGTCCGGTTCTCACATCACTCGCGAGATGGTATAGATATATTATTTCTATAGGCGTCTGATTTGCGCCCTCAGCAAACACCACTTGTTTTATTTGCAACTTTTATTTGCAGCAACAAGCGGTAAATCAAAATGATGTTATGTTTCATGTCATATCACTGCATAAATATGAATCGGACGATTATCCAATATATGATTTTCAGTGAACTCCCAACTTATAGAGAAAAATAGGACAGGTCAAATCGTGGAAAATCAGGTTTATTATTATTGATGTTTATCTATCACGTTAAATTTAAATAAAAAATTATGTAATTTTGTATTTTGTGAACTAGATCATGAGTATTACATGATGTGAGTTATATCACTAAATCAATGGGATTATTTGTTTCATATATGCTGTTAAATTAAGTTTTTTTTAGATTTTTAATCTAAATTTTGTAAATATATCGAAATTATCAAATGTATCTTATGTAAGATAAGAATAAATTATCGATTGTTTTTTACTCTAAAAAATAAAGTGAGAAATTTTATGATTAAATATTCTATTTTTGTGAGTTTTTATGGCTGTGGGTGTCAGATGATATCCCTCAACGAAGTTGAGTCTTTTTTGCGTTATGATTCAATCTGATGACTTTACTGGAAATTGTTTTGACTTGGAGTGGTTATGAAGCTGATTCGGGAACTTGCCCAATATTATGTAGATTTGATGATGAAGCTAGGATTAGTGCGTTTTTCAATATTGCTCGCATCTGCTCTGGTTATTCTTGCAATGGCTATGCAAATGGCGGTGACATTCGTATTGCACGGGGAGGTACAGGGCATTGATTTAATCCGCTCAATCTTTTTTGGTTTGTTAATCACTCCTTGGGCGGTTTATTTTCTTTCTATTGTGGTAGAACAACTGGAAGAATCCCGTCAGCGTTTATCCAGTCTGGTCGCAAAACTTGAGGAGATGCGCCAGCGTGATGCGGAATTGAATCTGCAACTCAAAGAAAATATTGGCCAATTGAATCAAGAAATTTCCGAAAGAGAGAAAGCGGAAAAAGCGCATCTGGTGTTGTTAAATAAACTCAAATTAGAAATGGAGTATCGTGAAAAAACTCAGATTGAACTTGAGCAGCAATCTATTTTGCTCCGTTCATTTCTGGATGCTTCTCCTGATCTGGTTTATTACCGCAATGAAGACGACGAATTTTCCGGCTGTAATAGGGCGGTGGAACTGCTGACAGGCAAAAGTGAGAAGCAGCTTATCGGTCTGACTCCGAAGGATGTTTATGATAAAGAAATTGCCAAGAAGGTAATGGAAACCGATGAAAAAGTATTTCGTCACAATGTATCCCTGACTTACGAGCAATGGCTGGTTTATCCTGACGGGCGCAAGGCTTGTTTTGAACTTCGGAAAGTCCCTTTTTATGATCGTGTCGGGAAACGACATGGGCTAATGGGGTTTGGGCGCGATATCACGGAGCGTAAGCGCTATCAGGACGCGTTGGAGAATGCCAGCAGGGATAAGACGACTTTTATCTCTACGATTAGCCATGAGCTTCGTACACCTTTAAATGGCATCATTGGTCTGAGCCGGATTCTGATGGACACCGATGTAACAGCAGAACAGTGCAACTATCTGAAAACTATTCATGTCAGCGCAATTACACTGGGTAATATATTCAATGATATTATTGAGTTAGATAAAATTGAGCGCCGCAAAGTCCAGCTTGATAACCAGCCAATTGATTTCACCGGTTTTATGGCTGACCTGGAGAACATTGCAGGGCTGCTGGCGCAACCGAAAGGTATTAAATTCGTGATGGAGCCGGAACAACCGTTGCCTGCCAAAGTAGTGGCTGACGGAACCCGTTTGCGGCAAATCCTGTGGAACATGATCAGTAATGCCGTGAAATTTACACCAGAAGGGGAAATCCGGATTCGTATCTGGCGTGAAGAGGGGGAGTGGCTGTTTTTTGAAGTTACAGATTCTGGTATTGGCATTCCTGCCAATGAGCTGGAAAAAATCTTTGCCATGTACTACCAAGTGACAGACAGTGCTGGTGGGCGCCCTGCGACAGGAACAGGCATTGGCCTTGCCGTCTCGAAGCGCCTTGCTCAGGCTATGGGTGGTAACATTACGGTAACAAGTTCGCTGGGACACGGCTCCTGCTTTACTTTGTCTGTTGTTGCCCCTGTCATTGATGAACACCTTAAAGGAAAAGAAGCGCAAGATACCCTGCCATTACCGGCGCTGAATATCCTGTTAGTGGAAGATATTGAACTTAACGTCATTGTTGCCCGTTCCGTACTGGAAAAGCTGGGGAACAGTGTGGATGTTGCCATGAATGGTCATGATGCACTGGCAATGTTCGATCCTGAAGAATATGACTTGGTGTTGTTGGATATCCAATTGCCGGATATGACCGGGCTTGATATTGCCCGCAAATTACACCAGCGTTACTCCAGCCAATCTTTACCCCCATTGATTGCCCTGACAGCTAATGTATTGAAAGATAAAAAAGAATATCTTGATGCCGGCATGGACGAGGTCCTCAATAAGCCGCTCTCCGTTAAAGAGTTAACAGCTGTGATGGAAAAATATTGGGGTAAGGCATTCGAACCTGAAAACACACCACAAGAGGCTAATATCGTGACACGGGATGAAGAACTGCTCGATACGGAGATGCTTAACCAATATATCGAATTGGTTGGGCCTAAAATGATTGTTGATAACCTGGTAATTTTTGAAACCATGATGCACAGTTACCTTGCCTTGCTGGACTCAAATATGACTGCCAGAGATCAGAAAGGAATTACGGAAGAAGCCCACAAAATCAAGGGAGCGGCAGGCTCTGTCGGATTACGCCACTTGCAGCAGCTAGCTCAGCAAATTCAATCTCCGGATCTACCGGCATGGTGGGATAACGTTCAGGAATGGGTGGATGAGTTAAAGTCAGAATGGAAGCATGATATAGAAATATTGAGAAATTGGTTGTCGGATGCTACAAAAAAATAACCCCAACCGAAGTTGGGGTGCGCGAATACTGCGCCAACACCAGGGAAACTTATTTACCCGCTTATCTGAGATTTGTTTTCGGTGCGAGTAGTTAAAAAATTCTTCCACACAGAACACAGGTACCAACATAGCAAAGATAAGATTTTTTGTTACAAGATTCATTAAAATCTGTGATGAAGATTGGTGTTTAACCCTCTAAGGGGTTAAGCATTAATCTACTACAAATGGAGAGAAATATGAAATCTGTTGCCATTATATTGAGTGGTTGTGGAATGTACGATGGAAGTGAAATTCACGAATCAGTCCTGACTATGCTCTCTTTAAGTCGTCTTGGCGCTGAAGTATCCTTTTTTTCACCTGATGATACACAACATCATGTAATTAATCATGTTAATGGAGAAGTGAAACAAGAAAGCAGACACATAATGGAGGAATCTTCCCGTATAACACGTGGAAATATACAATCTTTATCTAAAGTTGATATTAATGCATTGGATGCATTGATTATTCCAGGCGGCTTTGGAGTAGCCAAGAATTTATGTAATTTCGCATTTAAAGGCTCAGATTGCGAAATAAATAAAGAATTATTAAGTATTGTGCGGGCAATGCATCAACAAGGCAAACCAATGGGCTTTATGTGTATTTCTCCTGTGATGGTGCCTAAAATATTAGGTAAACCGATAAAAGTTACCATCGGCAATGATCCTGAAACTGCGGCTCAAATAGAAGAAATGGGAGGTATACACGTAGAATGTCCAGTTGATGATATTGTTGTTGATTTTGCAAATAAAATTGTAACAACACCAGCCTATATGCTGGCTGAATCCTTATCCCAGGCAGAAAAAGGGATTGATAAACTGGTTAAGAAAATATTGGAAATGATTTAGTAACTGGATGATAAATCCTTTTTTAATATTATGGCGTTGGCTGAAAAGAATTGTTCTGTCGATCACAGTTCTATGGTTTGTTGCTGTAATCGCGTTTTCGTTTCTGCCGGTGCCATTTTCTATGATGATGGCAGAGCGGCAAGTGAGCGCCTTACTGTCAATTAATTTATCTTATGTTTCTCGCTCCACATGGATAGCTCAGAATCAAATCTCACCTTATATGGTATTACCGCCGAAGATCAAAAGTTTCCAAAACATTGGGGATCTGACTTCGATGCTATCGAAACTGCTATAGCTCATAATAAAAAATATCAGAGGCATTGAAATAGAAACTGACACAAGGCAGTAATTTATTGAGAATAAAAAGCGGCACTATCACTATGGCACTATCACTATATTGTGCCATTGTGCCGCTTTACCTGGAGAATGGAGAAGTTTTAGTTTGGGTATTTAGTTGAGATTAATTCAGGTAAGTAAACGCCGTTGTCACGCGCCTGATCCCACTCGTTTCGCTGGCAATTTTTGCAGCAGCAGCCCCTTCTTCTCTGGTCACGATGCCAAACAAAAAGATTTCACCATTTTCTGTCACCACTTTGATGCTGGAAGATTTAACCGCATCACTGGCCAGAATCTGGGAGCGTACTTTAGCTGTCAGCCAAGTGTCTGAGGACGCTATTCCCAGTGAAACAGGATTGCCTTGGCGGATCTCATTATAGACCACCTCAGCCCCTCCGACTTTTGACGCAATTTGCTTTGCTTTATCAGCCAGCGCCATATTGGGGCTTTGTCCGGTTAAAAGAACCTTGCCTTGGTATACTGTTGCTACCACGCGGGCTTGTGCCTTAATTTGTGGATCTTTGCTGATGGCATTGCTGATTCTGGCTTCCAGAGTAGTATCATCAACTTGTTGCCCTACTGTCCGTGGATCTGAGCCGGCTTTTGTAGCAATCGCAGCTGAACCCACGACAGCGGCTCCAATACATCCTTGTAATAACATTGCACTAAAACATAGCGATAATAGAGAAAATAACCGCATTACTGAGTTCCTTATTCATCCTGGTGAGGAAATAATGTATTGTCGATTAAGTCGCACAGGCAATTGATTGTCAACATATGAACTTCTTGAACCCTGATGCTGTGATGTGAGGGGATACGGATTTCAACATCCTGCGGGCCAAGCAACCCTGCCACTTCACCTCCATCGTAGCCTGTCAGTGCGACAATCGTCATATCGCGTGTGACAGCCGCCTCCACGGCTTTGATGATATCCCGGCTGTTACCATGGGTAGAAATGGCGAGCAGAACATCTCCAGCATACCCCAACGCCCTGACTTGCTTGGCGTAGATTTCGTCAGGTTGTTTACTGTTGGCAATAGCCGTGATCACCACATTATCAGTATTCAGAGACAACGCCGGCAGACTTGGCCTCTCTGTTTCAAAGCGGTTTATCATGCTGGCGACAAAACGCTGTGCGGTTGCGGCTGAGCCACCGTTACCACAACAAAGAATTTTGTTGCCGTTCAGCAGTGATTGAACCATCAGCATTGCCGCGCGCGATATTGCGTCGGGTAAGGCTTCTGCTGCTGCGATCTGAGTTTGAATACTTTCCGTAAAGCAGACTTTAATTCTATCCAGCACGTTATGACCTATGTATATGGAATCTGTTTAGAGAGTAAATTAAGAACCTACTAAAATAGGCTCTCATTCAGGGTAAAGGCATTTTTCAGCCATTCAAATTTCTGGCCTGTTATCGCACAAACATCAAAGCGGCAAGGTGTAGTTTCCAGGCATTCATTACGTCGGTTCAGCCAAACTGCCGCAGTATGCAATAGCTTTCTGCGCTTGCTTTGGGTAATTGTAGCAATAGCATCACCATATTGAGCGTTCTGGCGAAAGCGGACTTCGACAAATACCCACGTATGCTTATCACGCATGATGAGATCGATTTCTCCACCACGAATTTTCACATTTTCTGCAACAAAGGTAAGCCCCTGTTGTTGCAGAAATTGCTTGGCCTGATGTTCGTAATGCTGCCCTAGCGCGTAGCTACCCGCTGTTTTGTGATGTTTATTGTAACGCATTACTTTGATCAGCATTATTCACATCGTCTGATTCATTCGAGTTATTAGTAATCCCGGTATGTTCAGCATTGTCAGCACGATTTTCGAGCATGATACGACCATTACTGAACTGCATCCAAGGGAGTTGGCGCATGATGATGCAATTATCCGAAACTAAAAGCTCCCCTGATGCGCCATTCAGACGGAATCCCGTTTCTTGCTGCATTTGTGTAAACTGATTAGCCAGTGACCATGCGTCGATTCCCATTGCATAAAGGCGCATCAGGGAGTAGTCATTGGAAAATTTTTTGGCAGCCTGCTGCATTAATGGCACGTTCATGCCTGTCAACAGTGGAATGTCACTAAACTGTATTCCATCCATTTCTAAACGGAAATCAGGGCCCAAGCCTGATTTATTACTACGTGAGGTGGTATACAGAGCGGGTTTTTTGCGAGAGCTGATTGCCATATCGATCATTGGTTTGATCGTTGTCAGCTCATCCGCTGTCGCGACTATATAAACGGCATCCACCGAGCCATTGGCTGAACTTGTGGAAACAACGGGCACATTTATATTGGCCTGATTAGCGGTATCCGGTGCGGGGGTGCTGGCCGTAACTGGCGTACCGGACATGCGAATGCCAACACCACGGTTCATGGATTGTCTCATTTCATCCGGTGTCCCGAAAGTTTGCTGCAATACGGTTTGTCCCCCTAATTTTTGCCACTCGTTTGCAAAGGCTTTTGCAATTCGTGTACCAAATTCAGTTCGCGGTATTAAGAGCAGTGGATTGCGTTTCTGCTGCTGCCAGATATGCATGGCGGCGTTTTTTGCCTCATCTTCTGGGGACAGCGAAAAATAACAGATATTAGGTTGTGCCTGTGGAACATCCAATTCATTGAGAGCCAGAATACTAAGCGACGTTTCAATCTGTGCAAGCTTTTCCACGTTGGGTTTCAGTAAAGGCCCAACGACCAGTGTAATACCATCTTGTTCAGCTTGTGCCAGCAGGGTAGTAAGTGGCTGGCTGTTAGTGTCATAGACTTTTACTGCCGATAGATCGGTGTTATCAGATAATCCATTATCCGTCGTAGAAGCAATAGCCGCAGCAATAGTTGAGTCAGTCACGTTTACAGGCGATACCGGTTTTGGCAACCCTTTTTGCGCATCAAGGAAACCTTGGCGAATAGCGTCACCGAACATTTTTGCCTGACCACTTAGGGGCAGGAATAATCCGATTGTGACACGACCATCATTTGATTTTTCCAACATTTGTTGCAGTGAAGTAGGTAAACTACGTGCAGCAGGGTTGCCGGAATAGCGAATTTTCCAATCGCTGATGGCAGGGCGGAGTTTATCGATATTTTGCTTATTGTTCTGATAAGCATTGAGCAAGTCGAGCCAGCCTTGCAACGTATATTCGTTGGCATTGATCACCAACTCGCTGAGTTGCTGCGAGGAAAGATGTGTCAAAGCCTCCCAGGTTTCATCAATGTTTTTCTGATGCTCAGCTTCATATGTTGCTTGGTTTTCTGTGACATCGTGTGTCTTTGATAAATAATGTTCCAGCGCAATGTAAGCACGGATAACATCCAGTGATGGTTGATTATGAGCTGTATCAATAATGGCTTGATAGCGGTTAATCTCTGCGCTGATATTGTCCTGAGGCTGAGAAGTTGGTTGCCCTTGCTGTGTGGGCATGGTACACCCTGCAATAATCATAGTCGACAGCAGTGCTGTATAGACTAAACCTGTTTTGAAACGCACAAAAATTGAGGGAAGCATACTGTATCCAGTGATGTTTTTTTCAAAGATGCTCAATTTTAAATCGGTCATTCGGATGAAACAATGAATCAAACCAATCGAGCAGTGGTTACGACATCCACGCTGTATGTTGTGCCAACCCCTATTGGAAATCTCGGGGATATTACCCAGCGTGCTCTTGAAGTTCTTAAACATGTCGATCTGATTGC
This sequence comes from Xenorhabdus koppenhoeferi, assembly GCF_900116635.1. Taxonomy (GTDB): domain Bacteria; phylum Pseudomonadota; class Gammaproteobacteria; order Enterobacterales; family Enterobacteriaceae; genus Xenorhabdus; species Xenorhabdus koppenhoeferi. The sequence continues at coordinate 80,389 of NZ_FPBJ01000005.1, read as the reverse complement.
AGCCGAAGATACGCGACACACTGGCTTGTTGCTTCAACATTTTGCCATTAATGCGCGTATGTTCGCACTTCATGATCATAATGAACAGCAGAAAGCAGATCAATTGATTGCAAAATTGGAACAAGGAATAAGCATCGCGTTAGTGTCTGATGCCGGTACACCTTTGATCAACGATCCGGGCTACCACCTTGTCCGTCGTTGTCGGGAAGCAGGAATTAAAGTTGTTCCATTGCCGGGCCCCTGTGCAGCGATTACAGCTTTGTCTGCGGCTGGCCTGCCTTCCGATCGTTTTTGCTATGAAGGTTTTCTGCCAGCAAAAAGTAAAGGGCGTCAGGATACCCTGCGTGAATTAGCACAGGAACCAAGGACGCTGATATTCTACGAATCGACACACCGTTTATTGAACAGTTTAGAAGATATTGTAGAAGTATGGGGAGCAGATCGGTACGTTGTGTTGGCCCGGGAACTGACCAAGACGTGGGAGTCCATTCAAGGAATGCCTGCGGGAGAACTTCTGGCATGGATCAGGGAAGATGAAACCCGTCGCCGTGGTGAAATGGTGCTGATTGTGGAAGGCTACCGTAAACCAGCGGAAGATAGTTTACCACCGGAAGCCTTGCGAACATTGACATTGCTGCAAAAAGAGCTGCCATTGAAAAAGGCAGCGGCATTGGCGGCTGAGATACATGGTGTGAAGAAAAATGCATTGTACCGTTACGCTCTTGATCAAGACAGTTAATTGAAATCTGCCATTGAGCAAATTAAAGACGACGTATGAAAATTCCTATACATCGGATAGTAAACCCCTTATAATCCGCGCCGGAGTTGACCAGACAGTCGCCGCTTTACCGTTCTCCTCCGGGGGAAGTAAAGGGGAGGAAAGTCCGGGCTCCACAGGGCAGGGTGCCAGATAACGTCTGGGAGGTGAAAGCCTACGACCAGTGCAACAGAGAGCAAACCGCCGATGGCCCGGTTTATTTGTAAAAATAAGTTTGGGATCAGGTAAGGGTGAAAGGGTGCGGTAAGAGCGCACCGCGCGGCTGGCAACAGTTCGTGGCACGGTAAACTCCACCCGGAGCAAGACCAAATAGGGGTTCATATGGTACGGCCCGTACCGAACCCGGGTAGGTTGCTTGAGCCAGTGCGCAAGTGCTGGCCTAGATGAATGGCTGTCCAAGACAGAACCCGGCTTATCGGTCAACTTCATAAATTTAGCCCTACAGAGTATCTCCTCTGTAGGGCTTATTCATTTCTTGGTCAGATGAAATGAATGCTAAGTCAGAAAAAACTGAACCAGAAAAAACTAAGCCAGAAAAATCACTCTGCCAAATCAATTAACAGCCCCCGAAACAGCGTATCTGCTTGCAATGTGATTTCTTGTTCTTCCTGAATAAATACACCATCTCCACACTGAATCACAACTTCATCTGTCCTGCTGCCAATCCTTGCATTGCCACTGATGGATTGCAGGTAGGCATATTTATTCCACAAAGACAACGTTTGGTGTTCTCGGGGTTTTATCACAAAATAGCTTATCCACACTTGTTGACGCAGGTACATGCTGCTGTTTTCTGATGTGGGAGAAGCCAGCAATGTTAACAGCCTATTTGGCAAAATTTTACGTTGTAATGGCAGGGGTTCTTGCTGAGGACAGGCGTTGAGCCAGAGTTGCAGCCGCGTCATGGGTATTTTGTCACTGGGATTGAGTTCACTATAACTAATGCCCTGACGAGCAGAAAACAGCAAACAATCACCTTGTTTGGCATGGATATAATTTCCCTCACTGTCACGATATTGAGCTTCTCCTTGCAGGATAATATTCAAAATATCGACGTGAGGATAAGATTTAGGCTGAAATTCGGCTTTTGGTGCCAGAACTTCCTGATTAAGAACACGTAATGATTGGTAGTTCAAAAATTTTGGGTCAAAATAGTGACCGAATGAAAAAGTATATCGAGCCTGTAACCAACCATAATCGGCTTTTCCACATTGAGTTGCTGATCTCGTTATCATCATCATTGTCATCTCTTTAACTAATAAACGATACCCTTTGTCTTTCAAATTAGCTCCAAGCCCATAGAGTATATAAATTTCGATCTTAATTATCTGGACGTTGAAATGTTAGCCAGTTAATCTGGTGGCTATATTCAAAATTCCTGATTGAGAAAGATATGGGCAAAGAGCGTGCGCTAACATTGGAATCCCTGAGAGTTATGGATGCGATAGACCGACGGGGAAGTTTTGCGGCGGCGGCGGATGAATTGGGGCGGGTTCCCTCTGCATTGAGTTATACCATGCAGAAACTGGAAGAAGAGCTGGATGTCGTACTGTTTGACCGTTCTGGTCATCGCACGAAATTTACTAATGTTGGCCGTCTGTTACTGGAAAGAGGGCGCTTGTTGCTTGAAGCTGCGGATAAATTGACGGCTGATGCAGAAGCGCTTGCCCGTGGTTGGGAAACCCATCTGACAATTGTGTGTGAAGCCCTGTTTCCGGCAGCCTCCCTTTTTCCTCTCGTGGATAGACTGGCAAAAAAATCGAATACACAACTTTCGTTGATGACCGAAGTTTTGGCGGGTGCCTGGGAGCGGTTGGCAACCGGACATGCTGATATAGTGATTGCACCAGATCTACACTTCAGAGCCTCTGCTGAGGTGAATTCCCGTCCACTTTATTCGATTAACAATGTCTATGTTGCCAGTGCGGATCATCCTATCCATTCTGAACCAGAACCGCTGTCTGATGCCACGCGGGTAAAATATCGCGGGATAGCAGTTGCTGACACGGCAAGAGAACGCCCTGTTCTGACGGTTCAGCTATTGGATAAACAGCCCCGCCTGACGGTAAGTTCACTGGAGGATAAACGCCGTGCACTTTTGGCGGGACTGGGAGTGGCGACTATGCCGTATACGATGGTAGAACAAGATATTGCTGAAGGCCGTTTACGGGTTCTCGGCTCGGAATACAGCCATGAAACCAACGTCATTATGGCCTGGCGACGCGATAGTATGGGAGAGGCGAAGTCTTGGTGCTTACGTGAGATCCCAAAATTGTTTGCTAAATGATCGGGTAAACATCACTGTCATTCATGCAAATGTCTAGTTCTGAGATATGTTGACACTTATTTTACTTAACGCCTGATGATGTGCTTCATCAGGCGTTATACATTTTCAACGCGTTATTTGAAACAGATTTCAAGATGCAGCCAATAAAACTACATCTTGAAAGACTATGGCAATGAATTTTTATCTATTATTGATGAGCCGTAATTGCTGCAAATTCCCCTGAAGCGATAAATCGGTTCTTAAGGATGCCACTTCACGGCAGATATAAGCCATGTCTTTGTGGGGTTCTAATTTTTTCCGCCATTTATCGAGCTGAGTTTCCAAATGCTGGAATAAATTATCCAGCGAACCTGCTTGTTGTAGCAGGCTGGTCGCGGTTTTGGAACCAATGCCCTGAATTCCCGGTATTTTACTGCTACTAATACCTGCCAGCCCCCAATAATCAGGAAGTTGGGCAGGCGAAACACCAAACTCTTGCTGAACAAAAAGCAAATCTAGCCAGCGTTTTTGAAAGTAATCACGGATCTGGATATTAGGAGAAAGAAGCTGACAGTAGCCTTTATCCGTTGAAACAATCGTAACCTGATGCCCGCTACTGGCGACTTTAGTTGCCAGTGTTGCAGCCAAATCATCTGCTTCATGTCCTTCCATATGCCAGCACTCTACACCCAGTGTATTGAATGCCTGCTTGATCAGGGGCATTTCCTGCTGCAAGCTATCCGGCATGGCAGAACGGCCCGCTTTATAGTCGGGAAGAAGCTGATGTCGCCAGCTATGGCTGCGATCATTTTCATCAAATACCGCAACCGCGTGAGTCGGTGAGGTGTGGGTGATTAATTGCTTCAGGGCATGTTCACAAGCAGAAATGCAAGGGCTTCCCTGTACAGCATGGATGCGCCGAATCAGATTCAGGGCATCTACAATCAAAAGGTGTATCATGGTTGTTGTGTTCCGTCCGTGGGTGTATTCCCTGGCACCAGCCCCATCTGAAAATTTCGCCAATCAGATTCGATTATTGGCGGGCTAATCTTCCTGTCGCCGGAATGAATTCTTCGTTACTGCGCCATGGATTAATATCCAATCCGCCCCGACGGGTATAACGTGCATAAACAGTGAGTTTTTCAGGGACGCACAATGCCATTAAGTCATTAAAAATACGCTCAACACATTGTTCATGAAATTCATTGTGATGACGGAAAGAGACTAAATAACGCAATAATTTTTCTTGATCAATTTGAGGGCCTTTATAGCGAATCATAACGGAACCCCAGTCTGGCTGATGGGTGATCAGACAATTTGATTTTAACAAATGACTCACCAAGGTCTCTTCAACGATAGAACCCGTTGCTGCATTATTAAGATAATCTCGACTGAACTGATAATCATCAATTTCAATATCCTGATTATCAATGCATTCTCCTGCAAAATCGGCAATTGGCTGTTGACTGAAATGATGCAGAGGATATAGAACAACCTCAATATCACCATTAGCACAAGCAGATAGATCTTGTTGCAGAGTTTTTTGTACCGTTTCCCAATCAGAAAAACGGGTTTGGTTAAAACTGTTCAAATAAAGCTTAAAGCTTTTTGATTCGATAAGATTTTCACTGGCTGAATTAAGACTAACATGCCCGACAGCAACTTGAGGGACGCCGCGTGCGTTGAGCCAGGAAAGTTCGTACATTGTCCAGATATCAGCACCGTGAAAAGGGAGATTGTCAGGATACAGCCCAAGGGGTTCACGGTTCAGGCTGCGGGGAACGGCCTGGAGTATCGTGGAGTCATAACTGTCTTTGTAGGGAGTTGGTTTACCTAACGTAAGCTGGGAGAGTGCTTCATTATCCTGATATAGAGACATTAGGATTCCTTAAGATTAGAAAATTCTTAGATTTTTAGACTGTGAGGTAAGTCCGTAGTGTATCAGTGAATCTTAAAAGTTCGTATTTTTATTGTGCATTACTGCCATTTTCCTCAAGCCTGTTTCTGAGAGGCCGAGTCTCTTTTCTTTAATGGAATAGCTATATGTCCGTTTTATTTCTCCATTATTTGGTAATAGCAGATATGTTTTTATACCTGCTATTTATTAGACTACGATTAGTCAGAAAGTAATTTATCCAATAACGGGGATCTAAATATATTATGCGGATCGTGTTTCTGTAATGCGGAAACGGCTAAATTCCAGTTGTTATCTGTAGGTAAGCCATCAGTAAATGAGACGGGAATTATTTTAGTCAGCACTTCCTCATCTTCCCATGCGGCATTTTCACTATATGCCCAACCTTTACTCCATTCGACACGAGCTGAAGCATAAGTGCCATTAAATTCCTGAAATAACCATATCTCGAATTTACGCATAAATTCAATGGCATGGGGTGTTTTAGGAAAGGTTAGTATATCCAGCCAAATTGCAACATCCCACTCAGGATGATCCGAACGTGGACGGATGGCAGATAAGCTGGGAACAACGGCTTTTTCATGTACTACATCAGCAGGATCATCTAATCCAGTGACTCTGACTTCGAGAGGACCGTTGACAGGATATTTTCCTGTCACGGTGAATTCCTTCATCATAGTTTGCCACTGGGTATAGAATACGTTCAGCACACGTTGAATATCGGCTCGGCGTGTTAAGATGGCATAACCATTTGCTGTAACGCGCAATGTTGTCGGTTTCACATATAACAGCAGGTTTTTACTCCAGCCCCAGATATCTTTTTCACGGCCTTGTAAGGCACCCTTTACAAGCTGATATTGCATTTCACCTATAAGGGGCGTTAATGCGGGGGTATGGATAAGTATATTTTCTGTAATATCGGATATGAATAATGAAATATTATCGGAAAATGGATAGTTATAGGGGGTTTTAACTTCAGTGCTCGATACGGGTTTGTTTGGTGACACACTCCAGACTTTTAGCCATGGTTTATCTGTAAAGGGGAACAAAATTATTTCAGCTCGACCGCTTTTATCTAAGAACTGGCTGAAAGTTCGATTTTCTTTTGTATTTCCTGAGAAAGCAAATAACTCTGCCGCAGGGATATCAGTGAAGCTTTGGCAGCGTAAACGTTGATTTTTACCAGCCTGAAACTGAACTTCCAGAATGAGGGCACTGCCGATATGGGTCAATAAAGGAGCACAATCTGGATGATTTCGTTCAAAACGTTTGATGGTATATTGCTGACTTTCTGTATCCCAAACGACAGCAGATAAAGACAATATTGTGTTACTCAGAGAACCGTATGTATGCCCGGTAAGCGGCTCTTCTCCGAAAGCTTTAATGGCACTACCATGTCCGTTTATTGCGAGAACCGCCCCAAGGGTTAAATCACCGGGAGCCGGGGTTGCAGTAAAGCCAAGATCCTGCTCTTCCATTTGTGTCAGCAGCGTTTCCATTAATATAGCCGTTTGTGCTGTGACGATGGAAAACTGGGGATGATGCTCGATATTAACATGAGTAAAGAATTGAGAAAGATCCATCAACATAATGCGGGCTGTCGGATTTTTCCCTATTCCCATTATCAGTGGTGACCAATTATGGGATTGACCGATTGGTCTGAGCTTATAATTTTCTTTCCATGCCCAATTGGCGATTGAAATAACGTCTTCTGTGCTACGTGGTATGCAACATGGAATATTATAAGCCCGAATTTCTCCTGACCAATTTCTAAATGATCTATTTCCGTATTTTATATTTGAAGGGAAATTAAGTAGGGGGTATTCTGGTTCAGCCATGAAATTCTGTTGTGAATCATTATTTTCTTGTTCGATTGAATTTGATGAGATCATTATTTTTATTCCCTTTATATTTTATTTGTAGATTGTTTTTTTAATATGAATTTAAAAATAAACCTATCATGTCTAATGCATAACAAGATCATCGGTACTTTCATCGAAAGGGAATGTTATATTAAGATGCTTATCAATGCATTGAGTATATACACTTCGTCTTTCAAACTGCCTCTTTGTTGGCTGCGCTCGCTCACCCCGGTCACATAATTATCTATGCTCCCGGGGATTTGCTCTCTTACCGTCGCGATGCAACTTGAAATCCATTGTGTATAGACCTTATTTTGTCAAGAACGTATAGAAATAAGTGGGATAACATTGCATACCTGAAAATAATGGATGATATAACTCTATGACCTTTTATGTGACAAAAGCACTTTCTGACTTTACCCAGCGATATATTGAATTGTGGCAAGAAAATACAGGGTTTCCACCAGCCAGTAGCGATCTGTATGGTATCCCTTCTCCGTGTATTGATCGCACAGGAGATGAAGTGGTGTACTGGCTTCCTCAGCCGTTTTCTATTCAAGGAAAGCTGAGTAAGGTTGAAACAGCGCTGGATATCTGTTTACAGGGTTCTATCCACGATTACTATGTAACGCAGTTTGCCGGGGATATGGCAGCCAGCTTTGAAGGGCAAAACCTGAGTCTGATTCAGGTATGGAGTGAAGATGATTTTATCCGGTTGCAGGAAAATCTTATTGGTCATTTGGTCACTCAGAAGCGGTTAAAGCTCTCCCCTACTCTATTTATTGGAACGACAGATTCTGAAATGGGGCTGATTTCTGTCTGTAATTTGACAGGACAAGTGATACTTGAGCAATTTGGCAGCCATGAGCGAACGACATTATCCCCGGATCTAGCCACTTTCCTTTCTATTATCAAGCCTGCCATAGTAAGTTAGTTGCAGATATTGGTTTGATTTTTTGTAAGAGATATCTCACATACCGTGTGAGATATCTCTCTTAATTATGAAGTGAATATTACTGGTGAATATTATTTTTATGATATATCAATGACATGAAGTTTATGGTTGTACCATCCTTTTGTCATGCAATTTATTACGCTAATTCAGTGACTTGTTTCAGCAGCTTGAATATTAGATCATTTCACTGTTCCGAAAGGAATCACGGCAAAACAATAACCAGGGAATAATTCCATCGGGAAGATGGTTCAAGGATGGTCAGGTACAGGCAGGAGCGCCAGAATCTATCAGTATAATGATTAAGTATAAGGATAACAGGCAGGGACGTTTTTTGTCAGGGAACGAGCAGGATGCACCCATTTAGCAGGATTGCTATGAAAACCGCTAAGAGGAGGGATATTTTATCTCTCCTCTTTTTATGCCCAGAGGATTTCAAGCCGAAACTCAAAATATATTGGGTATATTTTATCTTATCTCATCGCAAGTTTTCCGCTGAAATCACATCAATGATACTCTTATGCTCCAATGAAATAGTGGCAGTTTCTGCCATCTGAACAATAGACAGGCATCAGACGAAACATCATGAGTATCGAGAAAAAAATTTTACTTAAATTACAGTTAATTGAAGCCACCATGAAAATGGTAGGTATATGGCAAAATTATCCACCTAAACCAGAAGCCTTTGAAAGTACCGAGCCTTTTTCTATTGATACTATGTCAGCGGATGAATGGCTTCAATGGGTATTAATCCCAAAAATACGGGCTTTAATAGAACAAAAGGCTAATTTACCGACTGCATTTGCTATCGCCCCGTATTTTGAAGAAATTTATAAAGAAGAAGCAGAGCATTATCTACCTTTGCTGGAGAATTTAAGGGAATTGGATACTCTATTTGCGCACGGTGCTTGATATGCTGGATATTATTTATCAGGATGAGCATATTGTCGCAGTCAATAAACCTGCTGGATGGCTGGTTCATCGTAGCTGGTTGGCGCGCCACGAAACCGTTTTTGTGATGCAGACACTGCGTGATCAAATTGGACAGCATGTTTTCCCTGTCCATCGTCTGGACAGGCCGACATCAGGCGTTTTATTGATGGCTCTTTCAAGTGAAGTAGCGAGGACGCTTTCACAACAATTTGAATTCCACGATATACAAAAAACGTATCATGCGGTTGTGCGGGGTTATGTTGAAGGTGATGATATTATCGACTATGCCCTTATGGAACAGTTGGACAAAATCGCAGATAAGTTTGCTGATACTGACCGAGAGGCACAATCAGCAATTACACATTATCGTTCATTGGCAACTGTTGAGTGTCCGGTTGAAATAGGGCGGTACCCGACATCACGTTTCAGCCTGTTGGAACTGATGCCAAAAACGGGTCGTAAGCATCAACTGCGGCGGCATATGGCACATATCCGGCATCCTATCATTGGGGATACCACGCATGGCGATTTGCGACAAAACCGAGGAGTTGTTAAATATTACCAGACTGGTAGGTTAATGTTGCATGCCAGCCATCTTCAACTCAAGCATCCTGTAACAGGAGAAAAACTTCTTCTGACTGCTCGGTGGGACGCATCCTGGCAGCATTTGCTTGAACAATTTGGGTGGCGGTGTATTGTGCCTGATCTGGAATGTCTAACCGCTCATGAATGAACGAAGTATCAAACTGATTAAAGAGATCAATATCTATGGCAAAGATTGGTGTTTTCGTTGGTACAGTTTATGGCAATGCGCTGGCAGTTGCAGAAGAGGCGCAGCAGATCCTTGGACGGCAAGGGCATGAAGTTAAAGTCTTTGAAGATGCAACTTTAGCGCAATGGCAAGAATACCGGCAACAGGTTGTGTTAGTGATCACTTCGACGACAGGACAGGGTAAGCTGCCCGATAATATCCGACCACTCTACGCAGAACTGAATGATAAGTTGGGGCATCAGTCTGACTTGCGCTACGGCATGATTGTGTTGGGCGATCGTAGTTACGACACATTTTGCGGTGGTGGCCGTGCATTTGATGAACTGTTACAAGAACAGGGAGCCAAACGAATCGGGGATATACTGTTGATTGATGCCATTGAAGTAGTTGAACCCGAAGCCTTTTCCCAAGACTGGATTGAGCACTGGGGGGCTTTGCTGTAGGAAAGTTTCCCGTTACACCGCTTAGGCCTTTACTTTAATGTAACGTTAGGAAGATAAGCGGTGTAATGGTGTAGCTAACTGATTACTTGCGGGTCAGTTTTTCTAGATCCGTTTCGATTTCCGCAATCTTATTGGCAACAACATGTTCAAGATGACGTAAATCGTCAAGGATCTTGTGTTTTAGATCCATTTCGATCTGGTCGTGTTTGCAAATCTGATCCAGCTCCTCAATTACATAACGCAGATTGGGGTTTATCTCTTTGACTTCTTTGTAACCTTGCCTTGAGTTATCATCAGAGATAGTTTTTAACTGACGTGGATACTTAAACTTAACGCTTTTGGCGAAGAATTCGCCTTTGTCCTTGCGGAAATAAATCTTCAGAATGTCGTTATTCGCTTCCTGGCGGAGGCTATAGCGATCAATATCTTCAGGATGTGTGATCCCCAAACTTTTCAAGTTATCGTACATAGCGCGTCACCTAGTCACCTAAATGAAATGGAAAGGCAAAAAATAGTGGATCTATTATCCATTTTGGCGTTGCCAAAAGTCAATTGGTTAATGGTGAGTGAGAGGAGCCTCATAAAAATAGAATAATGACATTGCTTGAAATCCCCCATCAATATACTTATGATTAGCTCATAACAATAATGAGGTTTTAGTCGTGGATTATGAACATGGACTAGAAGTCTTACTAGATCTTCATTGCCAACGAGTTAATAGGGATGATGGTTACTGGTGGGAAATAAAGGCGTGGACAGTAGTCAAAACAAAGATGATACCTCATGGAATCAGGTATAGCCTGACCTTACATGATAAACATAACACTAGAGTATTTGGTATGGATAATGCGCATGCTATTTCCATACCTAAGAAAGGGAAATATAAGGGACGTATAGTATACGATCACATGCACAGAAACTCGTATGATAAAGGAGTACCATACGAATTTACGTCACCTTATCAATTAATTGAGGATTTTTTTGCTAAAATTGATGAGGTTATAGCTGAGAGAGAATCTAGAGGTTAGCAAAATGAAAGCACTCATCGGCGTAATGAATGAAGAACTTATTCGCAAACGTATATTGGCAATCGCTAAGAGTGAATATAAACCGCAGCCAGATGAGCCTAAAGTGTGGTTTACATCCATGATCGCACTCGCACAAGTGTTGAGTGAAAACAATATTGCTTTACTTCGTATGATGGATGAGCAGAAGCCAGAAACGATAGCTGAACTTTCCGGGCTTTCCGGAAGGAAACCCAGCAATTTGTCCACTACGTTAAAAACACTTAATCGGCATGGTTTTGTTCGGCTGGAAAAAAATGGAAAAAATGTCAAACCAATCGCTTTGTTTACCGACTTTGAAATAAAGATTGAGCAGAATATTACAGATAGAATTATGAAAGCCTGTTCAAAAGGTAAGGAAGCCGCCTAATCTTTTGTTGTTTTTTCGGTAGCTTAAAGAAAAGCCCCTAGATATCGTGTAAGGGGCTTTCGCTATTTTCTAAAAATTTAATCAATATTTCTCAGCAGTTCGTTAATACCAACTTTGCCACGGGTCTTGGCATCTACTTTTTTCACGATAACTGCACAGTACAGGCTGTAGCTGCCATCTTTCGACGGAAGGTTACCGGATACGACAACTGAACCTGCTGGCACACGGCCATAATGAATTTCACCGGTTTCACGATCATAGATTTTGGTGCTTTGACCAATATAAACACCCATTGAGATCACGGAGCCTTCTTCCACGATGACGCCTTCTACGATCTCAGAACGGGCGCCGATAAAACAATTGTCTTCAATAATGGTTGGGTTAGCCTGCAAGGGTTCCAGAACACCTCCAATACCAACGCCGCCAGATAAGTGAACATTTTTACCGATTTGTGCACAGGAACCCACAGTAGCCCAAGTATCTACCATTGAACCTTCATCCACATAAGCCCCTAAGTTGACGTAAGATGGCATCAGCACGGTGTTACGGGCGATAAAAGCGCCTTGGCGCACTGCCGCTGGCGGCACTACACGGAACCCTTCTTTCTCGAAACGAGCCTGATCATAATCAGCAAATTTCATGGGTACTTTGTCGAAATAGCGGCTTTCAGCGCCTTCCATAACTTGATTGTCATTAATGCGGAAGGAAAGCAATACAGCCTTTTTCAGCCATTGATGCGTTACCCATTCCCCATCAATCTTTTCAGCGACGCGAAGTTTGCCGCTGTCCAGCATTTGGATGACTTGATTAATGGCTTCGCGGGCGGCTACGTCAACGGTGGATGGTGTAATGTTTGCACGGTTTTCAAACGCATTTTCGATTGTAGCTTGTAATTGCTGCATAAGTACACGGTTCCTAATTTCTGTTAAGTCAAGAGTATTGCTATAGTTTATCCCGTGTGTTGAGGGCTTCTGTCAACCTTTCTGATAATTCATTCCTTATTTTTTTATGTAATGCGTTTTGATCTTTATCTGCCAGTACAAAAAAATCTTCAACACGTTCCCCTATGGTGGTGATTCTGGCTCCATGCAAGGAAATTCCCAATTCAGTGAAAATATTGCCTACCCGAGCCAGTAATCCGGGTTGATCCAATGCAACCAATTCCATATAAGTGCGGCGGATATTGTTCGTCGGTAAAAAGCTGACTTGGGTCGGGACATTAAAATGGCGTAATTTAGTTGGTAGATTACGTGCCTTCGGCACCTTGGGATGAGGATCGTTCACCACTTTCAGTAAAGCACGGCGGATGGATTCGTGACGATCAAGCGCCAGTGGATGACCGTTAGGCTCCAGTACCACAAATGTATCCATTGCCATTTCATCACGACTCGTAAAGATTTGGGCATCGTGGACGCTTAAATTACGTCTGTCCAACTCTCCAACAACTGCGGCGAACAATGAAGGCCGGTCTTGGCACCAAATAAAAATCTCTGTGCCGCCGTGGGAAAATGCGGTGCTGATCAACACCATCGGTTCTGAAGAAGTATGGTGGATTAAGTGGCTGGCATGCCATGCCAATTGATCCGGCGTATGACGCAGGAAATAATCAGCATGGAAACGGCTCCATATGTTGTGCAATTGTTGTTCGTCAATATTGGCTTGTCGCAATAGAGCCAGTGATTGTGTGCGATTATTGCGAATACGTTCTCGTAAGTCAGGGGGATTTTGGAGACCTTGGCGCAATTGTGTTTCTGTGGCGAAAAAGAGTTCGCGTATCAGGCTTTGTTTCCAACTGTTCCATAGCTTAGCATTAGTGGCGCAAATATCTGCAACAGTCAGACAAACTAAATAGTTCAATCGGGTTTGGTTTTTGACTATTCTAGCAAATTGTTGAATAACATCAGGGTCTTGAATATCCCGTCGCTGGGCGGTGACTGACATTAATAAATGATCACGAACCAGCCATTCTATTAATTCTGCTTCGTGATTTGTCAGGCCATGTACTTTTGCGAACGTGAAAGCATCTTTAGCACCAAGCTCAGAATGATCACCATTGCGCCCCTTGGCGATATCATGGAAAAACGCCGCCAACCGCAGCAGTTCCGGTTGCGGGAGACGGGGATAAAGCTCAACACACAAAGGATGGATCACGCGGTTATTTTCATTAGCGAAACTTTCCAGCTTTTGTAGTACCCGTATGGTGTGCTCGTCAACGGTATAAGCATGAAAAAGATCAAATTGCATCTGGCCGACGATATTGCTCCACATCGGCATATACGCTCCTAATACACTATGGTGGTGCATTGGGAGTAGCGCACCCCTGACTGCGCAGGGATGGCGCAGAATATCCATGAAAACTTTTCGTGCTTCGGGCAATTCACATAAAGGATTACGCAGATTTCTACGGGCATAGCGAAGCTGGCGCAATGTTCTGGAGTAGATCCCCTGAATTTCGTGATGTTCCGCCATGTGATAAAACATTTTCAATATTGAGGTAGGATCACGACTAAACAGCGTTTCATCAATTAAATCGATGAGATTACCCCGTAATTGAAACTCTGTATTCAAGGGACGAGGTTTCTCATTAGGCTGCAATGCCAGAATCGCTTCATCAAATAGCTGCAACAGCATGCTATTGAGTTCACTGATACGACGGGTCATGCGATAGAAATCTTTCATCATCCGTTCGACGGGTTGATTACGCTCGCCTTCATAGCCGAGCAGTCGGGCAACACTGAACTGACTTTCAAACAGCAGCCGATTATCATAACGGGTAACGACCAGATGAAGGGCAAAACGGATGCGCCAGAGAAAATTTTGGCATTCGTTTAATTCGTTACGTTCTTCGCGAGTCAGGAAGCCAAAACCGACCATCTCATCCAAGGATGTCGCGCCAAAATGGCGGTGAGCAACCCAAAGTAAAGTGTGAATGTCGCGTAATCCACCGGGGCTGCTTTTGATATCAGGCTCCAGATTGTAGCTTGTACTGTGATAACGTTGATGACGTTCTTGCTGTTCAACGAGTTTAGCCGCGAAAAATTGGGCAGATGGCCAGAAATCATCACTGAAAATATATTTCTGCAAGCGTAGAAATAAAGGCAGATCCCCACAAATTAAGCGTGCTTCAATAAGGTTTGTGGCGATAGTGAGATCGGAAAGCCCTTTTTGCTGGCACTCTTCGAGTGTCCTGACACTATGACCTACTTCCAGACGAATATCCCAGAGCAGAGCGATGAACTTTCCGATTTGTACTGATTGTTCTTCAGTGAGCGGAGATTCACTTAGGATCAATAGATCAATATCAGATAGAGGATGTAATTCACGGCGACCATAGCCACCGGCTGCAATCAGAGAAAGAGAGACCATTTGGTCAAATTCCCGTTCCTGCCACAAGCGCTTCAACAGTTGATCAATATAATCACTGCGAGCGTAAATCAGTGCATCCGGCGTGATTCCTGCCTTGAAGGCTTGCTCCAGCCATAGCTGAAATTCATCAATATGCTGTTTAAGGACAGGGTATTGAAGGTCATTGTGGGAAAATTCCACAGGAGAAAGGGGAGGAACGGGTGCTTGCGCTAAGGAGATATCGACTGGCATATGCAAAAACCTATTATGAGAAAGCTTATGGGGAAGCGAACCATAATGACCAGATTACTGAGAAAATCGTGAGATGAACAGGGGTTATTGGCTATGAGAATGAAACAGAATGAAGCGCCAGCCCAGTGAGTTGACAGACGCTTCATTGATTAGAAATGATAAACTGCGTCAGTCAGCAATTATTCATTGACTAAGACTGCTGAAATATACGGCTCTTCTTCTTTGCGCCATGTCATGATTTCACAACCATTGTCGATTACGACAATAGTGTGTTCATACTGCGCAGACCAACCACGATCTTTGGTTTTGACTGTCCAGCCGTCTTTCATGGTACGGATGCGGAAATCACCTGCATTAACCATGGGTTCAATAGTGAATGCCATTCCTTTTTGCAAAACAACACCGCCATCATCCGCATCATAATGCAAAACATGTGGCTCTTCGTGGAAGACCCTGCCGATACCGTGACCGCAATATTCGCGAACAACAGAATAATCCTGAGCTTCCACAAACTGCTGAATTGCTTTGCCAAGGGTACGCAAGCGAATGCCCGGCTTAACCATTTTCAGGGCAAGATACAAGCTTTCTTGCGTCACGCGGCAAAGGCGCTCACCTTGAATGGTTGGCTTACCGACGATGAACATTTTGGATGTATCACCGTGGAACTCATCTTTGATGACAGTAACGTCGATATTGACGATATCACCGTCTTTCAGCACTTTGTCATCACTTGGGATACCGTGACAAATTACGTCATTGACTGAGATGCACACCGATTTAGGGAAACCGTGGTAACCCAGACAAGCAGAAATGGCCTGTTGTTTCTCGGTGATGTGCTTGTGGCAGATGCGATCCAGTTCACCTGTGGTGACACCCGCCTTAACGTAAGGCTCAATCATTTCCAGAACTTCGGCTGCCAGACGTCCGGCAACACGCATTTTCTGAATGTCTTCTTCTGTTTTGATAGAAATAGCCATGAAATAGGTCCATTTAAGTCGGAAAATGACCAACTATTTGATATTAACTAAGGAAAATTGTTGTCGGTAATGGTACCAGCCCACCGAATGTCTGCCAATAACCGTTGGTTGACAGACTATCAGAAAGCTGTAACAAATGTTGGAGTATAGTGGTGGTTTGTGGTATAAAGCGCGCCGGTATTCTGTGTAATTGTTTCTGACATAATGCAATGCGCAGGGATGCTAAATAAACTCATTATGTGTAAATAACACACACGGGTCGGCACATACACCGGGGTGCTCTCATGCGGCTAATCATATGGGTAGCTTGCAGCTAAAGAGTCGGTGTCATGGGACCTGTGGAGGCATAACCCCAATTAACTTTAAGAGGTCTAAAATGGCAACTGTTTCCATGCGCGATATGCTGCAAGCAGGCGTTCACTTCGGTCACCAGACTCGTTACTGGAACCCAAAAATGAAACCTTTCATCTTTGGTGCTCGTAACAAAGTTCATATCATCAACCTGGAAAAAACTGTTCCAATGTTCAACGGGGCATTGGCAGAGCTGAACAAAATCGCTTCCCGTAAAGGTAAAATTCTGTTTGTTGGTACCAAGCGTGCTGCTAGTGAAGCAGTAAAAGAAGCAGCGCTGAGCTGTGACCAATACTTCGTTAATCACCGTTGGTTAGGTGGTATGCTGACTAACTGGAAAACTGTTCGTCAGTCAATCAAGCGTCTGAAAGATCTGGAAGTGCAGTCTCAGGATGGTACTTTTGACAAGCTGACCAAAAAAGAAGCGCTGATGCGTACTCGTGAGCTTGGCAAACTGGAAAACAGCCTGGGCGGTATCAAAAACATGGGCGGCCTGCCTGATGCTCTGTTTGTTATCGATGCTGAACACGAACATATTGCTATCAAAGAAGCAAATAATCTGGGTATCCCAGTATTTGCTATCGTTGATACTAACTCTGATCCAGATGGCGTTGATTTCATCATCCCTGGTAATGACGACGCAATCCGTGCAGTAAAACTGTACCTGACCGCTGCAGCTACCGCTGTTCGTGAAGGTCGTTCTCAAGATCTGGTTGTTCAAGCGGAAGAAGGTCTCGTAGACGCTGAATAATAAGGTATGCTCATTTTGAGCCCTTATTGACCAGGTATTGAAATATATTGGTTAGGGGGCCTATTACGGCCCCCTTTACATATCTGATATAGAACTATTATCTGATATAGAACTTTCCACGCGGAATATTATCTTCCCGCGAGACACATCGAGGAATAAAACAAATGGCTGACATTACCGCTGCTCTGGTAAAAGAACTGCGTGAGCGTACTGGCGCAGGCATGATGGAATGTAAAAAAGCACTGGTTGAAGCAAATGGTGATATCGAGCTTGCTATTGATAACATGCGTAAATCAGGTCAGGCAAAAGCTGCTAAGAAAGCAGGCCGTGTTGCCGCTGAAGGTGTTATCCTGGTTGAAGTTGCAGCTGATGCTACATTCGCGGGTATTGTTGAACTGAACTGTGAAACTGACTTCGTTGCTAAAGATGCAGGCTTCCTGGCGTTTGGTAAAGAAGTGATCGCAGCAGTAATGGCTGACAAAAACACTGATATCGATGCTCTGAAAGCTAAGTTCGAAGAACAGCGTACTGAACTGGTTGCGAAAATCGGTGAAAACATCAACATCCGTCGCGTTGAAATCCTGGAAGGCGAAGCTGTAGGTTCTTACCTGCACGGTGCTCGCATCGGCGTTCTGGTTGCGGCTGAAGGCGCAAACGAAGAACTGATCAAACACGTTGCAATGCACGTTGCTGCAAGCAAACCAGAATACGTGAACCCAACTGACGTTCCTGCTGACGTGGTTGAGCGTGAGCATCAGATCCAGATGGAAATCGCAATGCAGTCTGGTAAGCCTCGCGAAATAGCAGAGAAAATGGTTTCTGGCCGTATGAACAAATTCACCGGCGAAATCTCTCTGACTGGTCAGAACTTCGTAATGGACCCAAGCAAATCTGTTGGCGATCTGCTGAAAGAGAACAATGCTAAAGTGATCAACTTCATCCGCTTCGAAGTTGGTGAAGGTATCGAGAAAGTTGAAGCTGATTTCGCAGCAGAAGTTGCTGCAATGAGTAAGCAGTCTTAATTTTCTTAAACGGAGCCGCCGATTGGCGGTTCTGTTTTATCTCATAATGAGTGTTTACATCTGGGCTGCGTAGCGTGGATGTGTAGTAATTGAATAAATCCCCAATATCCTTATTTGCTTAGGACTGAACACCATGGCAACCAATGCAAAACCCGTATATCAGAGAATCCTTCTTAAGCTCAGTGGAGAAGCCCTGCAAGGCGCAGAAGGTTTTGGTATCGACGCCAGCGTCTTAGACCGCATGGCTCAGGAAATCAAAGAACTGGTTGAGCTGGGTATTCAGGTCGGCGTCGTTATTGGAGGAGGTAACCTGTTTCGTGGTGCTGGCTTGGCAGAAGCAGGAATGAATCGTGTAGTAGGCGATCACATGGGCATGTTAGCGACTGTGATGAACGGTCTGGCGATGCGTGATGCTTTACACCGCGCTTATGTGAACGTTCGTTTGATGTCAGCCATCCCACTAAATGGGGTGTGTGACAATTACAGCTGGGCTGAGGCGATCAGCTTACTGCGTCACGGTCGGGTTGTTATTTTTTCTGCGGGTACTGGTAACCCGTTCTTTACAACAGATTCTGCTGCATGTCTGCGTGGCATTGAAATTGAAGCAGATGTTGTGTTAAAAGCGACTAAAGTTGATGGCGTCTATTCTGCTGATCCTACGA
Source organism: Xenorhabdus koppenhoeferi (assembly GCF_900116635.1). Lineage (GTDB taxonomy): Bacteria > Pseudomonadota > Gammaproteobacteria > Enterobacterales > Enterobacteriaceae > Xenorhabdus > Xenorhabdus koppenhoeferi. The sequence goes on along the minus strand of NZ_FPBJ01000005.1, from coordinate 61,674 downwards.
AAGATCCTGAAGCCGTTCTCTACAATAAACTCGCTTATCAGGACGTATTGGAACGTGAATTAAAAGTGATGGATCTCGCTGCATTTACGTTGGCCCGGGATCATAAACTGCCTATTCGTGTTTTTAATATGAATAAACCAGGCGCACTTCGTCGTGTTGTGATGGGTGAAAATGAAGGCACGCTGATTTCTCACGACTGATTTTTCATAATTCGTGTTCAGAGAGACATCAGTGAAATTTGACGGTATGATCAGCGTCCTGATGCGCCAAATTTAATGACATAGGGCCATCTAATTATCAGCTTAATTAGTGTATCTGCTAGTTACGCATATATGGCCTAAAAAAATAACCATCATCCCAAGGGTTTGTAACGTGATTAATGAAATTAAAAAAGACGCACAAGACCGCATGGAAAAAAGCGTCGAAGCACTGAAAAACCAAATCAGCAAGGTTCGTACTGGCCGTGCTTCTCCTAGCCTGTTGGATGGCATCAGCGTTGAATATTATGGCGCTGCGACTCCATTGCGTCAGATTGCAAATGTCGTTGCAGAAGATGTCCGTACTTTAGCAATTACGGTATTTGATCGCTCCATGACTCCGGCAATTGAGAAAGCGATTATGGCTTCTGATCTGGGTCTGAATCCATCTTCTGCTGGAACCATTATCCGCGTTCCATTGCCTGCACTGACAGAAGAACGCCGTAAAGATCTTATCAAAGTTGTTCGCGGTGAAGCGGAGCAGGGTCGTGTATCCATCCGTAACATTCGCCGTGATGCTAACGATAAAGTTAAGGCACTGCTGAAAGAAAAAGAGATCAGTGAAGACGAAGAACGTCGTTCACAGGATGAAATCCAAAAATTGACCGACAGCTTTATTAAAAAGATTGATGAAGCATTGGCAAATAAAGAAACCGAGTTAATGGATTTCTAATCTCTATTTCTTAAATACAGCGTCGTATCCCTGCGGCGTTGTTCTTATTCTTGATATACACTTCATATACCCAATGGATTTCAAGTTGCATCGCGACGGCAAGAGAGCAAATCCCCGGGAGCATAGATAACTATGTGGCCGGGGTGAGCGAGCGCAGCCAACAAAGAGGCAGTTTGAAAGACGAAGTGTATACACATTTCTTTCTCAAACGATGGACATAGCGATCTGTACAGCTCAAACTAATGCGATATTTATATCAGTAGCATATTCAGAGTATTAAAATGAAACGGTTAACTATTCTTGGCTCAACGGGTTCGATTGGGAAAAGTACGCTTTCTGTTGTCCGAAATAATCCAGAGAAATTCAATGTTGTCGCACTCATCGCTGGGAAAAATATTGAAGTTATGGCACAGCAGTGCCTGGAGTTCCGCCCGCTATACGCAGCGATGGCGGATGAGCAATCTGCGAATGCGTTACGTCAATTACTGCAAGAACAAGGAAACCAAACCGAAGTTTTATTCGGCAAAGAGGCTATTTGTGATTTAGCGGCACTGGAAGATGTCGATCAAGTCGTGTCTGCCATTGTTGGTGTAGCAGGGCTATTACCAACACTGGCGGCTATTCGTCGGGGTAAGCAAGTTCTGTTGGCGAATAAAGAATCACTGATTACCAGTGGGCGCCTGTTTATGGATGCAGTTGCGCAATACAAAGCGCAACTGTTACCCATTGATAGTGAACATAATGCTATTTTCCAAAGTTTGCCTGCTGAGGTTCAACATAATCTTGGCAATATAAATTTGAAGGATTATGGTATTTCCAACATTATACTGACAGGCTCGGGTGGCCCATTCCGTAAAACATCTCTGGATAAGCTGCCTGATGTTACACCGGATGAAGCGTGTGCACATCCAATCTGGTCAATGGGACGTAAAATTTCAGTTGATTCAGCGACCATGATGAATAAAGGGCTGGAGTACATTGAAGCACGTTACTTGTTCAATGCGTCCGCTGAGGAAATGGAAGTATTATTGCACCCTCAATCAGTCATTCATTCTATGGTCCGCTATCAAGATGGCAGTATTATTGCCCAGTTGGGAACACAGGACATGTGTACTCCCATAGCTTATGCGATGGCTTACCCCAACCGTATTCAATCTGGCGCGAAACCACTGGACTTTACCGAGCTGAGTATGCTCACCTTTGAAACACTGGATTATCAGCGTTACCCTTGCCTGAAGTTGGCTATTGAAGCTTGTCATGAAGGGCAGGCAGCAACAACTGTTTTGAATGCAGTGAATGAAGAAACCGTTGATGTTTTTTTGAAAGATGGAATCCGTTTCACAGATATTGCGAAAATCAATCGATTAGTGGTAGAAAAATTAAATTTATCTGAACCTCAAGATATAGAAGAGGTCTTAGAAATCGATAAAATAGCCAGAATTGCGGCGAGAAAAACCATCAGAATTTTTGCTAAGTAGCGAATTTTGTTAATAAGTATATGTTTGTTTGCGTTTTGGCAAATGATATAGTTCGCGGGTAAATTATAGATGTTATAATCGCCAATTCAATTACTTTGCGCCCGTGTTCTGATAGCAAAACCAGAGTAAAGGCTTTCATTCAGGCCGTGCCAGAAATAGCCGTGGTAGCCGTGATAATAATTAACACGTGACACGGCTTTTTCATGTTTGGAAGCGATTGAATTTATTGTAAGCCCAGCCTAGTTATTTAAGGATTATTTTGAGTGATATCTCCCAATGATAGTGACTCATTGCCAACGGTACCCAGACATGTTGCCATCATTATGGATGGTAATGGCCGCTGGGCAAAAAAGCGTGGTAAATTAAGAGCTTTTGGCCATCGTGCAGGAATTAAAGCTGTACGTAGTGCTGTAAGTTTTTCAGTTAAACATAATATTGAATCACTGACGTTATATGCTTTCAGTAGTGAAAACTGGAATCGCCCACAGCAAGAAGTCAGCTCATTAATGGAATTGTTTGTTTTTGCTATTGATAATGAAGTGAAGAGTCTGCATAAGCATAATGTAAAATTGTCTGTCATTGGTGATATCAGTCGTTTTAGCTCACGGTTGCAGGAACGTATTCGCCGTTCAGTTGAATTAACCACGGGCAATACCGGATTGCAGCTTAATATTGCAGCTAATTATGGCGGACGTTGGGATTTACTTCAGGGTGTTAAGCAAATTGCCGACAAAGTTAAGGCAAGTGAACTGGCACCTGAAGAGATTACTGAGGCTACAATTGGCAGTTTCATCAATTTAAATCAGCAGCCTGAAGTTGATCTTGTAATCAGAACGGGAGGTGAGCATCGTATCAGTAATTTCCTGATATGGCAGATCGCTTATGCAGAATTGTATTTTACCGATATACTTTGGCCTGATTTTGATGAAATTGCTTTTGAAGGTGCTATTAATGCCTTTTCCAAACGAGAACGCCGATTCGGCGGAACAATACCAGACGATGCCGAAGTGGGATCATAGGAGGAGAACTTGCTGAAGTACCGTCTTTTAACTACGTTGATATTAATTCCGCTTGTTGTTGCAGCACTGTTTTTCCTGCCCCCATCGGGATTTGGACTGGTTGTCATTACTGTTTCTGCGCTGGCCGCATGGGAATGGGGGCAATTTGCAGGTCTCTTTACTCAAGCTAAACGCATTACATTGGCAGTGTTATTTACTGTAGGTTTATTGGCTTTGCAGTATTCTTTGTCGGATTTTTCTCATCTTATTGAAAAAACTCAAATTATATATCTATTGTGGGCAGGGATAATTTGGTGGGTAGTCGCTATTTTATTAGTGGTTACTTATCCAGCCTCTGCTTCTATCTGGAAATCATCGGTTATATTGCGCCTGCTGTTTGGTGTTCTGACTATCGTGCCATTTTATTGTGGGATGATGGTACTGCGTACTCATAGCTATGAAAACAATACTTATGATGGTGCATGGTGGCTGTTGTATGTGATGCTGTTGGTATGGGCTGCCGATTCAGGTGCCTATATTTTCGGCCGAACCATGGGTAAACATAAAATGGCGCCTAGGGTATCACCGGGTAAAACGCTTGAAGGGCTTGCCGGAGGGTTGCTGACCGCAGCACTGATTTCGTGGCTGTTCGGTAAATTTGCCCCTGTTCCTGCAATGCCGGAACATTTGCTGTTGATTTCCACGGTAGTGGTTATTGCTTCGGTTTTTGGCGATTTGACAGAGAGTATGTTCAAGCGGGAATCAGGGATCAAAGACAGCAGTCAATTAATTCCAGGGCATGGTGGCGTTCTGGACAGGGTAGATAGCTTAACAGCGGCAATTCCTGTGTTTTCAGGATTGGTAATGTTGATTTCTTCTGGATTTGCTCTCTGAAGGTAAATAATGGATATTCTCTGGAATCTGGCTGCATTTATTGTTGCATTGGGCGTTCTTGTCACTGTACATGAGTTTGGTCATTTTTGGGTTGCCAGACGGTGTGGTATTTATGTTGAACGCTTTTCCATTGGTTTTGGGAAAGCACTTTGGCGTCGTACAGATAAACAGGGAACAGAATACGTCATTGCCCTTATCCCTCTTGGTGGATATGTCAAAATGCTTGATGAACGGGTAGAAGAAGTTTCTCCTGGGCGTCGCCATATGGCTTTCAACAATAAAACTATTGGCCAGCGTGCAGTAGTAATCAGCGCTGGGCCAATTGCAAACTTCATTCTGGCTGTTATAGCTTATTGGCTGGTTTTTGTCATTGGCGTGCCGTCTGTGCGCCCGGTAGTGTTAGATGTTAAACCGGATTCCATTGCCGCTCAGGCAAATATTTTGCCTGGAATGGAACTAAAAGCGGTTGATGGTATCGAAACTCCTGATTGGAATGCGGTACGTCTTGCTATGGTCAGCCAAGTTGGTGAAACATCCGTAACCGTAGATTTCACGCCTTTGGATACCACAGATGGCATTCAAAAGACGTTAGATTTGCGTGAATGGGAATTCGACCCGGCTAAGCAGGATGTTTTGCTGTCTCTGGGAATTATGCCCGTTGTTCCTCGGATTAGTTCGCAAGTGGAAAAAGTTTATCCTGATTCAGCCGCTGAAAAAGCAGGTTTACAAAGTGGGGACAGGATCGTTAAAGTCGATGGTCAAGATGTAGATGTTTGGCACACTTTTTCATCTTTTGTCAGGAAGAATCCCAATATTCCTCTAAAATTGGACGTTGCGAGGGCGGGAGAAATAATTCCCCTGTCTCTGATTCCTGAAATCAAAAAGTTGTCCAATGACCGTGAAGAAGGTTTTGCCGGTGTTGAACTTAAATTTATTCCACTGTCGGATGAATATAAGATTATTCAGCAATACGGGCCTTTCTCCGCCATTTACGAGGCAGGAAACAAAACTTGGCAATTAATGAAACTGACCGTCAATATGATCGGTAAATTAATTGTGGGGGATGTGAAGCTCGATAACTTGAGCGGCCCGATTTCTATAGCCAAAGGTGCTGGAGTATCAGCTGATTTTGGCTTGGTGTATTATTTAATGTTTTTGGCGCTGATTAGCGTCAATCTTGGGATCATTAATTTGTTCCCATTACCTGTACTAGATGGTGGACACTTGCTTTTCCTTGCTATCGAGAAGATAAAGGGAGGGCCGGTCTCCGAGCGTGTACAAGACTTCAGTTATCGCATCGGTGCTATATTACTGGTGTTATTAATGGGGCTTGCACTTTTCAATGATTTCTCCCGCTTTTAAGGTGGGGGACCGGTTAGGAAAACGCATAACAACGATGGCGATGAAAAAGTTGTTCATAGCGTCGCTGCTGTTCGGCAGCGCCACTGCATACAGTTCAGACGGATTCGTGGTTCAGGACATTTATTTCGAGGGGCTTCAACGTGTCACCGTTGGTGCAGCATTACTGAACATGCCAATTCGCATAGGTGATTCAGTCAGTGATGAAGATGTTAGTCGCACGATCCACGCACTATTTGCGACTAGAAATTTCGAAGATGTTCGTGTCCTGCGTGATGGAAATTCACTTGTTGTTCAGGTAAAAGAACGACCAACTATAGCCAACATCACTTTCTCCGGTAACAAATCGGTGAAAGATGACATGCTCAAGCAGAACCTTGAGGCCTCTCGTGTTCGTGTTGGTGAAGCCCTTGACCGCACCATGCTGTCGAATATTGAAAAAGGGCTGGAAGATTTTTACTACAGCGTCGGTAAATACAACGCAACAGTGAAAGCAGTTGTTACTCCACTGCCTCGCAACCGTGTTGACTTAAAGCTTGTTTTTTCAGAAGGGGTTTCTGCCAAGATCCAGCAAATTAATATTGTTGGCAATAAAGCCTTTTCTACCAATGAGCTGCTTAATCATTTCCAACTCAGGGACGACGTTCCTTGGTGGAACATGGCGGCTGACCAGAAATACCAGAAACAAAAATTAGCAGGTGATCTTGAAACCCTGCGCAGTTTCTATCTTGATCGAGGCTATGCCCGTTTCAGCATAGATTCGACTCAAGTGAATCTGACACCGGGCAAAAAAGGCATCTATATCACCGTTAATATCACCGAAGGCGATCAATATAAAATTGCAGGTGTTGATTTGAACGGTAATTTAGCAGGCTATCAGTCACAAATAGAAGAACTGACCAAAATTGAGCCGGGTTCATTTTATAACGGTGCTGAAGTGACAAGGATGGAAGCCGCCATCAAAAATCGGCTCGGTCGTTATGGTTATGCTTATCCCCGGGTGATGACACAACCTGAAATTAACGATGCTGATAAAACGGTTAAACTGCATGTGAGTGTCGATGCTGGCAACCGTTTCTATGTGCGTAAAATTCGTTTTTCAGGAAACGATGTCAGTAAGGATATGGTACTACGCCGTGAAATGCGCCAGATGGAAGGGGCGTGGCTGGGTAGTGATCTGGTTGAACAGGGTAAAGAACGCTTAAATCGACTCGGTTATTTTGAATCTGTTGATGTGGACATCGAACGTGTATCGGGTAGCCCAGACCAAGTTGATGTGGTCTATAAAGTTAAAGAGCGCAATACCGGTTCCATGAACTTTGGCATTGGTTTTAGTACAGAAAGTGGCATGAGTTTCCAGGTTGGTGTCCAACAGGAAAACTGGCTAGGAACGGGCAATTCCGTGGCTATCAATGCTACTAAGAATGACTATTCAAAATCGGCTGATATATCCGTAACTAACCCTTACTTCACTGTCAACGGTGTCAGTTTGGGAGGCCGGGTATTCTATAATGACTTCCGTGCCGATGGTGCTGATCTTTCCGACTATACCAACAAAGGATATGGTGCTGAGGGATCGTTTGGTTTCCCATTGAATCAAAATAATGCCTTGAATTTGAGACTGGGTTATGTGCATAACTCCCTGTCTAACATGCGCCCACAGGCTGCAATGTGGCGTTATTTATATAAAATGGGCAAAAATCCGGGATTTGATGATAAAGCCAAATTTGATTCCAACGATTTCACGATGACAGTGGGATGGAATTACAACAATCTCGATCGTGGTTTCTTCCCGACTTCTGGCTTAAGATCATCGCTGGATACGAAAGTGACAATTCCTGGTTCAAAGAACCAATTCTATAAAGTCACCTGGAACTCAGCAGGTTACTATCCTCTGGATGACGACCGTTCATGGGTGCTGGCGGGACGTACTCGTCTGGGCTATGGTGGTGGTTTAGGTGGCAAAGAAATGCCATTCTATGAAAACTTCTACGCTGGTGGTTCCAGCAGCGTTCGTGGCTTCCGTTCGAATAATATCGGGCCTAAGGCTATTTATTTGGACAAAGGAGGAGAACCAACGAAAAATAGCCCATCTCGTGATGCCGTGGGCGGGAACGCGGTGGCGGTTGCTAGTTTTGAGCTGATTGTGCCAACTCCATTCCTTGATGCTAAATATTCTAATTCAGTTCGGACTTCATTTTTTGTGGATGCGGGAACGGTATGGGATACCAATTGGAGTAAGACTTACGCTGGGATGCCCGACTACAGCAAGCCAAATAATATCCGTGTTTCAGCCGGTATTGCTCTGCAATGGTTGTCACCGTTAGGGCCATTGAGCTTCTCTTATGCGAAGCCAATCAAGGAATATGCGGGTGATAGATCGGAGCAATTCCAGTTCAATATCGGAAAAACGTGGTAATTATTAACCGTTCTTGGTAAAAAAAGCGTCCTATTATCTATTATTAGGTAGGGCGATATTAAGTCTTCTAATCTGTAAAAATAGCGTGGGTCAAAGGAGTTTATAGTGAAAAAAGTATTGTGTGCTGCAAGCTTGGGTATGGCATTAGCGTTCTCTGCGGGTGCTCAGGCGGCAGATAAAATTGCTTTAGTGAACGTTGCTGAAGTTTTCCAACAGTTACCAGCTCGTGAAGCAGTGGCAAAACAGTTGGATAACGAATTTAAAGGCCGTGCATCCGAATTGCAGCGCATGGAATCTGATTTGCAAACCAAGATTCAAAAATTGCAGCGCGATGGGTCAACAATGAAAGCCAGCGAGCGCGAAAAATCAGAAAAAGAAGTTGTGGCAAAACGTGATGAATTTGCTCAGAAAGCACAGGCTTTTGAGAACGATAATCGTCGTCGTCAGATGGAAGAACGCAATAAAATCCTGAGCCGCATTCAGGATGCTGTTAAAGTGGTTGCAGGTAAAGAGGGTTACGATCTTGTTCTTGATGCGAATGCCGCTGTGTATTCTGCGTCTGGTAAAGATATCACCGCAGAAGTATTGAAGCAGGCTAAATAAGTAGATGTTTTCAATTCGATTGGCTGACCTTGCTCAGCAGTTGAATGCGCAGCTGCAAGGTGATGGCGATATTGTCATCACCGGCATTGCGCCAATGCATTCAGCAAATAGTGGGCAAATTACATTTTTATCCGATAGTCGCTATAATGACAGACTCGCTGAGTGTCAGGCTGCGGCTATTGTATTGCGTGAAGCAGACCTTCCTCACTGTAAGGTTACAGCGTTGATTGTTGATAATCCCTATCTTGCGTATGCACGCATGGCGCAAATCATGGATACAACACCACAACCCGCACAAGATATCCATTTATCAGCAGTCATTTCTCCCGATGTGGTTCTGGGCAAAGATGTGGCGATTGGCGCAAATGCTGTTATCGAATCTGGTGTTATTCTTGGTGATAATGTCATCATTGGTGCAGGTTGCTTTATTGGCAAAAATGCACGGATTGGTGCAGATACTCATCTCTGGGCCAACATATCGGTATACCATAACGTTGAAATCGGTAAATCGTGCTTAATCCAATCAGGAAGTGTTATAGGGTCAGATGGTTTTGGTTATGCCAACGATCGTGGAAATTGGATTAAAATCCCACAGTTGGGTACTGTAATCATCGGGGATCGAGTTGAAATAGGTGCTTGCACAACCATTGACCGTGGCGCGTTGGATAACACAGTTATTGGTAATGGTGTTATCATAGACAACCAATGCCAGATCGCCCATAACATAACGATTGGTGACCATACAGCAATAGCTGGTGGTGTAATTATGGCGGGTAGCCTAAAAATTGGTCGTTATTGTATGATCGGCGGGGCGAGCGTCATCAATGGGCACATAGAAATCTGTGATAAAGTAACCATAACGGGGATGAGTATGGTAATACGCTCAATTACAGAGCCAGGTGTATACTCGTCGGGTTCCCCATTACAACCGAACAAAACCTGGCGTAAGACTGCGGCTTTAGTCATGAATATCAATGAAATGAATAAGCGATTGAAGTCACTGGAACGTCAATTGAGAAGTGAAGGAAAGTAATTTCACTAACAATTTTGGTTAAGCATTTTTGGTTATGTTTTTAATTTTTGCGGCCTGCCTGATAACTCTGAATTTGGGGTTAAAGCAGGCCGTGTCGTTAATACTATGATTCTTATATAGACAGGAAGAGTATTTAGATGAGTAATAATCATACTCTACAAATTGAAGAAATTTTGAATTTACTTCCTCACCGCTACCCATTTTTATTGGTAGACCGTGTTCTGGATTTTAAGGAAGGTAAATTTCTGCGTGCAGTTAAGAACGTCACATTTAATGAACCGTTCTTTCAGGGGCATTTTCCTGGCAAGCCAATTTTCCCAGGTGTACTTATCCTCGAAGCAATGGCCCAGGCTACTGGTATTCTGGCATTTAAAAGTGCTGGGTCACTAAAGCCGGATGAATTGTATTATTTTGCTGCAATTGATAGGGCTCGCTTTAAGCGTCCGGTGTTACCCGGTGATCAAATGATTATGGAAGTTGAATTTATTAAAGAACGTCAAGGCGTTGCACGTTTCAAGGGTGTGGCGAAAGTCGATGGAGAATTGGCTTGTGAAGCTGAAATGATGTGTGCTCGCCGTCGTGAGGCTTAATTCATGATTGATCAGACCGCAGTTATCCATCATTCTTCTATTGTTGAAGAAGGTGCAGTTATTGGTGCCAATGTTCACATTGGCCCATTTTGTTATATCGGTTCTCAAGTTGAAATTGGTGAAGGGACTGAACTGAAATCCCATGTTGTGGTTAATGGCATTACCAAAATTGGCTGCGATAACCAGATCTACCAGTTTGCTTCCATCGGTGAAGTCAATCAGGATCTCAAATATCAGGGTGAACCGACCCGGGTTGAAATTGGTGATCGTAACCGCATTCGTGAAAGTGTTTCTATCCATCGTGGTACTGTTCAGGGTGGTAGCTTGACCAAAGTTGGTAGTGATAATTTGTTGATGATCAATGTTCATATTGCGCATGATTGTATTGTTGGTGATCATTGTATCATTGCAAATAATGGCACATTGGGTGGGCATGTGATCCTGGGTGATTATGTCATTATCGGTGGCATGACGGCTGTCCATCAATTCTGCCAGATTGGTTCTCATGTTATGATCGGCGGTTGTTCTGGTGTTGCTCAAGATGTCCCCCCTTACGTTATTGCCCAAGGGAATCACGCTACTCCTTTTGGTTTGAACATTGAAGGCTTAAAGCGTCGTGGATTTAATAAAGAGTCTCTGCACGCAATCCGCAATGCTTATAAAATGCTTTATCGCAGTGGCAAATCATTAGAAGAAGCCAGAAAAGAGATCGATATCTTGGCGGAAGATAACTTGCATGTGAAATTATTCAGTGATTTTCTGGTGAATTCCGCAAAATCCAGCCGTGGCATTATTCGTTAAGTAGATGAAGGATACTCCTTTGGCTACCATTTCTTCTATTAACAATCAGCGGCCGCTTACAATTGGTTTGGTTGCTGGAGAAACATCCGGCGATATTCTTGGGGCAGGGCTGATTCGCACATTAAAAGCAAAAATTCCGGATGCCCGTTTTGTGGGTGTCGCCGGTCCTCTTATGCAGGCGGAAGGTTGTGAAGCCTGGTATGAGATGGAAGAGCTGGCTGTTATGGGAATTGTTGAAGTGCTTGGGCGCTTGCCCCGTCTGTTGAAAATACGCAAAAATTTAACAGCGCGCTTTACTGAGTTGAAGCCGGATGTATTTATTGGCATTGATGCGCCTGATTTTAACATCACTTTAGAAGGCCGGCTTAAACGGCAAGGGATCAAAACGATCCATTATGTCAGTCCATCGGTATGGGCATGGCGTCAGAAGCGGGTATTTAAAATCGGTCAGGCTACAGATTTGGTATTAGCATTTTTGCCATTTGAAAAAGCATTTTACGATCAGTTTAACGTACCATGTCGGTTCATTGGCCATACTATGGCAGATGCGATGCCTCTGCGGACGGATAAAGCAGCCGCCAGAAAGGTTCTGGGAGTGCCGTTGGATGGCCATTGTCTGGCGATACTGCCCGGTAGTCGTCATACTGAAGTAGAGATGCTAAGTGCTGATTTCTTAAAAACAGCACAATTATTGCGAGATGAATTACCAGACCTGCACGTATTGGTTCCTCTGGTAAATGCTAAACGACATGAACAGTTTCAGAAAATCAAAGATGAAATTGCGCCGAATTTACCCATTCACTTACTGGATGGTAAAGCCCGTGAGGCTATGATTGCCAGTGATGCGACTTTATTGGCATCCGGTACAGCAGCATTGGAGTGTATGTTAGCTAAAAGCCCAATGGTGGTGGGCTATAGAATGAAACCGTTTACATTCTGGCTGGCAAAACGTTTAGTGAAAACGCCGTATGTTTCTCTGCCTAACTTGCTGGCAGGGAAAGAATTAGTCAAAGAGTTATTACAGAATGAATGTGAACCTCAGGCATTGTCGGAGGCGTTGTTACCTCTTCTGCAAGGTGGCGATGGTGTGGAGGCGTTGAAAAAAACGTTTATGCATTTGCATGAAAGCATTCGCTGTGATGCCGATGAACAGGCTGCTCAAGCCGTTCTGAAATTAGCGAGAAGATAATGAATTTTGTTTATCCTCAGGCGAATTTGATTGCCGGTGTTGATGAAGTCGGGCGTGGTCCATTAGTAGGGGCCGTCGTCACGGCGGCGGTAATTCTCGATCCTGCTAAACCAATTACAGGCTTGATGGATTCGAAAAAATTGACGGAGAAACGCCGTGAAGCGTTGTACTTGGAAATTAAAGAAAAAGCACTGTGCTGGAGTCTTGGTCGGGCAGAATCGGAAGAAATCGATCATCTCAATATTCTTCACGCTACGATGCTTGCCATGCAACGGGCAGTGGCTGGTTTAGTCATCACGCCTGATTATGTATTGATTGATGGCAATCGCTGCCCTGCATTAGCGATGCCTGCGCAAGCGGTGGTTAAAGGTGATAGTCTGGTTGCCGAAATAAGTGCAGCTTCTATCCTTGCCAAAGTCACGCGTGACAGAGAAATGACAGAACTGGATAAACAGTTCCCTGATTACGGTTTTGCGAAACATAAAGGTTATCCGACGGCCTTACATCTCGAAAAGCTCGCTTTGTTTGGTGCCACGGAACATTACCGTAAAAGTTTTGCGCCGGTTAAACGAGCGTTAGGTCTTGGATAAAAATCTGGGCAGACTATGACAGAACCACGTTTTGTGCACTTACGTATTCACAGCGATTATTCAATGATTGATGGCTTAGCTAAAACTGGCCCACTGGTGAAAAAAGTGGCCAGATTGGGTATGCCAGCTTTTGCGATTACCGATTTTACCAACCTGTGCGGGTTGGTGAAATTTTATAGCAGTGCCCACGGCGCTGGCATCAAGCCGATTGTTGGGGCTGATTTTTATGTGGAAAGCGATTTGTTGGGGGATGAGTATGCCCATCTGACGGTTCTTGCACGTAATAATGAAGGTTATCAAAATCTGGCCTTGTTGATCTCAGAGGCCTACCAAAAAGGCTATGGTGCAGTCGGGCCGACCATCAAACGGGAATGGCTGGAGAAATACAAAGGTGGCTTAATCCTGTTATCCGGTGGGCGCATGGGGGATGTAGGGAAATTCCTGCTGCGTGGTAATCGTGCGATGGTGGAGCAGTGCCTCAATTTTTACCAAGAACATTTCCCGGATAGCTATTACCTTGAACTCATTCGTACGGGTCGTCAGGATGAAGAAAATTATCTTCATGCTGCGGTAGATCTAGCGGCAGAAAAAAATCTGCCCGTTGTGGCAACGAATGATGTCTGTTTTCTGGAAAGCGAAGACTTTGACGCGCATGAGATTAGAGTTGCCATCCATGATGGTTATACACTGGTTGATCCGAAACGCCCTAAAAACTACAGTTCTCAGCAATATCTGCGCAGTGAACAGGAGATGTGTGAGCTTTTCTCCGATATTCCTGAAGCGCTGCAAAATAGCGTAGAAATTGCTAAACGCTGTAATGTCACAATCCGTCTCGGTGAATATTTTCTTCCGCAGTTTCCAACGGGAGATATGAGCACGGAAGATTTCCTGGTTGAAAAATCCCAACAAGGTTTGGAAGAACGTCTGAAATTTCTTTATCCCGATTCGGAAATTCGGGCGCAAAAGCGATCGAAATATGATGAGCGTCTGGATGTTGAGTTGAAAGTTATCAATCAGATGGGATTCCCCGGTTACTTCCTGATCGTGATGGAGTTTATTCAGTGGTCAAAAGATAACGGTGTTCCCGTAGGGCCGGGGCGTGGCTCAGGTGCAGGCTCCTTAGTTGCTTACGCTTTAAAAATCACTGATCTCGATCCTCTGGAATTCGACCTGCTGTTTGAACGTTTCCTTAACCCTGAACGTGTATCCATGCCTGACTTTGACGTCGATTTCTGCATGGAGAAACGTGATCAGGTGATTGATCATGTAGCAGATATGTACGGGCGAGATGCGGTATCGCAGATCATTACTTTCGGTACAATGGCTGCGAAGGCGGTTATCCGTGACGTTGGACGTGTATTGGGCCATCCGTACGGGTTTGTTGACCGGATATCAAAGCTGGTGCCGCCTGATCCCGGTATGACGCTGGAAAAAGCTTTCGCAGCCGAACCCCAACTGCCTGAAATTTACGAGGCGGATGAAGAGGTCAAAGCGCTGATTGACATGGCGCGCAAGCTGGAAGGGGTTACCCGTAATGCCGGTAAACATGCTGGTGGTGTTGTTATTGCACCCACTAAAATCACCGACTTTGCGCCCATCTATTGCGATCCCGAAGGGCAAAACCCAGTTACCCAGTTCGATAAGAACGACGTGGAATACGCGGGTCTGGTTAAATTTGACTTCCTTGGCCTGAGAACTTTAACCATCATAAACTGGGCACTTGAGATGGTTAATGTGCGTCGTACCACGAAAGATCTGGAGCCTATCGATATCGCGGCTATTCCTCTGGATGATCAGAGAAGTTTCGATATGCTGCAACGCTCTGAAACCACCGCCGTATTTCAGCTCGAATCGCGTGGAATGAAAGATCTGATCAAGCGTCTGCGTCCTGACTGCTTTGAAGATATGATCGCTTTGGTGGCATTGTTCCGCCCCGGGCCGTTGCAATCAGGCATGGTGGATAACTTTATTGACCGTAAACATGGATGGGAAGAGATTTCTTACCCTGATGTTGAGTGGCAGCATGAGTCCCTAAAACCTGTATTGGAACCGACGTACGGCATCATTTTGTATCAGGAGCAGGTGATGCAGATTGCGCAGGTTTTGGCCGGCTATACTCTCGGCGGCGCAGATATGCTTCGTCGTGCAATGGGTAAGAAAAAGCCCGAAGAGATGGCCAAACAGCGCTCAGTATTTGAAGAGGGTTCGATAAAACAAGGGATTGATGGCGAACTTTCGATGAAAATCTTCGATTTGGTGGAGAAATTCGCGGGTTATGGCTTCAATAAATCGCACTCCGCAGCATACGCGCTGGTTTCGTATCAGACTTTATGGCTGAAAGCCCACTATCCAGCAGAATTCATGGCAGCCGTAATGACGGCGGATATGGATAACACTGAAAAAGTGGTTGGTCTGGTGGATGAATGCTGGCGTATGAGGCTTAAAGTATTACCGCCAGATATCAACAGTGGCTTATATCATTTTCACGTCAATGACGAAGGTGAAATAGTTTACGGCATTGGTGCTATCAAGGGCGTGGGCGAAGGGCCAATTGAAGCCATGATTGAAGCGCGCAAGAAAGGAGGGCATTTCAAGGAACTCTTCGACTTGTGCGCACGGGTTGATATCAAAAAGATAAACCGCCGTGTGATGGAAAAGCTGATTATGTCTGGTGCTTTCGACAGACTGGGGCCACATCGTGCAGCGCTGATGTCTTCTCTGGAAGATGCATTAAAAGCAGCAGACCAACATGCCAAGGCTGAAGCCATTGGTCAAACAGATATGTTTGGTGTGTTAGCTGAAAAACCAGAACAGGTTGAACTTTCGTATGCCAGTACACCGAAATGGCCTGATAAGGTTGTTCTGGATGGTGAACGGGAAACACTGGGGCTGTATTTAACCGGTCACCCGATTACCGGCTATTTAAAAGAGATTGAACGATATACAAATGGGATGCGTCTAAAAGATGTGAACCCGACACCTCGTGGTCAGACAACAACTGTGGTAGGTTTGGTACTGGCTTCTAAGATACTGACGACCAAGCGCGGCAACCGGATTGGTATCAGTACGCTTGATGATCGTTCAGGACGGCTGGAAATCATGCTGTTTTCTGATGCATTGGAAAGGTATCAGCATTTACTGGAACAGGACAAAATTTTGATTGCTACCGGACAAGTCAGTTTTGATGACTTCAATGGTGGGCTTAAAATGACAGTCCGTGAATTAATGGATATCAGCGAGGCTCGTGAAAAATTCGCACGTGGGCTTGCTATCTCGTTGTCAGACAGGCAAATTGATGAACAATTATTGAACCGTCTTCGTGGTGCATTGGAGCCACATCGTTCGGGGACGATACCGGTTCATCTTTATTATCAGCGGGTAGATGCCCGTGCCCGTTTACGATTCGGTGCAACATGGCGGGTAACACCAACGGATACCCTTTTGACAGATCTGCGAACTCTGCTGGGTAACGAGCAGGTAGAATTAGAATTTGACTAAAATAGGAACGTTATGAGTCTGAATTTTCTGGATTTTGAACAGCCGATTGCCGAGCTGGAAGCGAAAATTGATTCGCTCACCGCAGTTAGCCGTCAAGATGAAAAGCTAGATATCAATCTGGATGAAGCAGTCCAGAATTTGCGGGAAAAAAGCCAGGAGCTGACTCGCAAGATTTTCTCTGATTTAGGGGCATGGCAAATATCCCAGCTATCTCGTCATCCTCTTCGTCCCTATACGCTGGATTATATTAAGCTCATTTTTACTGACTTTGAAGAATTGGCTGGTGATCGTGCCTATGCTGATGACAAGGCGATAGTGGGTGGGTTAGCTCGCATTGATGGTCGTCCAGTCATGATTATTGGTCACCAGAAAGGGCGTGAAACAAAAGAGAAGATCCGTCGTAACTTTGGTATGCCATCGCCTGAAGGTTATCGCAAGGCTTTGAGATTAATGGAAATGGCAGAGCGTTTCAAATTGCCAATCATTACTTTCATCGATACTCCCGGTGCGTACCCGGGCGTGGGTGCTGAGGAGCGTGGCCAGTCAGAGGCGATTGCGCGTAACCTGCGTGAAATGTCCCGTCTTTCTGTACCGATTATTTGTACTGTTATCGGTGAAGGTGGTTCCGGTGGTGCGTTGGCACTCAGTGTTGGTGATAAAATAAATATGCTGCAATACAGCACGTTTTCTACTATTTCCCCAGAGGGCTGCGCTTCTATCTTATGGAAGAGTGCTGATAAAGCACCATTGGCTGCTGAAGCGATGGGAAATACAGCTCCCCGACTGCTAGAATTGAAGCTGATTGATATGGTTATCCCAGAACCTTTAGGTGGGGCACACCGTAACTATGAGAAAGTAGCAGAATCATTGAAAACTCAATTGTTGGCTGACCTTGCAGAGTTGAGTGAACTGAATGATGAAGAATTAGTGAATCGTCGTTATGAGCGCTTAATGCAATACGGTTACTGCTAATTCTTGAAAGTAAATTCTAAAGGCTGTTTTATTGATAACCATTTTTTATATACCCAATGGATTAATGGATTGCGAGATGCAGCTAACAAAGCCGCAAGTTGAAAGGCGACGGGTATAAATGCAATGCCATCTTCAATGATGTTAATAACAGGTGGAAAGCACTGAGGAGACATAATTCCTCAGTATTTCCGCCTGTTTTATTATTTATGGGGGATGACAGTGGAATGATGACAGTAGGATGATATAGGGTGCCTCATCGGCTAGACTTTAAAATAATAAATTGAGTTTTCTATGGCCAAATATAAATATATTATTTATGCATTTTCTTGTGTGTTTATCTGGAGTTTTATTCCTTCTATAGCGCGCTTTGGGCAGAAAGAGATGGATCACTTCCAGTATTTATTCTGGTCAAATGTCCTGTCAGTTTTAGCGGTATTTGTAGTCGCTCTTATCATGGGCAGAAGCTGGAAACAATTATTATATATCCCTTTCCCGGTTATGATTAAGGTGTCAATTTTAGGTGCTTTAGACTGCTTCTTCTATTTATTGCTGTACTATGGCTATTCCATTGAGAATGGTGTTGCTGTTTTGGTGATTCAATATAGTTGGCCGTTAATGATTATTGGATTATCGTTCTTTATATTCAAAGAAAGATTGTCAATCAGACAAATGATTGGTATTGCAATAGGATTCATGGCTGTCGTGATTACCTTTACAAAAGGTAATATTACGGAGATTGCAGTAGAGCACCCCCAAGCATTGCTGCTGGTATTTAGTGGGGCCTTCTGTTTTGCTCTGATGTCTGTATTATCGAGACAATTTGCTATTGATCCCTATCTCAGTACGTTCTGGATGTTTGCTTTTTCCACATTAGTTTCTGCCGTGTTTGTATTAGCGTTCAGCAGCATCAACTTATCTGTTGGTGATTCACTGATACCAACGTTGCTTAACGGCATCATACTCAATGGAGTCTCTTATATCATTTGGTTCAAAGCAATGAGTAGCCCGGATTCCCATAAGATCGCATCAATACTATTTTTATCACCTATCTTATCCATGATGTGGATTATTCTGTTTTTTGGTGATGCGTTTGTTCCTGCTTATATTATTGGTTTGGGTCTGGTTATCATCTCTGGAATGCTTTGTCTCAGAGTTAAGAAGAACGGTTCTGAGCTGAATGAGCTGCAAGATGATTTGGTTGAGGATTGATTTGGTAAACATGAAGAAAGGTTCAATTCCATAATGGCAAATACTTATGAGCCACTTCTGACGGCACTGACAGAACAAATCGGACGGCATAAAAAGATTTTGGTTGGTTTTAGTGGCGGGTTGGATTCCACCGTATTGCTGCATTTGCTGGTTCGCTTACGTGACGAATACCTGCAAACAGATCGTAATCTGATAGTGTTGAGGGCAATGCATATTCATCATGGTTTAAACGTCAAGGCGGATTTTTGGGTTGATCATTGTCGTCAGGTGTGTGCTGATTGGAAAGTTGATTTTTGTACTGAAAAAGTGAATCTGGATATTCGCCAGAATGGTATTGAAGCTGCGGCTCGAGAGGCTCGATATCAATCTTTCCAGCAAGCATTACAGCAGGATGAAATTTTAATAACAGCACAACATCTTGATGATCAGGCTGAAACTTTTTTATTGGCATTGAAACGTGGGAGTGGTCCTGCGGGATTATCTTCTATGCCTTCTTGTATGCCATTTGCCAGAACGACATTAATCCGGCCATTGCTGAATGCCAATCGTGCGGAGTTAGAAGAGTACGCACAGGAACAGGGATTGAAATGGGTTGAAGATGATAGCAACCAAGATGATCGCTATGATCGCAATTTTTTGCGCTTGCATATTATGCCGTTGCTTAATCAGCGTTGGTCTTATTTCCCACAAGCAGTTTCCCGCAGTGCCAGCTTGTGCGGGGAACAAGAGCAATTACTGGATGAATTACTGAGCGAGTCATTAAGTTCATTGACCACATTGGAAGGTACGATATCTATTCCTCCTTTAGAAAGTTATTCAGAAGCTAAAAGAAATGCGTTGTTACGTCGCTGGTTCAATCAACGCGGTGTAAAAATGCCTGAGCGAGCCCAGCTCCAACGAATCTGGTCGGAAGTGGCGCTCGCTCGGCAAGATGCAGAGCCTCGCTTTAGATTAGGGCAATATGATATTCGTCGCTATCGGCAGCAACTTTGGCTGGTTCCTCAGCATCAGCTTTTGGCGGATACTGTTCTTGAATGGGATATAGAGCAGAAACTGGTATTGCCAGATGGTTTGGGAGTGTTAATATTTTCTGAAGAAAACGGCATTATAGTCAGGATGCCAGATAAAAATGAGAAAGTGACTATTCGTTTTGGTGTTCAAGGTAATATTAGCATTGTGGGGCGACAGCATTCCCGTCACAGTAAAAAATTGTGGCAGGAATTGGGCGTTGCGCCTTGGCTCAGAGAGAGAACACCACTGCTCTATTATGATGAGAAACTGATTGCGGCATTGGGCGTTTTTGTCACGAAAGAAGGTCAAAGTTTGGTTGATGATGCGGGACTTTCAGTGCAATGGAAGAAAATCTCGCCTCATGGTGAATGATGGGGTTAACCGCTCATTAATATAAATCTGGATTACGGAATTGTTTAATTTATAGTCAAAGTAAACTGTTTTTAAGGAAAACCCCTTGTTCTGCAAGGGTTTTTCCTGAATCGAAGCGTTCTAGCCGTTATTTGTTATCATAATGAAGAGTGCTCAATAACAATCGTTCCAATTTCTGGATTGCTGAAACTGATAATGTGATCCAACCTTAATTCACGGGTTCCTTCATTTGACTCAGCGAGAAGATATTCAACCTTTTTTCGTAAAATCAATCTATACGCTTTCCCTTCAAATACTTCATCACCTCGCAATTGAACATGTAAATACAGTTGACGTTGGCAAGCTAGCTCAAGGTTATCGTAATCGTCACAGTTAATTGGTTGATATTCTTCGTTATCTATAGACATATTTGCTCACCACTATGTTAGTGGCGGTGATTGTGCCGCCCGTGATTGACCAAAATTCAAACACAAAAAAATGCTATCTACGACTATAGCACAGTAAACTTTCCGTGATTACTGAATAAATTTGTGAAAATTCCCTCAATATTGGGATGCAGGTTAATCCTGTGATTTTCAGTGTGAAATGAAGCCATAATATTTGATTTTTCTCCCCGTGTATTTTGGGATACGGTAAAGTAACGTCAATCTTGTTACTTAACGCTCATGTTTTATAGATAGTGGACGTTATAGAAATGGGTTATTTGTTGAATTTACTGGATCAAAATGATGATGAATAAAAAAGTATTGTTTGCATTGCTAACTGCAGGAGTACTCACTGCGGTTGGTTGCCAGAACTATCCTTTGTTACAGGATGGTTCTGGCGCACAAAACAACACTGTCTCTCTTGGTACGATTTTGCCAACTGAGAAAGTGTTTAACGGCATTGTACCTTGCGCAGATTGCTCAGGTATTGAGACCACCTTACAACTTGGTAAAGATGGGGCATATATATTAGGGCAGACTTATCTGGAAGCCAAAAGTGAGGAAAATACTTTCTTTGATACCGGAAATTGGGTAATACAGGGGAAAAAGGTCGTTTTGACTAATCAAGATGGTAAAAAATCTTATTATCAGATGAAGGACGACAATCTGGTCATGCTGGATATCAATGGCCAGCCAATCCAATCACAATTTAATTATGAATTAGAAAAGGTTATTCCAAAAAAACTCGTTGGAGAATATAGCTATTTTGCTGATTCTGCAATTTTTACCGAATGTCGTACTGGCAAACTCTATGATGCTTCTGAAAATATCGACTTGGAGCGTGGCTACAGCAAGACAGGAATAGAAGCAGGGACTCCGGCTTATGTGGAAATAGAAGGCTACTATACGCTTCGTCCTTCAATGGAAGACGGATTATTTGATAATGCCGTGATCCAAACAGGTAAAATTCGCTTTGATAAGAAAGCTTCCTGTACTAAGAAGTAGTCAACAATAGGCTATAATCGTACATATAAAAAACCTGCGCCACGAGTACGCAGGTTTTTGTCAATTTGAGTTGATATTCTCAAGCAAGATTAAGCTTGCTGAATTTGCTCTTTCAGAAATTCAACAATGTTTTCCAGTTTCAGCATCTGCTTATCACCAGTATGGCGGGATTTATATTCAATTTCATCGTTGTCCAGATTGCGATCACCGATGACCAGAGTATGTGGTACGCCGATCAGCTCCATATCAGCAAACATGACTCCCGGGCGTTCTTTACGATCATCAAAAATCACATCAATACCGTTGGTACGTAAGTCAACATACAGTTTCTCAGTAACTTCTTTCACCCGGTAAGATTTGTGCATGTTCATTGGCAGAATTGCTACTTGGAACGGAGCAATAGCACTTGGCCAGATAATGCCACGATCGTCGTGGTTCTGTTCAATGGCAGCAGCAACGATACGGGTTACACCGATACCATAACACCCCATAGTGACAACTTGATTATGGCCATCCTCGTTTTGTACGGTTGCTTTCAGCGCTTCGGAGTATTTAGTACCTAGCTGGAAGATATGCCCCACTTCAATACCACGTTTGATTAACAGTGTTCCCTTACCGTCTGGGCTGGTATCACCTTCAATGACATTACGGATATCTGCAATTTCTGGCAGAGCTAAGTCACGCTCCCAGTTAATGCCGAAGTAATGTTTGTCATCGATATTGGCACCGGCACCGAAATCACTCATGACGGATACACTACGATCAATAATAACAGGCATTGGCAGATTGACTGGGCCTAAAGAACCCGGTCCTGCATTCACAATGGTACGGATTTCTTCTTCAGTAGCAAAATTCAACGGGCTGGCTACCAAAGGCAATTTTTCTGCTTTTATTTCGTTCAGTTCATGGTCACCACGTACCAGCAGAGCAACCAATTTGTGTCCGCTTTCTTCTGTGGCGTGAACAATCAAGGTCTTGACGGTTTTTTCAATAGGCAGGCTGAATTGTTCAACCAGCTCAGTAATGGTTTTTGCATTTGGTGTATCGACCAGACGCATTTCCTCAGATGGAGCTGCGCGTTCATGAGATGGCATGATAGCTTCTGCCAATTCGATATTAGCTGCGTAGTTAGATTCGGTAGAGAACACGATATCATCTTCACCGCTGGCTGCCAGAACTTGGAATTCGTGGGAAGCACTTCCACCGATTGAACCGGTATCTGCCAGAACCGCGCGGAAATCCAGCCCGATACGGGTAAAGATTTTGCTGTAGGCATCGTACATTTTGTCGTAAGTCTCTTGCAGAGACTCTTGGCTGGTATGGAAAGAGTAAGCATCTTTCATGATAAATTCACGTGAACGCATAACGCCAAAGCGTGGACGAACTTCGTCACGGAATTTGGTCTGGATCTGGAACAAATTCAATGGAAGCTGTTTGTATGAAGTGATTTCATTGCGAACCAAATCAGTGATAACTTCTTCATGAGTTGGTCCCAAAACAAAAGGACGCTCACCACGATCAACAAAACGAAGCAATTCAGCACCATATTGTTCCCAACGACCGCTTTCCTGCCACAAATCTGCTGGCTGAACTATCGGCATGGAAACCTCAACCGCTCCCGCATTATTCATCTCTTCACGAACAATGTTTTCAACTTTTCTCAACACACGAACACCTGTCGGCATCCAGTTGTATAGACCAGAAGCAAGTTTACGGATCATTCCGGCACGAAGCATCAGTTTATGACTGACTACTTCTGCATCAGCAGGCGTCTCTTTTAAAGTAGAGAGCAGATATTGGCTAGTACGCATAGTAAGTTTCCATTGGATAGCAAATTGCTTCTGGGCGGCAAGATATACCACCCAACCCAGAAAATAAAATAAAATAAAATAAACCGCTAGTTTACCAGTGAGCTTACGATGTCCAAAAGGGTTTTAACGGAGTTCGATAGAAACCACTTCTGTCATGGTGACCAAAATTAGTGTGTCACATCAGCGCACCATAAAAATGGGCATGCCCCGCAGGAACATACCCATGATTATGGTTAAATGATGATTAATAATTATCTATTATACACTTCGTCTTTCAAACTGCCTCTTTTTTGGCTGCGCTCACTCACCCCGGTCACATAGTTAGCTATGCTCCCGGGGATTTGCTCTCTTGCCGTCGCGATGCAACTTGAAATCCATTGGGTATACAACCTGTGAATATCTACCTTTGGTCTATTTTGTCGGCTCAGACCAAATGTTGGCAACATGATCCAAACACTCTTCTTTAGATCCCATTCTTCCCGTTGCTATCCACCCCATCGGAATTTCATACTCCGTCGGCCAGACCGAATACTGTTTCTTGACATTGATGACCACCATCCAATTCATGGTATTACTTCCGGTTAACTGTTTCATGCTACAGCCTCCTGTTTGAAATTCTTTGTCAGAAGAGCGGGCAAGAACCCAGTACCAATCAAATAACGCAATACCTGATGGACATATCCAGCCGTAATTGTTGGACAACGAATGTCACTTCCAGTTAGCCCTGACAACGTATTTTTCAGCTCCAATTCGGGATGTATTTCGTCGATATAAGCAGGATCCAATGCCCGATAAGGCCTTTCTGTCATATCCCTGATCAGCGGAATTAATGGGTACAGAGGGTGAGTATCATTTAATGCAAGGATCTTCTCTTTCCCCTCATCAAATGGCACAGGGTTGAGGATATAGCCAAAATCCTGTACCCAGTCGAAAAATTGCCGGATGGAAACTTGTTCTGGATTGAACAAATTGAAAAATTTCCCATTTGATTCCGGTTTTCTGGAGATATGAACCAGCGATGCAGCCACATAATCAACGGGTACGATATCAAGCAGTAAAGCATGATTTGGATAGAAGCCCATTGACAAATAACCTTTCAAAGACGCAACCAGATAATCATTACCCTGTGCAGCCCCTGTACGGGTGTGTCCCAGAATCAGGCCCGGACGATAAATACTTACGGGAACATTTCTATTGCGGGCAATATTTATGATCCCTTCTGATACCCACTTACTGCCAGAATAACCGGAAGGATCACGTACCGATTCACTCATGGCACGATCATCTTCCATATAAGGACGAGGTGATTCGGTAGCAAACAGTGCATTAACGGAAGAAACATAATGGAAATGTTTCAGGCGTGTGGTACAAGCCAGCTCCAGCGCTGTTCTGGTTCCATCAACATTGATACTTTTCAGTGCACTATAAGGGTAGATAAAATTAACCAGTGCTCCGTTGTGATAAATAACATCGACAGTTTCTGCAAGTTGCTCCCATGTTTCCGGTAACAGGCCAAAACGTGGCTGCCCCAAATCACCAATCACGAATTCCACACGGTCCAGCCCATTACCAACATCAATCTGGTAATTGGTGAATCCGGCCTTGATTCTATTGAGGGCATGTTCTTCATCGGATGCACGGCACAGACAGATAACTTTGGCTGAGGTCTGTTTCAACAGTTGCTCCAGCAGATGTAGCCCGAGATATCCGGTAGCACCAGTCAGCAAAACTGCATCTGGCTGATACCAGTTGGCATGAGGCAATCCATCAGGGCGAACACCCTCTTTCAGATAGACATCATTCCTGAGGGTCTCGGCATGTTGGCGAATCAACGCTTCACTATGATAAGTTCCCACAATCCGAGCGGGATGCATCTGACGTGCGACTATCATTTCATCCAAAATGGCTGAGATTCTGGCAACTGTCGGCTCCACATAGATACCAGAAATCGGTATCCTCAATAAAAATGCCTTTTCAATGTTCTCTACCATGCGGGCGACCAGGATGGAGTGCCCCCCTATCTGGAAGAAATCATCAGTGATCCCAAATACATCTGTTGACAGTAAATCACGCCAAATGGCATAAACGCGTTTTTCAGTTTCTGTCTGTGGCTGTACCACGTCATAACTGGCGTTCATTCGTTCCGCAACTTCTTCCAACCGCTTTTTATCTCTTTTGCCACTGCTTGTCAGCGGAATATAAGGAATACGGTAATATTCAGTCGGTATCCAGGCTTCATGCAGCATTTCCCTGAGCGCTAATTGTGTTTCGCGTACCCACTCTTCTGGCACAACCATATTCGGATTGAACAGGATAAACGCTTGAATCTTGGCAAGATCTCCATTACCAGCTACCCGGATAATCGCATCCTGTACACTGTCTTGTTTTCTTAATGCAATTTCTATCTCACCCAATTCTATCCGATATCCACGCACTTTTACCTGATCATCCTGTCTACCCATATAAATAAAGGAACCATCTTCCAGCATACGCGCCATATCGCCCGTCAGATATGCTCTTTTTCCTTTTTGGGTCATATCGGGAACATATCTTTTCGCAGTTTCAGTCGGGTTATTGCGATACCCCGCAGTCACACCCATCCCTCCGATGAGAATTTCCCCCACGGTTCCTTTCGGAACAGGACGCAGGTACTGATCTACAATCGTAATACTCGTACCAGGAATGGGACCACCCAATTGAACTTTATCTCCTTTTTTCATGCGGAATGCCGTTGACCAGATAGTTGTTTCTGTCGGGCCATAAACGTTCCATAACGTACCACCTGTGGCCATTAGTTGATCTGCCAGATCTTGTGACAGCGCCTCTCCACCGCAAAGCATGACCATTTCAGAGCGGGGTTTCCAACCTGCATTCAGAGCCATTGACCAAGTCACAGGTGTCGCTTGAGCAAAGGTAAATTGTGGATTTGACAACGTTTCAGACAAGGCTGTCGCGTCACGTTGGGTATCAATTGAAGCGATATAGATACTGCCACCATGCACCACGGTCAGCAGCAATTCTAAAACTGAGATATCAAAAGAGAATGTGGACAGTGCCAACATATGGTCATGTTGACTGACTGACAGCAGTTTGCCAAACCCGCATAAGCAGGCAACCAGATTTTCATGCTGTACTTGCACTGACTTTGGCAACCCAGTGGAGCCAGAGGTAAACATCACATAAGCTGGGTGATTCCCCAGCACAGGGATATCAATATTTCCTACAATTTCTGCTTCTGTCATCTCATTAACATTATTTAATACCATATCCATCGGGATTAAGGTTGCTGCCTTCAGCCCCGACGACACCGTATCATCAGATACCAGAATACTTTCCGGCAGGCTGGCGAGAATATCGTTCAGACGTTTTTCAGGCATCATGGTGTTCAGGGGGATATACACCGCTCCAAGCCGCCAAATTGCCTGCATGGTAACAAACCATGCAATTCCCCGCCGGGCAGCAATAGCAACATTGCTGCCCATTTTTACACCTTGGTGGCGCAAGACATATGCCGCATTTTCAATTCGTTGATGCAATTCACCAAATGTCAGCGTTTCATGTGGATCAGAAACGGCGATATCATTCGGTATCACATTTGCCAGCTCAGCTAAGCGAGAGGGGACATTTTTAAACCACGGTTCTAGGTCTTCTGTCATTTGACTGATATCACTATTAGTTTTAGTTTCAATATCAATAGCAGGAGAGAATTTTTGCCCAGTAAATGCTGTGTGTAATATTGCCTTGTGTGTGTAAGTATTCATAATAATGCTCTCATTTTGGGCTCCATTGTTCTCATCATTTTTCATGATGAATGGAGACATCAATGCTGGTAGTCGTTATCTTTCAGCCTTGGTCTACATTCGGCATTTTTAAATGCCTTATGTTGACTGTAACTGAATCAAATAAAATAAACTGCAAAAGTTTAGTATGAATTCAATAAACATATTAATTAGTATTATTTTGTGATACTTAGTTAATCAAATAATCAACTTATATAAAGCTACTTGTTTATCGGAAACAGAGTGTATTACGCCTATACAATCTGCCGCCAAACTCATTCAACTTACTGATATAATTATAATTATATCCTTAAAACAGCTATCCTATACTACATAAACACTGGATCATGAGTACGAATAACTATTTGTGGTAATATCTATTATTTTGAATTTTAATTTCAATAATTTTATTTGTAATCCTGTTATAAAAAACGCAAAACATGTAAATAAAAAATAAATACCGAGGAATAAACAAACACATTATTTAAATAATACTATTAGATAAACAGTATATTTTACTAACCTACAGACAAAAGAATGCCACCATTCATTATTAAATTAAACTTATAATATTTGTATTTACATAGACTATTTTGTTATAGGTTTATGATTAGTGAGAAAAATGTCCCTAATAATAATGAGTTTTTGTAGGATAAAGAACATAAACGAACTTGAAACGTACAAAAACAAATAAGAAAAGCGTTTTATTGTGACGTAGATCACAATAAAACGAATAAATTCTATTTTAAAAACCCTCTAAATCACTCAAAATCATCCACTTTACGAAATTATATCTATATGCTAGCAATACCTCACTGTCATATTAGGTTATCTTGGCTAATATTTCCTTCGATATAGAAAATATCTTGTTAAGTTTTTTTGTTTAATGCCATCATTGCTCAATAGTGGTGATTCGCTCATACAGAAGTCACGTGGAGACAGACATGTTAAGTATTTTTAAACCGGCTCCCCATAAAGCCCAATTACCTGCGCAAGAGATAGATCCACTCTATCGTCGCTTGCGCTGGCAAATTTTTATAGGGATCTTCTTTGGCTATGCTGCCTACTACCTGGTAAGAAAAAACTTTACTCTGGCGATGCCTTATTTAGTAGAGCAAGGCTTTTCCAAAGGAGATCTTGGCTTCGCTCTCTCGGGAATTTCAATTGCATACGGATTCTCAAAATTCATCATGGGTTCTATTTCCGATCGTTCGAATCCACGTGTTTTCTTACCTGCTGGTCTGATAATGGCCGCGGCCGTCATGCTGTTTATGGGATTTGTACCGTGGGCAACATCCAGCATTGCTATTATGTTTGTATTACTGTTCTTCTGTGGTTGGTTCCAAGGCATGGGTTGGCCTCCTTGTGGACGCACAATGGTTCACTGGTGGTCACAGAAAGAACGTGGCGGAATTGTTTCTATATGGAATTGTGCCCATAACGTTGGTGGTGGTTTACCGCCATTATTGTTCCTTTTAGGTATGGCTTGGTTCAATGATTGGAAAGCTGCTCTATATATGCCTGCATTTGCAGCTATCCTCGTGGCTATCATGAGTTTCGCCTTGATGCGTGATACACCACAATCTTGTGGTCTGCCACCAATCGAAGAGTACAAAGATGATTACCCACCTGATTACACTGAAAAAGATGAAAAAGAACTGACTGCAAAAGAAATTTTCGTGCAGTATGTTCTACCCAACAAGTTGCTGTGGATGATCGCGATTGCCAACGTATTTGTATACCTGTTGCGTTACGGCATCCTTGACTGGTCACCAACTTACTTAAGAGAAGTGAAACACTTTACGCTGGATAAATCTTCCTGGGCCTACTTCCTGTATGAGTATGCGGGTATTCCGGGTACGCTGTTGTGCGGCTGGATGTCTGACAAAGTATTTAAGGGCAACCGTGGG
Organism: Xenorhabdus koppenhoeferi; assembly: GCF_900116635.1. GTDB lineage: Bacteria > Pseudomonadota > Gammaproteobacteria > Enterobacterales > Enterobacteriaceae > Xenorhabdus > Xenorhabdus koppenhoeferi. Next base: position 32,798 of record NZ_FPBJ01000005.1, on the reverse strand, counting down.
GCAACCGGTGTATTCTTTATGATATTGGTGACTATTGCCACTATTATATTCTGGATGAACCCAGCAGGTAACCCGACTATCGATACGCTTTGTATGCTGGTTATCGGTTTCCTGATTTACGGCCCTGTTATGCTGATTGGCTTGCATGCCCTTGAACTGGCACCGAAAAAAGCAGCCGGAACAGCGGCGGGCTTTACCGGTCTGTTTGGCTATCTGGGTGGTTCAGTGGCTGCCAGCGCCATCGTTGGTTACACCGTTGACTACTTTGGCTGGAATGGTGGTTTTATGATCATGATCGGCGGTAGTGCATTGTCTGTTGTTTTATTGCTGTTTGTTATGTTAAGTGAAAACAAACATAAACAGGAAATATCTCACTTGAGTCAGTAAGTTTGAGACAAAAATACTGCTTAATATTAATCGCAGTACAGTTTATTGTACTGCGATTTCATTAAATAGATTTAACGCTGATTTTATGGAATATGGAGTAACTCTAAAAAATTTGCCAATAGCAAGACTCTCAATATGCTATCTGTTTTTCTTTATAAAGAAGAGAGTATACACTTCGTCTTTCAAACTGCCTCTTTATTTGGCTGCGCTCTCTCACCCCGGCCACATAGTTATCTATGCTCCCGGGGATTTGCTCTCTTGCCGTTGCAATGCAACTTGAAATCCATTGGGTATATATAATTACTCAAGGCTGTTTTCATGGCGTATACTGATTCCCTATTTTGTTCTTGTTTAGTGGATTGATGCGGTATACATGGCTGGAAAAAAACCAACTAACAACAGTATGGCTGAACCAAAAGATCGCCAAGTGGAAGGGCTGAAACTTCCACCACACTCTTTGGAAGCAGAGCAATCCGTGTTGGGCGGTTTGATGCTGGATAACGAACGTTGGGATAATGTTTCCGAACGGGTCAACAGCAATGATTTTTTCAGCCGACCACACAGGCGTATTTTCTCCGAAATGCAGCGTTTACTCGAAACGGGTAAACCTATTGACTTAATTACATTATCGGAATCTCTTGAACTGAATGGTGAACTCGATAATGTCGGCGGGTTTTCCTATCTGGCTGAACTGTCAAAAAACACACCAAGTGCCGCGAATATCAATGCGTATGCTGATATTGTCCGTGAGCGAGCCGTCGTTCGTGACATGATAGCCGTGGCAAATGAAATTGCGGATGCGGGTTATGATCCGCAAGGGAGAACCAGTGAAGAGCTGCTGGATTTGGCAGAATCACGGGTATTCCAGATTGCAGAAAATCGGGCAAATAAAGATGAAGGTCCGAAAGGCATTGAGCAGATCCTTGAAGAAACCGTTGAGCGAATTGAACTGCTCTACCAGCGTCCGCACGATGGTGTGACAGGTGTTTCTACAGGGTATCAAAATCTGGATAAAAAGACCTCAGGGTTGCAAAAATCAGACTTAATCATTGTCGCAGCACGTCCCTCAATGGGAAAAACCACTTTTGCGATGAACCTGTGTGAAAACGCAGCGATGATGCAGGATAAACCTGTTCTGATTTTCAGCCTTGAGATGCCCGGCAATCAGATCATGATGCGTATGCTGGCATCCCTTTCCCGAGTGGATCAAACGCGTATTCGTACCGGTCAGCTTGATGATGAAGACTGGGCTCGTATTTCCAGCACTATGGGGATATTGCTGGAAAAACGTAATATGTATATTGATGATTCATCTGGCCTGACTCCAACAGAAGTGCGTTCCCGTGCGAGACGGGTTTTCCGCGAACATGGCGGACTTAGCTTGATTATGATCGACTATCTGCAATTGATGCGGGTACCTTCGCTATCTGATAACCGGACACTGGAAATTGCCGAAATATCCCGTTCTTTGAAAGCACTGGCAAAAGAACTTCAAGTTCCGATTGTTGCATTATCCCAGCTTAACCGTAGTTTGGAACAGCGGGCCGATAAGCGTCCGGTTAACTCCGACCTGCGTGAATCAGGCTCCATTGAGCAGGATGCCGACTTGATCATGTTTATCTATCGTGACGAGGTATATCACGACAATAGTGAACTGAAAGGTGTGGCAGAAATTATCCTTGGTAAACAGCGTAATGGCCCTATCGGTACGGTAAGGTTGACTTTTAATGGTCAATGGTCACGCTTCGATAACTACGCATGCCCGAGCTATAGTGATGAATAAACTTAGCGCCTATTTCCCATATTCCAAATGATTTGTAATCATCGGTGCCTATGAGGATAGGCCGTATTGACTAAACCGGACAGGAACATTATAAAAGAAGGGGACAAAATGAAAGCGGCAACTGCTGTTATAGACCGCCGCGCTCTGCGACATAACCTGCAACAAGTCAGGGTACAAGCTCCTGGCAGTAACGTGATTGCAGTTGTGAAAGCAAACGCCTATGGACATGGTTTATTAGAAACTGCGCACACAATGGAAGACGCTGACTGTTTCGGTGTTGCCCGGATTGGATATGATTATGGTGGATTTAGGGCCTGCGTGTCAGGACAAAGTCGGGGACGAGGTGATCCTTTGGGGCAGCGCCCTGCCTGTAGAAAAAATTGCGGAACACTCTGGCGTCAGTGCTTACGAGTTAATGACTAAATTGACTTCACGTGTTGCAATGGAATATCTAGACGCGTAATTCACTAAGTTATATTGTCTGCTAATGTGTTTTTCATATAACTCAGCAGCAGGGAGTATAATATCGTGTTCCAGCATATTGATTCATACGCAGGTGATCCTATCCTGTCGTTAATGGAAGCATTTAATAACGATCCCAGAGAAGAAAAAATTAATTTGAGCATCGGCCTTTACTACGATGCACAAGGTATCACTCCTCAATTACAGGCTGTTGCAAACGCAAAAAAACAAATGAGCACTCTGCCTCAGTCTGCTTCTCTTTATCTTCCGATGGAAGGATTATTTGCCTATCGCGTGGCAATTCAGGAATTGCTATTTGGCAAAGATCATCCATTGTTAAATCAGAAACACATCGCAACCATTCAAACAGTGGGGGGATCAGGAGCATTGAAAGTGGGTGCAGATTTCTTACACCGTTATTTCCCTGATTCTGAAGTATGGTGCAGTGATCCAACCTGGGAAAACCATACTTCCATTTTTGCTGGGGCAGGAATTAAGGTGAATTATTACCCTTATTTTGATGACAAGACCAAAGGGGTAAAATTTGATGAAATGCTGTCTACATTCAAACAGCTGCCGACAAAAAGTATTATTTTGATGCACCCTTGTTGCCATAACCCAACAGGCTCAGATCTAACTAATGACCAATGGGATCAGGTGATTCAGATTGCCCAAGAGCGGGAATTGCTTCCTTTCCTTGATATCGCCTATCAGGGATTTGCAGATGGCATGGAAGATGATACTTATGCAATTCGCGCAATGGCAAATGCGGAATTACCTTGTCTGATTAGTAATTCATTTTCGAAAATCTTTTCACTATATGGTGAGCGCGTCGGTGGATTATCCGTTGTTTGTGATGATACAAAAGTAGCAGAACATGTCTTGGAACAATTGAAAGCGAGTGTGCGTCGCATCTATTCTAGCCCACCTAATTTTGGTGCTCAGGTCGTTGCCAGAGTATTATGTGATCCTGAATTAAAAAAACAGTGGCTGGAAGAAGTTGAACAAATGCGTTTACGCATTCGGGAAATGCGGGCAGTTTTAGTCAATACCCTGAAAAAATCCTTGCCAGAGAAAAATTTTGACTATCTACTGAAACAGCGTGGTATGTTCAGCTATACCGGATTCAGTCAGGAACAGGTTGATCGATTGCGTGAAGAGTTTGGCGTTTATCTGGTTGGTTCTGGCCGTGTTTGTATGGCTGGCGTGAACCATTATAACGTGCTACGCATTGCAGAGGCATTTGCTGCGGTAAATTAGTGGCTTACCACCTATAGAATTAAACATTCCCCCTGTTCTAATGATGTACACCTGAAGAAACACATGAAGTCTGTTATTTCATTGATTCGGTATTATTGAATCGATAATGACAGAATATCATTCCATAGATTTTTGTTGAAAGTGGAAGGCTGAGGAAATAAGTTAGCCTTCCTGCTCTATTATTAATAATATGAAGTGTTACTTTTTCAACAACTCATAGAACGTTGGGTTATCATCACACTGCCCACCGCCACATTCCAGAATGGTAGAAATCAAATTGGCAGCGATCAAAAATGCGAATAACCCCATGGCAATTTTGCCCAACATTGGTGGAGTGTATCTTGCAGAGTCGGTATTGCCTGTTTTCAGAGGCATAATTACCGCAATGGCAATAATGGTCAGAATTGATACGATTGCAGCCCAAGTATAAAAGTGTAACCCGAAGAAAGTTGAACCATATCCTGTATCACCTGGCAGGATATGAAGAGAAACATGACGCATGGCAACGAAGCCAGTTACAATACAGCCAATAATTGAAATACTGTAATGGGTATTTTTTATACCAAAGTAAATATTAAACAAAAAGCCGAACCCGATCATGATAATGCCGGCACGTTGCAATAGACATAATGGGCAGGGAAGTTCAAAACGTGCTAATTGATAATAAAATGCGACTATCAAAATAACACTGATACCGAATAGACCGAGAATATTTAAGCTCGTCGCGAGATTAATATCACGTTGTGTTGATATTGTATTATGCATTACAGCCTCCGATCAGAAAGAAAGATTCAGTGCATCAGTGGCATGATATTGAAACCAAAATACCGTGATGATTAATAAAGCAAACCAAAGTGAGTATGTCAGCTTTTTCTTGCGTGTAATTACTGAGATAATTATAACCAACGCAATTAAAAACGGTAAAAACATATACATATTTAATCTCCATTATAAGTATGAGACATATATTATGTCATTAGTGCGTGAAAAATGTGATCAGTATTAATATTAGATCAACAATACGATACTAATTTACGAAAGGTTATTTTATTAAAAATGGCTGTAGAAAAATGCTTTTTTGTACGTATAACAATGCATTTGGTCAGTAATTGATTAAAAAATATACACAATGGATTTCAAATTGCATCGCGACGGCAAGAGAGCAAATCCCCGGGAGCATAGATAACTATGTGACCGGGGTGAGCGAGCGCAGCCAACAAAGAGGCAGTTTGAAAGACGAGGTGTATAGGTGAAATCCTCCCCATTGTGTGGGGGAGGGTAATATAGACAGGACACGTTTAGTGACTACAGTAGGTTAGTCACGCTCAAGTATCGGTTTCAAAAAACGAGCCGTATGTGATTCCTGACACTGGGTCACTTCTTCTGGTGTTCCCGATACCAGTATTTCACCACCACCGCTCCCTCCTTCAGGGCCGAGATCGACAATCCAGTCAGCCGTTTTAATCACATCCAGATTATGCTCGATCACAACAATCGTGTTTCCCTGATCCCGAAGTTGATGCAGGACAGACAGTAACTGCTGAATATCCGCAAAATGCAGGCCGGTCGTCGGTTCATCAAGGATATACAGTGTCTGGCCTGTACCTCGCTTAGAGAGTTCCCGTGCCAGTTTTACCCGTTGTGCTTCCCCGCCTGACAGTGTTGTTGCCGATTGCCCCAGACGAATATAGGAAAGACCAACATCTATCAAGGTTTGCAGCTTACGGGAGAGGGCAGGGACAGCATCGAAAAACTCCCGTGCCTCTTCAATGGTCATATTCAGCACTTCATTAATATTCTTGCCTTTATATTTGATTTCCAGCGTTTCACGGTTATAACGTTTGCTCTTACACTGATCGCAAGGTACATAAACATCAGGCAGAAAGTGCATTTCAACCTTAATCACACCATCGCCCTGACAGGCTTCACAGCGTCCACCTTTTACGTTGAAACTGAAACGTCCCGGTGTATAGCCACGGGTACGAGATTCAGGAACACCTGAAAATAATTCTCTTACAGGCGTAAATATACCAGTATAAGTAGCGGGGTTTGAACGAGGGGTTCTGCCAATAGGGCTTTGGTCTATATCAATGACCTTATCAAAATACTCCAGCCCTTCGACATCGATATAAGAGGCAGGATTAATGTTTGTTGCCCCGTTTAGCTGACGCTGGGCGATAGGGAAGAGTGTATCGTTGATCAGCGTCGATTTACCGGAACCAGAAACGCCGGTGATACAGGTAAACAAGCCGACTGGCAGTTTTAGTGTTACCTTTTTCAGATTATTGCCTTTTGCTCCAATCAATTTTAGTATCTTGTCAGGATTGGCAGGCACACGCTGCTCTGGAATGGCAATTTTGCGTTCACCACTCAGGAATTTTCCGGTGAGAGATTTTTCACTTTCCATAATATTGGAAAGAACCCCTTCGGCAACAATCTCACCGCCATGTACACCCGCGCCAGGCCCGATATCGATAATATGATCAGCCGCACGGATGGCATCTTCATCGTGTTCGACCACAATAACGGTATTACCCAGATTACGCAGATGCAGCAACGTTTCCAACAAACGTTCATTATCCCGCTGATGCAGGCCGATGGAAGGTTCATCCAGCACATACATTACGCCGACAAGACCTGCACCAATTTGGCTGGCTAAACGAATACGCTGGGCTTCACCGCCCGAAAGTGTTTCTGCTGAACGGGAGAGAGTCAGGTAATTCAATCCAACATTAACCAGAAATTTCAGGCGATCACGGATCTCTTTCAAAACTTTTTCAGCAATTTTGGCGCGTTGCCCACTCAGCCTAATATTTTGGAAAAATTCCATCGCATGACCGATGCTGAAATCAGAAATCTGGGGCAGCGTGGTGCTTTCAATAAAGACATAGCGGGCTTCTTTGCGCAGTCGGGTTCCGTCACAAGAGACGCAGGAACGATTGCTGATATATTTTGCCAGATCTTCCCGTACCGCAGTAGATTCCGTTTCTTTATAGCGGCGCTCTATATTGTGCAAGACACCTTCGAACGGGTGGTTACGAACGGTCACATCGCCGCGATCATTGGTATATTTAAATTCGACGGATTCTTTTCCTGAGCCATATAAAACTACTTTCCTAATCACAGAACTTAACTGATTAAATGGCACTTCGATATCGAATTTATAATGTTCTGCCAGTGATCTCAGCATCTGGAAGTAATAAAAATTACGGCGATCCCAGCCACGTATTGCGCCACCAGCAAGGGATATATCACCATTCTGAACAACTTGCACAGGATCGAAAAATTGCTGAACGCCTAAACCGTCACAAGTCGGGCAGGCACCGGCAGGATTGTTGAAGGAAAACAGGCGTGGTTCCAGTTCACTCATACTATAGCCACAGATTGAACAGGCAAAATTGGCGGAGAAGATCAGTTCTTCGGCCTGCTCATCATCCATATTAGCAATGACTGCTGTACCGCCGGAAAGCTCCAGTGCGGTTTCAAATGATTCTGCCAGCCGTTGGGAGAGATCGGCTCGTACCTTGAAACGATCTATAACCACTTCAATGGTATGTTTTTTCTGCAATTCAAGTTTAGGTGGATCAGAAAGGTCACAGACTTCACCATCAATACGGGCGCGGATATAGCCTTGTGCAGCGAGGTTATCCAGCAGTTTGGTGTGCTCACCCTTGCGCTCCTTGACGACAGGGGCCAGCAACATCAGGCGTTGGCTTTCCGGCAATGCCAGTACATTATCCACCATCTGGCTTATCGTTTGCACTGCCAGAGTGATATCGTGCTCGGGGCAGCGCGGTTCACCCACGCGCGCAAACAGCAGGCGAAGATAATCGTGAATTTCAGTAATTGTCCCGACCGTAGAGCGCGGATTATGGGAAGTAGACTTTTGCTCAATGGAAATCGCTGGGGATAGCCCTTCGATATGATCGACATCCGGTTTTTCCATCAATGATAAAAACTGGCGGGCATATGCAGAGAGCGATTCCACATAGCGCCGCTGACCCTCTGCATAAAGAGTATCGAAAGCCAGGGATGATTTACCGGAGCCGGACAGCCCAGTAATAACGATTAGTTTGTCACGGGGAATTACCAAATTGATATTCTTGAGATTATGGGTGCGGGCGCCCCGAACTTCGATGTTATCCATATACCACTTCTCAGATTATTGATAGAGCAAAAATATGTAAACGCGTTATTATCGCACAAACATTGCTGAATAGATATACAGTATTAGATGGGAAATCATGCTGCAACCACTGCAATGTAAAGTACGATGCGCTTCGCAAAGTATAATATAACGGGTATATCTTTAAACTTAGCTCTCGCATGCTAAACTACTTTGCTTATAATTAGAGAAGTCCGTTTTTAGCAAAATTCATTTCATCAGGAGTATTTCCAATGGCCAGCAGAGGCGTAAACAAAGTTATTTTAGTGGGTAATTTGGGGCAGGACCCGGAAGTTCGCTATATGCCGAACGGAGGTGCAGTCGCCAACATTACTCTGGCAACGTCTGAGAGCTGGCGTGACAAGCAAACCGGTGAGATGAGGGAAAAAACTGAATGGCACCGTGTAGTGCTCTTCGGTAAACTGGCAGAAGTTGCAGGTGAATATCTGCGCAAAGGTTCTCAGGTCTATATCGAAGGTTCTTTGCAGACCCGTAAGTGGCAGGATCAGAGTGGTCAGGATCGTTATACCACTGAAATTGTCGTAAATGTTGGTGGTACCATGCAAATGCTGGGCAGCCGTGGTGGTGCAGGGCAAGAAACTGCTCCGGCACAAAGCGGTTGGGGGCAACCACAACAGCCACAGGCATCTCAGCAATTCAGCGGTAGCGGTGCGCCATCTCGTCCGGCTCAGTCTCAGTCTTCTGCACCACAGAGTAATGAGCCACCTATGGATTTCGATGATGATATTCCATTTTAGATTTGATTTCGGAAATTCGGTAAATAATTGAATCTAACACCCCGTTTATACGGGGTTTTTATTTTATGTAACTATACCTGTCGTCTTTCAAGTTGCAGCTTTGTTGGCTGCGCTCACTCACCCCAGTCACATAGTTAGCTATGCTCCTGGGGGTTCATTCCCTTGCCGTCGCGCTGCATCTTGAAATCCATTGGGTATATAAAGTTTTTATTAATTACCTTGATTTTTTTACAGATAGTGAATGAAATAGCAAATAATTTAATCCACTGATAATGTCAGAATATAACAAAAAGGGAAGTTAGTTAACAATTCTGGCGTAAAAATTCCTGAAGTAAATCACTTGCAAAGCTACCGTTCGGAGGAATCTATTATATTATAAAAACAGAATTAAGTTCCCTTAAAAGTACTATTATTTTTCAATCCTATTTTATTTTAAATAAATATTTTTTTATATATTTTAATTTGTAATCGTCATGAAAATGAGAAAATATATTAATGAATAAAGAAAACACACAAATGATAATCGTCACCTTTCAGATAATGATATAGCTCTTTTTAGTTATTATTCGTTATTCTTCTTTTGCTTCTTTATTCTGCTTCTTAGCTTAGGAGTCATCATTCCTATCCGGGAGAAGAGAAGAGTCTGAGAAAGCATTGTGCAGATGTGTCTGACTAGCAGATGTGTCTGACTATATAGTCAGCAATACTCCAATCTATATTGGGGATAACACGCCTTTACAGATGATAAAAGAGATCTAGAAGCTAAATACAGAGTTATTCAAGAATCCATACATTTTACGGGATGTACCTATAATTATTTAGGAGGATAAATTGAAAAATGTATCTGTTAGCACAAATGGTTCAATCATTGAAGATTCACTTATGTTTGGTCAATTTGGATGGCCGGAGTCTGAACCTGATATGATGTCTAATGGCAATTTAATTGCAGCAGATTTACGTGAGGAATTACTTAATAAATGCTCTATTTCTAAAGAGTTACCCTCTGAGCAGTGGTGGAAAGAGAAAAGAAAAAAAGATATCCCTTTGCACGTTATGGTTCGGGATTATCTCAATCATCCGGTTATCCAGTTTAATTCGAAAACTATTTTTTCATCCTGTCTGGAGACATTATCGAAAATCAAATCTAGTATAAATGAGAGAGGAGAAATTGATATCATCCTTCCTGTCTTTTGTGTTATTAGTAATTGGCAAAAAAGACATGATATTACTTCTTTGACTATGGCTGAAGAGGTGTCTTTATTACACCTTGCGAAAGTTTCAACATATCTTGAAGAAAATACAGGAATAAAAATTCGTTTTACCATTCTTTCGGATGCTACATTTTATGCGGGGATTTTTGGTGACCCAATGGATGCAGCAGAAAAATATATCAGGGATCTAAAAGAATTCACTAAAATAAGAAAAGTAAATGAGATTGTTAACATTTTTGATATATCTAATATAGTCGCATTACTTCAGGATGATTATGACAGTGCTTTATCAAACCATTTGAAAACATTCACATCAAATCCATCTTTTGGAATTAGTCATGAGGAGGCAATCCGTTTCCACGCAAGTGTTGGGAGTACTGTTAACATATCAGATTTATCTCTGACATATAATCAAAAGAAGGCTATGTTTTGTGATTCCATTTTTCCTGATTTGGAAACAAAGAATGAAGTTATGAATAGAGTTCATACTGCTTTCATTCATTACAGAGCGATGAAAGAAGCAATGGCGAGTATTCGATGGGAAAAGCTTTTGTTTCCTAATGCGATCCGAGCCACTATTCATCACAAGACGTTACCATTAATTGGTGTCAGGATATATCCTGATTATAAGAGTCATTCACCTTATCTTCCTTATCACGGTATTGCCGTTATTGAACACCGGAAAAATATTTGGCGAATGAGTATTGAACAAGAAATCCACCAACATGGTAAGAGAATGAGAATTATTAATCATCGGGGGGTAAGTGACTTTTATGTAGATGCTGATACGTTGGAGAATATGACGACTTTATTGCAGGAATCGAACTCTTAATAAACATCAGGATAAGATTGTTACTCTATGACCTGATATATCAATACGGAAGATAATCAAATAATGAGGATTTATAAGAAAATCTTCCGTTACGGTAAAAGCAGTTCAGGTCATTAGTAATATATGTGTTGTATTTGTTAGTATCTCCAGAGGATTATTCATGCGTAATCTTATCTTAATTATTTTGGGAAATATCGCATTAGAGAGTGCGGTACCGCTACTTTTCACTGTAGGAGGGTTGGCTGGCCTGCATCTTGCTCCATTGGCCTGGCTTGCGACTTTGCCTATTGCTATACAAATGGCAGCCGGAAGTGTTTGTTCAATTCCATTTTCGAACTTCATGGCACGTTATGGGCGGAGAAGCGGATTTATTCTGGCCAGTATAGCAATGGTATTTGGTGGAGGGGCTTCAGCGGTTTCGATTTATTTAAACAGCTTTCTGCTTCTGCTTGGAGGGCATTTCTTGATTGGCATCGCGATGATTGGCATTAATTTTCTACGATATGCCGCAGCAGAAAGTGTTCCCAAGAACCGGGCTGCAACAGCAAGCTCCTTATTGCTGGCTTCAGGGATAATTGGTGTTGTTATTGGTAGCGAACTTTACGGGAAAGGAGATGGGCTGGGTTTTGATCTTCCATTTATCGGAATATACGTGATTGTGTCCGTTATTGGAGGGGTCGCGGTTCTTGCATTTGCAGCACTTGAAGCGGGTCTTGGATATTCAGCCAGTTCAACAGAAGATAATGCCGGTAAATCATCAGGATTCTCTTTTATTGCTAAAAATCGGCCTTTATTGTTTGGCATTACGGCGATGGTACTGGGTCATGCAATTATGATGATAGTCATGTCACCTGCCTCAATTGCCTCGGTAGGCTACGGTATGAATGATTCAGAAACAGGTATGTTAGTTGGTGTCCATCTTATCGCTATGTTCGCACCCGGTGTCATCACTGGTATGCTTATATCAAAAATGGGAGCGAATAATATTATTCTCTTGGGAGCTTTCTTGAATCTTATCGGTTTTCTGGTTGGGCTGACCAATGAAACAAAAATAGTTATTCTCGGAGCGCCATTGATCTTTGCTGGAATAGGGTGGAACTTCATGTTCTTGGGCGGAACTCATCTTATCAACAGCATGTCTGATGGTATAAATAAAGTTCGTGTTCAAGGAGCAAGTGAAACGCTTTTGGCTGCTGCATCAATGGTGTTTGCGCTTGCGTCTGGGGGAATTTACGAATCACTGGGTTGGAAAGGGTTAGTTTTTGTTGTAACAGTGATGACGTTGCTGACTATTGCATTACTTTTTATTCGGATACTTTTAACATCGAAAGTTGCCGATAAACCGGATTGACTTTTTCTCTTGAAGCCCCACTGTTGTGAGGCTTTCCACTTTTATTTTTACTCCCACTTTCATTTTCAGGGGTGAAGTCTCACTCACAAGAACGCACTGAACTCTTCTGCAGCGGGCATTTTTATGGGATGTTTGAAGCCCGGTGATTTTATCTCCTGACGTGAAAGCTGGATAGACTGCTCATGCTAAATACACTTAAATCTGTTACCAACAAACTAAACAAATAAATAGCATGAGCAAGTATAAAATGAACTTATTTACCCAATCGATTTTCCCAGCGATTGGCGGATATAAGAACCCGCACCCAATAATCCCGGTTTATCATAGGTAATCAGATAGACAGGAATATCTTGTAAATAATTTGTAAATCGGCCTTTGCTCTCAAATCCCTTGCGAAACCCCGATTTTTGGAAGAAATCAAGGAAGCGCGGGACAATTCCACCTGCAATGTAAACACCACCAAATGCACCCATATTCAGTGCTAAATTCCCGCCAAAACGCCCTAATGCGGCACAGAAAATTTCCAGTGTACGCTTGCAGATAGGACAGTTGCCACTCAGCGCGCGATCTGAAATATCACGAGGGGTAATTTCTTCTATTGGCTGACCGTTCAGTTTCATCAGAGAACGATAGATATTGACTAATCCAGGCCCTGAAAGGACACGCTCTGCTGAAACATGACCATATTCTTCCCGCAATACATTCAGCATATGATCTTCGTCCACACTATCGGGCGCAAAATCGACATGACCACCTTCACCGGGCAGGCTCATCCACTGGTTTCCCGTATGAACAAGATGTGCGACTCCCAAACCTGTACCCGCACCATAAACTGCGATTGGTCGCTTGGACTGAGGTTGTTTTCCGCCAATCTTTATCATGTCATCTGCACCCAGAACCGGAATGGCAAGGGAGACAGCGGTAAAATCATTAATGACCTCAAAACGTTCCCATCCCAGAGATGTTTTCATTTGGCTGACCGAAAAACGCCAACTGTGATTGGTCATGCTGATAACATCCTCTGTCACCGGACAAGCAATTGCGATGCAGCTATATTTGACGGCACAGTTTTGCTGTTTCAGATACTGGCGGATAACAATTTCAAGCGATGCATAATGCGCACAGGGATAGAATTCGATTGCGCTCAGTTGCCCGGTATCTACATCACATAATGCCAGCCGTGCATTTGTACCGCCGATATCGCCTACCAGAGCATAAGTTGTCATGTTTTATCTCCTTAAGTCTTAAAGCCGAATTGAGGGGATTTTACACAAGATCAGGCGTAAAGGCGTATAAAATGTATCATTAGTCTGGTAAAAGCCGTTATTTATTCAGCAGGAGTAAAGCGGTTTTTCCAGTTCTTTTCATAATCTTCGCGAGGAAAATCAGCCGGAGATGTGCCATTTTTAAGCGATATGGCTGGCTTATGCGCATAAACCAGATTCCTTTATCAAAACCTGCTTTGTTGGGTAGTGGAATAGGAAAATCTTCAGCTTTTTGTGATTACCGCTTGATTCTCATCCCCGATCCACTGGATAATCGTTCGCCTCAAATTTCCTCACTATTTTTTTACCTGAAAAGCCAAACGATTGCGCAAGTGAATGCCTGAACCAACGAGTACGGCACTGATCTTTATTATTTAGAGACGTAATCGTTTTCGTTGGATGAGGACGGGGAAGATAGTGAGACATTTTCAATGCAAAATATTCAACAGAAAGCAGGGGAAACACATGTCTGGTATGCAGGTACCAACTCAATGCAAGCTCGATAAGTATTTTAAGATTACTGAACGTGGATCGACTGTGCGTCAGGAAATTCTTGCTGGGTTGACGACATTTTTGGCGATGGTTTATTCCGTTATTGTGGTGCCGGGCATGCTTGGACAAGCCGGATTCCCTCATGCTGCCGTATTTATTTCTGTCTGTCTGGTAACCGGTGTTGGCTCATTATTGATGGGATTGTGGGTTAATCTGCCAATGGCAATTGGTTGTGCGCTTTCATTGTGTACATTTACTGCGTTCAGTTTGGTTTTAGGACAACAGGTAAGTATTCCTGTGGCGCTTGGCGCAGTCTTCTTGATGGGATGCCTGTTTACACTAATTTCGGTGACGGGCGTAAGAGCGTGGATTTTACGTAATATCCCCATGAATATTGCACATGGAACAGGGATTGGTATCGGGTTATTTCTACTGCTGATTGCAGCCAATGGTGTTGGATTGGTGATCAAGAATCCTCATGACGGTTTGCCTGTTGCGTTCGGTTCATTGACGACTTTTCCCGTGATTATGACGCTCTTGGGGTTAGCCGCAACTATTGGATTGGAGCGGAGAAAAGTACCGGGCGGTATTGTGTTGGTGATTATCACAATTTCAATTATCGGTTTGATTTTTGACCCGGCGGTAAAATATCAAGGATTTTTTAAAGTTCCGACTTTAGGGGAAGACGGTTTGTCCCTGATGTTCAGTATGGATATTATCGGCGCGTTACAACCTGCTGTGTTGCCGAGCCTTCTGGCGTTGGTAATGACGGCGATATTTGATGCCACAGGAACCATTCAGGCAGTAGCCAGTCAGGCGAACCTGTTGGATAAGAGAGGCCAGATTATCAGTGGTGGTAAAGCTCTGACCGCTGATTCTGCCTGTAGTATTTTCGCGGGAGCTATAGGCTCTTCTCCGGCTGGAGTTTACATTGAATCTGCCGCTGGAACGGCTGTTGGCGGCAGAACGGGTTTAACTGCTTCTGTCGTTGGTATTTTATTTCTATTGATTTTATTCTTGTCACCATTGTCGTATTTAGTCCCTGCATATGCCACGGCTCCTGCTTTGATGTATGTCGGGTTATTGATGTTGAGTAATGTACGGAAACTGGACTTCAATGATTTTGTCAGTGCGATGTCCAGCTTGCTGTGTGCAGTGTTTATTGTACTGACTTGCAACATTGTGACAGGCATTATGTTGGGCTTCAGTACGTTGGTTGCCGGGCGTGTTTTTTCGGGCGAATGGCGTAAGCTGAATATTGGCACGACGATTCTTGCTATCGTATTGGTTGTATTTTATGCCGGAAATTGGGCCATTTGATTAAACGAATATGGACAAATATAAAGGGGTTTATAGAAAATATTGGATATTGGATATTGGTAATAAGTCAGTATCGAACTTTTGAGGATATGTCATGAGTATTATCTCCTTAGGAAACCAAGTTGATAACTCTTTGGTTTCTAATGCCTTCGGTTTCTTGCGTTTCCCGTTGAATTTTCAGCCTTATTCCGGTGATGCTGAATGGGTAATTACTGGAGTGCCTTTCGATATGGCAACATCGGGACGCGCGGGTAGCCGTCATGGGCCAGCTGCCATTCGTCAGGTATCGACTAATCTGGCATGGGAAAGCAGCCGTTGGCCATGGAACTTTAGCTTACGTAATCGCCTGAATGTGGTGGATTGCGGTGATCTGGTATTTAACTTCGGTGATGCCCAGGATATGAGCGATAAGTTGCAGGCACATGCTGAAAAGGTACTGGCATCGGGCAAGCGTATGTTGTCTTTTGGCGGTGATCATTTTGTCACGTTGCCATTGCTGCGTGCCCATGCAAAACATTTCGGCAAAATGGCGCTGATCCATTTTGATGCCCATACAGATACTTATCCAAATGGCAGCAAATTTGATCATGGTACGATGTTTCATCATGCGCCAAATGAAGGATTGATAGATCCTGATCATTCAGTACAAATAGGCATCCGCACTGAACATGAAACTGATAATGGTTTCACTGTACTGGATGCTGATCAGGTCAATGATCGCGGTGTTAATGACATTGTTGAGCAGATTAAAACTGTGGTTGATGATTTACCGATTTACCTGACTTTCGATATTGATTGCCTTGATCCGGCATTTGCACCGGGCACAGGGACGCCAGTCATTGGGGGATTGACTTCAGATCGCGCATTGAAAATAGTACGAGCCTTACAACCGTTGAATATTGTCGGAATGGATGTGGTGGAAGTGGCTCCTGCGTATGATCAATCTGAGATCACGGCGCTGGCAGCAGCGACAATTGGATTGGAATTGCTTTATTTGCAGGCTTCTAAGAAAGATTTTTAATGCACTAATTTTGTAAATTGCTTTTTTAAAGACTCATCCAAAGGTGAACCCTTATTTAAAAGCACCTCTTTTTTACAAGCGAAATCTGTCACCCCACAATATACGTCAGCACTTGCTGTTGCGGCATTAGAACGAACTGTCCGTTAAATTGCGAGCCGTTTCGATACTTATCGGATAATGTTTGCAGCAGTTTGATGCTCATCGTGTGAGTATTGCAATCAATTGATGTAATTTCAGCCGCATGAAAATCAAAAAAGCATTTTACATGGGGATAAAGTGCTTTAAACAAGCTCTCTTTTATGGAAAAGGCAAGAGTGAATGCCTGCCCGTAGGGCAATGCACATTTCTCCAGTAATGCTGCTTCGGCATCATTGATGATGCTGGCTGAAACGTTTTCAATAGTATCTGATTTAATCTCTTGTTCAATATCCACACCAATTATCTGGTAATTATCCCAAAAAGCAGCAAAGGCAATGGCACAGTTGATTGAATGGGAGATGGAGCCACAAACTTTGTCAGGCCAGATTGGGGAGCGATCTGGGGCATTTGTTACCTGAAAGTCATGATAGTCCAGGTTATTCAACACTTGTTGTGTGCAGTAGCGAGCTGCCAGATATTCTGCCCGCCGTTTATTAACTGCACTGTGTAATTTGTCCGGGAACGTGATGCTGTGTTCGTCAAATAAGGTATCCCGATAGAAAACCGGATCAAAATATGCCAGTGTAATTTGAATATCAGGATGTTCTGGTAATGAACCTGTTTGCAGGACTGTGAAAAAAGGAGCTTTCTCGGCGGTAGGTTGGGTAGACGTAAAGGTGATTTTTTTCATCATTGGAATTTTATTACTGATTGTGATTATTGGGTAGCGAGCTATTCAAAAACGATTATTGCTTGATTCTGCCATATTTTAGTTTTAGTTCACTAATGTGCTGACTCTTTTTATACTCTCAGTTGTAATCATTTTTAAAAAGAGGTTAATGTGGAAATATTAGTGACAGGTGGCATGGGGTATATTGGTAGTCATACTTGTGTTCAAATGATTGAAGCAGGAATGACACCGATTATCATTGATAACCTGTGTAATGCCAATCGTGAAGTGTTGGCTCGCATTGAGGCACTAACTGGCGTGAAGCCACTGTTTTATGAAGGGGATATTAGGGATGAATCATTCCTTGATGCGATTTTCTTCCGCCATCAAATTCAGTCGGTTATTCATTTCGCGGGCTTAAAAGCGGTCGGAGAATCTGTCGCCAAACCTATCGAATATTATGACAACAATGTCAACGGCACATTGGTGTTAGTACGCAGCATGCATAAAGCGGGTGTAAAAAGTATTATTTTTAGTTCATCTGCGACAGTATATGGCGATCCGGAAGTCGTGCCCATTACCGAACAGTCGATGGTAGGTAATACCACCAACCCTTATGGCACCAGTAAATATATGGTTGAGCGCTGCCTCTCTGACTTCCATCATGCAGAAAATGACTGGTCAGTCGTGCTGCTGCGTTATTTTAATCCGGTTGGCGCTCATCCGTCGGGTACAATGGGGGAAGATCCGCAGGGCATCCCCAATAATCTGATGCCTTATATCGCTCAGGTTGCGGTAGGTCGCCGGGAAAAATTGTCTGTTTATGGTAATGATTATCCGACATCTGATGGTACGGGGGTTCGTGACTATATCCACGTTATGGATTTAGCTGATGGACATATTGCTGCATTGAATGCCGTTGGCAAAAAATCAGGTCTGCATATTTACAATTTGGGTACAGGGAAAGGCACAAGTGTATTAGAAATGGTGAACGCTTTCAGTCATGCTTGTGGCAAACTTATTCCTTATGAAATATGTCCCCGCCGTCCGGGAGATATTGCCGAATGTTGGTCAAGCCCAGAAAAGGCAGAGCGTGAATTGGGCTGGAAGGCAAATCGCACGGTAGTGGAAATGACCACCGATGCGTGGCGCTGGCAATCTCAGAATCCCAATGGTTATCAAGTGAAATAATAAGCACTTTTTAATCCTTTTAAATTTTTAAATCGCAGAAATGTGACAGGCTGTCAGGGACCAAAACCGTTTAAGGGGGCGGATTTCCAATATCTGTCTCCAATGTCACAGTCAACGCAACAGGCAAAACACTGTTCCCTGAATACGTTATCAAAGAATTTGACGGTGTTCCGCTTGCCTTTATCGGGCTGACACTGGAAGGTACTCCTGTCATTGTGACACCGCAAAGTACAGAGGGGCTGACTTTCTCCAACGAAATGAAAACCATCAACGCGCTGGTGCCAGAATTGCAGAAAAAAGCGGGAAAGCGATAGGGGTTTTGATCCACGAAGGTGCGGCAAAGAAACGTGACGGCGGGAAAATTGATGTTAACGCCTGTAATGACGTGGCCGGTAAAATACTGGAGAACGTCAGCCATCTGGATAAAGAGAAAGAAGGCACCGATCCGGTATATAACGTACTTGATGTAGATGCCGTAGTTAAATACTTTACGGAAAAATCGCCAATTCAATATCCTAAACAGGATCGGATTATTGATATCGGTGCAAAATAATGTGACAACGGTAAAAGTTAACGCAAATCGCGGTAGCTAAAACAAATATACAAATCGTAATTAAAGATGCTTGATTTTTCATTCATATCAGATAAAGATTGTGCCCATAAATTGTCGATTATGTCTGGACGCGCTGGCAGGTGACTTTCACTGTCGCCGGAATGACAAAATGGCTTCACCGTCAAGATTTTTTTCATGTCACCTTACCCGAAAAAGGACAGGAATTGGCTACCCGGTTGACCGATAATTTCCAGACTTTAATTCCTGCATCTTCAAGTTAATTGCGTATAGAATAAATGGAGAATCCCATGCAGACCCCTATCAAGGCAATCATGGCAGTTATTTTGTTAGCATCATCAATGTCAGGCATTGTACATGCAGCAGCAGATAAGATTGTTATTGCCCATCGTGGCGCGAGTGGTTATTTACCTGAACACACATTACCCGCCAAAGCTATGGCTTATGCACAAGGTGCTGATTATCTGGAACAAGATCTAGTCATGACTAAAGATGACCAGCTCATTGTACTGCATGATCATTATCTCGATCGCGTAACGGATGTCGCAGAACGTTTTCCAAACCGTGCCCGTGCTGACGGTCGCTATTACGCCATTGACTTTACTCTGCCAGAAATTAAGTCACTAAAATTTACTGAAGGCTTTGATATCAAGGATGGCAAGAAAGTACAGAGCTATCCCGGACGTTTTCCAATGGGAGAATCGGATTTCCATATTCATACTTTTCAGGAAGAGCTGGAGTTTATTCAGGGTCTGAATAAATCCACTGGCAAGGATATTGGTATTTACCCTGAAATTAAAGCACCGTGGTTCCATCGCCAAGAGGGTAAGGATATCACCGCCAAGGTGCTGGAAGTTCTGAAACAATATGGCTATACCAAAAAGAGTGATAAAGCTTATTTACAATGTTTTGATGCCAATGAACTGAAACGCATCAAAAATGAACTGGAGCCGAAACTGGGCATGGATCTGAAACTGGTTCAGCTTATTGCTTACACTGACTGGAATGAAACCTACGAACAAAAAGCAGATGGTACATGGCAAAATTACAGTTATGACTGGATGTTTAAACCAGGTGCGATGAAAGAAGTGGCAAAATACGCTGACGGTATTGGCCCTGATTACCATATGTTGATCGCCAGTGATTCTACACCAGCTAACATTAAATTAACCGGAATAGTGAAAGAGGCTCACGCAAGCCATCTGGCTGTACATCCGTATACCATTCGTATCGATCAATTGCCAAAATATGCAACCAACGGTAACCAATTGTTTGATATCATTTTCGACAAAGCCAATGTCGATGGTGCGTTCACTGATTTCCCTGATTTAGCTGTGAAATTTCTGGAAAAACATCACGAACACAAATAATCAGAATAAATCATCAAAGGGGCAGCCTAAAACTGCCCCAATCGCGATTAAGAAATTCCTACCGGAAAGGCAATCACCTCACTAATCCGCTCGGCACCCAACGCCAGCATAATCAGACGATCCACGCCTAATGCCACACCAGAACAATCCGGCATACCATGCGTAAGAGCTGCAAGCAGGTATTCATCTATCGGCTGAACTGTCAGCCCCATTGCTTCACGTTTACGGTTATCCTGATCAAAACGCAGGCGCTGTTCATCACTATCAGTCAGTTCATGAAAACCATTCGCCAGTTCCATACCCTTAAAATAGACTTCAAAACGTTCCGCAACCCGGTGATCTTCTTTGCTGATTTTTGCCAGTGACGCTTGAGATGCAGGAAAGTGATAGATAAACGTCGGTTTTTCAATACCTATCTGAGTTTCCACTCCCATCATGAAAAGTAATTGCAGTAAAGTATCCCGATCTTCTTCCTGAGCAGCGATATTGCTGAGATCAAGTTTCTCCGCAATTTCACGCAGTTTATCTTTACTGGCAGTTAGTGGATCAATATTCAGATAGCGAATAAATGCCTGTTGATAGGAAAGTGATTCAGCACTTTCACAATCCAAAATCTGTTGCAGCAGATCATCCACTTCATTCATTAAGCGATACATGTCGTAATGTGGACGATACCACTCCAGCATGGTGAATTCCGGATTATGATGGCGACCTGCTTCCTCATTACGGAAACTTTTTCCCATCTGATAAATGGAACCACTGCCTGCTGCCAACAGACGTTTCATGTGATATTCAGGGCTGGTCATCAGGTACAGGGGCAAGCCATCCGCCGCACCAGGCCCGACAAATCGTGTCTGGAAAGGAACAAAATGGACATCAGTGACGGTCGCTTGACTCATGGCAGGTGTTTCAACCTCCAACACCCCGCGATCTGCGAAAAAGCGCCGTATTTCTGCCAGAATCTCTGCCCTTTTCAATAGATTGGCGATAGGGGAAGTTGGCTGCCAATCCGCGATTTCGTTCATATTCCAATGACTCCAAGATCAAACAAAACGCGCAGTTTACTCATATCAAGGCCGCCAGACAAATTTTCAACACTAACTGGGTGTTTGATAAGTAACTTTTCATTCAGGAAATGAAATAGATAAAACATGCCTCAGATCACGTTTTACCGATAAAACTCCACAAAATCCGCATTCAAATCAAATTTGGCCACCGGATTATTCGTTATAATTAAACCATACAAAAAGTAACAGATAGTAAAACTAAATCGTTATTTTTCTTTACCTTGTTTGCTCCCACTTAAACAATGGAGAAGCGCAGTGCAAACCGTCAATGTCGACCTCGCGATTATCGGAGCTGGTGGCGCAGGACTGCGAGCAGCCATTGCTGCTGCTGAAGCCAATCCCCAGCTCAAGATCGCCCTGATCTCAAAAGTGTATCCCATGCGCAGTCACACTGTGGCTGCAGAAGGTGGTTCAGCTGCAGTCACTCAGTCCCATGATTCCTATGACTTTCACTTCAATGACACCGTATCCGGTGGTGACTGGCTGTGTGAACAAGATGTGGTTGAGTATTTTGTCAAACATTGCCCGACAGAAATGATCCAACTGGAACAATGGGGCTGTCCCTGGAGCCGTAAAGAAGATGGCTCCGTGAACGTACGTCGTTTTGGTGGCATGAAAATTGAACGCACGTGGTTTGCCGCCGATAAAACTGGCTTTCATATGCTCCATACGCTGTTCCAGACATCCCTCAAATATCCTCAGATCCAGCGTTTTGATGAGTATTTTGTACTCGATATTCTGGTAGATGAAGGACAGGCTCGCGGCTTGGTTGCACTGAATATGATGGAAGGCACGAAAGTTCAGATCTGTGCCAATGCGGTCATTATGGCGACAGGTGGTGCAGGGCGTGTATATCGTTACAACACCAATGGCGGTATTGTTACCGGTGATGGTATGGGTATGGCATTCCGCCACGGTGTACCATTGCGTGATATGGAATTTGTGCAATATCACCCGACGGGATTACCGGGTTCCGGTATTTTGATGACCGAAGGCTGCCGTGGTGAAGGCGGAATTCTTGTGAACAAAGATGGCTATCGTTATCTGCAAGATTATGGTTTGGGACCAGAAACCCCGCTCGGACATCCTGAAAATAAGTATATGGAATTAGGCCCACGCGATAAAGTATCGCAAGCTTTCTGGCATGAATGGCAGGCGGGTCGTACTGTCGCCACGCCACGTGGTGATGTGGTTTATCTGGATTTACGCCATTTGGGTGAGAAAAAACTGCTCGAACGTCTGCCGTTTATCTGTGAACTGGCAAAAGCCTATGTCGGCGTTGATCCTGTCAAAGAACCAATCCCCGTTCGCCCAACCGCGCATTACACTATGGGTGGAATCGAAACTGATCAGCGTTGTGAAACCCGCATCAAAGGGCTATTCGCTATTGGTGAATGTTCATCTGTCGGCCTTCACGGTGCAAACCGCCTCGGTTCTAATTCTCTGGCAGAATTGGTTGTTTTTGGGCATCTGGCAGCGGAAGAAGCGGTCAAGTATATTCAGCATGTGAAACCAGCTAATAACAGCGCACTGGCTGTCCAAGTCCGTGATATCGAAGATAAGCTCAATAAACTGCTGAATCAGAAAGGTGGTGAAAATTGGGCGAAAATCCGCGATGAACTGGGGACTTCAATGGAAGAAGGGTGCGGCATTTACCGTACACCAGAGTTGATGCAGAAAACTATCGACAAAATTGCCGAACTCAAAGAGCGTTTCAAGCATATCGAAATTAGCGATCGTTCCAGCGTATTCAATACCGATCTGCTCTATACCATCGAATTGGGATTCGGCCTTGATGTTGCTGAATGTATGGCACATTCAGCGATGAATCGCAAAGAATCACGTGGTGCCCACCAGCGCCTTGATGAAGGCTGTACCGAACGTGATGATGAAAATTTCTTGAAGCACACGCTGGCTTTCTATAACCCTGAAGGTTCTCCCCGTCTGGAATACAGTAATGTGAAAATCACCAAATCTCAGCCAGCGAAGCGAGTATATGGTGGCGAAGCGGCAGCACAAGAGAAAAAACAGAAGGAGCAGGCGAATGGCTGAGCTAAAAAACCTGAAAATGGAAGTCATGCGCTATAACCCGGAAACTGACAATGAACCTCATTTTGTTACGTATGAAGTGCCTTACGATGATCAAATCTCACTGCTGGATGCGTTGGGCTACATTAAGGATAATCTGGCACCTGATCTTTCCTATCGCTGGTCTTGCCGCATGGCAATTTGTGGTTCCTGCGGCATGATGGTAAACCGCGTACCAAAACTGGCATGTAAAACTTTCCTGCGTGATTATGCACAAGGAATGAAAGTCGAAGCACTGGGTAATTTCCCGATTGAACGGGACTTGGTTGTGGACATGACACACTTTATTGAGAGCCTCGAAGCCATCAAACCTTATATCATCGGCAATGAACGCAAGCCCGCTGATGGCCCGAATATGCAAACTCCGGCACAGATGGCAAAGTATCACCAGTTTTCAGGCTGTATTAACTGTGGCCTGTGTTATGCTGCCTGCCCTCAATTTGGCCTGAATCCTGAGTTCATCGGGCCTGCCGCAGTCACACTGGCACATCGCTATAACCTTGATAACCGGGATAACGGTAAGAAAGAACGTATGCCGCAAATCAATAATAACAATGGAGTCTGGTCTTGTACTTTCGTTGGCTATTGCTCTGAAGTCTGCCCGAAACATGTCGATCCGGCTGGTGCCATTCAGCAAAGCAAGGCAGAAAGTGCCAAAGATTTTCTTATCTCCATGCTGAAACCACAATAATGGAGGAGGAAGTAATGACAACGAAACGTAAACCTTATGTGCGCAGCATGAAGCCTAATTGGTGGCATAAGCTGGGATTTTATCGCTTTTATATGCTGCGCGAAGGCACATCTATTCCTACCGTGTGGTTCAGCCTGCTTGTGCTTTACGGTTTGTTTGCCCTGAAAAATGGCCCAGAAAGCTGGGCGGGTTTTGTCTCTTTTCTGCAACATCCGGCTGTGTTATTGATCAATATCATCACCTTGCTGGCAACCTTGCTGCATACGAAAACGTGGTTTGAGCTGGCACCAAAAGCGCTCAATATCATCGTAAAAAATGAAAAAATGGCCCCGGGTCCCATAATCAAGCTGTTATGGGCAACCATGATTATTGCTACTGCCGCGATTCTCGGCATTGCGCTATTTTTCTGACCCCAAGGAGAATCTGATGAATCAAGTACCTAAGCGTTCTGACGAACCGATTTTCTGGGGGTTGTTTGGTGCCGGCGGGATGTGGAGTGCCATTGTTGGCCCTGCGATTATTTTGTTGCTGGGTGTTTTACTGCCACTCGGTCTGGCGCCAGAAGCACTCTCTTATGAACGCATCCTGACATTCTGCCAGAGCTTTATTGGTCGTATCTTTTTGCTGCTGATGATCTGCCTGCCTCTATGGTGCGGCATGCACCGAATCCATCACGGAATGCACGATCTGCAAATTCATATTCCAGCCAGTAAATGGGTGTTCTATGGTGCAGCAGCTATTTTGAGTGTTGTCGCTTTGATTGGGACGTTTACACTGTAATTGTGATAATCGGAAGAATGATCTTGAAAAAAGTCTGCGGCTTACCCGCAGACTTTGTACTACAAATTAAGGCATTGTCTTTAGAACTTATAAGAAACAGTCGCTTTATAAGAACGACCTTTCTCTTCCTGCCCTTTATAAGTATTCAGATAGTAAGACTGCTCGTTGTAACGTTTATCAAAGACATTATCGATACCAAGCTGGATTTCTGTATTTTTCCACGAGCCGGATTTCGGTGCCCAGGAAATATACACATCACTGACACCATAGCCAGACTTATGTATATTTACAATCTTATCTTTATTAGTTCCGTTTGCATCCGTGGCACGAACAAATCGAGAGTTCCAACCAAGTTCAATGTCAGTTTTATCAAATAAGTAGCTTCCGCCAATAGTGAAAACATCACCTATAGTTGGGGTAAACTCTCGTCTTGTGTCAAACAGCGCACTGCCTGTCAGGATTTTGTTATCAACTTTCGCATAAGTCGCTCTTAAAGATAGGTTATCCAACTGATATTTGGTCGATAATTCAAACCCTTCCAATCTGGATTTAGGGATATTGTTCAGCTCACTCTTAGCTAAAGTGGTAGCCAGATTTTTGAAATTGGTTTGGAAGACCTTACCAATGACAGTGAATGAGTCATTTTCAGCAAAAACATCAGAATATGTTCCCGCTGCACCCGTTTCTAAGTTGTGACCCGTCGTCGCTTTTAAGTTAGCGTTGTGATTACTTTGCCCCATACCAATCTCTTTACCCAATGGGCCTCTGAAAAGTTCGGTATAATTGGCAAATAATGTTGTTGACGCGCCAAGTTCGTATTTCAAACCCAGTGCTTTGGAGAAATGGGCATAAGTTCTCTCAAAAGGCTCATTATTTTTATTAATCGTATTGTATTGGTAGTGATCCCATCTGACACCCGGAATAACATGAAAATCAGAAAATTGAATGTCATCCTCCAAATAAACAGATGATGATTTTCCTGTTTCCACGCCTTTTTTGTGTATATTTTTTGCTGCCTTAGTGTATGCCATTCTGGTATCAAAATATTCATACCCATAAGTTAAAACATGGGATAATTTCTGGGTATCAAAATTAGAGACATTACGCGCCCTGATACCCTGAGTTTCAACAATACTGTCAAATCCCTTTCCTGGACCGTTGACTTCCCTCATATGATTGAAGTTTTGTTCTGTATGATAAGCAGAAATTTTCAAATCAATTAAATCATTATCGACAGGTACATATTGATAAGAAATATTATAGCCATCACGCTCTGAAGCGTACTTGGCTTTTTTCCCTTTATTCACATCAGGGCCAAAATTTAATCTTAAATTCGTATCAGCATCATTCTTATAATGCTCCTTTGATACACTGATATACTGATCATCAGTCAGATTAAATTTTGCTTTTAATAAGTAGTTAACCAATTTCCCATCGGTAGAAATCGACTCTCTTCCAAGGTTATCTCTGCCCGTTTTAGCATCATCCATATTGCGATGGTTAAAGTATCCTAATAAATCGACCGCGCCCAATCTTCCATAAGTTGCTAAAGATTGCTGGAACTCAGAACCATTACTGACATAGCTTAATTTGCCTTTTGCACCAAATAATTGGCCCGGTTCTAATAAATCACCAGCATCAACGGTTTCAAATTTTAATGCTCCACCCAGAGCACCGGTATCATAGGTGATACTGTTAGTCCCAACATTAATATCAATTTGCTTCAGCATTTCAGGATCGATGCTGTAGTTTCCTGCATGATGGAAGTGATAGCCTTCTTGCCTTGCACCATCAACTGTTACGTTGATGAATTGATCATCCATGCCACGAATTTTAAAACGCTGACCTAAAGCACTAGGGTGACCTGCTTGTACACCCGGTACATTCTTTAGAATTTCGCCGACACTTTGTGCCTGTTTGACTTTGATTTCGTTACGACCGACTTTTCCACTCTCTTGTTCTGCATTATTACTTGCAATAACAACAATCGTGTCGCCAGTTGTATTCGATTTTTGGATTTTGTTTTCCGTGGTTGCGAGTGCGTTGCTGGAAATAAGAGCGGTCAACATAGATGCTGACATCAAAGGAACACACAAGCCATTTTTAGCCAAGCTTACGGAAATTTTAGTGAGTTTTGCCATTTTTCTTTTATAAAAAAAATACCATGAGAATCGTTATTATTCCCATTTAGATGATAAATGTAAATAACTTTCACGATGCGTAAATAAAAAATAATTCAAATCAGAATGTTCAGCCTTATGGGACCGCATGAATTCACTACCCGGTTGTTCAACTATTCAATAGTAGCCAGTATGCTTTCTGCATCATGATAATCACCCACTCGTACGCAGAATGTGATTTTTCCCGAATGATGAGCACTGATTTGTACTTCCATCTTCATCGCTTCCATCACGGCGATCACATCCCCCTCACTGACTTGCTCGCCCTCTGTGACTAGCCATGAATGCAAGATACCGGATATAGGTGCTTTTACCTGATGGGGATCTGCCGGTGTTTTTTCCTTTGTGGAAAATTGGGACTGAAAAAATGACTGCTTACTCACAGGGACTAACTGCGCCAATCCAGTCAATAAATTCGACGGTAATCCCAACTCGTGCCTGCGGCCATCAATCTCGATAAATGTGCGGGTGATGTTTTTATCTTCTGTTACAACCTGACGTGGCGAGCTTTCCAGTTCATTGGCAAAATCTGTTTCTATCCAGCGGGTATGGACGTGAAACGCATCACTGGAAATAAAATCAAGATGTTCCATCACCGCTTGATGGAAAGGCAATACCGATGCCACACCACTGATTTTAAATTCCCGTAATGCACGACGAGCACGGGAAATTGCCTGTTCACGGGTCGCCCCCGTGACGATTAATTTAGCCATCAATGAGTCAAAAGTAGCAGGAATGGTGGAATCCGTTATCACTCCTGAATCCAGACGAATACCGGGGCCAGAAGGCGGGATAAATTCGCTGATTATGCCAGATGTCGGCAAGAAACCTTTACCTGCGTCTTCCGCATTAATGCGAAATTCAAACGAATGTCCTCTTGGTACTGGTGTTTCCCGAATGCTCAACGGATAACCCTCCGCTACTCGCAACTGTTCGATAACCAGATCGATACCCGTTGTTTCTTCTGTCACCGGATGCTCAACTTGTAAACGAGTATTGACTTCCAGGAAAGACAGTGTTCCATCTGCGCTGAGTAAAAACTCTACTGTGCCAGCCCCAACATAATTGGCTTCCACACAAATGGCTTTTGCTGACTGATGAATACGTTCTCTTTGTGACTGCGTTAAAAATGGAGCCGGAGCTTCTTCCACCAGTTTTTGATTTCGACGCTGCAAGGAACAATCTCGGGTTCCCAGCACCACAACGTTACCCTGTCTATCCGCAATCACTTGCGCCTCTATATGACGAGGTTTATCCAAAAATTGCTCAATAAAACACTCGCCCCGCCCAAATGCAGCTGTCGCCTCACGCACTGCCGAATGATAAAGTTCTGCCACTTCATCCAATCGCCAAGCGACTTTCAAACCCCGACCACCACCACCAAATGCCGCTTTAATCGCAATTGGCAAACCGTGAGTTTCCGCAAAAGCGACAACTTCTTGTACATCCTTCACCGGTTCTGCTGTGCCAATGACCAAAGGTGCTCCCACTTTCTGAGCAATTCTACGCGCCTTAACCTTGTCACCCAGTTCATCAATAGTTTCAGGATGCGGGCCAATCCAAATTAATCCCGCATCAATCACTGCACGGGCAAATTCCGCTCTTTCAGACAGGAAACCGTATCCCGGATGCACCATTGTCGCTCCCGACTGCTTTGCTATCTCCAGTAAACGCGGAATATGAAGGTAAGTTTCCGCAGGCGTATTTCCACCTAAACGATAAGCTTCATCAGCCAATTGCACATGTAGTGCGTTAACGTCAACATCCGCATACACAGCGATTGTCTGTATGCCATAATCACGACAAGCGCGAATAATACGGACGGCAATTTCACCACGGTTGGCAATCAACACTTTCTTCGGTTTATTATTCAGTGTACTCATGAAAAATCTTTGCTCCCTTGGATTTCTTGGAATTGGCTGATGGGGTTAAAGCGAATTTTGGCGTTGACAGGCACCTGACCAGCAAGATCAAGATGATAATCGGCTACTGAGGCAATAACCGGATATCCGCCCGTGAGTGGATGATCAGCTAGAAATAAGACAGGCTGCCCACTGGCAGGAATTTGAATCGCTCCCGCACAAGTTCCTTCGCTGGGTAGTTCTTGTTGCTTAAGGCGTGATAGTGAACGCTTACCGCTTAATCGCAAGCCAATACGGTTAGATTGAGGAGTTACCTGCCAAATTTGGTCGCTCAATAAATCGATGGCTTCTTGGGTAAACCAATCTGTGCGGGGACCAAGAATGATATCCAATATCACAACATCATCTTTATTTGGCATAGCAAAAGCCGGAGTTTCAGAAAAAGATACCGCTGCGCAGTGGGATGTTCCTCTGACGGCTAGTTTATCCCTCACATTTAGCGGTGATGGCCCGATATTAGAAAGTGTATCAAATGAGTGACTGGATAAAATGGCCGGAACAACAAAACCGCCTCTCACAGCCAGATAAGAACGCATGCCAGCAGCTGGAGTCCCCAACGAAATTTCATCGCCGTCGTTCAGATCAATAGGTTGGTAAGTATTCACATAGAGCGTTTCACCCTCTGGAGTCTTAATCTCTATCGGGCATGGTGCTCCCGTGATCGCAATCACTATTTGTCCATGTGCAATAGCCTTGAACCCGCCCTGTACTATTTCCAGACAAGCTTGGTCAGAAACATTGCCAACAATGCGGTTTGCACTGCGCAAGGCACTTTTATCCATCGCCCCAGATTCTGATATCCCTAACCCTGACTGACCAACGCGCCCCAAATCCTGGAACAGGGTTTGTAATCCCACAGACAAAATTTCCAAATAACAAGAGGACTCTGGTAATGAAACTGCATGCTTGATAGGCACTTCTGGCAAACTTATTGTTGTAGGAAGATGCCCGGTATCCCGAAAGTTAACACGATAACCCGGTTGCAATAAGGCGGGGGATGAACGGGAAAGATCCCACATCCGTTCGGTTGTAATACCGATAATTTGCCACCCTCCAGGACTTGCTTGTGGGTAAACACTACTGAACTCTCCCGCCAAGGCAACGGCACCTGCCGGAATACGTGTTCTTGGTGTTTTTCGGCGGGGAATATTCCACTGCGAGGCATCCGATGCCAGATAAGCAAAGCCGGGAGCGAACCCAGTAAAGGCTACAGTATATTCATTTTCCGTATGTTGACGAACAACTTCCTGAACAGTTATCCCCAATATTTCTGCAACTGCTGTAAGATCATCACCGTTATAGTGCACCGGGATTTCAATCTGTTTTCCTATTGCATGACCACGTGCCTGCAAATCACGACAACTGATTTCTGTCACTAGTTGCTGGGCTGATATTTTTGCCGGCCGAAAACGAATCATCAACGTTCTCGCTGCCGGAATAATTTCTTCAATCCCAAAAATAGGAGACACACTCAGTGAATCTAACAGCGCCAGTGTTTCTGGCAACCCACTTAGCTCAACCATGATAGTATTAAAATTAACAGGTAAAAAACGCAAGGCTATCCCCCTAAATTATCAACCGTGTCAGTTCAAACTATGTTTATGGATGAACAAATGATCGGATGGTAACTCCGGCCTGTTGCAAAACGGTTTTGACCTGTTTTGCCATCTCTACCGCATCAGGGTTATCACCATGTACGCAAATAGAATCCGCCTGAATGGATGTGAATTTTCCATCAATCGATTCAACACCTCCTTCTGTCACCAATTGCAACATGCGTCGAGCGACAAGATCTGCATCATGCAGAACAGAACCCGTTTCACGACGGGAGACTAATTCCCCCTTAGAAGTATAGGCACGATCAGCAAATGCTTCTGCGATGGTTTTCAACCCTCTTTCTTGAGCTAATCTTAAGATGCTTGATCCCGCCAAACCAACCAAAGTAAGGTTAGGATCAATCGCTAAAATACCTTCAATAACAGCAATCGCCTGATATTCATCATGTGCAATTGTGTTATAAAGCGCACCATGAGGTTTGACATAGCTCACTCTTGTATCTACTACTTTAGCCAATCCTTGCAAGGCAGCAATCTGGTAAATAACATCTGCTGTAAGTTCATGTGCAGCGATATCCATTTTACGCCGTCCAAAACCAACCAAATCAGGGTAAGAAACATGAGCACCAATCACCACATTATTTTTTTGGGCAAACTTTAGGGTACGCAAAATTCCTACCGGATCTCCCGCATGAAAACCACAGGCAACGTTAGCACTACTGACAATCTCCAATATTGCTTCATCATTTCCCATACACCATTGACCAAAACTTTCACCGAGATCACTATTTAAATCGATTGTTTTTATCATGATGATTCCCTTAAGCTGATTTCAAAAACTCAAAGATTGAATCGATAGATATCACACCCATGTACCATGTCAGCACACAAGTCATTGCACTTGACCACAGAAGCCAGCGTGGGTAAACATACCCTTCCATCAAATCAGTGCGTTTCCAGTCAGCATAAACAAAGATTGCTCATTCTCCCCTGTCATCGTTATTATACTTATTATCTTCTAAGCAATATCCGTACCATTTTGGAACAAAATTAGAGAATTGTTTAATCAAAGAAAACATATTGTTGAACAATAAATAATATCTGGTGAGTAAATAAGCAAACAAAATTATGCTATCAATTGCAAAAGTCCAATGGAGATCACTTTATTAACATTTATTGTTGAATTTATTGCCAAGATGCACAATCTAGGTCCAAGGCATACAGTGAAATCGCCCTATATTGGTTCAATAGCGATAACTTGCTGGGTTCCAAGGAATATGTGAGGATTTTTGTTTATTATGCTTCGAAGGTGTTCGTTATCAGCAACTAACCTAATGGATGACTATGAAAAAAAACCATTTCCCCCAGATTTTGAGCAACAGAATCGCCGAAACTATAAGAAATAAGTTGGTTGCTGGGGAATTATTACCGGGACAGCGATTATCAGAAGCCACTCTGAGCGAACAGCTTGAAATTTCACGGAATACATTACGTGAAGTATTTCGGCTGCTGACTCAAGAGGGCCTGCTCAAACATGAGCCTAACCGTGGTGTATTTGTTGCGACTCCCGACATCGCATCAATTATTGATATCTATCGGGTTCGACAACTGGTTGAGTGTCAGGCACTTGCTCAAGCTTATTCAATACATCCCGGTGTTGCCAAGATGACAAAAGCCGTCGAAACAGCCGAACAATGCCGTAATAAAAAAGACTGGATTGGTGCCGGAACGGCCAATATGCGTTTTCATGCCGCAATTGTGGAATTAACTGATAGTGAAAGGTTGATTGCCTTCTATCGCAATATCTCTGCGGAACTTCGACTGGCTTTTGGTATTTTGAACGATCCAGAACTTTTATATGCACCCTATATCGATAAAAACACCCATATTCTGGAACTTCTTAATTCTGGGCAAAATGAACTTGCTGCTAAAAAAATGAAAGACTATCTGGAGTTATCAGAAAGAACAATATTGGCAGCTTATGCACGTAAAAATAGTCAAAAATCATAAGACCAAGTTAAATCAAGTGATTATATGTTTTAACTTGCGTTTTTTTCGCAAAAACTTCTAAGCAGGGTTAAAGAAATGTGGGGAGGCGGTAGTTTAATTGGCTGTTAAGTTCTAAAACGCAAAAAAGCCATCCGGTGAAGGATGGCTTCTCTGGCAAATAATTGTCTGGCAGTGCCCTACTCTCGCATGGGGAGACCCCACACTACCATCGGCGCGACGGCGTTTCACTGCTGAGTTCGGCATGGGGTCAGGTGGGA
>NZ_FPBJ01000054.1 GCF_900116635.1 Xenorhabdus koppenhoeferi | reverse complement strand
CCGCTGACGAACACGCTCGTCAGGTATTTGGCGAGCGTATCCGCCATCATGAGCAGGCGGGCAAACAGATTGTTTATCTGGATGAAAGCGGCTTTGAGCAGTCCATGCCACGTACGCATGGCTATTCGTTAAAAGGGTCCCGCTGTTTTGGTTTACATGACTGGCAGCACAAAGGCCGCATTAATGCCATTGGTGCTATCATTAAAAATACCTTTGTGACCTTAAGTTTGTTTGCCGGAACCATTAATGCGAATGTGTTTCATGCCTGGCTGACACAAGATTTGTTGCCGAAGCTCCCTAAGGGGACAGTGATTGTGATGGATAATGCCCCTTTCCATAAACGCGGTGACACGCGAAAAGCGATAACCGATCACGGATGCCAGTTAGAATGGCTTCCGCCTTACAGCCCAGATTTAAATCCTATCGAAAACAAATGGGCTGAAACAAAAACAACAAGAAGACGAGAAAGATGCTCTATTGATGAGCTGTTTACAGAGCATGTGACTTATGTCTGATTATATTGATTCTGCTATAGGTATGTCACCCCGGATGAACGTCACCGGGGCATAGATACCCAAATATTATTGAACAGAAAAGCAGTATATCTGGCCGCACGTCAATATCATCCGGAGCGCTGGAGTAAAGAGATCCGTAACTGGGAGCACATACAGGAAGTTTATCTAAATCCAGAAAAAGAAGCGGCATAAATGTAATTTTATTACATCAGGCGACAACTACCTTGAAAAACGCCGTTATTACCTGATCTCTTTCATGGTAATACGTACTCGGCGATAGAATAGTTGTGTTCAAGCACCAGTAGTGCGGATGCCAGTTTGAATTCTGAACTAAAACGTCTTTGCATAGTGTCACCTATTTTTTATTGAGGTAAGAATATCACCTCTGTAATGGTGACCAAAATTAGTGTGCCACATCAATAAAGGCATGGCCGCCCTGACCGGCATAACAGAGAAAGACGCCTGTCTGACTGTTTTCGACACGCCCGGCGGTGCTGCTGTATTGACGTTGTACGCCAGCGGAATGCGTGCCCATTCCGCCAGTTGCCAGCCATTTTTACGCTCAACGTCACTGAAGTAGTCCCCGGAGATAAGCGAGGCTGCGTTGTTGTGGGTCGGGGTGTGAAACAAGGGAGCTAATCGGGTATGCAGTGAGCGCAGTTCCTGTTCCCAGGCCTTGGTAGGTGTGTGCATTGAACACCTCCCCCGTATTTTCAGGAAAAAATGTCAGGGGTTATCATGCCACAATGAAGCGTACGACTGTAGTACTAGATGATTTTAAAAGAAATTTATATTTACCATAAATAAGATTTAGATGATTAATAATATATTTATATTGTGAGTGAAATTGTAAAAATAAACTTACAAAAATTTAACTTGGAAATTTATTTATATATTCATTAATAAAATTAAATAGTAATTAATTATTTCAGAACGTACGGTATCAAAAACACCAATCTTGTTGTAAAGTTAAGTTTACAAATAAAAGAATTAATTTACATGTTTGGATTGTATTCTTTACGATGCGTGGTATGTTATCCAGCAGACACTCAAAAAACATAATATAGATATAACAAGACAGGTAGAAAAATGATCATGCAAAAAGATGCTCTTAATAACGTTCATATTCTTGATGAACAGGTTCTTATTACTCCAGAAGAACTGAAACAGAGATACCCATTGAGTAGCAACGATCTACATGCCATCACGAACGCGCGTAATACTATTGCGGATGTTATTCAACATCGTGATCCTCGTTTACTAGTGGTATGTGGCCCATGTTCAATTCACGATGTGGATGCTGCTCTTGATTATGCCCGTCGTTTGAAAACGCTCTCTGCTGAATTGAGTGATTGTCTGTATATTGTTATGCGTGTCTATTTTGAAAAACCTCGTACAACGGTTGGCTGGAAAGGTTTAATAAGTGATCCCTATATGGATGGTTCATTTGATATGGATGCTGGGTTACATATTGCCCGCCGTCTGTTATTAAACTTGGTCGAAATGGGATTGCCGTTGGCGAATGAAGCGCTGGATCCTAACAATCCGCAGTATTTAGGCGATTTATTCAGTTGGTCAGCGATTGGTGCGAGAACGACAGAGTCACAAACCCACCGGGAAATGGCATCGGGATTGTCTGTATCAGTTGGGTTTAAAAATGGTACTGACGGGAATTTGAACACGGCGATTAACGCGATGAAAGCAGCCGCAATGCCTCATCGTTTTATGGGCATCAATCAATCTGGTCAGGTCTGTTTGTTGCAAACTCAGGGTAATCCTAATGGACATGTTATCCTGCGAGGTGGTGAAGCCCCGAATTACAGTGCTGAGCATGTTGCTGATTGTGAACACCAAATGATTAAAGCAGGGTTAACGCCATCATTGATGATTGATTGTAGCCACGGTAATTCCAACAAAGATTTTCGCCGTCAGGGCATCGTAGTGGATTCTGTTGCGGAACAAATTATGGCTGGAAATCAATCTATTATCGGTATTATGTTGGAAAGCCATCTTAATGAAGGGAACCAATCTTCAGAGCAGCTTCGTTCTGAAATGAAATATGGTGTTTCAGTAACAGATGCTTGTATTAACTGGCAAACTACGGAGCAAGTGTTAAGAAAATTGCACCAACAAATTGCACCACATTTGGCAAATCGAAATATGATAATGGAAAAAGCAGGATAATGAAAATGGCCGCAGAATTGTCACAATTGAGGGAACAAATTGATGAAGCAGACAAAGCATTATTGTCTTTGTTGGCAAAACGCATGAGTTTAGTTACACAAGTTGGTGAAGTTAAGAGCCAACTTGGTTTGCCTATCTACGCACCTGAAAGGGAAGCTGAAATGCTGGCTTCTCGTCGTCAGGAGGCGGAAGATATAGGTATTCCGCCTGACTTAATTGAAGATATTCTGCGTCGTATAATGCGAGAATCCTATGTCAGTGAAAACAGTAAAGGTTTCAAAAAACTTTGTACTCATTTGGGACCAGTAGTCATCGTAGGTGGTTCAGGTAAAATGGGAAAACTGTTTAGCCGTTTGTTGATGCTCTCTGGGTACGAAGTTAGAGTGCTTGAAACCGATGATTGGAGTAATGCCGAGCATATATT
The DNA here is from genome assembly GCF_900116635.1 of Xenorhabdus koppenhoeferi. GTDB lineage: Bacteria > Pseudomonadota > Gammaproteobacteria > Enterobacterales > Enterobacteriaceae > Xenorhabdus > Xenorhabdus koppenhoeferi. Next base: position 8,878 of record NZ_FPBJ01000054.1, on the reverse strand, counting down.
GGCAGATGCCGGAATGGTTATGGTCAGTGTTCCCATTCATTTGACAGAAGAAGTTATACGACGGTTACCTCCTTTGCCAAAACACTGCATTTTGGTTGATTTGGCTTCCATTAAGCACATGCCATTAAATGCGATGCTTGATGTACACCAAGGCCCTGTTTTAGGGTTGCATCCTATGTTTGGGCCTGATGTAGGTAGTTGTGCTAAACAGGTGGTGGTGTATTGTGACGGTCGTTATCCAGAAGCTTATCAGTGGTTTTTAGATCAAATATTGGTATGGGGTGCACGTTTGCATCAAATCAGCGCAGATGAACATGATAAGAATATGAGCTTTATTCAAGCGTTGCGTCATTTCACTACTTTTTCTTACGGACGACATCTTGCAAAAGAAGATATTGATTTACAGCAATTGCTTTCATTATCATCACCCATTTATCGATTAGAGCTGGCGATGGTAGGACGGTTATTCGCACAAGATCCTCAGTTATACGCTGATATCATTATGTCTAGCCCTGAAAATATTGAGCAAATACGACGTTATCACCAACGCTTTGCTCAAGCTTTGGAAATATTAGAAAATCAGGATAAATTGGCTTTCATTGAGAGTTTTAAACACGTAAGCGAATGGTTTGGAGATGAGGCGACCCGGTTTATGAAAGAAAGCCGAGTGCTTTTGCAGCAAGCCAGTGACAGTAGAATATAAGCTATTGATCATTATTTAATAAATTAAAACCGGATGAAAACATCCGGTTTTTTTACTTAGATAGGATCGATTGGAACTATATTTTCTGATGGGTAACATCCCAATACTTTCAAAAAGTGCGTTATTTCTGCTAGTTCTTTAAGTGTTTGTTGCATCTTAATTGAGCGCAGATTGGTTTGCACATCAATATAAAACATTTCTTCCCACGGTTTGCCATTTATTGGTCTAGATTCTAAGTTACTCATGACAATATCGTGTTTCTTCAAAATAATAAGTGCATCGACTAAAGAACCAGCTTGCTGTCCTGTTGACATAATAAACGTGGTTTTGGCGGGAACTTGCTCTGATACTTCAATCGGTTTGCGGGCAACAACAATAAAACGAGTGCTATTATCTTGCTGATTCGCTAAATCTCTTTCGAGAACTTGTAATCCATAGAGCGCGCCTCCAGCCTCACTGCCTAGTGCTGCCACTTCAGGGGAATTGAGTTCAGACACTTTTTGCATGGCGGCCGCAGTACTTTCGCAATAGATAATATTCCAGTGAGGATATTTATTGAGGTATTGATTGCATTGTTGGAAAGGCTGAGAGTGGCTATAAACCGTTTTGACCCTTGAGGTATCAGTTTGTCCGGTAATCAATAAACAGTGATTGATTGGCAGGGTTATTTCTCCGACAAGAGATAAAGGTGTATGTTGCAGTAAATCATAAACCTCATTGATTGCCCCTGAGCTGGTATTTTCCAGAGGCAGAATGCCATAATCTGCTTGCCCAATCTCAACTAATGAAAAAATGTCTGGAAACTTGTGGCAGCTGCATTCAATTAGTTGGTTAAAGTGGCGAGCCGAAAATTGACGCGCTGCAAGATGAGAATAGGAACCTTTTGGCCCTAGAAAAGTAATGCGAGCTGAGTCAAAGTGAGTCTGATTCAGATGCTGTTGTAACAAAGCTTGCTGAGTAAGAACTGAATCTTCAATGATCATCTGAAATAGCCGGGTAATGTAAAATCCATCTAATCCATGGGATTTACCCTTTGTAATTAATACATTTAGTAGTTCCTGCTCACGGTTTTTATCTCGGATAGGACAGTGATCGAGAAGTTTTGTCTGGGCGATATTAGTTGCTAATTGTCGGCGTTTAGCGAGTAAGTTCAGCAATTCAGCATCAATATTACTAATCTTTTCTCGTAAATTAACTAAATCTTGTTCCATAGCGTGTTCCTGACATTCTTATTATGAGTATAGTGTATTATGGGTATAGTTTATGGCCTATAAAACAAAAAACCTCCCGTTAGTAGGGAGGTTTCTATTCGTCTGCTTAATTTCTTTGTAAACGAAATACTCCCTTATGAGAAAGTAAAAAAAGAAAAATAAGAAAGACAGGTTGATAGTCATTTTGTTTGTTAGCACATTACTTTGTGGTTTCAATAGTGTACTTTAGTTAACCTATTTAGAGTGGAGTGTCAACAGAAGGAAGTTGTTAACTTCATTTTTTTACTCTACTACCTTATTCTTATTGGTTTCAACGTATACAATTATTGTATGTAAGGACAGTTATTGGATATAAGGATAGTAAAAAAACGCGCTCATTGAGCGCGTTATATTAGAAATAAGTATGTTTGTTATGCTTCTAAATTGAGGTTTGATTCTTTAACGCTGTTATCTGCACGTCGAGCTTCTGATTTATGTTGTACTTTATTAAGTTGGCGCTCTAATTTTGTCAGTAGCTCGTTGATGGCAGAGTACATATCTTCATGTTTTGCACTGGCAACTAATGTACCATTTGGGATGCCAATTGTGGCATCAACTAAGAATCCCTGAGGTTCTTTTGATAGTACTATGTGTGGGTTAATTAAAGTCACTTGCCACTTATTCAACTTACTTAGACGGTCTTCCACGTGGCTACGAATTGCGGGGGTAATTTCCATTTGTTTGCTGGTAATGTTTACTAACATATAGTTACCTCTTAATGTTACTCCGTCTTTGATGAATTCAGCATACCGCTCTTTTACGTAAAAAGAATGATCTAAATCACTTTTATTGGGTGATTTAGGAACTGAGTGACAGAATTGTGACACTCAAGGAAGATGTGGAGAATATTTGTTGCGGATTGGAGCATAATGCGTCATTATTGTTCAGTTATGGTATTGTCAATTTTGTTGATAATGCCGTTATGTAAACTATTTTAGATATAAAAATATTAGAAAAATAATCTAATATACCAATGAATTTCAAGATGCTGCGAGACGGCAAGGGAAGGAATTTCAGGGAACATTGATAACTATGTATTCTGAAAAATGTATTCTGAAAAATGTACCCTGAAAAGAGAATAACCGGAAAAAATAAAAGTGAGTGTCGCCAACAAAATGGCAACTTGAAAGGTAATGGGTATATCTGAATAAAAAACAGCAGCCAAAAAGCTGCTGTTTTTGATCATAATCTTAAATTTTATTCAGGATTGGCCGCAATCAGTTTTGTCACTTTACCTGCTTCAGTTGTCAGTCCTAATTTCTTATAAGCTGATTCCATATAAGAAAGTGCTTCCCGGGTTGCATGAGTATCAGGATAATCTCGTAACATTTGTTCTACGCGATTGACAACTGCCACATAAGCACTGCGTTTAGTGTAATATTTCACGACTGCAAGTTCGTATTTGGCCAAACGCTCTTTGATAAATGCTAAACGCTTAGTAGCATCGGTTGAATATTGGCTGTTTGGATAGTAGCGAACGAGTTGACTGAAATTACGGAAAGCGGCACGAGCATATTCAGGGTCGCGATCCGAACGATCAATACCTAAAAAGCTTTGTAGTGCACTGTCATCCAGAGCCTGTGAGACCAAGCCCCGCATATATAAGACATAATCGATATTAGGGTGGATTGGATTCAAACGAATGAAACGGTCAATTGATGCAAGAGCCAGTGGGAATTCCGCTGATTTGTAGTAGGCATAGATCAAATCAAGCTGAACCTGTTGGGAGTACGGCCCAAAAGGATAACGGTTATCAAGAGATTCCAATTGCTTGATGGCCGCTTTATAGTTACCTTCTTGCAGCTTTTCTTGCCCGATTGAATAAATTTGAGATGGTGGGATATCAGGAACAGCATCCTTATTGCTGGAGCATCCAGATAAAATCAGGCTCAATGTGGCCGCTGCCACTAGATATTTCATGCGAATCATCACGTGTTGATTATCCTCTGAGAGTTTTCTGGGAGACTGTCCGTGAAGCTCCCGGCAAAATATAGAGTTACAATAGCACACTATTTTAAATGAAACGGCTTTGCCGTCAAAACTCAACGTAAAATATAGAAGTTATATATGGCACAACAAATCCGACTCAACGCAATAGTCGCTGAATCTCAGCTTGGTCAACGTTTAGATCAAGCTTTGGCTGAATTGTTTTCCGATTATTCAAGGTCACGTATAAAAGAGTGGATCTTGGACAATAAAGTTCAAGTTAATGGTAAATTAATTAATAAACCAAAAGAAAAAGTTCTCGGAGGGGAAGAAATTTCCATCAATGCTATCATTGAAGAAGATGCTCGTTGGGAACCGCAGGATATTGAATTGAATGTAGTCTATGAAGACGACGATATTCTGGTTATCAATAAGCCACGGGATTTGGTTGTTCATCCGGGGGCAGGTAACCCTGACGGAACCATACTGAATGCCTTGTTATACCGTTATCCTGAAATAGCGGATGTGCCTCGTGCCGGCATTGTTCATCGTCTTGATAAGGATACAACGGGATTGATGGTTGTCGCAAAAACCGTGCCAGCCCAAACCCGTCTGGTGGAATCTTTGCAGTTGCGTGAAATAACCCGTGAATATGAAGCCATTGCCTTGGGATGTATGACGGCAGGAGGCATGGTGGAAGAGCCTATTTCTCGCCATTCAACCAAAAGAACGCATATGGCCGTACATCCTATGGGAAAACCCGCAATTACCCATTATCGTGTTATGGAACATTTCCGGGCACATACCCGTTTGCGTTTACGCTTAGAGACGGGCAGGACACACCAAATCCGTGTACATATGGCACACATTAAGCATCCTTTGGTTGGTGATCCATTGTATGGCGGGCGTCCTCGTCCTTTAAAAGGGGCATCGGACGAATTTCGAGAAGTAATGCGCAACTTTGATCGCCAAGCATTGCATGCCACCATGTTGCGCCTTTACCATCCGATTACTGGAATTGAGATGGAATGGAATGCGCCATTACCAGATGACATGGTTAAACTTGCTGAAGTGATGAAAGCGGATGCTGAAGCTTTCAAAGATGAAATGGATTTGTAAGTAAATGACACCACTGATTTTTCCCGATTGGCCACAGCCTGAGAATGTTGCTGCTTGTAGTACAACCCGCGAGGGAGGTTTAAGTTTGCCCCCTTATGACGGCCTTAATTTGGGAAGTCATGTTGGGGATGAACCAGAATGTGTAGAGCGAAATAGAAAACTCCTGGTTGAATATGCTCATTTGCCACAGCAACCAATTTGGTTGGAACAAGTACACGGAACACGTGTTATCAGGCTTGAGGGTCAGTTACTGGGAAATAATCAGGCTGATGCTGTTTACACAAATGTCCCCAGGCAGGTTTGTGCTGTGATGACAGCAGATTGTTTACCAGTTTTGTTTTGCAGCATTTACGGAGATGAAGTTGCAGCAGCTCATGCTGGGTGGCGTGGATTATGTGATGGAGTATTAGAAAATACTGTATCTCAATTTAACGCGAAACCTGAAATGATTCGTGTATGGCTGGGGGCAGCTATTGGTCCTAATAAATTTGAGGTAGGCGCTGAAGTCAGGGAAGCCTTTATGTTGACCAACCCTGAGCTGGGGCAAGCTTTCATACCTTATGGCGATAAATTTCTGGCAAATATTTATTTACTGGCTAGATTAAAGTTGCAGTCTGTCGGAATAACAGACATTTTTGGTGGGGCCGCATGCACTATGACGGAGAAAGAAAGATTTTTCTCTTATCGTCGTGATGGTAACACCGGACGAATGGCAACTTTAATCTGGTTGAGATAATCTATTCCACAGGACGATCTTTGGCGTATAGCGGTAAGTTTCCAATTAACTTTTCAGAAGACCTTGAATATTTAAGAAATGACCTTATTTAATCTCCAGTAGCAAATTCTGACCAGTATTGGAGGTGTTATGCGTCTGGATCGTCTTACCAACAAATTCCAGCTAGCTCTCGCTGATGCCCAATCTCTTGCATTAGGGCGTGATAATCAATTCATAGAGCCTATCCATTTGATGTTCGCATTGCTCAATCAAGAAGGCGGCTCCATTCGTCCTTTATTGACATCGGTTGGGGTGGATACAGCTAGTTTCAATAATCAACTTAACCTAGTTCTAGATCGATTGCCGAAAGTCGAAGGCAGTGGTGGAGATGTACAGGTATCCAATGAGCTTGGGCGTTATTTAAATTTGTGCGACAAACTTGCGCAAAAAGCAGAGGACAACTTTATTTCCTCTGAACTCTTTATTTTGGCAGCGATAGAGGAACGTGGAACATTAAGTGACATCCTTAAAGTTGTCGGTGTAACTAAAGATAAAGTCACTAAGGCAATAGAACAAATGCGTGGTGGTGAGAAAGTAAATGATCAAGGTGCAGAGGATCAGCGCCAAGCATTAAAGAAATATACAATTGATCTGACTGAACGTGCTGAACAAGGAAAATTAGATCCTGTTATTGGACGCGATGAAGAAATTCGCCGCACGATTCAGGTGTTACAGCGTCGAACTAAAAACAACCCTGTGCTTATTGGTGAACCAGGGGTAGGGAAAACTGCCATTGTTGAAGGTTTGGCGCAACGTATAGTCAATAGCGAAGTTCCCGAAGGATTGAAAAACAAGCGTGTTCTGTCTCTTGATATGGGGGCGTTGTTAGCAGGTGCAAAATACCGTGGTGAATTTGAAGAACGTCTGAAAGGTGTTTTAAACGATCTGGCTAAACAAGAAGGTTCAGTCATCCTATTTATTGATGAATTGCATACCATGGTAGGAGCTGGTAAAGCTGAAGGTGCTATGGATGCCGGTAACATGCTAAAACCTGCTTTGGCACGTGGTGAATTGCACTGTGTGGGAGCGACGACACTGGATGAATATCGGCAGTATATTGAGAAGGATGCAGCTTTGGAACGCCGCTTCCAGAAAGTTTATGTCGCAGAACCCACAGTTGAGGACACTATTGCAATTCTGCGTGGGCTAAAAGAGCGTTATGAGCTGCATCATCATGTACAGATAACCGATCCGGCAATTGTCGCTGCTGCAACTTTATCTCATCGTTATATTTCTGATCGCATGTTGCCAGATAAGGCAATTGACCTGATTGATGAAGCCGGGGCCAGTCTGCGTATGCAGATGGACTCTAAACCAGAATCATTGGATCGTCTTGAACGCCGTGTTATTCAATTGAAACTTGAACAGCAGGCGCTGAAAAAAGAATTAGATGATGCCAGTAAAAAACGTTTAGAAATGCTAAGCGAAGAACTGGCAGAAAAAGAACGCGAATATTCTGAGCTGGAAGAAGAATGGAAAGCAGAAAAAGCTGAACTCACCGGTACTCAGAATATCAAGGCAGAGTTAGAAAATACGCGCATTGAATTAGAAAAAGCTCGCCGTAGTGGCGACTTAGCCAAAATGTCTGAAATTCAGTACGGAAAAATTCCGGAATTAGAAAAACGTTTGGCTACGGCAACAACAGCAGAAAATCGTCATATGAAATTGCTGCGCAATAAAGTCACTGATGCTGAAATTGCTGAAACTCTTGCTCGCTGGACAGGAATTCCTGTATCCAGAATGTTGGAAAGTGAAAAAGATAAATTGTTGCGCATGGAACAAGAGTTGCATAAACGTGTTATCGGGCAGAACGAAGCTGTGAATGCCGTATCGAACGCCATTCGCCGTAGCAGAGCTGGATTATCTGATCCTAATCGTCCCATTGGCTCTTTTATGTTTTTGGGGCCAACGGGAGTAGGTAAAACAGAATTGTGCAAGGCACTGGCTAATTTCTTGTTCGACAGTGATGATGCAATGGTTCGTATCGATATGTCGGAATTTATGGAGAAACACTCAGTTTCAAGGCTAGTGGGTGCTCCTCCCGGATATGTTGGATACGAGGAAGGAGGGTATCTGACTGAAGCGGTACGCCGCCGTCCTTATTCAGTCATATTGCTGGATGAAGTGGAAAAAGCCCATCCAGATGTTTTCAATATCTTATTACAGGTGTTGGATGATGGTCGTCTGACAGATGGGCAGGGAAGAACGGTTGATTTTCGCAATACAGTTGTGATTATGACCTCTAATTTAGGTTCCGATATGATTCAGGAACGTTTTGGTTCGCTGGATTATACAGGAATGAAAAATATGCTGATGGAAGTAGTTGGTCACCATTTCAGACCTGAGTTTATTAACCGTGTCGATGAAATTGTCGTGTTCCACCCATTAGGAAAGGAACATTTGGTATCCATTACGAATATTCAATTGCAGCGTTTATACCAGCGGCTGGAAGAACGTGGTTATCCGGTTACGATGACATCTTCTGCATTGGAGAAATTGAGTGAGGCTGGTTTTGATCCTGTGTATGGTGCTCGTCCTCTGAAACGAGCCATTCAGCAAGAAATTGAAAACCCTCTGGCACAACAGATTCTTTCTGGCAAATTGATTCCGGGTGAATTAGTGACCTTAGATCTGGAAAAAAATAGTATTGTTGCAAAACAATAGCGTTGTCTGCGTAGTAAGAACTTTTATAAGTAATCGTCAGTTATAAGAGACTGGCGGCGGTTTTCATCACAAACAGTTTGATAATTTGTCGTGGAATAATAGAAAAAGATCTTACAAAGATAAAAAGAGGTGGAAAAAACATCTCTTTTTTCTTTTAGTAGGATAAAAAACTACAATACAGACTGTTTTGACGAAAAGTTGAGCGATTGGCGGTGTTTTTAAAATAACTATTGCTACTATCATAAAACTCCCTATAATGCGCATCCGTTGTCACGGCAAACACACAAACCTGTCGGGATGACAAAATGGAAAGCCCTGAAAAATAAGGCTTGACATTGACAGAGGGAAGCGTAAGATACGCCGCCTCGCAACCCGGAAGAACTTGCCGGTTGCCACCGCTCTTTAACAACTTAATCAGACAATCTGTGTGGGCACTCGCAG
>NZ_FPBJ01000021.1 GCF_900116635.1 Xenorhabdus koppenhoeferi | reverse complement strand
TATAGGCCATAGCGCATTTTCCTTTGGCGAGAAAGATGCCTACTATAGCAACTGACCGCCTTTCTTAGAAATTGCACTTATTAGGCGAATCCAAGGTTTTTTGTATTATTTTGGCTAGTGATTTCAATTTATTGATAGTAGTGAATATTCAGATAATAATTTATGACTCTTATCATGCATTTCTATGCCCTTTGAAAAAGACAACTTTGTTAGTCTCTTGTGATCGGTTCAGTGAAAATGGTGATCACATTTCTGTTAACGGTTTTGAGGGAGCTTATTGCCTTAAAAAGAAAAAACCATCACTAAATCTTTCCTATTCAGGAGTCAATGATTTAGTGATGGTTTAAATAAAAATCAGGTTATATCAGATATCCTTTAAAGATTTTTGAAAATGCACAAATCTAATCCATAAACTCAAATTGAAAGTCACCTTGTTCAAGAAATACTTTTAATTGGTGATATTGTTTATCACGGGCGGAGGCAAAAAGCAGTTGCTGGCTGATTTGTGGCAGTAGGGTATTTGTCAGGATAGCATCAACCATGCGCCCGCCCGATTCAATTTCGGTGCAGCGGTTGACGATGTGTTCTACCATGGCATCATCAAATGTTGCTGTGATGCCATGATTTTCTGACAAACGTTTTTGAATCCTTTCCAATTGCAGGTAGACAATTTTTGTCATCACTTCGTGACTTAATGGATAGTAAGGAATAACCAGTAAACGCCCCAACAGAGCCGCAGGAAATATGTTCAATAATGGTTTGCGCAATGCAGTGCTGAGTTTTTCTGGTTCTGGCATGGTCTTTTCCTGAGTGCAGAGTGAACTGACCAGATCAGCACCTACATTGGATGTCAGGATAATAATCGTATTCCTGAAATCAATGTGACGGCCTTCTCCATCTTCCATCCAGCCCTTATCGAAGACCTGAAAGAAAATCTCATGGACATCAGGATGGGCTTTTTCTATTTCATCCAACAGAACGACACTGTAAGGCCGGCGTCGGACAGCTTCGGTCAATACACCGCCTTCACCGTAACCCACATAGCCGGGAGGAGCACCTTTTAAAGTAGATACGGTATGTGCTTCCTGAAATTCACTCATATTGATGGTGATCAGGTTTTGTTCTCCACCATACAGAATCTCAGCGAGAGCAAGCGCTGTTTCAGTTTTACCGACCCCGGATGGGCCGCACAGCATGAAAACACCAACCGGTTTATTGGGATCATCCAGTTTTGCACGTGAGGTTCGTACCCGTTTTGCGATTAATTCTAATCCATGATACTGACCGATGACACGTTGGCTGAGTGTGCCAGACAATTGCAATACTGCGTCAATTTCGTCTTTTACCATGCGGTTGAGAGGAATGCCTGTCCAGTCTGAAACTACCGAAGAAACCACATTGCTGTCTACAGCAGCAAAAATAAGGGGTTCTTCTCCCTGCAATACTTTTAATTGACCTTGTAATTCTGACAGCCAGGTGTGCTTTTTTTCGGCATCGCCATGCTGTTCCTCATTTAATTGAGTCCTCAAGGAAATAATATTATCGATCAAGGAAAGTTCCTGTTCCCAACGCTCTTGTAACCGGGTTCTTTGTTCTTCCAATATTGATAGTTCATCCAGAATAATTTCTGAACGTTTTGTATCATTGACGCCCAGCCTGGATTCCCGCTTGGTGATTTCCAGTTCAATTTTCAAAGCATCTATCCGATGGCGACAATTTTCCAGTTGCGGTGGCTCTGCATGTTGGCTGACTGCAACTCTGGCACAGGCGGTATCAAGCAGCGCTATTGCCTTGTCCGGCAATTGACGAGCCGGGATATAGCGATGTGAAAGCCGTACGGCAGCTTCGACGGCTTCATCCAGCAAGAGCACATGGTGGTGCTGTTCCAGCACATTGACCAGACTGCGTAGCATCAACAATGCTTTGGTTTCATCGGGTTCATGAACTTGGACAACTTGAAAACGGCGGGTCAGGGCAGGATCTTTCTCAATATATTTTTTGTATTCAGACCAGGTAGTGGCACCCAGAGTGCGCAATAGACCACGTGCCAGAGCGGGTTTCAACAAATTCGCAGCATCTCCGGTTCCTTGTTGCCCGCCTGCGCCAATCAAGGTGTGAATTTCATCAATAAATAGAATTATCGGGATAGGACTGGATTGCACTTCATCAATCACTTTACGTAAACGAGATTCAAATTCTCCTTTGACGCCAGCGCCGGCCTGTAACATCCCTATGTCTAATAACCAGAGCTGGACATTGCGTAAAGGCGGGGGAACCTCTCCTGCAATAATTTTTAACGCCAGTCCTTCAATAACTGCGGTTTTTCCAACGCCAGCCTCACCAGTAAGTAACGGGTTGTTTTGACGGCGGCGCATCAGGATATCAACAATCTGGCGAATTTCTTCATCACGTCCTGATACAGGATCAATTTCACCGTTGCGCGCACGGGCTGTCAACTCTTGTCCATAGAGTTGCAATGCGGATAGTTGCAATGCGGAATATGTCGCTGTCTTTTGAGCTGCGGGCTGGGTACTGTTTTCTGAGAGCAGAGTATTTTCTTGGGCTTCATCGCTGTGACTGCAAATTTCATTGAAGTTGTCGAGTAAGGTATCTGCATTAATACGGTCAAATTGGGTTGAAATAGTTTTCAGTACATTGCGTAAATTAAATGTTTTTAATATACCGATTAACAAATATGCACTGCGAATTTTATCAACACCAAATTTTAGTGAGCAGTATGTCCAGGCGCGTTCTACTGAATTATCAATATGCTCTGAAAGATCAGAAATAGCGCTGGCTCCACGTGGTAAGCAATCTAGCGCCGCAACAATGTCTTTAGTCAGTGTGGGTTCATCTAACGCAAAATGATGGATGATTTGCTGTAAGTCACTGTTTTGTTGCTGCATAAGTTGATGTAACCAGTGAACTAATTCGACATAAGGGTTACCACGTAATTTACAAAAGCTGGTAGCACTCTCCAAAGAAGTGAACAGAATGCGATTGAGTTTACTAAAGAGTACAGAACGATTGATTTCTGACATAGAGTATCATCCGTAGTGCTATCGTTATTCGTGATGCTGTAATTACCTTTTATACACTTCGTCTTTCAAACTGCCTCTTTGTTGGCTGCGCTCGCTCGCCCCGGTCACATAGTTATCTATGCCCCCGGGGATTTGCTCTCTTGCCGTCGCGATGCAACTTGAAATCCATTGTGTATAGTAATTACATCGTAAGCCACTAAATTGGCAGGAATGGCACTTGTGAAGATGGTGAGTATAAACAGCAAATTAAAACTGACTGGGTATGCCGAACTTATTGGGTATAGAGTAAATCGCCACGGTGGGTAGGGCATTCAATTTTGCCAAGCCAACTGTTCAGGCCCAACTTTATCGGTTCTGATAGATGAATTCCTTTTATATCTGACTGATGGAGTATCAATTGAATATCCCAGGCATATTCGATCCCCAGATATTGATGAATCCAGTCACTCAATTGTTGTGATTTAGGCTCTCCGGGAAGGAATGTTTCATATTCAGCCATTCTTAATGGGCCTAATTCAATGCGAAATTTATGTTGAACATCATATAGTGCAATTCCTAAAAAGGCGGAGTGCCCCAAGCGAGGCATATTGCGTCCTGCTTTTAATTGAGCTTGATCCTGTGTTTCTATTTTTAACCATTGAGGAATATTTTGATTAATTTTTAATGGAATGCCGAAGTAACTGAACAGTATTTTTTCCAGTCCTTCCGCACTGTGTCCTTGGCGGGACAGATGACCGGATAACGAATAGCGGGCATGGTCACTAATTGTGTCGGGACTCTTTTGGGCGGGTAATCCCATTCCCACCAGACAGGCCAGATAATGGCAAAAACGTTGATTATCCGGCCGATCAAGTGAAACGGTTGGTTGGGCATTAGCCCAAGCTCTATAGAACAGTAATATCAGTCTATGGTGAAATAAATTGATAAATATGCCCAGAGTAGGATCTTGATAATTATACTGCCGCGCATAGGCGTATTCTGTGATATGTAATGGCATGGGACCATTGGGACCGAACAATCCAAAACTGTAAATCAGGATATCATACAGTTTTGAATTTTCTCTCTGCCTGACTTCAGAAATAGTTGATGGCGCGAAAATCATGGAGGGTTTTTGCCCTAACCGCAGGAGATCATATTTCGGTAACGGGGCGGAACCGAGCATGTAATATTCTCCGGCTTGAGCATCTATACGGCGTAATGTCTGAAATAAATCGAATTGCCACGGTGCCTGCATGAGTTTCTGCCAAAAATCTTCTGGCAGACGGCATATACGATGAATGGAAATCGGGTTTGTTTGATTCATATTCATTTTTATATCAATTTTTTGTTACCCATACGGGCAGGCCAAAAACCGATATCCCCGCGTTGTTGGCTGTACAGAGTCATTTCAGTAAATGAATTCATGGTGACCAGATGCGAGAATAGTTTATCCAGTACACTGCCCAGCAGCCAAGGAGTGGTTCCTGCAAATTCCTGTTCATTTACTTCAAGCCTGATGTTGACTCCACGGGCAAACATTATCGGCCCGGGTTCAGGAACCCGTCGGTAGACCGTTTTTAATGAACAGTGGCGAATGCCATTAATCTGGCGGACGATGGCAGGTTCTGCCAGATTAGCGTACAGGCTCAGTAATTGCCGTAATGACTCAGTTCCCTGCTCATCATCTTTATCCATAAAATTCAAATAATTAAGTTGAAGTTGACTGATTAATTTCCAGGGGGTGGAACCTTGTGCCAAGGCAGGATGCGGGATAGTCGGTCTTTTGAGAAATACAATTTTGTCGATGGGGATAGAATCCAGCATGGCAAAATTGTCGAGATCTTGCTGACGCAGCATTGTAGATAAATCACGGTTAGTGCACATAACATCAGCAGTCAGGAATTTTAGTTGATTAGGCCACGGGGAGTGTTGTTCATCAACGATGGAGACAAACGCTTCTGTGCCGATATAGCTGGATCGCGTTCCATAATGATGGGCATTTTCAGATAAGACGCGGGGATCACGATGCAAAGAAAAATAAGCACCATAATTGCCCTTGTCATTGCTGAAAGTAGACCAGAAAGGCCTGAATATTTGCGTCTCTTTGTGTTTGATATCAGCACCGTGCAGGCGTTGTACCGAAAAAATTTCGTAATCCAGGGGGTGCGAGTTATCGACAACTAAATGATATTCATTGCTGCTTTCTTTTACGGTGATACGTTCAGTGACTTTGGGAAATAAATTAATTACAGGTGTACAGTTTAGAGTCAGGTAAGAAATATCCACCAGACTTTCCAGATCGTGATCAGTTTTATTTAAAAGCAAGATCAGCTCAAACTCACTCTTTTCTGTTGTTTGTTTCAGTAAAGAGTCCATGCCACTGATACTGAAGAATTGAAAACGTGCTGGAAATGCAAAATATTCCTGAAGTTGTCGATACCCACTGAAATTACGCGGATCGTTAGGGAGCAACGATTGATCATCATCAAATCCCTCATGATGTGGGGAAATATCAGGTAAGACTTGATATTGGGGCTGATTACCGAGAGTCCTGCACACAATGCCAACAGAGTGCTCCATAATCAGTTCCAGCAATTGTTGAGACTGAATGTCTGGCCCTGAAAGAAAAAACACTAATTTACTGAGATCTAACTCATTGAGGAAAAATTTTTCCTTGCAGCTAAAATGGATGCGTAATGCACTGACGGCACCATGTTGGTTAAGGTTTAATGCCGCCAGTGGAAGATTGGCGGGGATTTTGCCAAGCTCAACATTTTCCAGATGCAAGGGCTGTAAGACAACATTCTGTGTTGTAGCATATTGAAAAGTAATGCCATCCTTTTTTAAGGTTTGGCAGTGCATGAGCATTCCGCGTGGGACTAAAAGTCCGTGGCTGATATCTCCCTTGCTGGTGTCAGGCTGGAGTTCGACAATTGCCATTGAAGGTGTCGGAGACAAATAATTAGGATACAGCATCTCCAGCAATTGCTCAGAAAAACGTGGGAACTCAGCATCCATTTTCAATTGAATGCGGGAGGTCAGAAAAGCGAACCCTTCCATCAGTCGTTCAACATAGGGATCTGCAACATCGATACCATGCATACCCAGACGATTGGCAACTTTAGGGTAACGTTCGGCAAACTCTTTCCCCATTTCACGTAGGTATACCAATTCGCGGTTATAATATTCAAGCAGTTTACTGTCCATGCTTCCCCCCTTAATGTTTGCTTTTTACCTTTACATTAACTGGCTTCTTTTAGTGTGAAATAACCGTTTTCCAGATCGATATCGCTGTAGAATAGAAATTCAAGTGGCCAGGGAACGCACCACAAAAAACCTTTTATCTCTATGGGTAAGGTGTTGTATAAAATCAGCGCATTTTTATCAGCCATGCAGTTCACTTCGAGTCCATCAGGAATGATACGTGGTTCGAATATGTGGATAGTGGTAATGATTCTATGCTGTATATCTTCCCACTCTATTTCTGAGGTACATCTTCCCGCCAAAGGAATCAGGCCAAAGTTATAAACAGATCTGTAAATTTCAGGAAATGGAGTAAGGTCTTGTTCTGATTCACTATTAATACTATTGAGCAACCACTGTAAATCCCTCAGGACATTTTTACGCAATACACTGTGTGACAATAGGTAGTTGTTGATGCTCTCTTGTTTTTTGCCTGGTTCATTATCGGTGAGTTTATCCAACAAAGAAGGCTGCATTTTATCTTTGGTAGTGATACGAGTCGTGTTACTTCGGCTACGATAACCGCCATGCAGCAAAGAGATATTGTCATTCATGGAGCACCTATTAATCATTATGACTATGGAAAATGTAATAAAAAGGTTATTAGCCCAGACACTGTGTTGATAACATCCGGTTATCTATGTTTCCGGGGAATCACTCCTTTGTCCGTCACGCTACATCTCTAAATCCATTGGTATAATTGGTATAAATGCTATTTTTGGGGCGAATTATGGGTGTTTTTATATCGGCTGATTTCTGCTTCATAGGCTTGCAGGAAACTTTCGCCAAACAATGCCGATTTTTTTTCAATTTGTCCGGCTATGTTTTGGTAATATTTAGTGAAATAATCCCACATTGATGCTTTGTATGCTGACGATAATGACAAACGTGGTAAATAACTTTTATCCCCTGCTGTTTGTTCAAGAATAACAGGATTAAATGAGTGTAATAGATCTGCCGCAATAGCATGTATTCCCGCAATCATGCCCAATTGGTGTGCCTGCAATTCAGTCAAAATATCCTGAGTAGCTTCCTCTGATGGCATAAATCCCGGCACATAACCACCAAATATCAGTGCCAGAACCGACTGACCAGAAGGCAAAAGCTTAAATGGATTATACACATCTGACAGAGCCTCATTCATGTCTGCATCTGATTTGCGTTTGAACTGATTGCGTAAGGTATTGAGGGTGATGATTCCCTGGGACAACTGGCTGGCGAATCGACCTAACTGATACATGAGCCGTTCATCAAATTGCAGTCTCTGGAGATCTTTTAGCCCCATACCATCCAGTAAGGCTGCCAGTAATTTCTCCTCTGATTGGGTTCCGGTAGCTTGATAGTTATGGGAGTTATGATGGCGGTTGGCTTTCGACCCCGGTGTCCTGCCGGCTACAGATTCAATAGGCCCGGGTTCAGTCAGTGTGGATTGTGAAGCTGGTGCAGACTGTGGTTCAGGTGTAAACAGAAGTTCAGAAATAGTTGGGTCATTCAGAGGCGTTGGTGGTACAGCATTATCCAGCATTTGGTTTAAGGGATCATCATCCTTGACATATTGTGTATGCTTTTCAGAAAACAAGACTAGCGGGTCAATTTCCTTTTTATCATCTTCTTGATTTTCATGTTTTCTATCGCGTTGTAATAATGTTGTGGGGGTATGATTATGCAGGATATTCTCTTGCTGGACAGTGGTATCTGAATTGAACATGGTCATAGGATCTGTTGACCGTAATTGCAGGGTCTCAAGATCAGTTTCTGGCTTAATTTGTGCCAATGGGTCTATGGGATTTCGTTCTTTATTTTGTTGCTCTTTTACCAGAGGGTTATTGTCGTTTAATTTCTGGGGTGAATGATGCCTTTCTTGAGAGGAGAGGGTATTGGGAACTGCGAAAATCTGTTCAAGATCATCCCAAATCCCATTGGGAATTTCCGATTTTTTGTCGTTAGACTGTGGGTGTGAATTTTTTTCTATATCAGTTATTTTAATCTGATAGCTGCTAATATTCAGCATATCACCATCACGGATTTCAACCTGACGTTCAGGTGCCAGCGGTATCATATTCAGCAAAACCTCAGATGCATGACCTTGATTGTTAATCTGACATCCTCCATCAGAAGAGATAGACACAACGATTTGTAGCCGAGCAATAGCTAATTCTTCATCGGGTAGCACCCAATTATTGTCCGTACTTCGACCGATAGTGCCACCGGGAGGGGAAAAATCATAACTCAGTTGTGATGGCTGGTTTGTGCCAGAGTTTTTAACAATGGAGAATCGCATCATTACGGATACCTATTGTTATTACGGATACCTATTGTTGACGGAATAACCTCTCTAAATTTCAGAGAGGTTATTGAATAAAAAGTTATGTTATTTGTCGTGGGTGTAACCATCCCATTCATAGCTGACTTCAGCGCCTTTACTACCTGACTTATAGTCTTGAGGGAAGTAGCTTTCTTTATGTTTCTGGAAAGCTAAGACGATAGCCGAATAGAAAATACCGCCTCCATATGTCAGCTGGGACTGTGCAACCAGGGCATTTGTCAACACTAATGAATACCAATTCTCTTGTGAGCCTCCTTGTCGGCGTACATTGAGTGTAATGGTATTAATATGTGTTCCCTGAACGATATACTGGCGTAGAGTAATCGCTGCTTTATCGAACGAAAGTTCCAGGCTCAGACCAGAAACCTCGACTATACCAGCGCCTAATCCGGGAGTTTGACTGTTGAAATTAACACGGTTATTCAGTTCAATTGAAAATGATCTGACAGCTGTCCAATCTTTAAACGTTTTGTCACCTGTCTCGCCTTTTATATTAGTAAAATTAATGTATGCATCAATACCTGAAGACATAACTTTCCACCTTAATAGAATTAATTTGATTGAACCCAATAAGTAGATATTGGAATTTTGTGTAGAGGAAATAGATATGTATTGCTATCTAGAGATTAATGAATTGATAAGAGTGGTGAGAAGAATAGTGTTTAATATTTAATATTGAGTTAAGCTCCTTTTAGTGAGGGGAGTTTCGAAACCAGACGTAGAGAAACAGTTAAGCCTTCCAGCTGATAATGAGGGCGCAGGAAGAATTTAGCTTGATAATATCCTGGGTTGCTCTGTACTTCTTCTACCTTAACCTCTGCTGCTGCCAGCGGTTTTCTTGCCTTAGTTGACTGTGATGAGTTGACGGGATCACCATCAACATAATTCATAATCCAATCATTAAGCCAGCGTTCCATATCAGCGCGTTCCTGAAAAGTCCCTATCTTGTCGCGCACAATACATTTCAGGTAGTGTGCGAAACGGCAACAGGCAAATAAGTAGGGCAGACGCGCTGCAAGATTGGCATTGGCGGTAGCATCTGGATCGTAATATTCCGTTGGTTTTTGAAGGGATTGAGCACCGATAAAGGCTGCCATGTCGGTGTTTTTGCGATGCAATAATGGAATGAAGCCATTTTTTGCCAATTCTGCCTCACGGCGATCGCTAATCGCAATTTCAGTCGGGCATTTCATATCCACTCCGCCATCATCGGAGGGGAACGTATAACAAGGCAGGTTTTCTACAATACCCCCGGATTCTACACCGCGGATCGAAGTGCTCCAGCCATAGAGTTTAAATGAACGGTTAACATTGACCGCCATAGCATAGGCGGAATTCGACCAAGTGTAGTTGTCGTGAGTCGGGCCTTCGGTATCCTCCTCGAAATTGAAATTATCAACGGGATTCGTAAGCGCACCATAAGGTAAACGAGAAAGGAAACGCGGAAGTGTTAACCCGATATAACGCACGTCCTCTGATTCACGTAAACTGCGCCAGGGGGCGTATTCAGTATTTTGGAAAATTTTTGTGAGATCCCGGGGATTGGCCAATTCCTGCCAGGATTCCATTTGCATGATACTTGGCGAAGCACCAGTAATAAATGGGCAATGTGCTGCTGCACTGATTTGTGCCATTTGACGCAAGAGTTCAACATCCGGTGCGGTATGGTCGAAATAATAATCACCCACCAGACAGCCAAATGGTTCTCCTCCAAACTGGCCATATTCAGCTTCATAGATTTTTTTGAAAAGCGGGCTTTGATCCCAACTGATTCCTTTGAAACGTTTTAGTGTGCTGCTCAATTCCCTTTTGGAAAGACACATCACACGGATTTTCAGCATTTCATCGGTTTCTGTATTGCTGATCAGATGATGCAAACCACGCCAGGCTCCTTCCAGGGTCTGGAATTCTTTATTGTGCAAGATGTGATTCATCTGCTGAGATATTTTGGTATCAATTTCGGCAATTAATGACTGGATAGTGCGATAGGTATCGGCGGAGATAGTGAGGGTATTTTCCAATGCCTGTTGTGCCAGCGTTTTCACCGCATTTTCGACAGCATGGCGTGTATGATCACTTTGAGGACGAAATTCCTTATTCAACAATGTGCTGAGTTCATCAGGGGTATATTCTTTAGATGCCTGCTCTTGTTGAAGAAAAACGTCTTGTTCAGGTGTACTCATCAATGACTCCTTATTCTTCGGTGCTCTCTTCAGTACTATCTGTACTATCTTCTGAGGCGCTATTTTCAGGATTCGGAGCTTCTGCCAATGATTGCAGCAGGGCGGGGTTCTGCAATATCTCGGAAATCAGTTTCTCTGCCCCGCTTTTTCCGTCCATATAAGACAGTAAATTTGCCAGTTGTATACGTGCTTCTAGTAGCTTGGCCAGAGGTTCTACCTTTTTGGCTATAGCATCGGGTTGAAAATCCTCCATACTTTTAAATGATAAATCGATATTCAATTTACCTTCACCTGTCAGGGTATTTTCAACCTGAAAGGCAGCACGGGGATTAATTGAACTCATGCGTTCATTAAAGTTATCAATATCAATTTCCAAAAACTTACGTTCACTGACATCTGGCAAGGCTTCTATAGGTTTTCCTGCCAAATCAGCGATAACACCCATGATAAAAGGCAATTGAACAGACTTTTCTGAGCCGTAAAGTTCAACATCGTATTCAATTTGTACGCGGGGGGCTCTGTTACGGGATATAAATTTCTGTCCGCTGGATTTCATGGCAAGTTCTCCATTATTGGTTATACCTTTCATTTTTTAAGTTTGGGCACTCAAAAATCTACAGGTAAATTAATATCTCCTTTATCTTCTAGGTTAGGATTATCCGAACAAATATAAGGAAATATGCGGGTAAAGAATCAAATAGATAAAAATAAGAAATAATTAATCCATATCATCATCAGTATCCATGTCATAATTTGGATTAGAAAATAGATTGGAATTGTCTGAACGACCAAAAATGATTCCCAGTTGTCTCAATCCTTCTGGTGCAAGATCGTGAACGATTTTCATAAAATCACAATCAATCAGTCGTTGAATACGCTCAATCATTATCGGAGCAGGATGACTTGGTTCGTATGTGAGAAAATAGATCCTGGCCTTTTCCAGTAACATGCGTGCTTCATCCCGATTAGTGGCTTCAATCGCTTGCCAATAGGACGATGGCTTTCTTTCCAAGGTTGCCGCTTGTTCCATCGAAGTGTCCTGTGTGGTCAGCGATGCCGGATCAAGACGTTCTGCATTGTCTTCATAGTTGTCTTCATAGTTGTCTTCATACCCTGTTTTTGCATCAGGTACGGAACAATATTTAATAATGGTACCCAACTGTTTCAGAAACTGCGGCAGTTCTGGCATATTACCGTCGGGTAAATTATGACGTATGATCTCAATCAGGGCAGTAAGATGATCACGAATAGCTATTACTGCCAGAATTTCAGGATGATCTGGCTTTTGTATTAATTCGTTGATTAATCGGGTTCGCCCGCCGGTATAACTACTCATTTCTGTTACCGTACCACTAAGGAGTGAATAGGCTTCTTGAAATGTCACTTCGTCCGAACCACTTCTTAACAGGATAGAATTCTGAACTTTTATTGTACAAGGCGAGTTATCTTCGATAGCTGCCAGCGTGTTTAAACGTTGTACATAATCGTATTCACCATCAAATTCCAGTTTTGGCCACACATCTGCCCAATAATTTTCCAGAGTCTGGCGGAGTAAGTTCAATCCATCAGCATAACCACATAATCCACGTAGATTTAGCCATGATTGCATAAGCGCTATGATGATATTCAGATTTTTAGTGCGGGAGAGTAAGTGAATAGCCCGCTTTTCTATTTCCCTCCAGTTCGGGGGTTCGGCTGGAATGATGACATCACCAAACTGTTGTTCTGGCTTTTCAATTAATATTTGCTCCAATGTCAGAAATTCATCATCGTATTCCAGATTTTCTCCACAGACAGATTCTGCACTGATTGGGGTAAGTAATTCATCAATATTCATGATATTTGCAGTTTATATTGAAGTAATTGAAGTAATTGAAGTAAGTGATTATGCGGCCAAGTTTTGCGAACGCGGACACGAAAAAACCGGTAGTTTAAATGGGTTGAACACACTGTTAGGAATAAAGTCCAGAGAGAAAGTGTAACCTTTGATATTGAATATTGCCCGCAAGCTCATGTCATCGGTATAAGAGGGATCATCTCTGTTTCTATTGTCGGGCTGTTTTGCAAGATCCAGCAGTCGATTCAGTGCCCAGAAACCTGAAGTTGAGAAATTTTCGGTTGTACCATTGCTCAAATTCAACTGGATGTGAATATGATTTTTTTTAGCCGGGCCAGGCCAACTGATGAGCTGCGAAAATGGCGGCCCGTGGCTGTATTCTAATTTCTGTCCATCTATATCCAGTATCATGCTTAATATACTGTTATCCATGCTGACCGGACGAACCATGACTTTGAATAATGGTGTCGGGGTTCCGCTGGTAAATAACGCATTACGGATAATCTGGGCCTGCTGGAAAGGCCTGAGCAATGCTTCACCTCCGGGCAGTGGTTTGCCGTTAACGCCTGGTATGAAACGCCATCTTTGCAGAGTCGTATCTACTTTCCCCATTAAATTCTTCTGGAAAAAACTGTCCATTAAACCTGTTTCTGGGGCGAACATTCTGGCCATGTCATCAGGCCTGATATCATAGGATGTGTTAGGTGTTAGCGGATATCGATTAGCAATTGCCTGGTTGCAAAAAGTGCCGATTTCTGCGCCGAGGTGTCTGGCAACATTTTTCATTTCGTTGAGCTGGGTATCGTTACTGGCACCAACAGCCAGTGAATAAACCATGCTTCTAAACGGTACCGGCAGGCGTTCAGATGCCGCTTGTAGCTGAGTGATAATATCATTGGGTGGAAAAGGCATCCCGGTTTTGATGGCACTTTGCACAGAAGTAAGATATTGATATAACTCACTAATATTTTTCAACGTATCATCAAAGGGTATTTTCTGATTATTTTTTTTATCTGGATTTTTTACCAAAGCAGTAATTTGTGCAAAATGATTTTTTAGTTCCTGTTCCGGCATCTCTTGCTGATTATCTGGCAATATTTGTTTGGGAACGAGTTGTGATTCAGATGCCAATGGTTGTTTAGAGGCTAATTGAGTGAGCTTATCCGATTGTCTCTTTACTATTTTATTCAGCTGCTTAGCTGCAATGTTATCTTTATTGAGCAGGGTCTTATTTAGTGTGACATTTTTACTGATATTAATAACGAGATTACGCAGTGGTGAATCAGAAGAGGACAGTAATCGGGCAGTATTAGTTCGTTGCTCCAGACTATCGATATTGCTCAAACGGATGTCAGCCAGGAATTGATCCCAATGGAATATGTAATCATTGATATAAAGCTGTTTAACAAAGGACTTAATTTCTTTTATTGCCAGTGTTCTTGCATAAGTACCAAGTACCCAATTGTCTTGCGAGTGCAAAGTCTTAAGAAAAAAATCGAGATCGTTATCCACGCCTTTTTGATAACCTACAGGAGTAAACATTCCCGGTATATAGTTGGTGAATGATGCTCTATTAACGCTTGAGAAAACCAATCTGGCTTGAGGGCCGGCAAGTGTATCCAGATTCACTGGAGCTAAATCTGGATCATCCAGCAATTTACTCTTTAAATAATTGTAGGCACGTTGGGCTGGTGGAATTTTGCTGATTAGCGCCTGTTTTTGTTTGACCAGATTGTTATCAAACATAAATGGTGATGTAACAACCTGATTATCCAATAATTGACTGAGGTGCTCATTAATTTGTTTTAACTGTTTTTGAGTGATATCTACGTCTAAATGGGTTTCCAGATACTGCATTACCCAGTTATGGAGAAACTTGCCATCATAATATTTAGTCTGATACAACATTTGATACGCTTTTAGCGTATTGTAGGTTCTCTCTATATCATCGCCGTCTTCATTATGCAGTTGGTTAGTGATTAGTTTTGCTATTTGTGGCAGCAACAAAGTTTGTAATGCATTATTGTACAGAGAGAGGCTTGCTTTACTGACTTGTTCACCGCTGTATAACCCCATACGATAGGATAATGGAGGGTCATCCAAAGAAAAGTTCTGGTTTTTATCTAAATGAGCCAAACTGTTCAAAAGAGGAAGTAGAGCATAAATATTATCGGGGTTTTTCTTTAATTCACTCCCTTGATTTAGAATGACCGGAATTTTTGATTGTATTTCCATCAAATAATTGTTGTTGTTGTTATAGCTGGTTAAAAATAGTTTGCTTATAAATGCCAATATCGCTATCAGGATAATATATCCTATTCCATCCAATAGGCGTTTCCGGTATATCCACCAACGGTTATAGCCAGCGATCCCGGCTTCCTGAAAAATATTTTCTAATAAACTTTTCAGGAAATAAGTTTGGCGGGCAGGGGCGGCATGTATAATTCCGTTATCATTTCCCCATGACATTAAGTCGCTGTCATTATCTATGGGTAATTTAAGTTTCTGGTTAAACTGCGCCATAACATTGTCAAGGGAAGTTCCTTCTTGTGTTCCACTAGTGAAATACAATCCTCGCGGATAACAGGGTATTTCAAATCCTGATCTCGCGAATACTATTTCAAGATATTGCGCAATGAGTGGTCGTAAGGAAGCTACTTCTTGTGGAAACAAATAACTTTCAGTACATTGCCGTAAATTATGTCCGTTTAAGAGTACATAGGGTAATTCAGCATCCAATCGCAATTGCAATTCATTATATTGTTGTTCAAACACTTTATTCAAATCACATCTCTGCTTATTTTTCCACGGGAAATTAAATCCCCAGATTTGTTCTCGTGATGTTTTGTCAAAGTGGGTGAAATAAGCGGAAAATCCTTTTAATAAATCGCTTTTGGTGATGAGAATATAAATAGGAATCTGTATTTTAAATTTCTCATTCAACTCTGACAGTCGCTTACTGAGTACATATGCTTGTTTATTTCGTGCTTCAGTTGATGGGTTGAGTAAATCTTCCACACTGATTGTTACTATTATTCCATTAACGGGTTGACGAGCACGGTATTTTTTCAACAACAGGATAAAATTTTTCCACTCATTGGCATCTTGATTATGTGAATTACTCTGATTGATATATCGTCCTGCGGTATCGAGAAAGACGGCATTATTGGTAAACCACCAATTAAAGTCATCCATCCCGTGTGTATTATACAGAGTCGATTTTCCAAGATAATCCGCCAATGAAAAATGTAAACCAGAATTTGCCAGAACAGTTGTTTTACCTGAATTCGGGACACCGATAACAAGATACCAAGGTAATTGATATATATACTGGCGACTGAAAAGGTTTGTCCAATGGGGTTTATTCTTATCATACAAGCCGGAAAAATAAGCTTTCTTCAATAATTTTGCAGCATCAGAAAAACGTTCTGCTAATGTAATGTATTTCTCATTCTGTTTAGTTTCCGTTTTTTTATCTTGATTGACTTTTAATTGATTTTCCAATTTTTTATTGAACCATAATCGGTACAATCTGGGAACTAGTCTGCTTAAAATCCATACTAGAAAAAGAGAGGCAATAGTCATTATTCGTATTGTAATAGACTTAAAGGGTACGATGTTTCCGACAGAAATAATGGGACCAAAAAACCAGAGAAGCGTCGAAATAGCCGTTGTTCCAAGCAAACTCCACGTCAATCGGCTGGTGAAGATAGAAATGAGAGCATTCAGCATGTGTTCGTTTCCTTACATTGTTTGATTTAAAGGAGTAACAAACAGTGTGATTTCAACTCGTCTGTTTTTGGCTCGATTGCGATGGGTATTATTTGGTGCTATCGGATCTTTGGCACCTTTCCCTTCTATGTTGATCCTTTCTGGTTGATTGAGATAACGTTGAAACTCTCTTTGTACGGATTTGGCTCTGGCCAGCGATAAAGCATGGTTAGATGAAAAACGAGAACGATGGGAATAAAAAGGTACATTATCGGTATACCCTACGATTAAAATCTTTCCCTGAACGTTATTCATTGCTTTTGCAATATTCCTGATAATGTCTAAATAACTGCGTTTGATCTGAATGGAATTGGTTTTGAATAAACCATCACCTTTTAACGTAATTACATTTCTATCAGGCATATCGGTTACATTTAATAATCCAGCTTCTATTTCGTTCTTTAGCATCTTTTGCAGATTTAACACAGGAGGTGGCGGTGTTGGTGTCGGGATAAATACTTTATTATTGATTGACAGATCCGGTAATTCAGCCTGGTAAATACTTGGTAAATTAGTCTGGTAAATTTTTGTCAAAGTAGAATTGAGGCTATTACTCAATCTCGAATTCAGGCTTATATACAGAACACACACCAAAAAACTTAATAATGCGGCAATAATCCATATAGGCAAGGAAAACCGCCAAGATTTGTTCGGCATTGGAATAACTTGTATGTTTGGTGACAACTCAACGGAGTAACTTCCCCGAATTGAACGTATTAATTGATACAGGCGTTGTTTTATGGTTTCCAACTGGGAACGCCCGTTATCTATAACACGATAGCGTCCTTCAAATCCAAGTTGTAGACAGAAGTAAATGAGTTCTAACAGAAATAGATTCTCTTTGGGATTTTGTGATAATTTAGCTAACAGTTGGAAGAATTTTTCACCTCCCCATGTTTCATTATGAAAAGTCACCAGTAACCCACTGCCGGGCCAGACACTGCGGACCCCCCAGGGGGTGAGTGCAGCAGCTTCGTCCAATGCAGTGCATAAGCAGTAGCGGGCCCCAATGATCACTTCATAAGGTAGCTTTGCATGTTGACATACCACTTCAAAATGCCGGATTTCGTTGATAAGTTGTTGTCGTAAATTTGTTGGATCAGAATGAGCAGTGGAATGCCGGATTTGGGGGATAGTATTCAGTAATCGATTTGCAGCAGAAACCAATGGATTGTAAATAACATCACCAGAAAGCACACTATGTGCAGCTTTTTGTTGTTCTTGCCTCATCAGCTACGTTACCTTACTTTTTGTCCTGATTGCGGACAGCCCAGAATTCTATATTCAGACCGGGAAACTCACCTGCCAGATGTAATGCAAAACCACCGGATTTTTCCATTTGCTTCCACAGCTCACCCTCTTTTTCCAATTCGAAATAGATATAACCTGAATGCCAGGGAATTTGTCTGGGAACAGATGGCATGGCTCTCAGTGGAATGCCCGGTAATTGCAGTTGAACTAATTCACGTATGCGGTCAACAGGGGAAATTTTCATTTGGGCTGGGAAATTGCTCATCAGAACATCATTAGCAACATCAGCATGGACAGCCAGAATAAAGCTGAATATATGTATCATGTTCGAATCAGGTAATGTAGCTATGTTCAGACCATGAGAATATTCTGTTAATGGCAACTGAATCGCATGTTCTTCCAGAATAATTGATAACCCCTGACGCAATTGGAACATGAGCTGGTTGAAACAGCGTGTCAAATTGTCATGGTCATAAAGCGGTAAGCTGTCTTCGGGGATACGATTTGAAGAAAACGTTGCCAATTCCGTGGCAAATTGCAGCCAGTCGCTGAATAACCGTTCAGGATGAAGTAATGACAGATTCTGTATATGGCTCACTTGGCCGCTATAGCGATTCAAAAGTGACAGTAAAAGAAAATCCATGATTTCAGAATCATTATAGCGCCCCAACTGTAACAGACGTTGACTGATTTGCTGGCGGCGCTGTTCCAGCAAACCCTGCATGTCAGTCATAAAACCGACTACTTGCGAACTTGCACGACAGTTGAGCAGGGGAGGAATAAATAACGGGTCAAGGTGGATTTTATTGTCACTCGTTTTATTGACAATATGTGCGATGCTCAATGCAGTCCATTCTGGCGTTAAATCTGATTCCAGCATCAGGCGTAAACGCATTTTGCCAAATTGTATTGCGGCATTACCGACTGACATAGCGTTAAAGTCATTGACTTCAACTTCGAAGCTGACAAAACGTGCCAGAGAATCCTTTTGTTCACTGAAAATGACTTCTTCTTTCCCTCGTTGAAAAACAGGCAGAGCCAGGACAACATTAATATTGGTCTGGCTTTCCGTAAGATGTAAAGGAGTGGGGGCATGAGTTACATTAAAACTAAAAGGGGTTCCGTCAGGAAAAATACCGCTGGCTGAGGAAAGTTTTATTTTATTTTGATTGAGTAGTGCTTGATCTAATTCGAGAGTTAAAAAACCCCAGTAGTAAGGTATTTGTGCTATTCCCCAATTACGAGTATAGGATTCTAAATAGTTCTCTGTCTGTTGAAAATGATGAGGGCGTAAAAACATGCCTTCTGTCCAGATAACTTTTTCTGATCTATTCATTGTTTTTCTTCCGCTCCTGCTGGGCAACTTAAGTAACATTCTTTGATGAGACTTAAGCCGTTGTTAGTCACTTTAACGCACACATGTAGTTCGTCAGGGGAAGAACGCCAGAATTCATAAAAAGCGGGTTTTTCAGGTATAGGAACAGGAAATGAAATTCGCCATCTCTTACCGCTAACCTGATGATACTCTGCAATAATGCCTATATAGTTAGCTTCCGGTAGATTTTCTTTCAATAAGCAATAGGTCGGTTGCGCAGGACGGATAAAAAACTGGTCTTCATTAACTAATTTGTCGCCTAATGAATCCTGAGCGTTCTCCTGCAATGAAAAGAAATCAGCAGACATAAATTTTTCACGCGATTTTAATAAAATAATGTGCATTTTTAGTGGGGCGGAATCATTCACACCAGATGTCGTATCGAAGATGATTTTATAAGGTGGCAATTTTTTGGCTGATGATGAACAACCTGCTACAGCTATCAGAAACGTTGACAGGAATATCCTCTTAAGCAACCCTCGGATTGAATGTAACTTATTTATCGAGATTTTTTTTCTCCGAACAAGATGTATTGTCATCATATTCGCCGAATTAATTGAGATATTGCGGGTTATTTAATATGGCGAAAGTTTAATATGGCGAAAATAAAAAACTTCAGGATGCGGCGATAAGTACTTTTGTTTGGCTTGGCACAATGCGAGAACCCACCGCATTAGTTGAGTTTTGCATAGTCATTCCCGAAAGCCGTGTTGCAGGGCTACCTTTAAGTAAAACAGTATTGGCTCCCATTGAATGACGGGATGGTCCCATTACTGTGCCGGAAGCTATGCCAAGATTAGTGCCGGCATTATCGCCGGTTGTCAAGGGAATGATTGTTGCCAGATTGTGAGCCGGACAACCCATAAATAGGATATTTAACGCATTGCTGACACCTGTCGTTCCTTGCGCTGTGTTGGGGTAAGCAATGGGTACAGGTGTAAACATGGGGGTTAAGCAAATATCGGGAGCCGCCATATCCATACCGCCACCTTGAGTATTGGCAAACATAATTTCCCCTTAGCCGATATGGATCTGTTCAGCATCTATTTTGGTGATAGCTTTTGCTGTTACGATCGTCTGTTGAGCATGTAATCGCGCATAGTTTTCAGCTTGCATATCTAACTGTCCCGCATGAACTTTTTCTGTTTGTGTCGTATGGCGAAATAGCCGGTTGCTCAGTTGTGTCACTGTCTGCCAGAGAGATTCAAACTGATTGCCAACTAAGCGGGTGATTGACACCCATGCAGACAATGACTCTCCACTGTATTGCATTTCACTGATATGGCAGTTCCCGCGGTTGGCTGTGATATTTAATCCATGACTATTCATATTCAGATTACCGTGGGACGTGATAGTCAGATCGCCGGGAACGCTGATCTCTGCGGGTTGTTGCTGTTCAGCCCGTTCTAATATGGCTAAAATCCAGAGTTGATTCTCGACCTGCGTAATGAGTACGCTATCTCCTATATCTGGTGCTAATAGGCAACTGGCAGCGCGCCGACAGTGCCAGCCGCGATTGTGCTGACTTTCCGCTATAAAACTTCCATCCTGATGAATGCTGATGATTTGCCCGGTTATCTGTTGCAATGGTTCGGTCGTAAAGGTATATGAGGAAAGTGCATAAGACGGTTTTGTCATGTTGATTCTCCCGATTAAATCTTATTGTGTTGCATACTCCACTCTTCAGCAGCGAATAACTCAGGATCATTTTCCAGAATGCCTTGCCGGTCAGAAAATAATGTTCCGACTTGTTGGGCACGATGAAAAAGTGTTCTCATAAAATGGGCTGTACGAAAATCACTGTTGTTGATGTTCGCATAAGAAAAATCCGCATAAGGCATATTACAGCCTGTAAACTGAGTATTCTCTGCATGAACTTTGTGCATTATTGCCATTGATAATTGGCTGTGCCGGAAATCGGCAGATTCGAGACATGCACTGACAAAAATGGCTTGTTTAAATACACTGTCTTTGCAACAGGCCCGGGTTAAATTAGCTTCGATAAATAACGCTTGAGTCGCGTCGACATTTGATATTAAGGCATCTTGTAAAAGGGCACCTTTGAAATTGCAATTAGTTAATACTGCGTGGCTGAAATTGACTTTTTCAAGCTGGCTATTGGTGAATTGGCACATTTTAAATTGTTGTTTGTGGTAATTCTGGCCACGGAGATCACATTCAAAAAAAATCACCCGGGTGAATTCGCTGGCAGAAAAATCAGCTTTCCGTAAGTCCTGCCGAAAAAAAGTAACTAGAAAAAAGTGATTGTCACGAAATTTAATTCGCTCCATGAGAGTATCAATAAATGTGACGCGTTCAAAATGACTGTGGCTGAAATCTGCATATTGCAGTGAGCTAGATAAGAACTGGGTATTATTCTGTTTTGTCCCGGAAAATTGTGTTTTATTTAAAACAGACTGATTGAATATGCTGTCTGTTAATATGCTTTTGTTAAAGATTGTGTGAGTGAGATTACATTTCTCAAAAACGCTCTTTTCAAGCGTAGCTGTATTGAAAACAGCCTCTTCTATTTGACATTCGGTAAAAACGGTTTCTTTTATGATAGCCTGAGAAAAATCGGCACTTGATAAATTGACTTCTTTAAAAATTCCTCCGGATAAATCACGTCCGGTTAGTGATATATTCTGTAAACTGATTTTTTCAATAATCTCACCCTGTTTTATTTTATCTACTAATTCATCAGCTGTGAGTGAACTCATATCACTTCCTTATTACGTTTGGGGAAGGTTTTGGTTCGATTAATGTAAGCATTGGTGATTGAGGTTGAATCATCAATAATCGATTGGGACATATCTGTGCGGAATAGGTTGGCTTCCCGCAATTCTGTGTTGTTAAAACTGCATTTTTGCATAAGTGCGCCTGCCAGATTGGCATGATTCAATAAGGCACCCCGAAAATCGGTTCTGGTAAAGATACTGTTTGTTGCGTTCAAATACTGCATATCGGCTGACTGGCAGTTGGACTCACTGAGGTCACTGTTATTCAGGGTTGCTGCGTAGAAATTTGAATTGATCAGGGGCATCTGACGCAAATTACATTCTGTCAATGTGGCATGGCTGAAATCCGTCTGATTAACCTCACTGTTCATAGCAAATGCACAGGTCAATAGCTTAGCTGAGCGAAACCGATTCCTGTTTACTTTCGTTTCCACCCATGAACAGCTTTCCAATTCTGCGTTATCAAAAATCGCTTGATCTAGATTACATTTGATAAATGAAACCTTATCCAGATTTGCATGATGGAAATTGAGTGCAGGAAGTTCAAGTTCCATAAACGTACACTCTTTCCATTGTGAATATGAGAAGTCGCAATGTGTAATAAAGATCGGTTGCAAGAATAGGCCTGTGAATATGGCATGATCAAAGCAACAGCGATCAAACCGTGTTTCCTGTAATTGGGTTTTATTGAAACTTGCAGCAGAAAAGTCACTTTGCTCACATTTAGCCAGTGTCAGGCTGGCTGAATCCAATTTGGCTCCCCGCAGTGAAGCATGGCAGATCTCTGTTCTGGCCAACATAGCTTCACTGAAATTGGCTTCATCCAGCTGGCAATGATTTAAACAGGCGTTTTCTAATAATGTTTGGGAAAAGTTGGCCCCCCGCAGATCCAGATCGGATAAATCCGCGCCGGTAAAATCCATGCCACTGAAATTTCCCCCTTGTCGCATGATATTTTGTACTCGTTTCCGAATAATTTGTGAAAGATTACCGGTTAAACGTAGGGCTGGAGATTGTGATTGTACTGACGAGAGGTACATTGTGTGTATTGATTGTTCTATTTGAGCCAGAGCTTTATCACTGAGTTCCATTCTATTTTGCCGCTGGCGCAGCATATCCCGCATGCGATGCAGAGTTTTCGGCCCTCGAGCCTGGGATTCGTGGGTCAATGTTTCGGTGTCTATGCCTTGTTCTTTAGCTTTGGCAATCATTTCTGTCCGTTTCAATTCAGCTTCAGCATGCTTCTGGGCAATATCCTGTTCGATTTTCTCCACAAACTCTGGTAACTCATCCAGTTTAGTCAGCCTGGAATGAGTAGTTTGCTCTGTTTCAACGGGAAGCAGTGTATTAATATCTTTACCATATTCAGCTAATCGCTCTTGTTGCTGTTCACGCAGGCGTTTTTCACGATTTTGGAAAATTTTCTGCAACGGAGAGTCAATTTGTGGAAGCTCTGTATCCAACCATGAACCAATCGCTTCTTCAGGAATGAGATCCTTTTCCCGAAAAGAGTATAAGGCACCTTTTTCTTTATCCATCCGTTGTTCAAGAACCTGTAGATAATGACTCTCCGAACGGGGCTTATCACGCAATTCCAGTGCCGATATCATTTGTAAGACATCTTTGGCATCATCTTCATTAACTTGTATGGTTCCATGCCAAATTAAAATCATTTGTTCTAAATGGGGAAAGAACCACACTGTTGTATTGCGCATGACGACTTCTTCAACAATTTCTTCGTCAAGGCGCAGTCGTTTGATAAAACATCGTACTTTCCATGATGGCAAACGACCTTCCTGTACAGGTTTTTCCGGGTGCATGTTCCAAATACGCCATGCTGCTTGTTCCGGCAGAGTAGTATTTTCTTCCCACCATTGATCTTTTGGTGCCGCATTGAATAATCGCCAATCAATATCATGAGAAAAGCCAGGGAATTGGTTTTCTAACCACGCTTTGTCGTACTTTTTTCCTATGCGGGTAAAACGATTCGGCCAGATAAAATCCAGGGGACAAAAACTTGCCGGAGCAGGTATTTCCTGTTGTGACAATAAATGCTGTTTTGATTTCAATCGATTGTGCATCATTTCGATATTGGGCAGTCGATGAATTTTCATCCCATCTTCCAGAACTTCTGGTTTGAAGCCGATACCGTGTGGATTATCTGCATAGTCTTTACCACCAAAAGCCCGATCCCAATCCAGGCGCATTTGTTCAAAAGGTTGCGGTTTTGAAGGAATATCATCAACCCAATAACGGTCACCAAAAGCAACTAAGTTTTTTTCTAACTTCTCTATCTGGATACGCGCAGTACATGCAGTTTTATCTGTCTGATGGTGAGTGTAGACATAGCCTGTTGCCAGAAATTCAGCACAGGGTTTAGGTATAGCGAGATCAATAATGCCGTTACAGGTTTTCAACTCATTTTCCGCCAGTTGCCAAAGTTCTGCTTCTGGACGCAAGCGTGGAGTGGAACTCATATCGACCAGCGCCATAGCAGAGATCCCAAGATAATTTTTTTGTAACCAACGATAGGGTCGGTAAAGCATGCTTAAACGCAACGGCTTAATAATTTTCATTGAAATCCTGAGAGAAATATTTTTTAACTGATGATATGTAAAGCGCTGTTTAAAATATTGGCGTTTGATTTCTTTATTGATACATCTGAATCGTTTAATGACATGGTTGCTTTAGCTATCTTTGTATTTGCTTTACTGATAGAGGTATTAGAATCGTTAACATCAAGCAATATTGATGATAAGTTCGTTCCCGTTATATTGGTATTATTTCCCGTCTGGGTGGTTGATGTTCCGGTAATAGATATGTTGGCTGCTATGAAGGAAATAGATAAAACTTTAGCTGACCAAAAAGTTTGAGGGCAATCTATTACTACGTTTGTGTCGCTTTTTATTGTAATAAGATTAGGGCTTGAAATCGTTGTCACTCCTGTAATGTTTTGTACCCAATTCCCATCAATTTTTGCATTCAGATTTCCATTAAGTTTATAAGTGTCTCCACCATCTATTTCTGTTTTTCGCCCATTTTGGATGGTTTCTTGCTGACCACCTTTGATGGTTAATGTATCTTTCTCTTCAATAGTTGTTTCATGGGTTTTTTTATAAATAAAGCTGGCACTGTCTTGCACGGTATCTTTTTGTTGTTTTTTTATCTCAGTTGTGCGATTGCCATCAATTGTGATGTTTTTATCATTTTCCACTGAGATATTCATATCCCGTTCGGCATGCAAATCAAATAACTCTTTGTTTGGTTCATCATCTAAAAAGAGATAGTTTGCCTGCTCATGTTTACCCCCTTTTGTATTTGACATAATACCGACACGGGTTTCATATTTAGGCAGTTCCCAGGGAGGCATATTCTCATTATTGTAAGTACTGCCGATGACTAAAGGCTTGTCAGGATCACCATTGACGAAACTGACAACAACTTCTTCGCCTACACGGGG
This sequence comes from Xenorhabdus koppenhoeferi, assembly GCF_900116635.1. Taxonomy (GTDB): domain Bacteria; phylum Pseudomonadota; class Gammaproteobacteria; order Enterobacterales; family Enterobacteriaceae; genus Xenorhabdus; species Xenorhabdus koppenhoeferi. The sequence goes on along the minus strand of NZ_FPBJ01000021.1, from coordinate 37,152 downwards.
AACATATATGCTGCCATACCGCCAGCCGGCCCAATGGCTGGCAACACGTACCCAGCAAGAGCTGGTATCATCCTGTTTGTCGTCTTTATCCCAACGAAATTTCACTTTTATTCTGCCATATTTATCAGTCCATATTTTCTTATTCTTGGGACCGGTAACGACAGCAGTTTCAAGACCGTTTGCTTTTGGCCAGGGGGTGATAGCCAAAGGTTTCCAGTGAGTATTGGCAGGAATAGCGTTAAAATCGACAACAATGTTGTCTTCAAGAGTGCCTGATTCTTTCTTAGAAAAATTCGGGAAGGACATGTCGGAGGATTCGTAAAAATCGTAGTGTGCCGCTGTAATTAAATAGTCATTGTGGTTATCACCCTTAATTCCATTAGGTAGTGATAGTGTAAAAGTATGACCCGGAGCTATTCCCACGATACTTCCTTTCCCATCAATCAGTTCACTTTGTGCTTCATGAGCCTGTTGGCGTACCCGGGCGTAAAATTGACCTTGAGCATGTTCTGTATAGTGTCCCGGCCAAATAAATATTTCGGTATTATCAATAGAACTGGCAGCTGTTTGTTGGATGGCTGTATATAATTTAGCGCGTGGTTTGCGAAAATTATAGTCATCTATACTATAAGTGTTCGGGATGGTGATACTACAGACATCCCATTCATAGATATATCCCTGAAAATGCTTATCTAATGAATTATTATATTCCAGTTTATTATATCCGGGCATAGGCTCATGTGATTGGGGTGAATCCACCAAAACCATAGTATGGCTTCCCATATCATGTTTAAAATAGTAATAAATTCCTTCATGCTCCATCAGGCGATGGATAAAATCGAAGTCAGTTTCATTATGTTTAACGCAATATTCCCATGTGCGATATTTTTCAATGAGTTGATTTTTGAAGAGAATTCCTGATTTATTTAATAATTCTGAAATAATATCTGGCACTGTTTTATTTTGCCAAATTCCATAACCTACTTTTTTTTTCAATTCCGATAGCTTAGGCCTGATTGTGGTAGTGTATAAATAAAATCCGCTGTCATTTTTATAAAACGGGGAATAGACTATTTTTTCTATATAACCGCTTAAATATCTTGTTGGTAATGATTTGTTTTTTATTTCTAAAGTCAGTACTGTATTACGCAGAGAAATTGGATCATCTAATCTTTTTTCACTCAATAATTGAACTTCGAATTCATAGGCTTCTGATAATCTTTCAATTCCTTTAAGTGATTTGAAAGACAGGGATTTTTCAGATACTGCGGCGTGGACGATGAAGTTTCTCTTCATAATATTTCCCTTGCGCTTATTTAAGCTACCGTGTAGTCCTTGCAAACCAAGAAATTCACAGGAATTAAAGATATAGCTACCGCATATTTCTTGCAGGCCAAGAAATTCACAAAAATTAAAGGTAAAACTACTGTATATTCCTTGCAGAACAAGAAATTTATATAGATTGGGGATGACATACAGAGTGATTAGTTTCCCAATAATGTTGATTTAAGCATAAAGTTTGCTATTTTCAATTAATGAATTCTGTTTTGTTTAATTTATATATAATTTTGGATTGTTGTTTTTTTCTGAAAATGTAATTATATATTTGTTAAATAAGGATTTTGGTTAAATAAGGATTTTAATGTAAGGGAACTATATTGTGGTCAGAAACATTGTGGTTAGAAACGTGTTTTCAATAAATAGTTAGCTATGCTTCTGGGGATTAATGAAAGGCTCCTGCCTTTCACTGGTGGCCAGCCTTTAGCTGGGCAAATTTGTTCCCGACGAATTTGTCATCCCCTTGCCGTCGCACTGCATCTTAAAATCCATTGGGTATATACCAATTTAACCTCAAGATACTGGTTTATGATGTTAAATAATCGTTTTAAATCAATGCGATAAAATTTATTCGTCATGCACCTTCTGGTTTTTTGAGTATATACGTTATTAAATGCGTTTTAAAACCAGAGTTGATTTATTTTTACCTATTGAAAGTTTTCCTTCAGTGTGGATGAAATCAGTTAATATTGAAACTCTGTTAGATTTTTTATCTTTGTATTTGGGAAACCAATTGTCGTTGTAAATTTATGTAATCTGTATAATTCATTTTTTTAAATTATTATTCTAACTAATCCGTTTCAATGCAGAGCATTATTCTTTAAATTATTTGTTTTTTGGTTTTTGTTGAAATTATTCATTGTGAATGCAATGTTATTGTTTACCGTTATAATCACTTTAACAGATAGAGTTTAAGGGAGTTAATAATATTAATTTTTTCTTTAATTTACTGATTTTAATTGAGTTTAATGTATTCTTCCTTTTTTAAATAAAATGGGTGTTTATATATTGTGATAAAAATGTGATTCAAATCCTATAAATTGACTAATTGTGTTACAGGCTATTATTCTGTATTGGATTTTTATATTCAGCATATTATGCTTGCGAATATTTTTCACCGATATGGATAGGGGGCAGAATGAGGGTCCTGATTTTAGGCAGTGGTGTTATTGGCGTAACTAGCGCATGGTATCTTGCACAGGAAGGACATGAAGTTATCGTAATTGATCGCCAGAATAGTGCTGCTGAAGAAACCAGTGCCGGTAATGCTGGTCAAATTTCTCCAGGTTATGCAACACCTTGGGGGGCACCGGGTATTCCGCTGAAAGCAATAAAGTGGATGTTCCAGCGTCATGCGCCTCTGGCTATTCGTCCAGATGGTTCGCTGTTTCAAATCCGCTGGATGTGGCAGATGCTGCGTAATTGTGATGCAAGCCACTATGCCATGAATAAAAGCAGAATGGTCCGATTGGCAGAATATAGTCGGGATTGCCTTAAACAATTAAGGGCAGATACGGGGATTGAATATGAGGGTCGCCAGGGAGGAACCCTGCAACTATTCAGGACAGCCAGGCAGTTTGATAATGCTGCCAATGATATTGAAGTGCTGGAGCAGGAAGGTGTTCCTTACCGGTTATTGACCGCTGAGCAGTTGGCAACAGTGGAACCGGCTCTTGCTCATGCCTCCCATAAATTGACTGGCGGGTTACAACTTCCGAATGATGAAACGGGGGATTGCCAGATTTTTACCAAGGAACTGGCAAAAATGGCAGAAAATATCGGTGTGAAGTTTATATTCAACAAGCAGGTTGAGCAGATTTTAGTGGACGGAGACAAGATCACGGGTATCCGATGTAATGGTGGTGTCATGACTGCGGATAGTTATGTGGTAGCGATGGGCGCTTATTCGACAAATATCTTGAAAGATCACGTCAACATTCCGGTTTATCCAATGAAAGGTTATTCATTGACCATGCCAATTACTGATGAGTCAAGAGCACCTGCTTCAACTGTGCTGGATGAAACTTACAAGATTGCGATTACCCGTTTTGATAACCGAATTCGTGTTGGTGGTATGGCTGAAGTGGTCGGCTTTAATCTGAATGTTCCTCAGAACCGCTGTGAAACACTGAAAATGGTTGTGCAAGATCTTTACCACAGTGGTGGTAATATTACGGAGGCTTCGTTCTGGACAGGCTTACGTCCTATGACGCCAGATGGGACGCCTATTGTTGGCCCAACCAAATATCCGAATCTCTATTTAAATACGGGTCATGGAACACTGGGCTGGACAATGGCCTGTGGTTCAGGGAAGTTGTTGTCGGATTTAATTTCTGGCAAAAAAACGGATATTGCGGCAGATGATCTTTCTGTATTCAGATATATCAATGGATTCAATATAAAAGCGCTTCCAATGAAGCCTTATTTACATACTGCGTAAACTAAGAAGAGGTCGTCATGCCACGTCCTATTTTGGCAACGATCCATCTCAATGCGCTCCGCCATAATTTGGCTGTTATTCGCCAAAAAACCGATAAGAGTAAAGTCTGGTCGGTGGTAAAGGCGAACGCATATGGGCATGGGTTGGACAGAGTATGGCAATCACTCATGCAGACAGATGGATTTGCACTGCTTGACATGAATGAAGCTATTTATTTAAGGGAACAGGGATGGCAGGGACCAATCCTGCTATTGGAAGGGTTTTTTAAATCGAGCGATGTGCAGATCATTAATCAGTATTGCCTGACAACCGCAGTACATAGTCATTGGCAGCTTGAGGCGATAGAAAAAGCCAAATTGGACAGGCCCATTGATATTTATCTAAAGCTTAATAGCGGAATGAATCGGTTGGGATTCACTCCCGAAGAATATCCACAGGTAGTTTCAATGGCGAAAGGGATTACAAATATCAATTCAGTGACTTTAATGACCCATTTTCCCAATTCGGATAATGAAATCGGTGTTGAAGAACAATTAGCGGTTATTGAACGTTTGCAGATGACTTCTCTTTCTCATTGTCTGGCAAACTCTGGTGCTGTTTTGTGGCATCCTGAGACGCATGGGGATTGGATCCGACCGGGCATTATCCTTTATGGTGCTTCTCCCAGCGGAAAGTGGCGTGATATTGCGAATGTAGGGTTGAAAGCAGCCATGACATTACAAAGTGAAATTATTGCAGTTCACGAGCTTCCCAGCGGGAACAAAATTGGCTATGGCAGCCGTTATACGACTCAGCAGACTATGCGTGTAGGTACAGTAGCATGTGGTTATGCAGACGGATATCCACGGCACGCCCCGACAGGTACTCCCGTTATGGTTGATGGCGTCCGTACTCGGTTATTGGGTGCTATATCAATGGATATGCTGACAGTGGATTTGACCCCATGTCCACAGGCAGACATAGGCAGTATTGTCGAGTTGTGGGGGGAAAACTTACCAGTGGATGAAGTTGCAGAATCCTCAGGAACCATAGGTTATGAACTCTTATGTGCATTAGCGAGGCGTGTCCCTGTTATTGTTGATTAACAGTCTTCTTATGAGTTTTTTCAGGCATTTCTCTTTATCTGAATTGGTAGTTGAACCAAGGTTCAAGAATAGCTCAATCTTTTGAAAATATAAATTTTATAGAGATAAATATAAAAGCCATCTGTGAACAGATGGCTTTTGAACGTGGACCATCCCCTTAAAATCTATTGGGTATAAAACTCAATTAGTTAGAGATATGAGCGATCAGATCCAGAACTTTGTTAGAGTAACCTGTTTCGTTGTCATACCAAGAAACCAGTTTGACAAAGTTGTCGTTCAGGGCGATACCTGCTTTTGCATCAAATACAGAAGTCAGTTTTTCGCCGTTGAAATCAGTGGAAACAACATCATCTTCAGTGTAACCCAAGATACCTTTCAGCTCGCCTTCTGCCGCCTCTTTGATTACGTCACAGATTTGTGCGTAAGTTGCTGGTTTTTCGAGACGTACAGTCAGGTCAACAACAGAAACGTTAGGAGTAGGAACACGGAAGGACATACCAGTCAGTTTGCCGTTCAGTTCTGGAATAACTTTACCCACTGCTTTTGCTGCACCAGTAGAAGATGGAATGATATTTTGTGCTGCACCACGACCGCCACGCCAGTCTTTAGCGGAAGGACCGTCAACGGTTTTTTGGGTAGCAGTTGTTGCATGGACAGTAGTCATCAGACCTTCGATGATGCCGAATTTGTCATTGATAACTTTAGCCAGTGGAGCAAGGCAGTTAGTAGTACAGGATGCGTTGGAAACGATTTCTTGACCTGCATAGGCGTTATGGTTTACACCCATTACAAACATTGGTGTGTCGTCTTTGGATGGGCCGGTCAGAACCACTTTTTTCGCGCCCGCAGCAATGTGTTTACGTGCGGTTTCGTCGGTCAGGAAGATACCAGTTGCCTCAGCAACTACATCAACATCCACTTCGTTCCACTTCAGGTTAGCTGGATCTCTTTCAGATGTAACGCGGATGGTTTTGCCGTTAACAACCAGCTGACCGTCTTTAACTTCAACAGAACCGTTGAAGCGGCCGTGGGTTGAATCGTATTTCAGCATGTAAGCCATGTACTCTGCATCCAACAGATCGTTGATAGCAACGATTTCAATGTCTGAACGTTCTTGTGCAGCACGGAAAACAATACGGCCAATACGACCAAAACCGTTAATACCTACTTTGATAGTTTTGATAGTCATAGTATTCCACCAGCTATTTTTTAGTGAATTAAAAGTTGTTTCTAAAGTTACCAAAATCTTGTCAGCCGTCAAGCGGAATCGTGTCAACAATTGAAAAAGATTAATCAGAATTACTACCGAACGCTTGCTGTACAGCTGTGACAAGCTTTACGCGCACTATTATCGGGGTATAGGGATATATTTAAAGTTACCATAGATTAGATATGTGAGAGTTATCACAATTAGTAAAGTAAATTGCTGTGTTGAATGGGTTAGAATGCATTTTGACATCATGATGTTACTTTTTTGTTGTTTTTGATGATTTTTTATTGAAAATATTGGTCTTCAAAGGTGGTCATTATGGCTAAAAATCAAAATATTCCTCTTTCCATAGAACAGCTTAATGCAATGCAGCATCATGTTACTCAGGAAGCAGGTACTGAGCCGCCATTTTCAGGAAAACTACTGCACAATAAAAAAAGTGGTACTTACCATTGCCTGTGTTGTCGTCAAGCCTTATTCGTTTCTGATACTAAATTTGATTCTGGTTGCGGATGGCCGAGTTTTTACCAGTCGATTGATGATGAATCTATCACTTATCTTGATGATTATTCTCATAATATGCATCGAATAGAGGTGCGTTGCAGCTATTGTCAGGCTCATTTGGGACATGTTTTTCCTGATGGGCCTAAACCAACGGGAGAACGCTTTTGCATTAATTCAGCATCATTGCGTTTTGTTGATAAAGAAACTGGTGATGAAACAGCAGGTTAATGTTATTACTGAAGAAAAATGTTTCAGCGCAAATATAGCCGTTAAGGAAGTATCGATGAAGTTGGATGATTTACTCTCTGCCATGACACCGGAAATTTATCAGCGATTGATTCAGGCTGTTGAATTAGGAAAATGGCAGGATGGTGTACCACTTACGCCCAAACAGAAAGAACATAGCTTACAGGCAGTGATGCTTTGGCAAGCTAAATATAATCATGATCCTGAGCATATGACGATTGGTACAAATGGTGAAATTACCATAAAAAGCAAACAAGAGCTAAAAGCGACCTTCCGCTCTGAAATGGTTGCCAAATTAAAACCTCAGTCAGAAGATTGAATTAAACTGTAGTGAAAGCCTTCCCCTGGCATAAGTGGGGATAGATAATGTCTAGAGCCTAATAGGATAGGTTCTTGGCTTGTTTATAAAAGGGTTATTACTTCACTTTGTGAGATTAATTTGGCGCCTTTTGCGGCCATGTCTTCGAGTGCGTGTTTGCTGTCATTGGCATGAATATTGACACCACGGCAACCATCGACAATCACATAGGTTTCATAGCCCAGCATTAAAGCATCAAGCACAGTAAATTTGACACAGTAATCGGTGGCGATGCCCAACACAAATAGACGCTGTATATTCTGTTCCTTTAACCACCCATGTAAACGGGTTTTGCTTTTATAATCATTATCAAAAAAGGCACTGTAGCTGTCTATCTGAGGATTCTCACCTTTTCGGAAAACTTCTTGGATCGCGGATTGATTTAATGTGGGGTGGAATTCTGCGCCAAATTGCCCTTGTACACAATGAATAGGCCACCACACTTGAGGAATGCCATTGAGTTCGCCCAATTCACCGGTTTTCTGCCCAGAATTTGCCGCAAAACTCATATGGTTGGCTGGATGCCAGTCCTGACTTGCGATAATAGCAATGTTTTCCTGATTAGTGTCTCTCTGACATAGCGCAATGATTTCATTTACAACCTTAATGGCAGTATCACTCTCTTTGACTGCCAATGCGCCTCCGGTACAGAAATCATTTTGCAGATCGATAAGCAATAATGCTGTTTTCATCATATCGCTCGATTTACCTAATTTATTATTCATCGGAATAGCTTAATTCCCCACGCAGATTTTGTTGCATCAGGTGGCGTATGTCTTCAGCTGTATAGGATTGGCTCAATAAATAGTGCAGTTTAGTTAAGGCTGCTTCGAAAGTCATATCATAACCACTGATGATACCTGATGTCGCCAAAAAGTGCCCAGTAGCATAGCCTTCCATATTGACCCGACCAGAAATACATTGTGTCAGATTTACTACGATGATCCCTCGTTCGGTTGCTTCTTTCAATGTTTTTAGCAACGCAGAACACTGGGGCGCATTGCCAACACCATATGATCGTAAAATTAATGCCTTGACGGGCTGCATAAGGATATTTTCAACAACCTGGCTGGATAATCCAGGATAAATGGTCACAACACCAATTGGTTGAGACGTGATGGGTTTTACAACAAATTCTCTGTGGTTGGTTGGTATGGGAGTTGTTTTGAAGGTGCGGATATTGATTCCTGCTTCCATCAGTGGTGAGTAATTAGGGGATGAGAAAGCATCAAAACCGTCCGCGTGGGCTTTGATCGTTCTGTTACCACGAAACAATTTATTGTTGAAAAAAAGGCTGACTTCATTGATAGGATAATTGGCTGCAAGATAGAGCGCATTAAGTAGATTGGTCTGCCCATCAGAACGCAGGGCTTCCAGAGGAATTTGTGACCCTGTCACAATGACCGGTTTGTTCAGGTTCTCAAACATAAAAGAGAGTGCTGAAGCAGTAAAAGCCATGGTATCCGTGCCATGCAGGATAACAAAACCATCATAATCGTGATAATTCTGATAGATATCATCTGCGATGATACCCCAGTCATCAGGATTCATATCAGAAGAATCAATCAGGGGTTGATGCTCACGGATCGTAAATGTTGGCATTTCCGGGCGGTGAAATTCGGGCATTTTGGTGAGCTGTTGTTGTAAATGACCAGAAACGGGAATGTACCCATTGGGGGAGTGCTGCATCCCGATTGTGCCGCCAGTGTAAACAACATAGATGGATTTCTTCTGCATGATCATGCCTCGATAAACATATTTAACCGGATTGGATTATAGGGTGTGTGTAGAATAAAAAAAGCCTGATGGTGAGATCAGGCTTCATTTTTGGTAAAAACGTTGTCAGCTATTTTTAATGAATATCTGCGCAATTCAGGCAGAATGTATAAATATTTTGCGGATCATTCATATTCTTATAAAAAACAGCCTGCTTTTTCAAGCCTTGGGTCATTTTGGGAAGTGGTACCGGAAGCGCGTATTGCAACATATTTGGCAGCAGGGCCTGTGTTGATGCAGTTAGTTCAAACATCATTTTTTCAGAGAACGATAATTCAGGTTGCATCCAGTCCAGTGAGACATTTTTTATGCCTGCTAATTCAGCGGCTTTTTTGACAGCATCATCAAAATCACCTAATTGATCGATTAAACCATGTTTTTTAGCCTCAAGACCGTTCCAAACACGCCCCTGAGCAATACTATCAATTTCATCTACAGATTTATTGCGGGCTTTAGCAACCAGTTTAATAAATTTATTGTAGCCGTTCTCAATAGACAGCTGTATTACGTCTGAGTAATCTGAATTCAATCCTTTGATTGAAGAAGAATCTGCCAGTGAAGAGGTTGAAATCCCGTCTGAGTTTACGCCAATATAATTCAGGGTTTTTTCAAAGGAGTGGATAATACTAAAAACACCGATCGAACCCGTTAATGTGTTTGGGTCAGCAATGATAGCGTTAGCAGGAGTGGAAATCCAGTAACCGCCAGATGCTGCCGCTCCGCCCATTGAAACAACAATAGGTTTTGTATTCTTACCATTATTTTCTTTATCGTCACGAATGGCGATAAGTTCGGCGCGGATAATTTCAGATGCGCTAATACTGCCGCCAGGGCTATTTACCCGTAATATAACCGCTTTTATGTTGGGATTAAGGTGTGCTTCACGCAGCTGTTCTGTGATGGTATCGCTGCCCACAGTGCCTGATAGTTGTTTACCGTCTAAAATCGGGCCTTCCACAATAATGACGGCAATGTTGCCCTTGTTATTGTCTGAGTCTTGTATAGGCTTTTTAGCAATGTAGTCATTAATACTGATATAATTGAAATGTTTTTGTTCTTTATCCCAACCAAAGATATCCTTCATTTTCTTTTCAACTGCGCCGCGCGGCTCAATATGGCTCACCAGTTTGTTTTGATATGCATACAGTGAAAAATCACCACCAGCTTTACGGAATTTTTCGATAAAGTTGGCGGTGCCAGGGAAAACTTGGTCGGCAGGAATATGTCTATTGACGGCAATGGTATTTAAGTAATTGTTCCAGGACTCGTAGACCCAAAGGCTGTCGGCTTCACGTGCTTCTTCTGACATATTATTCCGCAATACAGGTTCTACTGCCGATTTATAGGTGCCTACACGGAAAACATGTGTGGAAATTTTTAGCGAGTCTAATAATGACTTATAGTATAAATGGTCGGTTGAAAAACCATGAATATCTACTATTCCTTGTGGGGACAAGTATATTTCATTCGCGAAGCTGGCTAAATAATATTGTGATTGTGAGTAACTATCATTGATTGCAAAAACAGGTTTACCTGTTGCTTTAAATTCGTTAATGGCTTTACCAATATATTTCATTGAAGGCCAGTCTGCTCCTGCGAACTCATTCAGCTTTAATACCATACCGCTAATTTTAGGATCATCTTTGGCTCGGCGAATACTGTCAACAACGTCAAATAAAGAGGTTTCTTGAGGATTGCTATTGTAAGAGCCAAAAATATCTTTGCCTAATTGTTCAAATGGATTGCGGGCGGATGCACGATCAAGAACAATCCCCGATAAATTGACATATAACGCCCCATGATAACTATCATTGCGTTTAGATTGTTGTTTATAAACAATTAAGCTAATAACAACAATAACAATCAGCAGGATAAAAATAAGGTTAGAAATGAGTTGGCGAACAAAATTTAGCAGTTTCCAACACCATTTAAATAGCGCTGCTATAAAATTCCATAAAGTACGCATATTATCTCCAATGATGGGGTCAAATGAGGGTATCCTAATCAGCTCATCTGTAAATGTCAGCTGAAAATCATGTAAATGATGGAAAAAGTGGTTTCTGTACTTTCATTCGTTAACAAATAAACAGAGAATGTTGAGCCGTGACAGATTATCTTATTCAGGAGAAGAAAATGAATGCTTTGAAACTTTTGTTGAATCGTCGTTCAGCTTCGCGTTTAACGATACCAGCTCCAGAAGGCCATGAACTAAAAAATATTTTGGCAGCAGGGATGAGAGCGCCCGATCATGGGGCATTGCGTCCCTGGCATTTTATCGTGATGTACGGAGAAGGTATTAATAAATTCAGCCAGTTACTTGAGAAAGCGGCAATTGAGGGTGGATTAGGAAAAGAGGTAGAAGAAAAAGCGAAAAATGCACCTTACCGTGCACCTATGATTATCACAGTTATCGCCAAAGTGGTTGAACATACAAAAGTACCTGCATGGGAACAAGTCGTTTCAGCAGGTTGTGCGGTTCATGCCATGCAGATGGCCGCGGTGGTTCAAGGGTTTAATGGTATATGGCGTTCAGGCTCATGGACGGAAGATCCAATCGTCAGAGCAGGTCTGGGATGTGAGGAAAATGATAAAATTGTAGGATTCCTCTATTTAGGCACGCCAGAACTTAAAACACCTGCAAAAGTAGCAACGCCAGATTTGACGAACGTCGTCAGTTACTTTTAACTGGAGTGAGCAATGTCAACTGAAATCCGTCTGACTCAATATAGCCACGGTGCCGGATGTGGCTGCAAAATTTCCCCCAACGTATTGGAAACTATCTTGCATAGTGAGCAGGCAAAATTTTTCGATCCTAATTTGCTGGTGGGTAATGAAACCCGTGACGATGCTGCCGTCTATGATATTGGTAATGGTACAGGTATCATTAGTACTACGGACTTCTTTATGCCGATTGTTGATGATCCGTTTGATTTTGGTCGTATTGCTGCGACTAATGCCATCAGCGATATTTACGCGATGGGAGGAAAACCAATAATGGCGATTGCGATTCTCGGCTGGCCAATTGCTAAGTTGTCACCAGAAATTGCTCAAAAAGTCATTGAGGGTGGGCGGGCCGTTTGCAAAGAAGCGGGTATTTCCCTTGCCGGGGGGCACTCTATTGATGCTCCCGAACCCATCTTCGGTTTGGCAGTGACTGGTGTCATTGATATTGAACAAGTGAAACGTAATAATCAGGCAAAAGCAGGGAGCCTTCTGTTCCTGACTAAACCTTTAGGCGTTGGTGTATTAACTACGGCTGAGAAGAAAGGATTGCTTGAATCTGAACATCAAGGTATTGCAAAAGAAATCATGTGCCAATTGAATAAGTCGGGAACGGATTTTGCAAGAATTGATGGTGTTACGGCGATGACGGATGTAACGGGTTTTGGCCTGTTAGGGCATTTGAGTGAAGTTTGTGCAGGCTCGGGTGTTCAAGCAACGGTCAGATTTTCACAGATTCCAAGATTGCCTGATGTTGATATTTATATTGAAAAAGGTTGCGTACCCGGCGGCACAGGACGCAATTTTGATAGTTATGGGCATTTAATTGGAAAAATGACTGCCCGCCAGCGTCATCTTCTGTGTGATCCACAAACCTCGGGTGGTTTATTACTGGCGATTTTGCCGGAAGCCGTGGAAGAGGCGGAAGCCATTGCGCGGAGCCACAATATCGATTTGGCTGCTATTGGTGAACTGACTGTATCATGTTTAGACAGAGCACTTATTGAAGTTATTGAATAAATTCCATGCGTCTTTTTATTGCAGAAAAACCTAGCCTCGCGAGAGCTATAGCGGATGTTTTACCGAAACCCCATCGACGTGGGGACGGGTTTATCGAATGTGGGAATAACCAGTTTGTTACTTGGTGTGTCGGTCATCTATTAGAGCAGGCTGAGCCAGATGCTTACGATAGCCGTTATGCCCGCTGGGTATTGGCTGATCTACCTATCATTCCTGAAAAATGGCAGTTAAAGCCACGGGCTGCCGTGGCAAAGCAACTCAATACGATTAAATCCCTGTTGGAAAAGGCGAGTGAAATTGTCCATGCAGGAGATCCCGATCGTGAAGGGCAATTACTGGTAGATGAGGTACTGGATTTTTTGGATCTGGATGCCGAAAAAAAACAGAATGTTCAGCGTTGTCTGATAAGTGACCTGAATCCTCAGGCAGTCATAAAGGCAATTGAACGTCTGAGGAGTAACCGAGAATTTGTTCCTTTATGTGTTTCTGCATTGGCCAGAGCCAGGGCTGATTGGCTTTATGGCATCAATATGACCCGTGCTTATACGTTATTGGGACGGAATGCAGGCTATCAGGGCGTATTATCAGTTGGACGTGTTCAGACCCCGATTCTGGGGTTGGTCGTTCGTCGTGATGAAGAAATAGAGCATTTTGTGCCGAAAGATTTCTTTGAAGTCAAAGCGCATATCGTTACACCAAGTGAAGAACGATTTACGGCTGTATGGCAACCAAGTGAGTCTTGCATTGATTTTCAGGATGAAGAAGGGAGAATTATTCATCAGCCACTAGCAGAACACGTCGTAGCACGAATCACTGGACAACCGGCCATTGTCACTGCGTATCAGGATAAGCGCGAATCCGAAACAGCACCGCTGCCATTTTCGCTCTCTTCTTTACAGATTGAAGCGGCTAAGCGTTTTGGCTTGAGTGCTCAGGAAGTGCTTGATATTTGTCAACGACTCTATGAAACCCACAAATTGATCACTTATCCACGTTCCGATTGTCGTTATTTACCGGAAGAGCATTTTGCAGGACGTCATGCGGTTTTGAAGGCTATTTCGATTCATTCATCACTTTTATTGCCACAAAATTCATTGGACACGGAGAAAAAGAATCGTTGTTGGGATGATAAGAAAGTTGATGCACATCATGCGATTGTTCCTACTGCGCGTAGCAGACCAGCCAATCTGACACAGAATGAAAGCTACATTTATAATTTGATTGCCAGGCAATATCTGATGCAATTTTTCCCTGATGCAATATTTCGGAAGTGTACGATTGAGCTTGATATTGCAGGTGGAAAATTCATTGCCAAAGCACGCTTTCTGGCAGAAGCGGGTTGGAGAACCTTGCTTGGCAATAAGGAACGTGATGAGGAAAATGAAGGTACTCCATTACCTGTTGTCGCTAAGGGAAATGAGCTGTTGTGTGAGAAGGGGGAAATGGTGGAAAGGCAGACGCAACCACCACGCCCTTTTACTGATGCAACATTATTATCTGCCATGACAGGAATAGCGCGATTTGTGCAGGATAAGGCTTTGAAAAAGGTATTGCGGGCAACTGACGGGCTGGGGACCGAAGCAACCCGAGCAGGAATTATTGAACTGCTGTTCAAGCGAGAGTTTTTGTACAAAAAAGGGCGTTATATCCATGCTACACCTGCGGGTCGGGCTTTGATCCATGTATTGCCGGATATGGCCGTATTACCCGATATGACGGCTCATTGGGAATCTCGTTTGACGCAAATCAGCGAAAAGCAATTTCGTTATCAGGATTTTATGTTGCCTCTTCAGGAAATATTGCAACAATTAATCTGGCAGGCAAAACAGTATCGTAATCTAAAAGCGTTTAGAGACTTACCTCCTGTTCCAGTAAAAGGGAAAAAGGGAAAACAGGCGAAATCCGGTAAGAATAAGTCGAAGACAGCTAAAGCCGATTAGATATATACCCAATGGATTTCAAGATGCAGCACGACGGCAAGGGAATGAACCCCCAGGAGCATAGCTAACTATGTGACTGGGGTGAGTGAGCGCAGCCAACAAAGCTGCAACTTGAAAGACGACGGGTATAACCGAAATGAGAAACACAGTACCGTCAATGACCGTGCTGTGTTTCTTGTCTGGTAATTATATTTCAAATGTTGTCCAAACAGGGGCATGATCGGACGGTTTTTCCATGCTGCGGATAGCATAATCGATACCAGAAGAGATACACTTTTTAGCCAATGGCCGACTGGCAAGCAGTAAATCAATGCGTAATCCACGATTATCGTCAAAACCTTTTGAGCGATAATCAAACCAGGAAAATTGATCATTGGTTTCAGGATATTGAACCCGGAAAGTATCGACGAAGCCCCAGTTTTTAAGGCGTTCCATCCATTCCCTCTCTTCAGGTAAGAAAGAGCACTTTCCAGTTTTTAACCAGCGTTTTTGATTATTTTCTCCGATCCCAATATCAAGATCGCTTGGGCTGATATTCATATCCCCCATAATCAGGATGTTTGATTCTGGAGAGTGATTATTTTCTAGATAGGATTGTAGATCCTGATAGAACTTCTCTTTTGCAGGAAATTTAATCGGATGATCACGGCTTTCACCTTGTGGAAAATAACCATTGATGACAGTTAATAAACCGAGCGGTGTTTCGATATCGGCCATAATAATACGGCGTTGAGCATCACCATAGTCAGTAGGGAAACCTTTACGAACATCGATCGGTTTTTCGCGGGTAAACAGGGCGACACCATAGTGTGATTTTTGACCATGATAGAAGACATGATAACCCAGCTTGTTTACCTCTTCTAGGGGAAACATTTCATCATGGACTTTTATTTCTTGTAATCCGATAACATCTGGTTGGTGTTGTTCGACAATGGCAGCAAGTTGATGAGGACGTGCTCGCAACCCATTAATATTGAATGAGACAAATTTCATATCGTTATAATCACCTTTGGAATATGCTATATTTTAATATTAACAGATATAAGTAAAACTGTAACTATTTATTAAATAATAAAATTTACCTAATTATCTTGATATCTGGCTATTTTACTCTTATATATAATACTATATTGAGTATAATACGCTAGTTATCCAAAAATTTGAGTGACGAATCGTTTTTAAATAATAAAAATCACAAAATAAATAAGTGATAAATTAATGAATATATAACAATTCACTAGTCATAATCTGTTATATTAAATTCCTGATATTGTAATTTTATGTAAGGGTTTTTATCCTTTTAATTTATTTTATGTCATGTGTTATAAAAATTAATTAATGAAAAAGTAGAAGAGTTAATCAATCTCTGATAGAAATTTGAACTTGTAGGCCAAAGTTATATTTACTCATGGTTTGCAATCACGGTGGAATATTCATCATGATATAGGTGGATAATATAAGTCCATCTAAACCGCATTATTGCATCAGGGACTGGCATTTTATATAAATGTCATTTGAAAAATATCTATTTTTATTGTACAAAATTATACCTTCACAATATCAAGTTTGATTTAGCGGTTACCTGATGAGAAGGCCATTTCAAGGAAATTATTTTAGCCACAAGTTACATAGGAACGGTGAATTATGTTTTTTTCTCGTAAATTAGAAGCATTCATGGCGGTGGTGGAAATGGGTTCTTTAAGCAAGGCGGCAAGAGTGATGAACCGTACGACTCCCCCAGTCGCTAAATCAATTAAAGACTTTGAAGCGACGTTAGGAAAGCGCTTATTTAAAAGGGAGAAGTTTGGGATGATTCTGACCAAAGACGGGGTGGAGTTATATAATGACCTGAAAGAGCTCTATTTGAAAGAGAAAGAAATTACAAAAAAACACATTAGCGGGAGTATTTGTAATGTTGTAAATATATACCATGATTGGGGTAAGAAAAAGCACCTGATTTCGCTTTATAAAGCAGCGGACCGAAATAATGCTCAGGTTAATATATTACGCTTCAGTTATGATAACATTGATGAAATAGTTGATTATGAGGGCAATACGATAATTTTAAGTTCAGAAAAAATACTTAGTGACCGATTCAGTCTTGTACGGAAAATTGATGGACCAAATTTGGGGATCTGCTGCCGTAAAGAATTATTGGGCGAAGTGAATGGAGACTTTATTCAATTGCTGAAAAAGAGAACATGGTTATGTGATCCAGTGCTTTATAAAGGCAATTTGATAAAGAGCCTGGAAGAGGAAATGGTAAAAAATGGGGAGAAAGTTAATATCCGACAGATGGATAATATAGAGTGTTGCCTTAATTTTATTCAGTCATCTGATTATATTTTTATTACTGATTCCCACTCCGGAGCATTGGAAGAGGGAGAGAGTTTAGGCTTTATGCCAATCCCACGACCTGATGCCATTAATCAGTGTTATGTCTACAAATCAAAATCTCATTCAAGCGTGTTAAATCGTTTTATCGACTCTGTCAGCGATATGGAGTAACCGGTTGCATATGGTGGTTAGTTTCGACAATTGATGTGAGCAATAGATTGGTTGTTGTGTTCGTAATGCGTTGAGAGCTTTGAATAGATTTTTGATGGTGGTGAGGAAAAATGACTTGTCATTTTATTCCTCACCTTGGCATAAATAATATCCCATTCTTCTTCGTTATTTCACTCTGCTCTCTTTGACCGCTCGGGAAACCCTCCAGATCAACAAAACTGCAACTTAAAAGACGACGGGTATATCAAAGAATAACGGTGCGGTTACCATATACAAAAACTCGCTGGGAAAAGACCCAGTGCAATGCCTGACTCAATACATTCTTTTCAACATCTCGTCCTGCCCGCATCATCTCTTCGGCAGTATATGTATGATCTACATTTATTACGTCCTGAGTGATAATTGGGCCTTCATCCAAATTATCATTTACATAATGTGCAGTAGCACCAATGATCTTCACCCCTCGCTCATAAGCCTGATGATAAGGGCGTGCACCGATGAATGCAGGCAAAAATGAGTGGTGAATGTTGATTATCTGATTTGGATAATGTTGAATAAATGCTGGTGTCAGGACACGCATATATTTAGCGAGTACAACATAATCTGGTTTATACCGTTCAATCTGAGCCATCAATGCTTCATCATGCTGTTTACGAGTTAAACCTTCATGGCTGATGTAATGGAATGGAATGCCGAATTGTTCAACTAATTGTTGCAGGATCGTATGGTTTCCAATAACAGCTGCAATTTCAACATCTAATCCACCATAGGCACTTTTTACCAAAATATCACCAATACAATGTGCTTCTTTCGTCACCATGAGAACGATACGGCGGCGACCCGCCGCATTGAGTTCACGGCTCGAACCTATGGGTAAAGCATCATCCAAATCGGCCAGAAGTGTTTCATCATTGAAAATACCTTCCAGCTCTGTACGCATAAAAAAACGTCCAGTGTGGTGATCTACAAATTCATTATTTTGAACGATATTTAATTGATGCTTGTAGCAGATGTTTGTGATCTTTGCGATTAATCCTTTGGAGTCAGGACAAATTGTACGCAAGATTTTTTTTTGTATGTTTGCGTTTTGCATGGATTGCGCAATCCTTAAATTTTCTTAACTGTGTGTGAATTGTTATGTTTGATATTCAGATACTGATTTAACCACAGCACTTCTTGTATTTTTTGCCTGAACCACACGGGCAAGGGTTATTACGACCTATCTGAGGACGAATACCATCAATATAAAACCAGTGTTGGTCAATGCGCAAAAAGCGCGAGCGCTCATGAATCAATTGATTATCTTGCTTTCCCTGTTCAATAAAGCAAGCTGAAAATTCGACATAAGCTTCGTTATTATGTTTGCCTTGATTTGTTTCTAAGACACTTAATCCCAGCCATTGTACACCAGCAAAACTTTGTTCTATTTCTGAACGCCAATTTTCGGCCTGACAATCAGGATGCCAGGTTGCGATTAGATAATCTACATCGTGTATGACATAAGCACTATATCTGGAACGCATCAAAGATTCGGCATTTGGAGCAGGATAATGATTTTCGAGATAGGGGCCACAACAATGAGCAAAAAGCAAGTCACTGCCGCAGGGACACATTTTTGTCAAAATAACTCCGATTATTTAAAGTAGTTGCTGTTAATATGAGCGATATTGCAAAGATATGTAGAGTATAAATAGTTACAGGCCTGTTGAGATATCATCGACTGATGATACTCGAATATAGGCAATGGTCGCAATGCTTGGTAAGAGGCCTCTGTTATGGAAAAGGTATTGAGAGGAAAGAAAATATTAGTTGTAGAAGATGAACCAGTTTGTTGCTCTTTATTAGTAAATTATTTGAATTCTTTGGGAGCAGTAACGATGTGTGCATCGAATGGAAAAATAGCATTACAGAAGATAGCGACGGAGATAGAACCCGAACTTATCTTTTGTGATTTGAATATGCCGCTCATGAATGGCCTTGAGTTTATTAGCCATATGGCGAAGAAAGGGTTGACTATACCCATTATTATTGTTTCTGCAACAAAGAATATGATGAAAATAGATGACGCGCTGCGTCTGGGAGCTAAAGATATCTTGTTAAAACCGATACTGAATCTTAATGAGATAAAGAAAGTTGCATTGAATTACTTGTATCCTCAATTATTTTCTTCTGAGGCTATAGAACGCAGTAGCTTGGTTCAGGAATTAACAATATTAAAACAAAATACCATCGCTACATGGAAGGTATTAAAACAGCTACAGCCGCCAGTTTCCCAGATTATCGCTAACTGTAGGGTAAATTATCGTTTGTTGAATACTGCGGGTAAAATAGGATTGGTCTTCGATATTGCCGCAATTTCTGAGAAAGAAATGATGTTCTACTGTTTTGATGTTAGTCATTTAAAAGATAGGAGTGCTATTTCCGCACTATTATTGAAAGTAGCTTTTAATAATATCTTGAAAAAGAGATATTTTTATAAAAAAAAGGGCTTACCCGGCATGCAGAATATTATGAATTGGTTGAAACAGGTAGTGAGTAACGGGAAGGAGACTGAACCACTTTCGCTGTTGGTGGGGTATTATGATACACATAATAAGACAATTTTATTGTCATCAGCTGGATTAGATGCACATGTTAAATCCGACGATTATCAGAAACAGCTAGATAATGGGATACCATTTCGAACGTTGGAAGTTATTCATGCTGATCATGACAGTAAACGCAGCGCATTTTGGCAATGCAGAATATGGAATAATAAAAATCAAATAAAATTGATGTTTTCTCCATCATTTTATTAATGATTTTGTAGCATTTATGTATCATTTTACTGCCATGTTAAACATAAAATCATATAAATATGAGCAAAAAATAGTGCACTTATACCCAATAAATTTCGAGTTGCAGTACGATAGCAAGGGAATGAGTCTTTGAGCATAGACAATTATGCGACTAGGGTGAGCGAGCAAAGCCAACAAAGCTGCAATTGGAAAGACGACGAGTATATATCAGGTTGAATTAACTGGTATACTCGTGTGCGTTATTTTTTATGAATACGGTTTTCTTCACACATACGATTTTTTTAGAGAGCTAGTGCTATTTAAGCTAACTGTATAGGTTTTTTCAGTGACAACATGGCAGTAGGAGACAATGTAATGTCAGCAATAAACAAAAAGGTAAAAAAAGCTGTTATCCCTGTAGCTGGTTTGGGAACAAGAATGTTACCAGCCACTAAAGCTATCCCTAAAGAAATGCTCCCTTTGGTGGATAAACCGCTTATTCAGTATGTTGTCAATGAATGTATTAAAGCTGGCATTAATGAAATTATTCTGGTCACACATTCATCCAAGAATTCTATAGAAAATCATTTTGATACCAGTTTTGAGCTGGAAGCAATCCTTGAGAAAAGGGTCAAACGTCAGTTATTGGATGAGGTACAGTCTATCTGTCCGAGCCATGTGACGATAATGCAAACTCGGCAAGGAATTGCAAAAGGATTGGGGCATGCGGTCTTATGTGCTAAGCCACTTATTGGTGATGAACCGTTTGCTGTTATTTTGCCAGATGTCATTTTAGATGAGCATAGTACCGACCTGTCAAAATATAATCTGAGTGAAATGCTATCGCGTTTTAATAGCAATGGAACCAGTCAGATTCTGGTAGAACCTGTTCCTAAAGAAAGTGTCTCGGATTATGGCATTGTAGATTGCTTAGGCGAAGAGCTACAACCCGGTGACAGTAAACCTATTGTCCGTGTTGTTGAGAAACCGAAACCAGAAGAAGCGCCATCCAATCTTTCTATTGTTGGGCGTTATGTATTATCTGAAAAAATTTGGCCATTGCTGGCAAAAACGGCACCAGGGGCAGGTGATGAAATTCAATTAACAGATGCCATTGCCATGCTGATGGAAAAAGAGCCAGTAGAGGCTTATCACTTGCAGGGCCGTAGCCATGATTGCGGTAATAAACTGGGCTATATGCAGGCATTTGTAGAATATGGCATGAAACACAAGGAACTGGGTAAATCATTCATGGATTGGATCATGACCTTGCAAAACCAGATTGAAAAATAATCTATTAGTCATTTAAGGTGTGATATGAAAGTTACTGTATTTGGTATTGGCTATGTAGGCTTAGTTCAAGCGACCGTATTTGCGGAAGTTGGGCATGATGTACTTTGTGTTGATATTGATGCAAAAAAGGTGGAAAACCTAAAAAATGGTCAGATCCCTATTTTTGAACCTGGCTTGGCACCTCTGGTAAAGAAAAATCATGTTGAAGGGCGTCTGAATTTTACAACAGACGCCAAAGCCGGTATTGCTCATGGCAAATTACAGTTTATTGCAGTAGGAACACCACCGGATGAAGACGGCTCAGCAGATCTTCAGTATGTCACTGCCGTAGCGCGAACCATAGCAGAAAATATGGATGGCTACAGAGTCGTTGTTGACAAATCAACCGTGCCAGTAGGTACGGCTGATAAAGTTAGAACAGTGATGCAGGCAACACTGGCACAACGTAATGTTGAGTTTCCGTTCGACGTTGTTTCCAATCCTGAGTTTTTGAAAGAGGGAGCCGCTGTTGCTGATTGTATGCGCCCAGAGCGCATTATTATTGGCTGTGATAATGACGGTGTAGTTGATGTAATGCGCGAGCTTTATGAGCCATTCAATCGTAATCATGATCGTATGATAGTTATGGACATCCGTAGTGCGGAGCTAACTAAATATGCAGCTAACTGTATGTTGGCAACGAAAATCAGTTTTATGAATGAAATTGCTAACCTGGCAGAAATGTTGGGAGCAGATATTGAAAATGTACGTCAGGGAATTGGCTCCGATTCACGAATCGGATATCACTTTATTTACCCCGGGTGTGGATATGGCGGTTCATGCTTCCCGAAAGATGTTCAGGCATTGATTCGTACTGCTGAGCAGATTGGATATATTCCTAAAATTCTTCAGGCAGTCGAACAAGTTAACGAAAAACAAAAAGGTAAATTGCCGGCTTTTGTTAAGCATCATTTTGGTAATGATTTATCCGGCAAAACATTCGCTATTTGGGGATTATCGTTTAAACCTAATACAGATGATATGCGTGAAGCATCAAGCCTTGTATTAATGGAAACATTATGGAAATGTGGTGCTAAAGTGCAGGCATATGATCCAGAAGCGATGCAAGAAGCTCAGCGTATTTATGGGCAGCGTGATGATCTGTCCTTAATGGGGACAAAAGAGTCTGCATTAAAAGGGGCTGATGCTTTAATTATCTGTACAGAGTGGCAAAATTTCAGGGCACCTGATTTTGATGTGATTAAAAATTCATTAAAAACTCCAGTGATTTTTGATGGCCGCAATCTTTATGATCCTGAGCGTATGCAATCGCGTGGGTTTACTTATTATGGTATTGGCCGTGGTTCCTCTATCAATCCAGTTATTTGAGTAATGATATGAAATTTTTAGTTACAGGTTCTGCTGGTTTTATTGGTTTTCATGTCAGTCAGCGGTTATTGAATATGGGTTATGAGGTTGTCGGTATCGATAACCTCAATGATTATTATGATATTAATTTGAAGCAGGCGAGATTAAATTTATTACTTCCTTTTTCAAATTTTAAATTTGAAAAATTAGATCTAGCTGACAGAATTGCTATCCCGGAATTGTTTGCTAAACACCAATTTCAGCGCGTTATCCATTTGGGAGCTCAGCCGGGTGTCCGCTATTCAATACAAAACCCAATGGCATATATTGATGCCAATATCATCGGTCATATCAATATTCTTGAAGGATGTCGCCATAATCATGTAGAACATTTATTATATGCATCTTCTAGTTCAGTATATGGATTAAATAAAAAGCAGCCTTTTTCCACGGATGATTCCGTTGATCATCCTGTCTCTTTATATGCGGCAACGAAAAAAGCTGACGAGTTAATGTCTCACAGTTATTCTCATCTTTATCAACTTCCTACTACTGGACTGAGATTTTTCACCGTATATGGGCCGTGGGGCCGTCCTGATATGGCTTTATTTAAATTTACCAAAGCTATGTCAGAAGGTAAGTCAATTGATGTTTATAATCATGGCAACATGGTGAGGGATTTCACATATATTGATGACATTGTTGAATCTATAATCAGATTGCAGGATATCATTCCTGCTTCCAATAAAGATTGGTCAGTTGAAAATGGACAGATATCTGCCAGCTCTGCGCCATACTGTATTTACAATATAGGTAATGGGCAGCCGACAAAACTGGGTGATTTTATTGAAGCGATTGAAGTTTCACTGGGAATAGAGGCGAAGAAAAACTTTATGGAAATTCAGGATGGTGATGTATTGTCAACGTGTGCGGATTCCAGTGCCCTTTACAATAAGATTGGGTTTTTGCCCAATACTCCGGTAAAAGAAGGCGTGAAACGGTTTATTGATTGGTATTTGGATTTTTATCAGAAGTCAGTGCAATAAAAACAAAGAAAAAGGAGCGTGTAGCTCCTTTTTTATAAAATAATGTTAATAAAAAACTAAGTTGGTGTTAAATTCTTCTTTATCACGTTGAGAATATGAAGTCGTTTTCGCCATTAATATAACTCTCAGTGTCTCTACATCAGCTCGTAATTAACCTAACTAGTTATATTAATCATAAAATAAAAATACCCTTGATAGGGTATTTTTGTTATTGAGGTTACAAAAAACTGATTAGATCAGAAAATCTTCAAGTTTTTTGCCTTCTTCTTCAATTGCTTTCTTGATTACAGCAGGTGTACGGCCTTGACCAGTCCAAGTTTTAGTTTCACCTTCATCGATGTATGAATATTTAGCTGGACGTGCAGCACGTTTAGATTTACTGGTAGCTTTACCACTTAAAGCATCCACTAAATCGCTTAATTCAATACCGTCTTTCTCCAGCATTTCGCGATATTCTTGAAGCTTACGTGTACGCTCTTCTATTTGCGCGCGAGCTTGGCTTTCTTCTTCACGACGTTCTTCAACAACAGTTGTAAGTTTTTCCAGCATTTCTTCTAAAGTGGTAAGTTCACATTCTCTTGCT
Source organism: Xenorhabdus koppenhoeferi (assembly GCF_900116635.1). Taxonomy (GTDB): domain Bacteria; phylum Pseudomonadota; class Gammaproteobacteria; order Enterobacterales; family Enterobacteriaceae; genus Xenorhabdus; species Xenorhabdus koppenhoeferi. The sequence goes on along the minus strand of NZ_FPBJ01000021.1, from coordinate 12,960 downwards.
TGTGCGCGCAAGGTACGGATGTTATTTAAGGATTTTAAATTTTCGCTCATTGTCCTGGTCTCAAATTATAATGATGATAGCTGATGTAGGGATAATAATAGAATGCTATTTTATTTTCTGCAATAGTGAATTTACTTTCTCAGGCTAAAATAGGCCATTTTAAAATGCAATTTTTTTGATAATCGATATATTGCATTTTAATCCTGCTATTGATTTTGTCATTTCACAATAAGAATTGAGGTAGATTACTGTAAAGTTGAGTAAGGCATAAACTGTGATGTATAAAACTAATTTATGGTCAATTTGTAAGGAATGTTAACTATTTTATAGAAATAAGTTGAAGAGCAAGTGCGAAATGAAAGTTTTTTATGGGTAATCGATTAGTTATGATTATAGAGAGATAAATTGAACAAAAGTAAACCGCTATGATTATTAATATGCAAAGGATGGAAAGGAAATAACTATTTCTTTTGTTATTGAGTTTGTTCATTTGTCATGCAGCAAGCGCTTTCGGTGTTGATTTTATATGCACAAATGTGATGATTATCATGGAAATAACCTTCTTACATTCGTTCTAATTTGTTTCTGCCACATCACATTAGTCAATAACAGGAAGTAAACTTGGTCAAAGTGTGTGATAAACTTACCGCGATATATCACCTGATTAAATTTGACTAGAGGATGGACGGGCCAATGGCTCAGCTTTATTTTTATTATTCTGCCATGAATGCAGGGAAATCAACTTCTTTATTACAATCTTCCTATAACTATAACGAAAGAGGAATGAGAACGCTGATTTTTACAGCAGAAATTGATACTCGTTTTGGTAAAGGAAAGGTGAGTTCTCGTATTGGCTTATGTGCTGAAGCTTTGTTATTTTCACCAGAAACAAATATTGCTGAGCTTATCAGAAGTGAAAATGGGTCTGAAAAAGTCCATTGTGTTTTGATTGATGAATGTCAATTCTTATCAAAAGAACACGTCAAGCAGCTTTGTGAAATTGTAGATTATGATGATATTCCTGTTCTCTGTTATGGATTAAGAACGGATTTTCAGGGAGAGTTATTTAGTGGAAGTAAATATCTTCTCGCTTGGGCAGATAAATTGGTGGAGTTGAAAACAATCTGTCATTGTGGGAGAAAGGCCAGCCATGTCCTGCGTTTTGGAGGCGATGGTAACGTTGTTTACGATGGTGCCCAGGTTGTCATTGGTGGCAATGAAAAATACGTCTCTGTGTGCCGTAGACACTATACTGACGTTATTTGTGATGCCAGGGCAAAAAAGGTTTAACGGACTTCAACCTGAATTAGTAGCGATTTCTTCCAATGCTATGGGGAGAGAACCGCGTCGGAAATAGATTGATTTTGGAAGTTTATGCTACAACATATCGTTAATGTAAGAAGATGAAATTTTCCACTTATTAATAAGAGGAGTTAATTAACTCAAATCCAGCCAATCAAAAAATGGTTGGCTATTAACACCATTTCTGAGTAATTCTTTTAAAAACGATTGCTTATGTTTTATTCTTACTTAGTCTACTACTCCCTCAAAATCATACTGTAATTTTTCACACTATTTTCCTTTCCATAATTTTAACAGACTGGTGTCTTGCTTGGGCATTTTGTGATGGAGGTGGATTTTTACTCTGTGGTGATTGCATTTTGTTAAAATAATGTTTATTTTCTCTTTCAATGGTGTCTTATGATTTTTATATTGAAAGAGTAAAATAAAATCTATTGTTTTCAGCTTGTTGTGTTTATTTTATAAGTGGAGTTTATACAAAAATAACAGATTTATTTTAATTCCTTAATAAATCGATTATGGATATTGTATAACAATTATTATGTTCGCGTTATTTTTTAACATATTAAATACTATGTGTTAATGAAATAAATAAATTACAGAGTTAACAGATTAAAAACGATCCATGTGCGGTTGATAATTTGGAGCAAAAAATGAAGAAGCAATCATCAAAATTGGGGAAAATAATTTCAAGTATCGTTTTATCATCATTACCTGCTGCCCAAAGCTTTGCTGCGGTTATTCCCGCGGGAGTCACATTAGCCGAAAAACAAGAAATAACCATTAATAATGGAGTTGAGGTGACTTCATTGGATCCTCATAAAGTAGAAGGTAATCCAGAAACTGTTGTGATTCGTAACCTACTGGAAGGACTGGTAACGACAGGGCCAAATGGTGAAACGGTGCCCGGAGTAGCAGAAAGATGGGAAAATGAAGGTCATAAGATTTGGACATTCTATTTACGTGAAGATGCTAAATGGCGCGATGGAAAACCGGTAACTGCACAGGATTTTGTCTATAGCTGGCGTCGCCTTGCTGATCCGAGCACCGGTTCTCCTTATACCAGTTATTTACAATATACCCATGTGCAGAATGCCGATGATATTTTGAACGGAACAAAAGCACCGGACCAATTGGGTGTCAAGGCGTTGGATGAACGTCGTTTCCAGGTAACACTCAGCCTGCCTGTGCCTTATCTGATTGATATGTTAAGTCATACAGCGATGAAACCTGTCAGGCAAGATGTGGTAGAAAAATGGGGCAGTAAGTGGACATTGCCGGCAAACTATATTGGCAATGGCGCTTATATATTGAAAGACTGGGTAGTCAATGAGCGACTTGTTTTAACGCGTAATTCACAGTATTGGAACAATAAAGAGACCATCATTGAAAATGGCACTTTCCTGCCTGTCGTTTCAGGGATCAGTGATGTTAACCGCTATCGTAGTGGGGAAATAGATATTACTAACAGCGCTATTCCCCCTGATCTGTACCAAAAAATGAAACGGGATATTCCCGATCAATTGCAAGTTTCACCTTTTTTGTGCACGTTTTATTACGAAATTAATAACCAAAAACCATTGTTTAAAGATGAACGAGTACGTGAGGCCATAAAACTGAGTCTTGATCGCGATATCATCACTGAAAGAATTATGGGGCAGGGGCAAATTCCAGCGTATGGCTTTACGCCAACCTATATTGGTGGTGGTTTGTCCATTAATCCAGAATGGGCGAATTGGACACAAGAACAACGTAATCAGCGGGCAAGGGAATTGTTAAAAGAAGCCGGTTTTGATGCCAGCAATCCCCTAAAGTTTACTTTGTTGTACAACACGTCAGAACAGAATAAACAACAAGCCATTGCTGCGGTTTCTATGTGGCAAAAAAATATTGGTGCAAAAGTCACATTGCAAAATCAGGAATGGAAAACCTCTCTCCAGAACCGCCATGAAGGACATTATGATGTTGCGAGAGCGACATGGTGCGGTGATTACAACGAACCTTCCTCTTTTTTGAATATGTTATTGTCAACTAGCAGTAATAATACCGGTTTCTATCAAAGTGAGGCGTTTGATAACTATCTTCGTCAGGCACTTGTCGCAAAAGATGACGCCACCCGCAAGGAATTTTATCAACAGGCTGAGGCTCAACTTGATAAGGATTCAGGAATGATCCCTGTTTATTATCGTGTCAGTGTACGTCTTATTCGCCCTACTGTTGGTGGAATGATAGGTAAAGATCCTCTTGATTATGTCGATCTAAAGAATTTATACATAAAAAAAATTGATAAGTGATCTTTTAATAAAATATTGTCCTGCTTTAAGCAAAATAGTTCCTTTTTAATGCATATAATAACCATCCCAATATGTATATATAGCTCTAACGAGTCAGATGATATTAATTGGAGTAACAATAAGATGATAAACACAACAAAGAAAAAACTGGCTGCCGGAATTACGGCAGCCCTGGGTATGATGATGGGCTGGCAGGCCTTTGCTGCGCAAGTACCCGCGGGTGTGCAACTCGCAGACCCTGCAAAACAGGTGCTAGTCCGCAACAATGGCTCGGAACCCCAATCGTTGGATCCGCATAAAATTGAGGGTGTGCCGGAATCCAACATTGCTCGTGACTTATTTGAAACGTTGGTGATTAATGACCCTGACGGCAAAATTATCCCCGGTGTAGCAGTGAGTTGGGACAGTCAGCAGGATTTCAAAGTTTGGACATTCCATTTACGCAAAGATGCAAAGTGGTCTAATGGTGACCCTGTCACTGCGCAGGATTTTGTTTATAGCTTTCGCCGGTTGGTAGACCCAAATACTGCATCTCCTTACGCAAGTTTTATGCAATATGCTCATATTGTTAATGTTGATGATGTCATTAGCGGTAAACAAAAACCCGAAACTTTGGGTGTGAAGGCATTAGATGATCATACATTACAATTAACACTGAGTGAGCCTGTTCCTTATCTGGTCAGGTTGTTTGTCCATACAAGTACATCACCAGTCCACCGTGCAACTGTAGAAAAATATGGTGATAGATGGACGCAACCCCAGAATTTTGTGGGTAATGGTGCTTATAAAGTGAAAAGCTGGGTAATCAATGAACGCCTTGTTTTTGAACGAAATCCGGTCTATTGGGATGATAAAAATACAGTTATCAATCAAGTCACTATTTTACCAATTTCTTCTGAAATCACGGATGTTAACCGTTATCGTGCTGGCGAAATTGAGATGAGTTATGACAACTTACCGGTTGAATTGTTCCAAAAGCTGAAAAAAGAGATCCCCGAACAGTTGCGTATAAATCCGAAATTGTGCACTTACTACTATGAAATTAATAACGAAAGGATGCCATTTAACGATCCAAGAGTACGTACCGCACTGAAATTGGGAATGGATCAAGCTCTTTTAACTAATAAGGTAAAAAATCAGGGAGATATACCTGCTTATGGTTATACCCCACCATATATTGCTGATTTTAAAGATGAGAAACCAGACTGGTACGTTAAATTAAATCAGCAACAACGTAACGAAGAAGCGAAAAAACTTTTGGCAGAAGCTGGATTTACCAAAGATAATCCTTTGAAAGTAAAATTACTGTACAACACTTCTGACCTACACAAAAAATTAGCTATTGCTGCTGCTTCCGTTTGGAAAAAGAATATCGGTGTTGACATTTCTCTTGAAAACCAAGAGTGGAAAACGTTCCTCGACTCCCGTCATCAGGGCAATTATGATGTAGCCCGCGCCGGATGGTGCGCTGATTATAATGAAGCTTCTACTTTCTTGAATCCTATGTTATCCCACAGTAGTAACAACACTTCTCATTATAAGAGTAAAGAATTCGACGAGTTAATGAAGCAATCTCTTCAAGCAAAAACTGATGAAGAACGTGCTGAAATTTATGCCAAAGCTAACGCTCAATTAGATAAAGATTCCGCTATCGTGCCAATCTATTACTACACAAATTCCCGTTTATTAAAACCCTATGTAGGGGGTTATACCGGAAAAGATCCATTGGATAACTACCACACTAAAGATCTATACATAATAAAACACTAGGAATCAGTAGGTGGTGCTATTAATGGCACCATCTGAATTCAGATTATTTTAAGGCCACGGTTTGGCTAAACAATAGGAACGGGCAATGCTTAAATTTATTTTACGCCGCTGCTTAGAGGCGATCCCGACACTTTTTATTCTCATCACAATTTCGTTTTTTATGATGCGGCTTGCACCGGGTAGCCCATTTACAGGAGAAAGGAAGTTACCGCCGGAAGTGATGGCAAATATTGAAGCGAAATACCACCTGAATGACCCTATCTATAAACAATATTTCAATTATTTAATCCAACTTTCCAAAGGGGACTTTGGCCCTTCATTTAAATATAAAGACTACAGTGTAAATGATCTGGTTGCAGAAGCGTTGCCTGTTTCTGCTAAATTGGGTTTCGCTGCCTTTATTATGGCAGTGATATTGGGTGTCAGTGCGGGGGTTATTGCGGCATTAAATCAGAATACAAAATGGGACTATACGGTTATGGGATTTGCCATGACGGGGGTTGTCATCCCCAGCTTTGTAGTGGCTCCTTTATTGGTTCTGATATTCGCCATTACATTAAAATGGCTGCCGGGAGGAGGCTGGAATGGCGGGGCACCTCAATATATGCTCTTGCCAATGGTTGCACTTTCCCTCTCTTATATTGCCAGCATATCCCGTATTACTCGTAGTTCCATGATAGAAGTTTTACATTCCAACTTTATTCGCACTGCCCGGGCCAAGGGGTTACCACTGCGAAAAATTATCCTGCGCCATGCGTTAAAACCAGCCTTATTACCCGTAATCTCTTATATGGGTCCTGCATTCGTCGGCATCATCACCGGTTCAATGGTTATCGAAACCATCTTCGGTTTACCCGGATTGGGCCAGTTATTTGTTAATGGTGCATTAAACCGAGATTACTCATTGGTACTCAGTCTGACGATTCTGGTGGGTGGATTGACCATTATGTTTAATGCCATTGTTGACGTCTTGTATGCTGTCATTGATCCGAAAATTCGTTACTAAAACTGGAGCACGCAATGTTACTGAATAAAAAAAATAGCGAAGCTCTGGAAAATTTCTCCGAGCAATTGGAAATTGAAGGCCGTAGTTTGTGGCAGGATGCACGCCGTCGTTTTATACATAACAAGGCGGCGGTTACGAGTTTATGTATTCTGCTTGTAATTACATTATTTGTCATTCTGGCTCCAATGCTGTCGCAATTTGCTTACGATGATACCGATTGGAATATGATGACAATGCCGCCGGATTTTGAATCCAGCCACTATTTTGGTACTGATTCATCAGGACGGGATCTGTTGGTACGTGTTGCCATTGGCGGGCGTATTTCACTGATGGTCGGGGTCGCCGCAGCTTTGATTGCCGTGTTGTTCGGTACTTTGTACGGCGCGACATCAGGCTATCTTGGCGGCAAAGTTGATATGGTCATGATGCGCTTGCTGGAAATTCTCAACTCTTTCCCATTTATGTTCTTCGTTATCCTTCTGGTTACTTTCTTCGGTCAAAACATCCTGCTGATTTTCGTTGCGATAGGTATGGTATCGTGGCTAGACATGGCGCGTATTGTCCGAGGACAGACATTGAGCTTAAAACGCAAGGAATTCATTGAAGCAGCATTGGTTGGTGGGGTTTCTACCCGTCATATCGTTCTGCGCCATATCGTGCCAAACGTCTTGGGTATTGTGGTGGTTTATGCTTCATTACTTGTACCCAGTATGATCCTGTTTGAATCTTTCTTGAGCTTTCTGGGTTTGGGAACTCAGGAGCCGCTCAGTAGTTGGGGTGCTTTACTAAGTGATGGTGCCAACTCAATGGAAGTGGCTCCTTGGTTACTGTTATTTCCGGCAGGCTTTCTGGTGATGACCCTGTTTTGTTTTAACTTTATTGGTGACGGCCTGCGAGATGCCCTCGATCCAAAAGACCGTTAAGGAGAGTCTATGAATAGCCTGGAAACTTCAAAAAATGATGAATTTCTATTATCAGTCAAAGATCTGAATGTCGTGTTCAGCACTCCTGATGGCAACGTAACTGCCGTAAATAAACTGAATTTTGATTTACAGGCGGGAGAAACGCTGGGGATCGTGGGAGAATCTGGTTCTGGTAAATCACAGACAGCATTTGCATTAATGGGATTACTGGCCAGTAATGGTTCTGTCAGCGGTTCTGCTACCTTTAACCACAGAGAAATTCTCAATCTGAAAGAAAAAGAGTTAAACCGGATGAGGGCAGAAGAGATCTCGATGATATTTCAAGATCCCATGACGTCCCTGAATCCTTACATGCGGGTGGGGGAGCAATTAACTGAAGTGCTGATGCTGCATAAAAATATGGGCAAAGGAGCAGCTCGTCAAGAGTCTATCCGAATGCTGGATGCGGTTAAAATGCCAGAAGCCCGTAAACGCATGAGAATGTACCCGCATGAATTTTCTGGTGGTATGCGCCAGCGTGTCATGATTGCGATGGCACTATTGTGCCAGCCTAAACTGCTTATTGCCGATGAACCGACAACTGCACTGGACGTAACGGTTCAGGCACAGATCATGACATTACTCAACGAATTGAAAAAAGAGTTTAACACCGCCATTATCATGATCACCCATGATTTGGGTGTGGTGGCCGGCATTTGTGACAAAGTGTTGGTCATGTATGCTGGAAGAACAATGGAATACGGCACTGCACGTGACGTGTTTTACCATCCTACGCACCCATACTCCATCGGATTACTGAATGCAGTTCCGCGTTTGGATGGTGATGAAGAGATATTGACGACCATTCAAGGCAACCCTCCTAATTTATTGCGTTTACCGAAAGGATGTCCATTCCAGCCGCGTTGTCAGTTTGCTATTGAGCGTTGTGCTCAGCAGGAACCGCAGTTGGAAAGTTTTGATCTTGGGCGCTTGCGTGCCTGCTTTAAATGCCAGGAGGAATTAGTATGAGCGAAATAGCTGAAAAACGTGTCCTGTTGGAAGTCAATGACCTCAAGGTTTATTTTAATATCAAAGATGGGAAACAGTGGTTCTGGCAGCCGTCGCAAACCTTAAAAGCGGTGGACGGAGTCACACTCAGGCTCTATGAAGGAGAAACTCTGGGGGTTGTAGGGGAGTCTGGCTGCGGAAAATCAACATTTGCCAGAGCAGTGATTGGATTGGTGAAGGCTTCTGGTGGCTCGGTTACTTGGCTCGGACAAAATCTACTGGAGGTAAATGATAAACAGTGGCGGGATATTCGTAACGATATCCAAATGATTTTCCAAGACCCTTTGGCATCACTGAATCCGCGTATGACCATCGGTGACATCATTGCAGAACCGTTAAGAACCTATTATCCCAAAATGAAAGTCATGGAGATCAAAGAAAAAGTTAAAAAAATGATGATGCGGGTAGGGTTATTACCTAACCTGATAAACCGTTATCCCCATGAATTTTCAGGCGGACAGTGTCAACGTATTGGTATTGCCCGGGCTTTGATTTTGGAGCCTAAATTAGTTATCTGTGATGAACCTGTTTCAGCGCTGGATGTTTCCATTCAGGCGCAGGTTGTTAACTTGTTGCAGGAGTTACAGCGTGAAATGGGGCTTTCCCTGATATTTATCGCTCATGATCTGTCGATAGTGAAACACATATCAGATCGCGTATTAGTGATGTATTTGGGAAATTCGGTGGAACTGGGAACTTACGATGAGGTTTATCATAACCCGCTGCATCCTTATACGCGTGCACTCATGTCTGCTGTACCCATTCCTGATCCGGACAAAGAACGTAACAAGCATATTGAATTGTTGGAAGGAGAACTCCCTTCACCGATTAATCCCCCGTCTGGCTGTGTATTCCGCACTCGTTGCCCAATGGCTGATGCTGAATGTGCCAAAACCCGGCCATTGCTAGAAGGCAGCTTTAAACATGCGGTATCTTGTCTTAAAGTTGATCCGCTATAACCACTAGCATAGAAAGAACCATTAGCGTAGAAAAGTTCTAATGTGACACTGTCACCAAAGGTAAGCTTAAATGCCTTCATCATGAGGGCATTAGCAAACTTTGAAAATACAACTCAACAAACAAATTAACTACCCTATGTTAAATTATGTTGATAATTACATAAGGAGGCTTGATTGAGCCAATAGCCTAGCTTAAGTAAAATTTTTTGGTGGTTTAGCCGCAGGATTAAATGATCTTGAACTTTAATAAAATAATAAGTGAGGGATTTATGTCTGAAGTTAATCAGCCAGAAAGTAAAAAAACCTGAATATGAATGCCAGATTAACCCCGATCAGTACAAAATTGACACCGTAACCGCCCCGACTGGCTCTTGCCCGTGGGCAATCATTCAGGTTTATTTAGGGAATAAATTATTTTTGCCAGTCATTCATATTCATTAATGATCATGTATAGTCACGTTTATTATTATAATATTTTGATTTTAAATAATAATTTAATTATTTTTTGTTTATTGTAATCAGTCATAGTCATAAATTATCATCTGGAGTCATGAAAAAAATGTACACATGGGTGTACATGATCTACATTAAAAGCAATGTTATTTTTCGAGGAAGGTAATATGGCTATCACTGATTCATGGCTCCGCTCTACCAATGGCAAGCCCCAAGAAAAAATGATTACCAAATCAGACAGGGATAGCCTGTCTGTTCGTGTCACTCCCAAGGGAAAGATCATATTCCAATTTAGGTATCGCTGGAACGGCAAAGGGGATCGGATTGACATCGGTACTTATCCGGCAACCAGCCTAAAAGATGCGCGTGATTCAGTGATTTTTTATCGAGGAGAACTGGAGCAACACCGCAATCCTAAAATCGTTAAGCGCGTTCGTAAAGAATCAGCTTTGAATGCGGTTACCGTGGAAGGGCTTATCAGGGGCTGGTGGGGGACAACAATGCAGGGGGCAAAGATTAAAGCGGATGAAATCCTGCGCTCTTTCGAGATTCATGTTTTCCCGAAAATTGGGAAATTACCCCATGATGAGGCGATACTTCATGTGTGGCTTTCTTTAATTGAAGATATAACCAAGCAAGTACCGACAATTGGCACGCGCATATTAACATATTCCAAGACTGCGCACAGATGGGCAGTTCGGCGAGGTATAACCAATTTTACTCCGCTGTCTGATGTAGAAAGAAGTGACTTAAGTAAAAAAAATGCAGATGATGACACTGAACTTGATAATGATATAGGCGGTAGGATATTAAGCGAAGAAGAGTTAGTTGTTCTTTTTCAAATTATAAACTCCCCCAAATATAACCCGCGTAATGCACTAATAGTAAAGTTGTGCTTGTTGTTTGGTTGCCGTATCGGTGAGCTATTGAAAGCTAAGGTTCCTGATTTTGATTATGAAAATAATATTTGGATTGTCCCCCCGAAAAATCACAAAACAGGCAGAAGATCCAAAAAGCCTATAATCAGGCCAATTATCCCAGAAGCCAAGAAATTAATTGAGCAGGCAAAAGAATTAAGTCATGGGAGTGAATACCTCTTTACTGTATCTGGTGGCAAGCCATTTACACAGAACTCACATAGCTCAATGATTATAAGATTAAATAAAAAAATGGCTTCTTACTTGCCTGATTATGAAAGCTGGTCAATCCACGACTTACGCAGAACCATGCGCACCGGTGTTTCTGAACTGACTGCGCCTCACGTGGCTGAAATTATGGTAGGGCACAAATTACCGGGAGTATGGCAGGTGTACGACAAGCACACCTACCTGAATGAGCAGAGAGAGGCATATGAGCGCTGGTGGGATAAGCTGACTAGCATTCTTAGTTGGGAACTGAATAACATTATTTTTGAAGCGACATGGAGTGATAAGGTGACACCGGCGGGAGTGGCGAAGGTGATCTTGAAGAGCGGATATCAGAAAGGGGGTGAATGATGACAGAATCACCTTATATCAAAACTCAGGAACTGGCAGACCGATACTGTGTAAAACCACATACTATAAGGTTGTGGTGTGGCAATGGGAAGCAAAGGCGTAAAGGCTTCCCAAAACCCAAATTTTTATCTGACCAGCTTAACTTTTTACGGCAGGATATTCTTGACTGGGAGAACGGCAAACAATGTCCTCCAAATTTTTTGGTCTTAAGTTGTAGGGCACCTCATCGGGCACCCCTTCCATAATGTCGATAGTCAGCTCAGCGATTTCCTTTTCTCCCCGTTCTGGCTTACGGTATCCGGCTTGCCAGATTGCCTCGGTGATGTCGGAAGGATCACCCCATGCGGATTTGATAACCTGTGTTAGGTGGAGTGAGTTATTGGACATTTCTAGCTCTCCATCCCGCCGAAAAAAGTTGAAAATATTTTTTAGTGTAACTGCTAAAATATTCACCACTTTTATACTTAACCAATAAATTGCTATCAAACTGAGGACTATCGGTGATAAATTTTTCAAACTCTTTTCGACATAAATCTGAGTTATTATTCATCGTTACTTCCCCTCTGTTATTGGCGCAGGGATATCATCCATATAGCACCAGTGGGTGACTTCATCGTTTTCGTGCTCCTGCCATTGGTTTATGTCGGTGTCCCAGTAGTCATAACCGGCACGAGAGATGGAGCCGAACGTCACATAAACCAGACACAGAGGGGGGTAGTCATCGATATCTACTGGCATTCTGTCCTTAACGCTGACCCACGGAATCCCCTGTGTTTTCCTGACCTCATTCGCTTTCTTCAATAACCAATCTGCCCACTCGCGCCCGTCGTCAATGAATTCGGATAAACCAATTTCATTCTGTGCGTTATCGATGCTTATCATTATTTCTTTCCTCGATTGCCTTTCTTAATCGGTGTTAACTTCACGGCTGCCACTTTCGGTGCGGGTGGCAGGGGAGGGCAAACGCCCTCGTGAATGTAAAAGTTATGATTCATGTGGTGGATAATCTGCTGCGTGTAGTCCCTGCCGTCATCAATGTGGACTACCGTTCTGACAATGATGTCATCAATGTCCGCCATCTGGCGATGTTCCTCAGTCATTGAAACGCCCCCTTGGCTGCCAGCATGTCGCTCATGTCATTGATCATGCTCTGCCATATCTCGCGTCCGTGTCCCGTCAGACAGCCATTGACCACGCATTTTTCCATCAGGTTAATGGCGATTACCTCCCATGCCGGGTAATTCTGCTGTAGTGCTTCCAGTGCGTAACTGTCCACCAGTTCACGAATGCCTTTTACACCATCGACAATAGCGACATTAATTTCTGTTTTGCCGACTTGCATCGTGAAGTGATCGCCGCCGTTACGGGTTGTTACGTCGTGATAGATAGCGGCTGCGTAAGTGTTCGCCAGTGCGTTGAGGCGAAAGTTTTTCGTTATCATGTGAACCTCTTATCAATGAATGACGGGTATAGTGTTAAACTCGCCAGCCTCTACCGCTTTGATTAAGTCATCGTGCAGGATAGAAAGCCCTTCACGCCCTTTCTCAGATAACCAGTTGCCGCTCTCTGGCTGCTGATTGATAAACTCCATATATAGCAGAATCATAATACTGTGTCATAATACCTAAATCCCAATGACAAGGTAGAATTGAGATGGGTTACAGTCTAGATTTTCGAAGAAGAGTACTGGCATACAAAGACAAGCATGCA
>NZ_FPBJ01000003.1 GCF_900116635.1 Xenorhabdus koppenhoeferi | reverse complement strand
TTTTATCGCTTCTGTTACCGATTTGGGTTTGAGTTTTTTAAATGCCGAAGTACGGTATTCAGGCCGATCCCCATCACTCGTGCTGTTGCCCGACACCCCATCCCATTCATAGCCATATCGACGATTTGTTTATGGGTACCGGGACGACAAGCGGCATAAGTGAACTCCAGTTGCCAGGAGTAACGGCAGGATTGGCAAAGATAACGTTGGTGACCAGAACGCGAACGCCCATTGCGATGGATCCCTTTCACGGCAGAACAAGAGGGGCAAGTCACATCAATCTTTGCCATTTGAATGTTCTCCAAATAGACAGACTATACATGATTCAATAGATTGATGTCACGACCAAAAAATCAAAGCTTAAAATAGTTACCAGAAAAAAATCCTATGCTTTACAGGATTCTCCTTTCTATAAACTTAAGTCAAAAAAAAAAGCTAGCGAGTCTACTCAAAGTTGATATGCAAACCTTGTTTCGTATGATGAACGATACGGAAAATTACAACGAGTTTGAGAAAAAAGGGAAGAAAGGTAAGGTACGTAAAATACAGCATCCAGTAGGCGAGTTAGATGTAGTTCATACGCGGATAGCCAGTCTAATTTGCCGAATTGCTACACCGAACTTTTTACACTCTGGAAAGAAACAGCATTCAAATGTAAGCAATGCCCATGTTCACTGTAACAATTTTCCACTTATGACAACTGATGTTTGTTCTTTTTTCCCATCAACAAAAAAAAGCATGGTTTTTTCGTTTTTCTACACCGTTATGGAATGTTCATCAGATGTTGCAGACATATTAAGTTGTATTTGTACAATTCACAGTCATCTTCCAACTGGTAGTCGCATCAGTATGCCGCTCGCTTATTGGGCTAACTGTAGAATGTTTAGTGAGCTCGAACAGTTAGCCATTAAGCATGATGTAACAATGACTTTATATGTCGATGATTTGACTTTTTCCGGAGCTCAGGTAAATTCACTTTTCAAGTCCATAATTCGTCAAGTTATTGAAAGGCATGGACACCAAATGCACTCGACCAAAACAAAACTGTATAGTGGCAATAAACCGAAGCTTGTAACAGGTATTGTAATCAAGGGTGAAATGGTATCCGTACGTAATGAACAGCGAATGAAGCTAGTCTCAGACATTACGTGTTGGAAATCTATAAAAGATATGCCTAATGCTATTAATATGCCAGTAACGCACACCCTATTAGGTAGACTGTATGCGCTAAGTTCTATCGATCCTATGTTCAAAGATAGAGCCAAAACTATTAAAGCTAATACTCAAAAATAGAAATAAGATTAAGTAGAAACTTAAGTTATTCCTATATACAGAAGCTATATTATGTGGGTACGGTTTTGTGTTGCTCTAAAAAATCACTTTAAGTTCAAATAGATAAGGTCAAACAAATAAGGGGTACAAAAAGGGGCATAAAATCAATAAGTAAAAATAAATTCAACTAATTCAATTAACTAAGATAATTTACTAGTCCCGCCCTGGCACCAAATAAAAACTGACTGGTAAAACAGCGAGTTAGGGAATAAAAAGAGCCACCTTCGGGTGGCTTTTTTCTTGGTTTCAGATTGCACAAAAATTCACAATTGGCAGCACATTGGCAGCACATTGGCAGCACTGTTTTTTTATCCACTATCATTTACCCTGCTTTTTATCCCCTTCTAAAGCCTGATTTTTCCTATTTTTGAAAAAATTTCTGTTGAATAAAAAATCATTCTTATTGAATAAATATTATCCAACATAATTTACAGCCCACCAAAATAAAAAGTGGCGACAAAATGGCGATGAAGTGGCGACAGAAAAAAGCCCTCCTGAGTCGAGGACTTTTATTTTAAGCAATCAATATATTGACTGGATGCGGAACGTGCGGAAATTTTTGTTTAAAAAAGCCCGGTGATTTTTCTGGCGGTGTGCAATATTCTGAGGATCTTGATATTTTCTATCTCCTCATCATAACGATAGAGCATAACAAAAGGAAAATGCGGGACAACCAGTTTTCTATATCGCTCATCTGGACTGTTCCGAGCCTTGACACCTGCATAGGGGGTTACTGTCAGAAGCCCAGCCATTTCCACAAATTTTGCGTCTATTTCATCAGCCAGCAGCAACCCAGCTTGCTCAAAGAAGTAGAGATAAATTTGCTCCCGGTCAGTTTGTGCAGTTTCTTCCCATGAAATCGTTATCACTTTATCCCCTACTCAGCTTATTACGCAGCAGAGCCATCCGGCGATGACTTTCAGCATCATCAATAAAATGCGCTGAACCGTTTTCACACCGATCAATCGCTTTCTCAATTTCCGTTTCTAACCAGTGGACATGGGTATTTTTCTGATACTCACGTTCTTCGTTCGCCAATTCTTCAGCTTTTTGTCTCATTAACTTTGTTAGATCTGTCTGATGGCGTTTAGCCGCTTGCATGGCCAGGCGCTTGGTTTCTTCATCAATACGAAAATGAATCGTCTCCATTTATTCCCCCTCAGCTCGCTCTTCTGAAAAAATGTTGTCATTTGTGTTGTCATATTAGCACGACAATTATTCACTGGCCTTTAAATTGACCGTTGTTGAGCAAGTTGAAAAAGGCGAGATGACTTACAAACAAGCCCAAAGTCGGTACGGTATTCAGGGGCGTTCAACCGTTTTAGTTTGGCTTAGGAAGCATGGTCAGTTAGATTGTAGCCTGGGGTGTACCCCTTTACCTCCTCAAGGAGCCGCCATGACCTCATCTTCATCACTTATACCTGAGCAACGAATAAAAGAACTTGAACAGCAACTGACTGAAATGGAAAAGAAAGCTGAATTTTTTGAGGCGGTAGTAGAGGTGTTAAAACGGGATTATGGAGTGACTGTCGTAAAAAAGCCACGAGGCAAGTCATTCAGGCGAAAAAAGTAATCGGCTTCCATGTGGCTCAATGTTGCCGTTATCTGGGTATCACACGACAGGCCTATTATCACTGATGGAACAGCATCGGCAGTTCCAGCGTTAACATGAACCGCCGTATACGGAACCGTACGTACGGTGGTGTGAGGGGACGACGGGAGTGATCCCGTCTCCTACTCGATTCTCATACCCTATTATATGATAGGATGTTTTCTCCTGTTCCCTAAATGGTCTCATATCACCATGCACCCTTCTGTTTATGAGCTGATCACATCCCAAAGAAAGCGTAACTATAAAATAGTTGCTATTTTATCTTTTTTGCTCACCATTCTATTCATTTTGTCATTATGCGCAGGGGAAATCTGGTTCTGGCCTGATCAATGGTTATCAGATTCTGCTCAATTATTTATTTGGCAATTGAGATTACCCAGAGCGGTTGCGGTGATGGTCGTTGGTGCAAGTTTGGGCGTATCAGGGGCAATCATGCAGGCTTTGTTTGAAAATCCACTGGCAGAGCCAGGATTGCTTGGAATAAGCAATGGTGCTGGTGTTGTGGTGGTCTGTTTAATCCTTGCTTTTCATGGTATGGCACCATTATGGATATTGAGCATAGGTGCGGTATTTGGCGCACTTTTCATGACTGCCATTCTGTTGGAATTTGCCAGAAGACACCAAGTAACTAATGCGCGTCTGTTATTGATTGGAGTTGCCTTTGGCGTAATATTTGGAGCCATGATGACATGGATGGTCTATTTCAGCACTAGTTTAGACCTCCGGCAGCTAATGTATTGGATGATGGGTAGTTTTAGTGGTATTGACTGGCATCAAAAATGGTTGGTTATTGCATTGCTTCCCGCCATTTTATGGTTAAGCAGCAAAGGTAATATTTTGAATTATTTATCACTTGGAGAGTTACAGGCCAGGCAGCTGGGGATATCTCATCATAAGTGGCGTAATTTATTTGTTGCAGTGGTTGGATTATTAGTTGGATTGAGTGTTGCCCTTGCCGGAGCGATAAGTTTTATCGGTTTAGTGATCCCTCATATTTTAAGATTGATCGGCCTGACAGATTATAAAGCCTTGCTTCCGGCCAGTGCGTTGGCGGGAGGGAGTGGTTTATTGCTGGCTGATTTATTCTCCCGCCTGACATTATCTCACGCGGAAGTACCGATAGGTGTTGTTACTGTAACGTTAGGGGCACCAATTTTTATATGGCTTTTATTAAGAACGCGCCATTATTAAAAAACAGACACAAGTATGTGCTGTGCCAGCTAATGAAAACCAAGATATGAGGCGTACAAGGTGAGGATAATAACGTGTCTGTACAGCCGATTGTGGTACTAAATAATGTGACTGTTGATAACAGACTGAGTTCACTGTCTGCATCTGTTATGGCCGGAGAACAAATTCATTTGGTTGGATTAAATGGCTCAGGAAAGAGCACTCTGCTTTCAGCTATTGCGGGGGTTTTATCCTATAGTGGCAACATTCATTTAATTGATCGGAATTTGAGGGATTACCGACAACACGAACTGGCAAAATATCGGGCTTGGTTTTCACAATCAGCATCTACTCCCATTATGCCCGTTTTTCAGTATCTGGATATGTTCCGCCCTGAATCAGTCCCATTGGCTCAAAGCGAAAAAGTACTATATGGGCTTTGCCAGCAATTGAAACTTCTTCCGTTACTTTCTTCTCCAGCCGGACAATTATCAGGGGGAGAATGGCAGAGAGTCAGATTGGCGGGAACTTTTTTGCAAGTATGGCCGGAGTTGAATCCCAATGGGAAACTACTTCTGCTTGATGAACCAACGAATAATCTTGATATTACCCAGCAAGCCATTTTGGATAAGTTAATCAAAGAGTTTTGCTCATTGGGTGGATCGGTAATATTGAGTAGTCATGATCTTAACCACACTTACGAACAGGCTAGCGGAGTATGGTTACTCTCTTATGGCGAGTTATTGGTATCTGGTATGCCGCAGAATGTTATGACCGAACGAAATTTATCAGAAATTTTTGAGGTAAATATTAGACATATCAGAAATAGCAGCTATAAATTATGGAAGGTCAGCCATATGTAATTTTTATAAATTAGATCACCATAATTGATTGCTTTTTATCTACTTTAGGTGTCTTGGTTGGTCATAACTTATCTGTCTGTTGATGTTTTGTTAAACAAGCATCATCTAGGATTGTCCAATTATAAAACAAATTAGACAATACAAGGCATAAAGTGGTTATGGACAATTTTTTGCTATTTTCCCGTCCTGCGATTGGCAGTGAAGAGATAGCAGCTATTGAGAAAGTTTTACATTCTGGTTGGATTACAACAGGCCCGCAAAACCATCAATTAGAGCAAGATTTTTCTCGCATGTTTGGATGCAAACATGCGGTTACTTTATGTTCCGCTACTGCGGGAATACATTTGGTTTTGCTGGCATTAGGTATAGGGCCGGGTGATGAAGTTCATTGCCGCTTTTCCCTGATATGAGCAATGATGATGTCGATCGTGTTGTGAATGCGATAATTGAAATCCTTTCGGAGCATAAATAAGTGACATTTGAGAAAATTAAAAAAGTTTCGGTCGTTATTCCTGTTTATAACGAAGAAGAAAGCTTGCCTCAATTACTGGAAAGAACGATTGCTGCATGTCAAAAACTTGAGCAAGAATATGAATTAATCTTGATAGATGATGGTAGTCGTGACAGTTCTGCTGATATTTTGACTCAGGCGGCTGAAATTCCTGAAAATCATGTGATTGCCATTTTGCTTAATCGCAACTATGGGCAACATTCGGCAATTATGGCGGGATTTCATCAGTCTGATGGCGATCTAATTATTACATTGGATGCTGATTTACAAAATCCTCCAGAAGAGATCCCTCGCTTAGTTAAAACGGCAGAAGAGGGATATGACGTTGTCGGAACTCGTCGGGCCAATCGTCAGGATTCTTGGTTCCGTAAAAGTGCATCCAAAATCATTAATGCGATGATAACCAGGGTGACAGGGCGTTCTATGGGAGATTACGGTTGCATGCTGAGAGCCTATCGTCGTCATATTATCCGTGCGATGTTGCAATGTCATGAGCGCAGCACATTTATTCCCATTCTGGCTAACACGTTTGCTCGTAAGACGACAGAGATCGACGTAACCCATGCAGAACGTGAATTTGGGGATTCCAAGTACAGTTTTATGAAACTGATAAACCTCATGTATGACCTTCTTACCTGCTTAACAACTGCACCATTGCGGTTATTAAGTGTAGTAGGAAGCATTATTGCGGTAACTGGTTTTCTGTTGGCGGTACTGTTAATTACCTTGCGCCTTATTTTTGGCTCAATGTGGGCTGCCGAAGGTGTGTTTACTCTGTTTGCTATTCTTTTCATGTTTATTGGTGCGCAGTTCGTCGCAATGGGATTACTCGGTGAATACATTGGCCGGATATATAACGACGTGCGTGCCCGTCCGCGTTATTTTATTCAAAAAGTGGTCGGAGTTAAAAAGGCCAAAGACAATCAGGAAAAAAGCTAATGAAAGCAGTTATCTTTGCCTATCATGATATTGGTTGTGTCGGACTTAACGCACTAGTAAAAGCAGGTTTTAATATTCAGGCTATATTTACACATACAGACGATCCGAATGAAAATCATTTTTTCTCCTCTGTTGCGCATATTGGTGCAGATTTTGGATTACCTGTATTTGCACCAGAAAATGTGAATCACCTGCTTTGGGTTGAGCGTATTCGGGAAATGAAACCGGATGTCATTTTCTCTTTTTACTACCGCAACATGCTCAGTCAGGAGATTTTATCACTAGCTGAGAAAGGCTCATTTAATCTGCACGGCTCCTTATTGCCGAAATACCGTGGTCGGGCCCCGGTTAACTGGGCAGTACTCAATGGTGAGACTGAAACTGGGGTAACCCTGCACAAAATGCTGGCGAAACCAGATGCTGGCGACATAGTTGCACAGAAGGCCGTACAAATTGGAGAAACGGAAACATCGCGGGATGTACATGGAAAAATACGTGAAGCGGCGGCTGAATTATTGGATAACATCCTGCCCCAAATAAAAAGAGGTCATTATCCATTAATTCCACAAAATGAGGGTCATGCTACTTATTTTGGTCGTCGTTCAGCCAAAGATGGTGAAATAGTCTGGCATAAATCAGCCAAAGAAATTAACAACTTAATTAGGGCAGTAACAGAGCCATATCCGGGTGCATTTACATTCTTGGGTGAGCGTAGAATTACAATCTGGCGTTCACGGCCACTTGAACAGGTTCATGGCAAACGTCCCGGAACCGTCATTTCTACAGAGCCATTTGTGATTGCTTGTGGTGATGGTGCGTTGGAAATCATTAGCGGACAGAGTGAATCAGGTCTTTATGTCCAAGGCAATCGATTAGCGCTTGAAATGGGCATTGTGGCGGGTGTTCATGTTGGCTCTAAAGCGACAACTCAAGTTAGTTGCCGTAAACGTGTTTTGATTTTGGGTGTCAATGGATTTATTGGTAACCATCTGACTGAGCGTCTGCTGGAAGATGGGAACTACGATATTTATGGGATGGATATTGGTTCTTCCGCTATTGAACGATTCATTGGCAACCCGCATTTTCATTTCATTGAAGGCGATATCAGTATCCACACTGAGTGGATTGAATACCACATCAAGAAATGTGATGTCATTCTTCCCTTAGTGGCAATTGCGACTCCGATTGAGTATACCCGCAACCCATTGCGTGTTTTTGAGCTGGATTTTGAAGAGAACCTGAAAATTGTTCGCTATTGTGTGAAATATAATAAGCGGATTATTTTCCCGTCAACGTCTGAAGTTTATGGCATGTGTGACGACGAAGAGTTCGATGAAGATACTTCGCGTCTGATTGTTGGGCCAATTAATAAGCAGCGCTGGATCTACTCTGTTTCTAAGCAATTACTTGATCGGGTTATTTGGGCATACGGCGCAAAAGAAGGTTTAAAATTCACCTTATTTCGTCCTTTTAACTGGATGGGACCAAGGTTGGATAACTTGAATTCAGCCCGTATAGGTAGTTCAAGGGCGATAACCCAACTGATTTTGAACTTGGTAGAAGGCTCCCCGATTAAGCTGGTGGATGGTGGAGAACAAAAACGGTGTTTCACGGATATCCACGATGGCATTGAAGCTCTGTTCAGAATCATCGAAAACCGCGATGGTTTGTGTGATAGCCAAATTATCAATATTGGTAATCCAACCAATGAAGCCAGTATTCGCCAATTAGCTGAAATGTTGCTGGAGAGCTTTGAAAAACACGAGTTGCGTGGATACTTCCCTCCATTCTCTGGGTTCAAGAAAATTGAAAGCAGTAGCTATTACGGCCAAGGTTATCAGGATGTCGAACACCGTAAACCCAGTATCCAGAATGCAGAACGTCTGTTGGGCTGGCAGCCGAGCGTTGATATGAAACAAACTATTGATGAAACACTGGATTTCTTTCTGCGCGGAGCAGTTGAAGAACTAAAAGAGAAAAATCAGGAAGCAATTGGATATCAGGGAAAATCAGGAAGCAACTGATGAAACAAGTTGGCTTAAGAATTGATGTGGATACTTATCAAGGCACAAAGGAAGGTGTACCACGGTTGCTTGATATTTTGCAGACGCATCATATCCAAGCCAGCTTTTTCTTTAGTGTTGGGCCAGATAACATGGGGCGCCATTTATGGCGCCTGTTGCGGCCTAAATTTTTTTGGAAAATGTTGAGGTCGAATGCAGCATCCCTTTATGGTCTGGATATTTTACTGGCTGGTACAGCATGGCCGGGGAAGAAAATCGCAAAAGATTTGGGATATTTAATGAAACAAACAATGGATGCGGGTCATGAAGTGGGTTTGCATTCGTGGGATCATCAGGGCTGGCAGGCAAAAGTAGGGCGTTGGTCAGAAGAAGAACTGGCAGAGCAGGTGCAACTAGGGATTGATGCGCTGGAAAAAGCGATAGGACGAGCCGTGACGTGTTCAGCCGTTGCGGGCTGGCGGGCAGATGAACGTGTATTGACCATCAAACAGCGCTTTGATTTTGATTACAATAGTGATTGCCGTGGAACGCATCCATTCAGGCCGCTCTTGCCCGATGGAAATTTGGGTACAGTACAAATCCCAGTCACATTGCCTACTTATGATGAAGTTGTTGGAACGCAGGTCAGTGATGCAGATTTCAATAGCTTTATTCTTGAAGCCATCAAACGTGATTGCGGTGTGCCTGTTTACACTATTCATACCGAAGTGGAAGGTATGTCTAAGTCTTCACAGTTTGAATCATTACTGAATATGCTTCATCAGCAAAATATTCAATTTTGTAAATTAAGTCATTTATTACCTGAGAATAGAGATACGCTTCCCGTTGGGAAAATCAAGCGTTCAGGTTTTCCTGGTCGTGAAGGCTGGTTAGGTTGCCAACAAGAGGTTATAACACAGATATGTTGAATACCCGGACGAGTAAGGCTGGAGCCATCCTGATGGCTCTTTTTTTTATCCTCACTTACCTATTACCATTAGATAGCCGTCTATTATGGCAACCCGATGAAACACGATATGCTGAAATCAGCCGCGAAATGTTGCAACGTGGGGACTGGATTGTACCTTATTTTTTAGATATTCGTTATTTTGAAAAACCTGTCGCCGGATATTGGATCAACAACATCAGCCAGTGGATTTTTGGTCATAACAATTTCGCCGTTCGCTTTGGTTCCGTATTTAGTATTTTAATCAGTGCATTTCTTCTTTACCGATTGGCAATAATGATGTGGCAATGTCGTCAGACGGCGTTTGTTTCCAGTTTGGTCTATATTTCTATGTTTATTGTGCTTTCAATAGGAACTTACAGTGTTCTTGATCCCATGTTTTCCTTATGGATCACCGCGGTGATTGTAAGTTGCTATTGGGCACTTAAAGCCGGCAGTACCCGAGAGCGAATTTTGGCTTGGTCTGTGCTGGGGCTGACTTGTGGCATGGCTTTTATGACAAAAGGTTTTTTGGCATTGGCATTGCCCGTGATTGCCATGATACCGGTAACGATATACCAGAAACGTTTTCTGGAAATGTTTCGTTTTGGGCCTGTTGCCGTGTTTTTTGCTATTTTGATCAGCCTGCCTTGGGTGATAGCGGTTGCTTTGCGTGAGCCAAATTATTGGCATTATTTCTTTTGGGTAGAACATATACAGCGTTTTGCTTCTGATAAAGCGCAGCACATTGCCCCCATTTGGTATTATTTGCCGATACTGATTTTAGGTGTGATCCCGTGGTTAGGTTTGTTACCCGGTGCTTTGATCAAAAGCTGGAAAGAGAAAAAAAGTCACCCAGAAATGTTTTTCTTGTTTTGCTGGTTTGTTGTTCCATTGATATTTTTCAGTATTGCAAAAGGGAAATTGCCGACTTACGTTTTACCATTTATAGGCCCGCTGGCCGTAATGATGGCGAAATATAGTGTTGATTGTGTCAAAAATGGCAAGATGAAGGCACTGAAGATAAACGGTCTGGTGAATATTTTCTTTGGGCTGCTTGCAATTTTAACGCTCTTTGGTATGGGAACATTGGTCAATCCTCCTCTTTACCAGCCCAATGAGTGGCTGAAATGGATTATGGGGAGCATTGCTTTTGGATTTTGGGGAATCATTGGCTATCTGTGCTTTGTTCGTGATGGTAAATATTGGTTATGGGCCGCTGCTTGTTCAGTTGTGCTCAGTTTGTCGATAGGCGGTGTATTACCTGCTAAGACAATTAATTCTAAACTTCCTCAGTCTTTCATTAAACAAAATGAACATGAGCTGGCAGACAGTAAATATATCCTGTCGCAGTCCGTTGGTGTGGGAGCTGCGATTGCATGGGAATTAAAGCGTAGTGATATTTATATGTTCGATCGTCCGGGAGAATTGGGATATGGTCTTTCTTACCCAGACAGCCAGTACCGATATGTGACACAAAAAGAATTTCCTGAGTGGTTAGCAACAGCACGTAAACAAGGACAGGTATCAATCGTCTTGCTGTTATCGTCAAAAGGTAAACTTCCTGAATTACCGACACCAGATATTATGCGCAGTAATCATCGTTTTGTACTCGTCATTTATAAGAAACAGCTATGAGCCGCGATATGGCGCTATTAATTTTGGTGAGTCTGCTGACTTGTGCGGGGCAGTTATGCCAAAAACAGGCAGTTGTTTGTTGGCAGAAAAAAGATACCCCCTATAAAGGGGTATCTGTGGCGATATGGTTATCTGGTGCTATTCTTCTGTTGGGAATAGGAATGATATTCTGGTTGCGGTTATTGCAATTTTTGCCGCTCAGTATCGCATATCCCATGTTAAGTATTAATTTTGTCATTGTGACCCTGATTGGGCAATTTATATATCGGGAAAAAGTAGGGCTGAAACACTGGATCGGTGTTTTTGCGATAATGTTAGGGATTTTATTGATGAGTCTGGGGCAATGAAAGGTTATCTTTGGGCTGTGGCAAGCGTCTTATTGATCACTATCGCTCAATTGCTATTGAAGTGGGGAGTTGCACGCTTGCCTGAGTTTTCATTGTCGGTACATTGGCTGGATGTCGACTGGCTTTGGCAAAACCATAATCCTTTGCTGATGATCATGGCAGGGTTGACGGGTTATGCATTATCTATGCTATGTTGGTTTTTTACCTTGAAATATCTGCCATTGAACAAAGCGTATCCAGTTATTAGCTTGAGTTATGCACTTGTTTATATAATGGCTGCCTTACTTCCCTGGTTTGATGAAACTGTCTCATTATTAAAGACAGCAGGTATTATCTTTATCTTACTGGGAGTCTGGTTAATCAGCCGACCAGAGAAAAATCATCTCACTGATCGCCATTTATAGCGTAATAGGCAATATCGTACTCCCCCTCTTTGGCTGTAGAATTACAGCAAGTCTATAAGTGGATCATCCGCGAATTGAAGTGGCTTAAGATTTGACAGAGTATAAAAAATGGTCAACGGAAGGAAGGTTGACCATAAGGGGCGGCACTTATTATAAATATTTATTCTTCACATTGTAGGAATGTTTTGAATTCAGGTAGGTGTCCATTCTCCCTGAATTTAGCCGGAGTAGTATTAAAATATTTTTTAAAGATCCGGGTAAATGTTGCTTGAGAACTAAAACCATATTTAAGAGTAAAGGAGATAAGTGATATTTTTATTGCCTGAGATAAATCTGTGGTTGGTGAGTTTCAGGATGTTGAGTCACACCTAAATCTGCCTGATACCATTGTTTGAGAATATCATCGCACAGTACATCTTTTGGGGTACCGGATGCGACCAGTTTCCCTTTGTGCAACAGGAAAATTTTGTCGGCATAGAGTGCTGCCAGATTTAAATCGTGCAGTACACAGCAGACGGCAAGAGGAGCCTGGCGTGTCAGGCGATGAACCAGCCGTAATGTATGTTGCTGATGATAAAGATCCAGTGCGGAGGTAGGCTCATCTAAAAACAGACACGATTCAGTTGGTTCTGGATGCCAGAGTTGAGCTAAAACCCTTGCCAGTTGCACTCGTTGTTGCTCCCCTCCAGATAGCTGCTGATAATTCCTGTTTCGCAACTCTTCGCATTCTGTCAATGTAATAGCTTCATTAATAGCGACTTTCTTGTGAGTATTTTCATGGGGGACACGCCCCATCGCAATGACCTCTTCCACACTAAAGGAGAAAGAAAGAGAGCTATATTGCCTCATTACGGCACGAGTACGAGCTAATTGCTTCATCGGCCATTGAGAAATCGGAATGCCTTTTAATAAGCATTTTCCTGAATTAGGGGGAATAAAACCTGTTAAAAGCCGTAACAGCGTAGATTTTCCTGCTCCATTCGGGCCAATAATGGCAACAACTTCCCCTTGACGAATGGAAAGTGAAACGTCTTTGATTATTTGACGCTGCCCGATGAAATAATTTAAATTTTGCGCTTCAAGCAAATCATCTGACACGAGCGGCTCCATTATAAACGGTCTCCTGATGGCTTAAGAATAAGCCATAAAAAATAGGGGGCCCCGATCAAACCGGTGATAAGCCCTACTGGCATTTCAGCAGGAGAGACTAAAGTTCTGGCCAGTGTATCCGCTGTTAATAAAAGGCATGCGCCGCCAAGAGCGGACATTGGCAGCAACCAAGTATGATCGCCACCAAACCGGAGCCTGACAAGGTGAGGAATAACCAACCCGATAAAACCAATAATGCCTGTTAAAGCAACTGCACATCCAATCAATAAGGCACTTAACAGCAATAATTGATATTTAGTGCGCTGGACGTTCAGACCCAAATAGTGCGCTTCCTCATCGCCCAGTTGTAGCAAATTGAGTCTGCGTGACTGGCTGAATGTCAGAATACAAATGGGAATAATGAGTGATGCAGCAATAGCCAGCGTTGGCCATTCAATTTGGCTCAGTGAACCCATCATCCAAATGGTAAACTGACGCAACTGCTGATCATTACTGATATAACCCAATACACCAATAAATGACGCACACAGTGCATTAATGGCAATACCAGCAAGCAGTAGTTTTGGCAGGTTACCGTGACTGTATTTGTTAAGTGAAAATATCAGAAGTGAAACCAATAAACTGCCCACAAAGGCTGCAATAATGTGGCTATATAATGCAATACTGGCAGATAAGGTAAAAGGAAAAACGATAGTCATGGCGACCATCAGTGCTGATCCACTGCTGATCCCCAATAATCCGGGGTCGGCCAAAGGATTGCGGAACAACCCTTGCATTACAGCACCTGATACAGCAAGTGCACATCCAACGATGATCGCCAATAAAATTCTTGGTAACCGAATATTTAGCCAAATCTGCCATTGTGGGTCCTCCAAAGAGGATTCCCACAGAGTTTTAAAGGAAAGCGGCAATGCCCCCATATTGGCGGAGCTAATTGCTAATAAAAATAACAATAAACTCAGTATCATTAAGCCGATAGTGGGGGATTGGGAACGACTCATTGAACCTTCTCCGCTGCTTCACGGACTTGTTTCATAACAGCAGGAGTTTGTAAGCCAAATCCGAGTAATCCCATTTCATCAACAACAATAATCTGTTTTTTCTTGCCGGCGGGTGTGAAGTTTAACCCAGGAAGTTGCCAAACTTTATCCAGACCACCTAAAGTTTTCAGTCCTTCAGTACTGATCAACAATAAATCGGGTTTACTGGCGATAACACCTTCTTGAGATAAAGGCCGGTATCCCTGAAAACCTTGCATAGCATTTTTCGCACCAATGGCATGGATCATCTTATCCGCAGCAGTCTGTTGACCTGCCGCCATCGGCTTAACACCACCATGACTCATGATAAAAATGACTTTGGCGGGAATCTCTGACGTGGTGATATCAGCCAATTGTTGGCGATACTGGGCAACAAGTTCTTCACCACGTTTTTCCTGATTGACCGCTTTCGCGACGGTCATGATTTTTTTAGGTACGGCTTCTAACGAGGTTTCGCTGGTCACTTTAATAACTTTTACACCGGAATCTTCGATTTGCTTTAGTGTCAGAGAAGGTTGAGCCGATTCACTTGCAATCACCAGTGATGGGCTCATGGCTAAAATACCTTCTGAATTAAGCATTCTCATGTATCCTACATCGGGTAGTGAGAGTAATTCTTTGGGATTTAGGCTGGTACTATCCCTTGCAACAACATGCTGTCCTTCGCCAAGTGCAAAAACAATTTCAGACACATCGCCACCAACTGTCACAATACGTTCAGCAGAGAACGCATTACAAGAGATGGCAAGCATAAATGTTAGAAGCCACTTTTTCATGCTATGCAAGTTTCCTGTTCTGGTTGCAATTTAGGCAGAGCGGCAATTTGCTCACGCCATTGAGTCTGCTCAGGGGTACCTTCGGTGCGCTGACCGTACAATTGCGCGATTTGGTTACCGTTCGCGTCAAACAATTCCAGACTGGTAACAAAACCATCATCGGTTGGCTTGCGAGTGACCCAGCTTTCCGCGATGGCACTTTCAATCAGATGCAGAGTGAAATTGTGGTTGAAAATGTTGAGCCATTTCTGAGCAGAATCTTCTTCCTGATAAGGCATCAAACGTTCCAGCTGACCAGTAAAAATCTGGACACAACCACGGTTTCCGACAAAGACCATGATTTCGTTCTGATCTTTATGCACTATTTCAATAAGTTGAGATAATGCTGAATTGTCTACACGATATGCCAAATCATCTTTTACTGCATTGAAAATTTGCTGGCGATTCAAGTTATGGCGTTTCACCATAATGAAGAATTGATGAACGTCAGTCATGGCACGCCATT
The DNA here is from genome assembly GCF_900116635.1 of Xenorhabdus koppenhoeferi. Classification (GTDB taxonomy): domain Bacteria; phylum Pseudomonadota; class Gammaproteobacteria; order Enterobacterales; family Enterobacteriaceae; genus Xenorhabdus; species Xenorhabdus koppenhoeferi. The sequence goes on along the minus strand of NZ_FPBJ01000003.1, from coordinate 123,979 downwards.
CTTCATCTAACTGTACTCTCAATTGTTCGGTGATTTCTGTGTGTTCAGGCGCTTCTTCCGGCTGGATCTCCAGTGCTGGATTTTCACTGGTCTGATATTTTTCGATCAGTGCGTCCCATACCGCCATATCTGTATTTTTAGTGGCATAAACTTTATGCAATGCATCACCCTGGTGGTCAAAGAATTGAATACTGTGACGCATACCGTTCTTAGCGGGTTCAACTAAAGAGAAAACACTATTCCAGTGATCGAAGAATAAACGCAGATCAAGCTCACGTGGGTTGAGGATCAAACCAACATGTTGGCTGAATTTGGTATTTTCGTAACGACCAATATGTTCATGAACGGCAAAGTCATTACGGGTAATCGCCTTGGTTTCTCCAACAGTAGCCAGTTCTTGAAGCAGGGTAGGAGCATCAACATTTAGACGTTTTGCATCGATACCGACACGGCTATGCAATAGCTCTCCTTCGCTGACATTCAGGTAAGCTGCCAGATCACGTGCATATTTAGCTTTGTTATCTTCTTTGGCTTGTTGGTAACGTTCATAAAGTGACTGATTCACAGTTATTAGCTCCTTAAAAAACCGAGTTTGAAAATAAATATCGTTTTAGAATTAATAGCATGCTCTGTGGCTACTTACCACTGTCTGTGGCTACTTACCACTGATAGCTGATATAAAAATCATTGATGCCTCAAAACTATCACGCACATTACCGGTGGTATAAACAGTTAAAGTGTCTTTAGATGATTTGTCTTTTTTAGAAAGCGTTGCTTCAGAATGCATCGTTTCAGCATTAGCAGATGATAAACTTGCTAAGATGACTACGCTTAATGTAGGCAATTTCAGGCTTGGCGATTTAATGATGATCATGCAGGTCAATCTCCATGCTTAAATAGCATTTTTATGAACTCAAAGAGCTAAGCACCTTGCTGATATTCAGTAGGTGAATTTGCTATAATTTTTATTATGTCAGAATAAATTTGCTGGATTTGGTTGGATATAGCGAAAAAATCTGTTTTGAAAGTCAACTTTCATCACATACGATATTTCCAATAGTTGCTGACTATCTATACAACTGCCTTTTACAGCATTGCAGGGTAGTTCAGGAAGGGACTGCTGTTGTAGAAAATTAGTGTAGCCGAGTCGATAATTCGTTGATTTATCCATACCAAGTCTTAACAGTAATTATTCTAATATTGAGAATAATTATCGTTTCAATAATGACTAACTTCAAGTTATTTTTTCCTGTACCTGAAATTAAGTATTAATCGTTTGATTTTATATGACTTATTTGGATTTGTGACTGGCTCCAACAGTCGATTAGGAGCCAGAATAAAGAAAGGATTCAGGAACGATTTTCAACAGCATCAGCAAGAATGTTGACAAATTGTTCTGTATCCTGCCAGCCAAGGCATGGATCAGTAATAGATTGCCCGTAGGTTAAGGGTTCTCCCTGAGTGACTTTTTGTGCACCTTCGGCCAAAAAGCTTTCAGCCATAACACCCGCAATGGATGTTGAGCCAGATTGAATTTGTTCACTAATATTTCTTGCGATATCCAACTGACGACGATGAATTTTTTGGCAGTTAGCATGACTGCAATCCACAATTAAACGCTCAGGTAGGTGAAATTCGCGTAATTTTCGGCAGGTTGTTGCAATATCCTCAGCACTGTAATTCGGTTTTTTCCCGCCACGCATAATAATGTGCCCATAGGGATTTCCGTTGGTTTGATAAATAGTCATCTGACCGTTTTTATCCGGGGAGAGAAACATATGCTTGGCTCGGGCAGCACGTATTGCATCAATGGCGATAAGCGTATTGCCATCAGTCCCGTTTTTAAACCCGACTGGGCATGACAGGGCTGAAGCCATTTCCCGGTGAATCTGGCTTTCTGTCGTTCTGGCACCAATGGCACCCCAGCTAATTAAATCAGCAATATATTGGCCTGTGACCATATCCAGAAATTCTGTGGCAGTGGGTACACCTAGATCATTGATATCAATTAATAACTTACGGGCAAGCGAAATACCTTTATTGACTTGACAAGATCCGTCTAACATAGGATCTGAAATCAGACCTTTCCAGCCAATAACTGTTCTCGGTTTTTCGAAATAGGTTCGCATGACAATTTCCAGACTGTGCTGGTATTTTTCGCGCAGTGTATGCAGGCGGGCAGCGTAATCGATGGCTGCATCAATATCATGAATGGAGCAAGGGCCGATAATGACTAATAATCGGCGATCATCGCCTGTCAGAATTGATTCGATTCGCTTTCGTGACAATGTCACATTTTGCAGGGTCTTTTCTGATATAGGATATTGCTTGGTAAGCTCTTTAGGTGTTATCAGGTTATCAATGCGGTGGGTTCTTAACTCATCTGTTTTGTACATATACTTTCTCGAATTCTACTTCACATTAAAACATTGTCCGGGATGACTGAGATCACAATAACTCAACCTCCAGCCTCCAGCAAATTTAACAGACAATAATGATATTTGTGCGAGAAAGTGTCGTGAACAAATATTGTCAACCACTCAGTTATTTTAAATCGTGATTCTGGGGTGATTTTTGAGTTATTTGACGAACGTAATGACGAACGTAATAATGCCGTGAAACAATTATTTTCTATGGCAATCCAAGCGGCTAAACGTCAGGGGAAATATGTCGGTATTTGTGGTCAGTTCAAATATTTGCAGGCTTTTATATTCCGTATAACATAATATTTTTTATCATGGATGGTTAATTATGAATGAATGATTAATTATGATAAGAAAAGCTGAAAAATTTCACCAAAAAAAAAGCCTATCATGGGCTGACAGGCAAAGACTACACACAGCAATATATGTATACTTTGTTTATCCTAGCCTATGGCGTTTATAGGCTAAAATAACAATTCACTGGGAAATATTTGTTTCGATGTAAATAATAGTAATTTAATAAATTAGTTTATTCATTAAGAATCCTCTTAATAAATAGAATCAGGGAAAAGAAAATTTAGAAAAATAACTTTTTTGCAACAATTTTCTGATGGTTTTTATTTTTTTAAATGAATTTATATTTTCGGTGAAATTGGGTTGATATATACCCATTGGATTTCAAGATGCAGCGCGACGGCAAGGAACGAATCCCCTGGAGCATAGATAACTATGTGACCGGGGTGAGTGAGCGCAGCCAACAAAGCTGCATCTTGAAAGACGACAGGTATATTAACTTGTTTTATAATCGCGCGGAAAAATAATATTCCCGCGCGTTTATTTGATTATTTTAAGCTCTTTTCTGTGAAATATGTTTTGGTATCTGACATTTTTCTCTCAGGTTTAGGAACTTCATTTATCCATGCCAATAGTAAGCGGAAAGAAACGGCCAGTACGACAGGACCAATAAATAAGCCGATAACACCTAATGAAAGTATACCGCCGATTACACCAGTTAGGATTAAAACCATTGGCAAATCAGCGCCAAGACGGATAAGAAAAGGACGAAGAACACCGTCCATTGTAGTCAAAATGAGGCTCCAGATAGCTAAAATCGTTCCCCATGTTGTTTCTCCTGTCCAATAAAGCCATGCAATAGATGGTATCAAGACAAGCAAAGGCCCTAATTGGGCAACGCAACATACAAACATCAGCAATGTTAAAATCATTGGATAGGGGATACCTGCAACTGACAACCCAATTCCACCAGCGATAGCCTGTACCAATGCGGTAACAACCACACCAAGCGCCACAGCACGAATAGATTGCGCAGCCAGCAGTACAACTGCATCCCCTCGTTTGTCTGCCAGTCGGATGGCAAAGTGGCGGATACTCAGCATGACCTGCTCACCTTTCCAGTAAAGTAATACACTGAATATGACCATCAGAGCCAAATGGAAAAGGAAACGACCTGCATTGGCCGCTTGAGTAAAAAACCACGTTGCTGCTTTACCGATATAAGGAGGAATTTTGTTGAGTAGCTGGTTGCTGCCATCGGCAATCAATTCCTGCCATTTCAGGTACAGATCATCGCCAAAGACAGGCAGGCGGTTCAGCCATTCTAATTGCGGCAGTTCAAGAGCGGAGGGCGATTTTGCCCATGCAATCAATGGAGAGCTGTTTTCTACCAAACTACTAATAAGTAACGCGATAGGTAAAACAAAGAGTAAGACTAAGAGGAAAGTCATGATAAAGACCGCGATCCAACGTTTTCCCCATAGTCGTCGTTGTAATTTCTCTAATAGTGGCCAAGTTGCGATAACGACCATTCCTGCCCAAATAAACCCCAGAATAAAGGGACTTAAGACCCAAAAACTGGTCGTAATAAGCAATAAAATGAAAAATAGTGCGAATAGCAGCTTGGGTAAATCCTGGTGGGTTTGCGATTTTTCCATGAAATAATTTCTCGTTGCGATTGAAAATACTGTTGGCAGTAACAAGGGTAACCGAATATAACGTTATTTAATCGATTGCTCAAAACTGATAAATATTGTGATATGGTTAAAAGCTTCCCTACTCAGCAAACTGTCTGAGTAACATTACCCAAGATAGTATATAAATAAAGCAATGTGGATACTAATTAGAAAAGGGGCAACCAGCCAATGATTCCACGTATATCACAAGCCCCCCACGCCAGTGAACTGACACAGGACTATTTGACTGCACTGAAAGAAGCTGGCTTTACAGGGGACACTGCCAGTAGCTATGCCGATCGGTTGACGATGGCAACAGATAACAGCATTTATCAATTGTTACCGCAAGCCATTGTATTTCCGCGTTCCAGTGCCGATGTTGTACTGCTGGCAAGGGTTGCCGCAAAGGGGCATTTTCAGACTCTGACATTTACTCCCCGTGGCGGGGGAACCGGTACGAATGGGCAATCACTTAACAATGGTATTGTGGTGGATATGTCCCGTTATATGAACCGAATTCTGGAAATTAATCCAGAACAGGGATGGGTTAAAGTCGAAGCGGGTGTCATTAAAGATCAACTCAATCAATATCTAAAACCTTTTGGTTACTTTTTCTCTCCTGAATTATCAACCAGTAATCGTGCGACGTTGGGTGGTATGATCAATACAGATGCTTCCGGTCAAGGTTCACTGGTTTATGGTAAAACCTCAGATCATGTACTTGGTGTGCGTGCGGTTTTATTGGGCGGAGAAATGTTTGATACCCGACCTATGAGTACATCATTAGCGGAATCGATTGCTCAGGAAGAAACGATCATTGGCCATGTTTACAAAACAGTACTGGAACGTTGCCGTGAGCAACGCAAATTAATCATCGAGAAATTCCCTAAGCTCAACCGATTTCTGACGGGATATGATTTGCGCCATGTGTTCAGTAATGATATGCAGACATTCGATCTTACTCGTATCCTGACTGGCTCTGAAGGTACATTGGCCTTCATTACGGAGGCCACTCTAGATATTACTCCGCTGCCAAAAGCCAGGCGATTGGTGAATGTCAAATATGATTCCTTTGATTCAGCGCTGCGTAATGCCCCTTTTATGGTGGCAGCCAGGGCGCTTTCGGTTGAAACGGTAGATTCCAGGGTACTCAACTTAGCGCGTGAAGATATCATTTGGCATTCAGTAAAGGAATTGATTACTGATGTGCCTGATAAGGATATGCAAGGGCTGAATATTGTCGAATTCAGTGGCGATGATGAACAGCAAATTGAGCAACAGGTTCACGATCTTTGCCTGCGCCTTGATGAATCGATGGCAAAAAATCAGGCTGGGGTCATTGGCTATCAAACATGCCATAACTTGATGGATATCGAACGTATTTACGCCATGCGGAAAAAATCCGTAGGTTTGCTCGGTAACAGCAAAGGGGCAGCCAAACCTATCCCATTTGTCGAAGACACTTGCGTTCCTCCTCAACATCTTGCCGATTATATTGCTGAGTTTCGGCAACTTTTGGATAACCATAAGTTGGATTACGGTATGTTCGGACATGTAGATGCCGGTGTTTTACATGTTCGCCCGGCTTTAGACATGTGTGATCCTCAACAGGAAATCCTGATGAAGCAGATTTCCGATGAAATTGTTCGTTTGACGGCCAAATACGGTGGATTGCTATGGGGGGAGCATGGCAAGGGATTTAGAGCTGAGTATAGCCCAGCTTTTTTTGGTGAAATTTTATATAGCGAACTGCGTCGGATAAAAGCGGCATTTGATCCACTCAATCGGTTGAATCCCGGGAAAATCTGTTCACCAATTGGGATCGATGTCCCGATGATGAAAGTCGATGCAGCCAAACGCGGAACTTATGATCGTACAATTCCTGTTAATGTGAGAACCGCATTTCGTGGTGCGATGGAATGTAATGGCAATGGTCTTTGCTTCAATTTTGATGTCAAAAGCCCAATGTGTCCTTCAATGAAGATCAGCCAGCATCGCATTCATTCTCCTAAAGGCAGGGCTACTCTTGTCAGGGAATGGTTACGATTGTTGTCGGAGCAGGGTGTTGAACCCGAATTATTGGAGCAGGGGCTGAATCAGAAGCGCTCTAGTTTACGGGGCTTGATTGAAAAAACCCGTTATAGCTGGCAGGCATGGCGAGGAGAATATGATTTCTCACATGAAGTGAAAGAAGCGATGTCAGGTTGTTTAGCGTGTAAAGCCTGCTCGACACAATGCCCGATCAAGATTGATGTACCTTCATTTCGCGCACGTTTTCTGGCTCTTTATCACGGGCGTTACTTGCGTCCATTGCGTGATCATATTGTGGCGAATGTTGAACACAGCACACCATTAATGGCAAAAGCGCCTCGGGTATTTAATTTCTTCTTAAAACAACCTTGGGTACAAAAAATCAGTCAGCATACGATTGGTATGGTCGATCTGCCTTTGCTTTCTTACCCGACCCTGCAACAGCAACTTGCAGGACATTATGCAGCAAGGACGACGCTCGAACAGTTGGAAAACTTATCACCATCTCTGCGTGAGCAATACGTATTGATTGTTCAAGATCCTTTTACGAGTTACCACGATGCGAAAGTTGTCACTGATTTTGTCCAGTTGGCGGAAAAATTGGGATATAAACCTGTGTTACTGCCATTTACACCTAATGGAAAAGCACAGCATGTGAAAGGATTCCTGAGTCAATTTGCCAAGACAGCAGGGAAAACAGCCGAATTTCTTAACCGGATGGCATGCCTGAATATCCCTATGATAGGGGTCGATCCTGCTTTGGTGTTATGTTATCGGGATGAATATAAAGATATTCTGGGAGAACAGAGAGGCACTTTTAAAGTCCAATTAGTTCATGAATGGCTGGCTAACATTCTGCCGGAAAAAATGCCACAAGAGAAACGCGATGACTCAATATCCAACTATAACTGGTATTTATTGGGGCACTGTACAGAAACCACATCACTGCCTAATAGCGGTAAGCAGTGGGGTGATATCTTCCGTCACTTTGGTCATAACTTGAATAATCTCAGTGTGGGGTGTTGTGGCATGGCAGGTACATATGGACATGAAAAGCAAAATCTGGAGAACTCGGTTGGTATCTACAAACTTTCATGGGCTCCGGCACTGAGCAATCTGTCTTTGGAACATTGTTTGAGTACAGGGTATTCATGCCGCAGTCAAGTGAAACGCGTAGAAGGAAAGCAACTTAAACACCCATTACAAGCCTTATTGGAGATAGTACCGTGATTTGGAAACGTCATATAGATGTGGGTTCACTTAACAGCATGAATAATAACAGTATAGTGGAGCATTTAGGAATCGAATTTATCCAGATTGGCGATGATTTTATTGAAGCAACGATGCCGGTTGATCAACGAACTAAACAGCCATTTGGGATCTTGCATGGTGGTGCATCTGTAGTATTGGCTGAAACACTCGGTTCGTTTGCGGGATATCTTTGCTCGGAAGGTGAACAGAAAGTAGTGGGGGTGGAAATCAATGCCAATCATCTGAAATCTGTTCGGGAAGGCACAGTTAAAGGCATTTGTAAACCTATTCACCTTGGTCGTTCACATCAGGTTTGGCAGATTGACATCTATAATGAGCAACAACAATTATGTTGTACATCTCGCCTGACAACGGCTGTTTTATCTTAGTGTTATCCCTCTAGAGTGATAGTATTGCATTTTGCCCCTGTCAGTATCTGGCTGGCAGGAACGATATGACACTGTTTATAATGAATGCGATAGAATACAAAACAGGCTATTAATTAATCACAGACATTTCAAGTATCATCTCAGGGGGCATGTATGAAGCGTTTTTTAACTTTTATCGGCATGTTCTTGGTTGGCATGTTATCGTTAAGTGGATTGGCTAATATCGCCCATGCTGTTGAGTACCCATTGCCACCTGACAATCGCCGTCTGATCGGTGAAAATACCACTTATGTGGTATCTGCCGAGGGGCTATCGCTGGAATCTATCGCTGCCAAATATCAAATAGGTTTACTGGCGATGCTGGAAGCTAATCCCGGAATTGATCCGTATTTACCGGAGGCAGGTACTGAACTTATTATTCCGTCGCAAATGCTGCTCCCGGATACACCTCGTCAAGGTATTATTATCAATTTGGCTGAACTCAGACTCTATTATTATCCTAAGGGAACCAATCATGTCATTGTATATCCCATTGGAATAGGGCAGCTTGGGCGCGATACGCCAACGATGACAACTTCAGTTAGTCAGTTGATTGAAAATCCAACATGGACACCAACTGCCAACATTCGCAGGGATTATGCGAGTAGGGGGATTACTTTACCTGCTGTAATGCCATCTGGCCCAGATAACCCAATGGGAGATTTTGCTTTACGCTTAGCAGCCGGACGTGGTGAATATCTTATCCACGGTACAAATGTGAATTTTGGCATCGGTATGCGTGTCAGCTCCGGATGTATTCGCTTGCGTCCTGATGATATTGAAGATTTATTCAGAACTGTTCCACGGGGAACCCGTGTTCAGGTTATTAATGAACCTATAAAATATACGGTGGAACCGGATGGTAAGCGTTATATAGAAGTTCATCAGCCACTTTCCAAGACGGAGAATGATGATCCTCAGATGATTCCAATTCTGCGCTCGGAGGGGTTGGTGAAATTCCTTGATAATCGTGAGACAGATGGAGTTATTGTCGAGCAAACGATTACCCGTCGTTCTGGAATGCCTATGTTGGTGAATAAAGGGCAGCCCTCAAACAATCAGCAAGGATTGGAAATTTCAAGATCGATTGAAACTAGTGAAAAAGACATCACCGAGATCAAACCTGTCAAAGTGCCTCGGTTGTATCAACCTGGGCCAATTTACCAACCAGAAACTTGAAATAGAGTTGATAGATGATGATCTCCGCTGGAGAAATAAAAGGGAATTAGAGCAGTTAAAAATGGCGTACAGTAGCACGCCATTTTTTGTTATTTGCTACAAGTTTATTTCTTGTAAGAATGAACTTGGTTATTAAGGCGTTGATTGGCGCGAGCTGCTTCGTCTTTGGCTGATTGCACATCAGAACGAATAGAACCGAGGTCATTGCTCAGCTGGTCAACTTTAGAACCCAGAGTTTGAACCTGAGAAGCTAGCTGTTCAACTTTAGTTGCGCTTGAACAACCTGCTAACAGAGTAGAAGCCAGAATTACTGCACCAAATACAACTTTAGTACGATTCATCACATTACCCTCTAGATTAAGTTAGTCTCCAAGTAGCCATCTAAGTATTACACAAACTATTTTAGAAAGAGAATAAATTTTTGCTACAAAAAAATCTACTGTTCTTTATCTCAAAATAAACCAATAAATTTTGGATATAGGTAATAAAACGGAAATTTTGTTTTATTTCAAATTGGGAAATCTGTCTAATGTAACAGTGTATAGGTTATAAAGTTCACCATGATAATGATGAGCGATAGTGAGATATAAAAAAACGATTTGTTATATGTTCAATAAATTTAACATATTAATGTTGCTTTATGATTGGCAGTGCTGCCTGAAATTAGGCGGCACTGTATCTGCAATTTAAAATTACAAAGAATTAAAGCACGTGAACAGAAGACGTGTTCGTTGTACCACTTGGTACCAGAGCACCAGATACCATAACAACGATATCATCTTTATGTGCCATGCCACTTGCCAGAGCAGCTTCTTTACCAATTCGATAAAAATCATCGGTAGAAGCGATTTCTTTTACAATCTGTGTAAAAACGCCTTTCACCAACAGTAATTGACGAGCAGTGATTTCATTTGTAGTCAAAGCAAGAATTTGTGCATTAGGGAAATATTTGCGGATAGATCTTGCAGATTTACCGCCGTAGGTCGCTACAACGATCAGTGGTGCTTCCAGCTTTTCAGCGATTTCAACAGCACCACGGCTGACTGCTTCGGTAACACGCAGTTTGTGGGTTTGGGTATTTTCAATTCGACTATTCATAACGCGATCTGTGCGTTCACAGATAGTTGCCATGATAGAAACCGCTTCGATGGGGTATTTTCCCTTGGCACTTTCACCGGAAAGCATCACCGCATCAGTACCATCTAGAATAGCGTTGGCAACGTCGCCAGCTTCAGCACGGGTAGGACGTGGATTTTTGATCATGGAATCCAGCATTTGTGTTGCAGTAATAACAACTTTACGAGCCGCATTACATTTTTCAATCATCATTTTCTGTGCGAAGATAACTTCTTCTACAGGGATTTCGACACCCAAATCACCACGAGCAACCATGATGCCATCGGAAGCTGCGAGAATTTCATCGAAATTATTCAGACCTTCCTGATTTTCGATTTTCGAGATAATTTGGATATGCTCGCCGCCGTGAGCTTTCAGATGTTCACGAATTTCCAGTACATCGGCGCGTTTACGGATGAAGGAAGCAGCGATAAAATCTACACTTTGTTCACAACCAAACACCAGATCTTGTTTGTCTTTTTCTGACAAAGCAGGCAGGTTGATGGAAACATTTGGCAGGTTAACACCTTTGTTCTCGCCCAAATCACCGTTGTTCAATACTTCACAGATGACTTCAGTTGCCGTGATTTCTTTAACTGTCATGGCGATCAAACCATCATCAACCAATACAGTATTACCTGGTGCCAGATCTGCCGGTAATCCCGCATAAGTTACGGCTACACGCTCTTGATTACCAATGACGGTTTTGTCTGTTGTAAAGGTGAAAGTCTGGCCCGCAGTGAGGGAAACATCATTACCATTTTCCAGTTTTATGGTGCGGATTTCAGGGCCTTTAGTATCCAGTAGGATTGCTGCTTTTTTGCCAGTTTTTGCTGTGACTGCGCGAATATTTTTAATACGTTGACCATGTTCTTCGTAGTCACCGTGAGAAAAATTCAGACGCATTACGTTCACGCCTGCATTGAGCAGTTCAGTCAATTTCTCTTCAGATTCTGTTTTCGGCCCTATAGTACAAACAATTTTTGTTTTTTTCATGACAATTTATCTACTGGTTTTAATGGATAAAATAGTGACTCGTCAACCATTGACATTGATGCCAACATCATCTGATGTTGTAAGTTGCGCAACATAACGGAAAACGGATAAAAATGGATAGTAGAACGCGTTAAATAGTTTTTTAGCGTAAGGTCAGTTATATACAGATATGCTGACTGGGAACGATTATTCATCTGTAATTTTTTCTGAATTCGGTAAATCAATTGGCTGAAACCATTCAACTTATGATGGGAACGTATTATAGAGACTAATTTCTGTGAAATGAATCAAAAAAACGGTTCTTGAAAAGATTTATACAAGGAGAAGAGGGAAATAATCCTGTTCATGTTAAAGAAATCAGGGAGTTGTTGCGCAAAAAAGATGTAAATGAGTTTCTAGTGAGGCAATGATTAGAAGACTATTAATTTATAGAAATGTAATCAAAGAAAATAACGAGGAAAAAGCAAGGATTATTTTATGCGAATTGATAATTTCTTACAAGAAATAAGAAATGGTGCGTCCGAGTGGACTTGAACCACCGACCCCCACCATGTCAAGGTGGTGCTCTAACCAACTGAGCTACGGACGCAATTTAAATTTACGTGACTGACAACGGGGACGAATATTAACGATCATTGAGCTTTCTGGCAAGGGGAAAAGTGCAAATTCTTGTTCAACTGCTCGTATTTACATCTTTTAGAATGAATTTGAAGCTTTTCCCCTAGATTGATAGCTTAATATACTAAATTAACGGGTAGAACGTTTCAGGATAAAACTAACCGACTGTTTTTGTGTCCACCAAATCCGGTAACCCATCATGAACGCTGCTGCGGTTAAACCTATAATAAAGCCTATCCAGAAGCCCTTTGGTCCCATGGGTTCAGTAATATAATTAGTCAATCCCAGAATATAACCGCTCGATAGTCCTAAAAACCAATAAGAGATTAAGGTGATAAAGAAGATCGAGCGCGTATCTTTATACCCACGCAATATACCTGAACCGATAACTTGAACAGCATCAGAAAGCTGATAAATAGCTGCAAATAACATCAGATGAGAGGCAAGAATGACAACCTCAGGATTATCGTTATACATAAATGCGATATGTTTGCGGAACAGCACGCTGAAAGTGGCGGTCATACAAGCAATGATCAAGCCAACAATAAGACTGGTATATGCAGATATCTTAGCACCTTCGGTTGATTGTTTACCAAGGTTATAGCCAACACGGATAGTTGCCGCGATCCCCAATGACAAAGGGAACATAAACATCAATGAACTGAAATTGAGTGATATCTGATGACCAGCCACGGAAACAACGCCAAGAGGAGAAATCAGCAATGAGACAACCGCAAAAAGTGTAACTTCAAAGAACATTGCCAGGGCGATAGGTAAGCCAAGCAGGATAATTCTTTTTTGGGTATACCATTTAGGGGCTGCAAAATTGCTAAATGTCTGGATGTCCTTTTGGGTAGGAAAATGTTTAACATAGGCAAGTAGCAAAAGGAACATAACCCAGTAAACTGTTGCTGTTGCAACACCACAGCCAACACCGCCCAATTCTGGAGCACCAAATTTGCCGTAAATGAAAATATAGTTGACAGGGATATTAACCAGTAACCCGAGAATACCGATTATCATTGCTGGTTTGGTTTTCGACAATCCTTCGCATTGACCTCGCAGAACCTGATAGAACAAGTAGCCAGGAGCCCCCCACATAATCGCGTGGATAAAATCCGTCGCTTTTTGGGCCATAACAGGATCGATATTATGTTGTGCTTCTATAATAAAGCGGCTGTTATACAATATCACGATGACAAAAATAGAAAGGAAAGTAGCCAGCCAAAACCCTTGCTGGATCTGACTTGCGACACCTTTTCTCTGGCCGGAGCCATTCATGTGTGCCACGATTGGCGTTAAGGCAAGCAATACTCCCTGACCAAATAGAATAGTGGGTAGCCAGATAGACGTGCCTACGGCAACGGCTGACATCTCAATAGCACCGGCTTTACCGGCCATAACTGTATCGATGACACCCATCGCAGTTTGTGAAAATTGTGCGATGATGACGGGGATTCCCAGAGCGAGCAAACTACGCGCTTCATTTAAATATTTCTGCACGTACTACACCTTTTTGATTGAAAATTGACTGAAAAAACAAGGAATATTTCTGCGAGCAAACGATGTTAGCGGAAAATATATTGCTTATAAGCGACTAATTGTATAGGACTCATTTTATTAATCCAATTATTATACGGGGTTTATACTTAATAATTGAGACTATTCATTGAATCGTATCCACATTTACGTACACCCTGCATAGTGTTTAAAAGCAATGAGTGGGTTAAACTAACTTGCTAGGTAAAATTATTAAAGAGGTTCCCATGTTTACAGGTATTGTTCAGGGAAAAGCGCCGATAGTGGCTGTTGATGAAAAAATGCACTTTCGGACTCATGTTGTTAAATTTCCGGCTGAATTATTACCCGGAATTGAGGCGGGGGCTTCTGTTTCCCACAATGGTTGTTGTTTGACTGTAACGAAGATTGATGGCGATTTAATTAGCTTCGATTTGATGAAAGAAACACTTCGCTTGACTAATCTTGGCGAACTTAAGGCAGGTGACTTGGTTAATCTGGAAAGGGCGGCTAAGTTTGGTGACGAAATTGGCGGGCATCTGATGTCTGGTCATATTATTACGACTGCTGAAATTGCCAAGATTTTCACTTCTGAAAATAATCATGAAATCTGGTTTCGAATTCACGATAAGCAATTGATGAAGTATATCTTGCATAAAGGGTTTATTGGCATTGACGGCATCAGTCTGACGATTGGGGATGTAGTGAATAATCGCTTCTGTGTCCACTTGATACCGGAAACATTAGAACGTACTACTCTCGGCAAGAGGCGTCTGGGGCAAAAGGTCAATATCGAGATTGATCCACAGACTCAGGCGATTGTTGATACTGTTGAGCGAGTCATGGCACAAAAAGAACAGGAAAGGTCATTGTCTCAAATCGAAGAACAATAAAAAAATATTATTGAGTTGTGATATAGGCTTTTTGACAACGGCATTAAACCAAATTCAACCAAATATGAAAGCTACAGGAATGCGGTTTCTGTAGCTTTTGGAATGTTATCGGTGGAATTATGCTTTACCTAGGTACTCTCAGTCCTTTTTCAAAGCCTTGTGGGCTGAATACAATCTGCCATAGTTGAATATCTCTGGCTCGAAATGCACCAGCGCAAGCATTTAAATAATAGCTGAACATCCGTTTGAAGCGTGGGCTGTAGTTATGTTCTATTTCGGGCCAGCTTGAAATAAAGTGTTCATACCATGCCATAAGTGTCCGATCGTAATCGGCACCAAAATTGTGCCAATCTTCCATGACAAATTTCCCATTAATGGCTTTGGCAATTCTTGGAATCGATGGTAAACAGCCATTTGGAAAAATATATTTGGTGATCCACGCATCGGCACTCGATTTGTCACGATTAGAGCCGATAGTATGGAGAAGAAATATGCCATCAGATTTTAGATTTTTTTTCACAATATCAAAATAAGTGGCATAATTTTTAGGGCCAACGTGCTCAAACATACCAACGGAAGCAATGCGATCAAACTGAAGATTTAGATTTCGATAGTCTTCAAGGATAATTTTTACACTTAGATCCTGACAGCGTTCTTGTGCATATTTCTGTTGTTCAGCTGAGATTGTGACTCCAGTAACAGATACACCGTAGTTTTTTGCAGCATAAGCAGATAACCCACCCCATCCACAGCCAATATCTAATAATGTCATCCCCGGGGATAGTTGTAGTTTTTCACAAATCAGACGGAGCTTGTGGGATTGAGCTTCTTCCAGTGTATTGGCATTTTTCCAGTAACCACAAGAATACTGCATATAAGGATCAAGCATTCGGGTAAAAAGGTCGTTGCCTAAATCATAATGTTCTTGACCTACAATCCAGGCTCTTTTGGGCGATTGTAGATTAAATATCCGGGTGGCAATTACCTGCAAAATATCTTTAATACGTTTTGGTATGCGGTGTTCTAAACCAGCCCGCAATATTTTATGAAAGAAAATATCAAGGCGATCACATTCCCACCAGCCATCCATATAACTTTCACCCAACCCCAGAGAGCCTTCTTTCAACACTCGTTTATAGAAGTTTGGATTTTTTATATGTATATCGAAAGGTCGTTTGCCGTTGATTTCAATATCAGCTTCCTGAAGCAATTCATGGATGATCTTATGCCAAGAATCAATTATTGTATTTTTACCTTCAATGAAAGATGAACTCATATGCTCTCCAACATTTGTGTGATGGAATTTTATACCTGTCGTCTTTCAAGTTGCAGCTTTGTTGGCTGCGCTCACTCACCCCGGTCACATAGTTATCTATGCTCCAGGGGATTCGCTCCTTGCCGTCGCGCTGCATCTTGAAATCCAATGGGTATAGGTATCACTTTATATAAATAGCACTCCAAAATGGTAGTTCACTTCCTGACTCGTCGTGCAACGAGGGTAAGGAATCTTGTAATTTGAGTGTAACACTATGATGAAAGCCTATTTATAGTTATTTCTTATTATGTTAAAACCAAGAAGAATTATTTAGAAATAATATGAAATTATCAAGAAAGCACAAATTGCTTATTCATCCTAAAACTAAAGAGAACTTCTGTGCTCTGAAAAACCTTGAACTCCGGATTTTTTAGAATAGTGAAGTGGTATGAGTATATGAGTGAAATAGTATTTTAACAATCATCTAAGGCTACATTATGATATAACCTTTAGATGATAATATTCTTATTTATTATTGTGTTCGGAAATTGTTCGATTTATGTTTAATTGTTTTTTGGAATTTTTTTTTGTAGCCAATAACCTGCTGCCATGGGAACAACAGTAGAAACCATAACTGTTGCTGTCGATAGAAGAGGATATTTCATAAATAGCGAGACAATCATACTTGCGACAAAACAAAGCCCTAATTGCAATGCATTTTGTAATGCGGCAGCTTTACCACTGTTCTTAGGGTAAACAGAGAGAGTATTTGCCACCGCAATTGGATAAGAGGCACCATTCATTGCAGCCATGACACAGAAAGGAATAAGAATTGCTATAAATGAAGGCTCATTGGAGATGGAAATCAAATAAATAATAACCATACTGACAGCATAACCAATCAGCAAAATTGGAAATACTGTTTCACTTTTTACTTTTTCCAATAAGATACGACAACCATATCCACCAAACATAAACGCTAAAGTTTGCGGAATATAACTTAGGCCAATATCGGTAGGGTCATAGCCCATATTATTCAAAATTGTTGGTGAACCAGTCAGCCAGGCAAAAAAGCCAGCGCTGCAAGAAGCATAAATCAGTACATTCCCACTAAAAACAGGGGAGCTTAGTAATTTAAAGAAAGAAATTGTCGTCTTACCGTCGGTATTGGTTTCGGTATTACCATATTTATTGGTTAACAAAAATGTTGGAGCCAGCAGCAAGAGTGTTACTGCCAATAATACAAGGAAAATAATTCTCCAGCCACCATGCATCAATAACCATGCCCCCAATAAAGGTGCAAGGGCAGGGGAAAGCGCAACTAAAGGCATGATCATGGCAAAAACGCGTTTGGCTTGTTCTGTATCATATCTGTCAACGACCAGAGCTTGCCAGGAAACCGCCGCAGAACAGACTCCTACCGCTTGAATAAATCTCAGTACAAGCAATTGTGTGGAATCAGTTATCCAGAGCATACCTAAACAGCTAATGGAAAACAGAGATAATCCGATAATAAGAACAGGCTTTCTTCCTAAACGGTCAGACAATTGCCCCCATAACAGCTGGGCAAAGGCAAAGCCAGCGAGAAAAATACTGAGACTCGCACTGATAGAATTTGCTGAAGTACCTAATTCTGCTTTCATTATGTCAAAAGCAGGCAGATACATGTCGATAGCCAAGTAACCGAGCATGCTCAGACCGGAGAGATAGAACATGAATAGAATTGAATTTTTATTTGTTTCCATTGTGTTAATAATTTGATTTGTAGTTGATAAGAGAATACCCGACTTATTCTATATGGCATGATTTTTACTTGTGAAACGGTAATATTTGCAATATGCTGTGAAAAAAATTGAAAGGAAGATATATGTGGTCTGAATACTCTCTGGAAGTTGTCGATTCTGTTGCCAGAACAGGAAGTTTCAGTGCAGCTGCATCTGAGCTTCATCGAGTACCTTCTGCTATAAGCTATACAGTAAAACAACTTGAAGAGTGGTTGGCTGTGCCTTTATTTGAGCGCCGTCACCGTGACGTTGATTTGACTGAAGCAGGCGCTATTTTTGTCAAGGAAGCCCGCTCTGTTATCAAAAAAATGAATCACACCCGACATCAGTGCCAACAAGTGGCTAATGGTTGGCGGGGGCAGTTAAGTATCGCCGTTGATCAAGTTGTAAAACCTGAGAGAACTCACCAATTAATTTTGGATTTTTACCGACATTTTCCTGATATTGAGCTATTCATCTACCCTGAAGTCTTTAATGGTGTATGGGATGCATTAATCAATGAGCGAGTGGATGTCGCTATTGGCGCGACACGGGCGTCTCCTGTTGGTGAACGGTATAGTTTTAAGGATATGGGATTCATGCCTTGGGTATGCGTAGCCAGCCCTGAGCATGAGTTGTCAGATATATCAGGAAAATTAAATGATGACCAAATGCGACCTTATCCTAGCCTATGTTTAGAAGATACTTCACGTAGCTTACCCAAACGTGATACGTGGGCTTTAGATAATCAACGACGGTTGGTGGTTCCAGATTGGAATGTTGGCCTAAATTGCCTGATGGATGGACTATGTATGGGAATGGTACCCGAGCATCATGCATTACCGTTAATTCGCAAGGAAAAACTGATAGCGCTCGAACTAGAGCAACCATTGCCTGATAGCCCATGCTGCTTAGCATGGTCGCAAAAAAGTTATTCACCAGCATTAAGTTGGTTGTTTGATTATCTTGGAGATAGTGAAACACTTAATGCTGAATGGTTGCAAGAAAACTAACTATCAACGACGATAATCGATAAAAGGTCCATCCGCGACAGAGCGCCGTTCAACGAGGCGTGGATGGACTTCAATCGTTTGTGCCTCTTCACGCTTGTTGACTATCCTATCCAATAACGTTGAAAAGGCCATTTGTCCCAGACGTTCTTTAGGTTGGTGAATCGTGGTCAATGCGGGAGTAAAATAACGGGCATTGCGGATATTGTCATAACCGATGATAGAAATATCTTGTGGAACACGTAGCCCCAGCTCATCAGCGGCACAGATTGCCCCCATTGCCATAACGTCCCCACCGCAAAAAACAGCCGTTGGGCGATGTTTTTGATTCAGGATCTTACACATGGCTTGATAGCCGGATTCAGGCTCAAAGTCACCTTGCACAATCCACTCATCCCGAATAGCGACATTGGCTTCTTTGAGCGCCTTGAGAAATCCTTGGTGACGTCCGCCGCCAGTATTTCTTGCCAGAGAGCCAGGAATAGACGCAATATCCCTGTGACCACGTTCAATAAGATAACGGCCAGCCAAGTAACCACCATGAAAAGCGTTATCAATGATTGCATCGGTAAAATCTCCACGAGATTCGCCCCAATCCATAACGACCATTGGAATATTACGGTAATCTTCTAGCATGCCCAAAAGCTGCTCAGGATATTCGGAGCACATTACCAGCAGGCCATCTACGCGTTTTTGTGCCAACATGGCGAGATAAGCTTTCTGCTTATCAATATTGTTATGAGAGTTGCATAAAATCAGGGTATAGCCTTTTCTATAGCAACTATTTTCAACAGATTCTATGATTTCAGCAAAATATGGAGCTTCACTCGACGTTGCTAACAATCCGATGGATTTTGTGTGGTTAACTTTCAAGCTACGGGCAACGGCGCTGGGAGAATAATTTAGTTCTTTAATAGCAGCCCAAACGGTAGCCTTTGTATCTTCGGCGACGAAACGGGTTTTATTGATAACATGGGATACGGTAGTGGTCGAAACACCAGCGCGTTTGGCCACATCTTTAATCGTTGCCATGATAAAAAGGACTCCTGACCTTATGGTCTAAATTTATATACCTTATCTTTCAAGCTGCTGCTTTGGTTGATAGCATCTACTTACCGATATGCTTCAACTTGAAATCTATTGGATATGGATCTTTGTTAAGCGTTTGCCACCATATTTATATATAGAGTGATGGTTGGCAATAATTTAGCGATGAACCCTGAATTTTGTCTGATCTAGCTCAAAAGTGAAAGTAATAATCAATGCTATAAGGAGTATAGATTCAAGATTGCTGTATGTGTTTTTAGATAATACGGTGACTGATTATACAAAATTTATGGTGTTGGGTAGTTTTATTTTTCACATTGAGGATGTTCTATGGATACAGAGCTGAAGTTGGGATTAATGGTTGCTGGTAGTGCATTAATCATGATTGTTTTTTGGGGAAGCCTTTGTATTATCTAATCAGGATCAAGAAAAAGAATTGACGTGTAACATCTCTTGCCTGAAGGGCCGGTTTTCCGGTATTCATTATTCAGTGAATGGAAGAAAGCCTGCCCTTGTTATTGCAATTTGGTGTGAAAATTAAGCTTATAAATTAAGCTTATTAAACCAAGTTTTCCTCGACAAATTTCCAGTTGACCAAAGACCAGAAATGTTCCAAATATTGAGGGCGTGCATTACGGTAATCGATGTAATACGCGTGCTCCCAAACATCAACAGTCAGAACTGGTTTATCTTCGCCGGTCAGTGGAGTGGCAGCATTAGAAGTGTTAACGATCGCCAGACTGCCGTCAGTTTTCTTAACTAACCATGTCCAACCTGAACCAAAGTTTTTCAGGGCTGCATCAGTAAACTGCTGTTTAAATTCAGCAAAAGAACCGAAAGCATGATTAATGGTATCTGCTACTTTTCCAGTTGGTTCGCCACCACCATTTGGTGACAGGCTATGCCAGTAGAAAGTATGGTTCCAGACTTGCGCTGCATTATTGAAGATGCCACCTTCAGATGTTTTGATGATTTCTTCCAAAGATTTTCCAGCAAATTCAGTATCTTTAACCAAGTTATTCAGGTTTACAACGTAAGCGTTGTGGTGTTTACCATAATGGTATTCTAGGGTTTCTGCGGAAATGTGCGGTTCTAAGGCATTTTTGGCATAAGGTAATGCTGGTAATTCAAAAGACATTGCATGCTCCTTTTTAATATCGGGTTTTTGGCTCAACAAACCATAACTTAAAAGATACTAATCATGGCCAGAGCAAATTTAAGCTTATTATCATGTTGCTATTTTGGTAATTATCTTAACAATTTTTCTGCTAAAGAACAGAATAAAAGATGCTGCTTAGCGGCAATCTGGCGTATAACTGAGCCGTTATACGGGCTGAATAGACCCAGTGAGGGAAAATATCGAACGCTCACTTGTTTCATATTGTGGCAAAAAATTTAACGTAAAAAGTTCGCGGTAGAAAAATCAGAGCAGAAAGTGGTATTCTGAATCAATCTTTTCTGATACTGAGAATAGCGCTCGCAGTTTTAAGGAAGCAATAATGGTGAATACTAATATGAACACTAACACAGTTTTTGATACAACGACTCAGGAAATTATTGAAAAAATCAAACGCCAAATTAGCGAAAACCCAATTCTGTTGTATATGAAAGGTTCTCCTAAATTACCAAACTGTGGTTTCTCTGCTCAGGCAGTTCAGGCTCTATCTGCTTGTGGTGAGCGTTTTGCTTACGTGGATATTCTGCAAAATCCGGATATTCGTGCCGAGTTACCTAAATATGCTCATTGGCCGACTTTTCCTCAGCTTTGGATTGATGGTGAGTTGGTAGGCGGCTGTGACATTCTTGTTGAGATGTATCAGCGTGGTGAATTACAAACGCTGATTAAAGAAACTGCTGATAAATACCGTGAGCAGGAATAAGCATCATCATTCATCAGAACGATGAGCGAATGTTAAGCCCCATAGCTATATGATAAGGTATGGGGCTTATATTCTAGGGAGCTTCGTCAGCAAAGTCAGTAGAAGCTAATGGCCAGCCACCGAGCCGTTTCCAGCGATTAACCAGTTCACAGAAAAGTAGGGCAGTTCGGTCGGTATCATAAAGTGCGCTGTGGGCTTGATCACTATCAAACGGTATTTCCGCAGTGATGCAAGCTCTGGCAAGGATTGTCTGCCCAAGAACCAGTCCACTAAGTGCTGCGGTATCAAAAGTCGCAAATGGATGGAAAGGATTGCGTTTTAAACCAGAGCGTTCTGCTGCTGCCATAATAAAATTATGATCAAAATTGGCATTATGGGCGACCATAATTGCACGATTGCAGTTAGTATCTTTTATACCTTTGCGGATCATTTTGAAAATAGCATGTAATGCTGTGTATTCACTGACCGCGCCTCGCAAAGGATTTGTGGGATCAATACCAGTGAATGCCAGAGCTGCCGGATCAAGATTAGCCCCTTCAAAAGGGTCAACATGGAAATGTAGAGTATCAGCGGGCATTAGCCAACCATCTTCATCCATTTTTAGCGTGATTGCAGCAAGTTCAAGTAAAGCGTCTGTTCGTGCATTAAAACCAGCAGTTTCGACATCAATGACGACGGGATAGTAGCCACGAAAGCGTCCACTTAGCATATTTTGATCATTTTTATTAGACATCTGATTTTCAATTCTTAACTTCAGGATTTTGTTTTTAACTCTGGAATAGCGGACATTATGACAAAATTTAGGATGTCTTGCAGAAATAATACGCTTACCCGGTGAAGATAAGAAAGGGCAATAAAATATGCCCTTTTAATCTCTATTTTATTTTCCAGGCATTATCTTGAAATCTATAGGTGTACTAAGTAATTAGTTTCTTAATGCATTACTGGCGCTTTTGTTTTCGATGAGTTCGATCTTATAGCCATCAGGATCTTCAACAAATGCAATGACAGTTGTTCCTCCTTTGACTGGCCCGGCTTCGCGGGTTACATTTCCACCTGAAAGTTTGATGCGCTCACAAGTTGCTGCGACATCATCAACACCCAAGGCTATATGCCCAAACGCGGTTCCCATTTCATAGTTTTCGACACCCCAGTTGTATGTCAGCTCAATGACTGCGCCTTGACTTTCATCGCTATAGCCAACAAAAGCGAGGGAATACTTATACTCTGGATTTTCGCTAGTGCGAAGTAAACGCATGCCCATTACCTGAGTGTAGAAATTAATCGAGCGTTGCATGTTGCCAACACGGATCATAGTATGGAGTAAACGCATAATTACCTCTTGATATTATAATGTTATTATGAAACATAGCTTTATTGTGTAACTTTGCCCACTGACTGCACATGTCTGGCTAAACTATAACTTGTATAGGTAAAATAATTCAATTTGTCCTTCCATTTACTTGATCTAATTATGTTACTATTTTAGCTTTTAACTATCATGGATGAAGGATATAAATGACAGTTTCCTCATGAAAAGCAGGTTGATGAATCTGAGTACAGGAGGATCAAATGGCTGAACAATTAGAACTTTTTGCTATTCAAAACCCTTGCCGAGGGATTTGTGAATCTGATTCCCGTGGTTTTTGCCGAGGATGTTATCGGAGCAGGGAAGAACGATTTATGTGGATGAAATTATCAGATAGTGAAAAAAGAAAAATATTTAGCTTATGTCGTCACAGATATCTAAGAGCATTAAAAATAAAAGGAGAGAATGAAAATATTATTCCGGAACAACTTGGTTTATTTTAGTTTTATTCTAAATAGATCAAAAAATATCTCTTATATGATCAATGGATTAAGATGGCTTCAGGAATAAGAAATATTACTGATAATAAATGATATGATATTCATATTACATCTCTTTAATTTGACTTAAGTTTTTAAAAAATATCACTCTTGTTGACTGATTTTTATATTTCGATAAAAATTTCTTATTAAAGCATTATTTATTGAACAATAAAGATGCGATTTTTCCATCCCATTGTTTTTTATTTATTTTTTATTAAATTAGTGTTTTTTGTAAGAGAAAAATGATATTAATGTAAAAATATATAGATTAGTATTTGGATGGCGGTTATTCTTATAGAACTTTAACCGAGTGGAAATGTATATATTTTGGGGGATTGTATTTTTTTTGTTGATATTTAAAATCATAATAGTTTAGTTAGAAGATTATTTTATACAGTTTATATTTATATCGTTGGTGGATTAATGCGCGATTTTATTCGGTGCGCCGTAGAACTTCGCTCTTTAGGGCGACGAAGACGAAGATGTCAACTTTGAGTAACAAGCCAACGCGACACTAATTAGGTAATTAGCAAAATATCTGATTCTGCTAATGTAAGCATGATATAGGTGCGTATCCATTATTCATATGAATAAACTGATTGGATAATTCATTGAGATTATATGAGTCTCTAATTATAAGGAGGGGGTAATTGGAATTGACATTGGGATCAGACCTGGCACGTTTAGTTCGTGTTTGGCGCGCTTTAATTGATCATCGTTTGAAACCGTTGAAATTAACTCAGACACATTGGGTTACTTTATGCAATATTAGTCAGCTGCCACCAGAACAATCACAGATACAGCTTGCGAAAGCTATTGGTATTGAGCAACCGTCTCTGGTGAGAACTCTTGATCAATTAGAAGAAAAGAAACTGATTACACGTCATACATGTGCCAATGATCGACGCGCAAAAAGAATCAAACTAACCGGAGAATCGGAAACCTTTATCAGAAAAGTAGATAGTGTTATTGGTTCTACAAGGAAAGAGATCTTGGAGGGAATTACTCATGATGAGTTAATTCTGCTTGCTTCTGTAATAAAAAAAATCGAAAAAAACATTAACCAATTACATAAACAGGTAATATAAAAATTAATCCATATCTAATCGATTTCAAGTTGCAATGTGACGGAGATGAATGGGTGCAGCTGACGAAGCCGCAATTAGAAAAATGAAGGATATACAGTAATAAAATCGCGGTCTAGATATTGGTCAGCCGCGATTTTTTAGTCTTGTTTATTTGGGTATTTCAGAGCGGTGATACTGTTAAAGAATCTCCGCTGTCAGCAATCCTGACACGTTGACCTTTGTTGAATACAATTTGATCCAACTTTTGTACCACGATGATATTTTTTCCGCTATCTGTGTGAATTTCTAGCTCAACACCTTTTGTTTGGTTTACCGCCCCCTCAATGCCTTGACCAGCAATACCACCTGCAATAGCACCTGTGGCCGTAGCAAGTTTTTGACCAGAGCCTCCACCGACAGTATTACCTAATAGCCCCCCCAAAACAGCTCCGCCAATGAGCCCTAACACATTAGGATCACCAGCGTCATTGCCTTTAATCGTGACGGGACGTACAGACAAGATAGTACCATAGGTCACAGCCTGAGCCTGTTTAGCTTGACCAATAGAATAAGTATCACTAGAAAGTGCTCCCATGTTTGCACAACCAGACAATGTGGTTACTACGACTGCACCAACCAGGAAACGTTTGAACATAGTTACTCCTAATTTTAATGTCCGATAGAGACGCTTGATAATAAACTGATAATCAAGCATTCGGCTACTGCTATTGTTAGCAGAGAAATAATAAATCAGCTAGCCGTTAATGACTTATATCTGTATATATAATAAATGACTACAAATTCTTACAACAAACTCTGAAAAGAATAATTCCTGACCAAAAGTTTAGCACGTTTTGTGAAGGACTCTCCAAAACTCAGATTTTATCCCTGATATTAATCAGTAAATATATCTAGTCCAAATAAATGTGTTTTATAGTTTACCCAAGATTAAATGTAATCTATACACTTCGTCTTTCAAACTGCCTCTTTGTTGGCTGCGCTCGCTCACCCCGGTCACATAGTTATCTATGCTCCCAGGGATTTGCTCTCTTGCCGTCGTGATGCAACTTGAAATCCATTGGGTATAGGTATACATCGCTAAATGTAATCTATTCTTTAAATAGGGGAATATTTATGAAGTCAGGACGTTATATTGGTGTTATGTCTGGCACCAGCATGGATGGAGTTGATGTAATTCTGGCGGAGATTAGTGATAACGGTGTTACTCAACAACAGAGTTATAGTCATCCTTTCCCACAGGAACTTAAGCAAAAACTGCTTTCTATTTGTCAGGGACAGCAAACGACATTATCAATGGTAGGGAAATTTGATTATGAGCTAGGTACTCTTTTTGCGGAAGCCGTTCAAGGGTTATTGAATAAAGCGGGATTGACTGCAAGTGATATTACTGCCATCGGTTGCCATGGGCAAACAGTATGGCACGAGCCGGATGGTGAAAAGCCTTTTACCATGCAAATTGGTGACAATAACCGCGTTGCGGCACTCACTAATATTACAACTGTCGGTGATTTCAGACGGCGTGATATGGCCTATGGTGGTCAAGGTGCACCGCTGGTTCCTGCGTTTCATATGGCTGTATTGGGGCATCCAACAGAAAGACGTATTATTTTGAATATTGGTGGAATTGCAAATATCTCTGCACTTCTGCCTAATTCAGCTGTTAAAGGATATGATACAGGGCCGGGCAACATGTTGATGGATGCTTGGACATGGCGGCATAAGCAGTTACAGTATGATAAAGATGCATTATGGGCCAGTGAAGGAACAGTCAATGAGCCTTTACTGCAAAAAATGCTTTCAGACTTTTATTTCTCACGTACTGCACCAAAAAGTACAGGGCGTGAATATTTTAATATGGCATGGCTGGAAAAACAGTTAGCCGATTTTCCAGATATTGCACCAGTGGATGTTCAGGCAACACTATCTGAATTAACGGCTGTAAGTATTGCTCAGCAAGTGACATTAAGTGGCGGATGTGTACGTCTTCTGGTTTGTGGAGGTGGAGCACGCAATCCCCGCGTGATGGACCGATTATCAACTTTATTACCGGGTACTGAAGTTGCAACGACAGATAAGTACGGTCTAAGTGGTGATGATATGGAAGCTCTGGCATTTGCTTGGCTGACATTCCGAACTATGTCTGGATTGTCTGGCAACTTGCCGTCAGTGACAGGTGCGGATAGAGAGACAATTTTAGGGGCTATTTACCCTGTAGTTAAATAATAAGGTGTCAATACAGTTAGCTAGCAGATAACAATGATATGCTAATACTCATGTAATAAACCGAGAGTTAGAAATGTCAGAACATAATGAAACGGCTATCGCAGAACTGCGTCGCGAATATATATGTGGCGGATTAAGGCGAAAAGATCTTACTAAAGAACCCATTGAGCTTTTTGAGCGTTGGCTAAAGCAGGCTTGTGCAGTTAAACTCAGTGATCCGACAGCAATGTGCATTGCTACAGTGGATGAGCATGGTCAACCCTATCAGCGCATCGTTTTATTAAAACATTTTGATGCTCATAGTCTGGTTTTCTATACCAACCTTGGCAGTCGTAAGGCGAAACATCTGGCACAAAATAACCGGATTAGCCTTCATTTTCCATGGTATCAATTGGAACGGCAGGTTAGTTTTCTCGGTAAAGCAGAAAAACTGTCTCCCATAGAAGTTGTTAAATACTTCCATAGTCGCCCAAAAGATAGCCAGATTGCAGCTTGGGCTTCCCAGCAATCTTCTCGGATCTCTGCCAGAGGAATTTTGGAAGGAAAGTTTTTGGAATTAAAACAGAAATTCCAGAATGGTGAGGTTCCTTTACCCAGCTTCTGGGGCGGATTTCGAGTTGAATTTGATTCAGTAGAATTCTGGCAGGGAGGTGCTTATCGCCTGCATGACCGTTTTCTGTATCAGCGTCAAGGTGATGGTTGGCAAGTTGATCGTCTGGCACCTTAACACTATTTTATACCCAATTTTATATCCAATGGTATCTGACAGCTTTCAAATTACAGTCAATAAAGTAGTAGTTTGAAAGATGAAAGGGATAATTACCATTTTTATACTGGCACTTATATTCCTGCCGTTTTATTCTATAGCACGTGATTTATAACGAGATACTTATATACATCCAATGGATTTCGAGATGCAGCCGACAAAGCTACGATTTGAAAAGCGACGGGTATAGTTATATAGGTAAAGTATACAAACCGATGGAGTCATTGATGTCTAGCAATAACCTGATTAAACAATTGCAAGAGCGGGGCCTTGTTGCCCAGGTAACGGATGAAGAGGCGTTAGCTGAGAGACTGACGCAAGGTCCGGTTTCTCTCTATTGTGGCTTCGATCCTACCGCTGACAGCTTGCATTTGGGCCATCTGGTTCCCTTGCTGTGTTTAAAACGATTCCAACTGGCTGGGCATAAGCCTATTGCGTTGGTCGGCGGTGCGACAGGTTTGATTGGCGATCCCAGCTTTAAGGCAACTGAGCGCAAATTGAACACGCAAGAAACTGTCAAAGAGTGGGTTGAAAAAATTCGTAAGCAAGTTTCACCATTCCTCAGTTTTGATGATGAAAATGGCGCGGAACTAGCCAATAACTATGATTGGTTTGGTGAAATGGATGTGCTGGCTTTCCTTCGTGATATTGGCAAGCACTTTTCTGTTAACCAAATGATCAACAAAGAAGCGGTAAAACAGCGTCTCAACCGTGATGATGTTGGGATTTCGTATACTGAATTTTCTTATAATCTGTTGCAGTCATATGATTTTGCAAACTTAAATGAAAAATATGGTGTTGAATTGCAGATTGGCGGTTCAGACCAATGGGGTAACATTACTTCAGGTATCGATTTGACTCGTCGCTTACACCAGAAACAAGTGTTTGGTATGACAGTACCGCTGATCACCAAATCAGATGGAACTAAATTCGGTAAGACAGAAGGCGGCGCTGTTTGGCTCGATCCGAAGAAAACCAGCCCATACAAATTCTACCAGTTCTGGATTAACACAGCAGATGCCGATGTTTATCGTTTCTTAAAATTCTTCACTTTCATGGACATCGAAGATATCAACGCACTGAAAGAAGAAGATAAGAGTAGCGGCAAAGCTCCACGCGCCCAATATGTATTGGCAGAACAAGTTACAGGTATGGTACATGGTGAGGAAGGTCTTGCTGCGGCGAAACGCATCACTGAGAGTTTATTCTCTGGGGCTATTGCTGATCTGACCGAAGATGATTTTGCTCAATTGGCGCAAGATGGTATGCCTGCGACTGAACTTGAAAAGGGAGCTGATTTGCAACAAGCGCTGGTTACAGCTGAATTCGTTCCTTCCCGTGGACAAGCGCGTACTATGATCAGCTCTAATGCAGTTTCCATTAATGGTGAAAAACAATCTGAACCCATGTACGTGTTTGCAGACGACGATCGTTTATTTGGGCGTTATACTTTGTTACGCCGTGGCAAAAAACATTATTGCCTTATCAACTGGAAATAATTAACCCGGATTCTGGATAGGGAATTGCCGAAGTGCCTGTTCCAGGAGCAATATTTTGGCAATTGCTGAAAACAGCTCCGGGGAGGAACAGGCCATGAATAAATTAGTTGAAATTTTCGGTGACAAGAATACGCGCTTAACCCAATAGAAGCGTTAAAATTGTGGAATTTCACTGCTAACCTTACAGATGTAAATACATTTTCAGGCCACTAAGTGCGTTTTATTTAAGTTGTGATGCCGTCTGCTTTTTTGCAACAGTGCCCAATCCCGAAATCCTCGATCCTGCTCACAGATTTGCATATTTTCCTTGATGGAACCTCTGCAGGTTGCATTTATGTATCTAATTATCTTTGTTTTTTTACATTTTTCATACAAATTTGACAATGATGCAACCATTAAATATATTAAATCATAGGTTATATTTTATATATTCAATCCATCAGGAGGTAACCATGTCGGTGCCAACGCTCAGGCATTTTATTAATGGTCGGTATATTCAATCCAAAGGTTCTGAATATTTTGATTTGATAAGTCCAGTCACTGGTGAATCTTATGCACGTTCTCCTAACGCGACCACAGCAGATGTTGATGATGCTTATGCAGCAGCTAAAGAGGCGTTTAAAATATGGGGACGCAGTACGCCCTCGGCGCGTCAGCAGGCGTTGTTAGCGCTGGCTGATACGATAGAAAAAAACGCTGAACGTCTGATTGAGTCACAGAGCCGCAATACAGGGCAGCTCAAGCATCTGATTGCTTCCGAGGAGGTTGCGACATCGGTGGATCATATTCGCTTCTTCGCCGGGGCTGCCCGTTTTCTCGAAGGCAAGGCTACAGCTGAATATCTTCCTGATATGACCACCAGTATCCGGCGTGAACCGCTGGGAGTGGTTGGGCAGGTTACCCCATGGAACTATCCGTTGATGATGGCAGTATGGAAGATAGCGCCTGCGCTGGCAGCAGGTAATACTGTGGTACTTAAACCGAGCGATACCACGCCGGAGAGTACTCTGTTGCTGGCTGAACTGGCCGCACCATTCTTCCCCACCGGTTCCTTCAACGTGGTGCTGGGTAATGCCAGCGCAGGTGCTCTGGTAGTTTCGCACAAAACACCCGCGATGGTTTCCATCACGGGTTCCGTACGCGCAGGTTTGCAGGTTGCCTCTTCGGCGGCGGCTAATCTTACCAGAGCGCATTTAGAGTTGGGCGGTAAAGCACCGGTGGTTATTTTTGCCGATGCGGATATGGACAAAGCGGTGGAGACCATTGCTATCGCGGGGTACTTCAACGCTGGTCAGGACTGTACGGCAGCTTCACGAGTGCTTGTGCATGAGTCTGTTCACGATATCTTCGTTACTAAACTGGTGGCGGCTGCCAAAGCCATCCGTTTTGGCGATCCAGAAGATAAAGAGGCGCTGTATGGGCCGCTTAATAATGTTCGCCAGCTGGAACAGGTCAAGGGATTTATTGCGCGTTTGCCCGCTCATGCCCGCATCGAAACAGGGGGCCGTCAGGCCAATCGTTCGGGATATTACTTTGAACCTACGGTGATTACCGGTCTGGATCAGTACGATGAAGTGATTCAGACCGAGATTTTTGGCCCTGTTATCACAGTGCAGAAGTTCCTGACAGAGCAGGATGCTATCGGAAAAGCTAATGATGTGAAATACGGGTTGGCCTCCAGTGTCTGGACCCGCGATCATGGCCGCGCATTACGCCTGTCTCGTGAGCTTGATTTTGGAACCGTCTGGATTAACACCCATATTCCTCTTACGGCAGAAGCACCGCATGGCGGCTTCAAGAATTCGGGATACGGTAAAGATCTGTCGGCTTATGGCTTCGAGGAATATACGCGTATCAAACACGTGATGAGCTCCAATGACTGATGCAGGACACCCATAATGAATCAAAATAGATCTCCGCGCGACTTGGTGTCGCACGCACACCACGAGCTGTTTACTCGCCGTGATGTGGAAGCGCTTGAGCGTTATTTTTCGCCTAATTTCATCGAACATTCCCCGTTGGTCAAAGATGGTCTTGCCGGATTGCGTGAGCTGGTTGAGGTTCATCCTGAACTACACCATGAAACGTACCGCGTATTACAGGACGGTGACCTGGTTGCTATCCACGGTCGTTTTACCGGGTTAGATGATCAGCCGTTGGTCGGTTTCGATCTGTACCGGGTTGTTGATGGCTTAATGGTGGAGCACTGGGACGGCTTAGTGCCGCAGTCCGCTCCCAACGCCAGTGGCCGAACTCAGTTAGACGGCCCGACTGAAACGGGCCACAGCCATGACAGGGAGAAGAACCGTGAACTGGTGGTTAATTTTTTCACTCGTACTCTGATAGAAGGACACTATGATGAGTTTGGGAACTACACCAATGGTGAAGAGTTTCGCCAACACAGCCCCGATATTCCCGATGGTACGGCTGCGGTCATTGCGTTTCTCAAGCAACTCAAGGATGAAGGACAGGGCCTGCATTATGCAAAAATCCACCGTACAGTAGCCGACGGGCAGTTTGTTCTGAGCCATTCGGAGGGAAGCATTGCCGGAGCACGTCATAGCTACTTTGAGCTATGGCGCATCGAGAACGGCAAAGTGGCTGAGCTTTGGGATGCTATCACCCCGGTACCAGAGGATGCGCAAGCGCTGCATCGCCACGGTATTTTTTAGCGTTTTTGCAGACATGCTGAAATCCCATGTCATTTCAATCAGGAATTAGAGAATGACGGCATATTCTATCGTCTATGCCCCGCTCGATCAGGCTACCCGGACCGAACAGGTTGTGGAACGATTAAGTAACGCGATCATCTCCGGAATATTACAGGCTGATGAGCAGCTGCCTAACGAAAACGAGTTGTCGCGGTTGTTGGGTGTGTCACCAGTGACTGTACGTGACGCCCTGAATACGCTGCGCGCCAGGCAGTTGATCGATACTCGGCGCGGACGTCATGGCGGTAGTTTTGTGTGTCAGGTCTCTGTTGAGGCTATGCGGAAATATCACCCGTTGCGGCGGATGGCTTCAGGTGAACTGGCAGATTTCAGCGAGTTTCACTGTGCAGTGATCGGCCACAGCGCGAGGCTTGCGGCGCAACGTTCGACGCCGGATGAACTGAGAAAGCTTGAGCAATTGATCGACAGCTTTGCGGTCGCGACGCAACCGGATACCCGTATACAAACAGATATGCGCTGTCTATTAACCCTAGCATCCCAGTCACAGTCGGCCAGGCTTGCCAATCAGGAGCTGGAGATTCAGGCTGAATGGACACCTTTGATGGCGCTTTTATACCGAGAAGCCACCGTTCATAACGAGGTTGTTGCTGTCTGGCGTACACTTCTGGCCGCTTTGTATGAAGGTGATGACCTTACCTGTTACCAACTCGCGCAAAAGATGATTATCCAAATTACCGACCACCTGCTTGAACGCAAATTGCGTATGGATACTGATGTGCCATTTTTGCCGAGATCTGATCGTGAGTAACATATCTGCATTCATTTCATCAGGAGAGAGGGAGGCATATGTACAACGATATACACGTAGAACGGACCAGGAGCATCCTGAGCGATATCCTGATTGCAGCGAAGCAGGCCACCGCGGCTCTGGCGGATAAGACAGCGCGGATTTTATTGGATCTGCCGTTATATCATACAGAAGGTGTCCGCCTGGCACAGGAACAACGCGGTGCATTGCAAACGCATATTCACGATGTACTGCGTAACAACGCATGGTGTAACGGGGCAGGATTTGCCAGCTATGCGGTAACGAAGACGGTTGGAGAGGAGGATGGCTACTGGACGCTGGAGTGGTGGCGTCAGGAAGGGAATAATATTCAGCATGCACAGCTGGAACACAATCAGGCGCAGCGCAGACGTCTGGATTTCCGATTTTTTGAATGGTTCCGGCAGCCGGCCAGCCGTCATCTTCCTGTCATTGACGGTCCTTATGTAGATTATGTTTGCAACGGCGCCTACACGATTACGATAGCCCATCCGGTACTTATCGGTGAAGAGTTTCTCGGTGTTGCGGCAGTGGATATGCTGGTCTCGACGTTGGATAAGCTACTTCTGCCATCTCTGAGTGCCATCGGTAAGCCAGCATTGATTATTAATAACGATGCACGTGTCGTGACTTCGACGGTGCCGGGAGTGCGTTCCGGTTCGCTATTGAAAAGCCAAAACGTTAATCGGTCACCCGATGGTGAAATACCTTCATTGCGTCTGGTGATCCTACCGTCATCACACACTGAATCACACAGGGCGTTTGTCTGTTGAAGCCCACTTATTCAGATTGATCAGGGAATTCTACTTATGATTGAATCTATGTTAGCTAAAAGGCGCAGCGCGGCTATCGCGAAAGGCGTTGGCGTGACCACTCAAATCTATGTTGAACGCGCGGAAAATGCTGAAATCTGGGATGCTCAGGGGCAACGCTATATTGATTTTGCCGCCGGTATTGCCGTGGTAAACACCGGACACCGCCACCCACGGGTCATTGCGGCGGCCAGAGAACAGCTGGAACAGTTTACCCATACCTGTCATCAGGTAGTGCCTTATGAAAACTATGTAGCGCTGGCCGAACGACTGAACCGCCTGGTACCGGGTAATTTTGTGAAGAAGACCGTTTTTGTTACCACCGGGGCTGAGGCAGTAGAAAATGCAGTTAAGATCGCGCGCGCCGCTACCGGACGTAGCGGCGTGGTGGCTTTCAGCGGCGCTTTTCATGGCCGTACTTTCCTTGGTATGTCATTAACCGGCAAAGTGGCACCATATAAAATGGGATTCGGCCTGCTGGTCAGCGATGTTTATCATGTCCCGTTTCCGGTAGGGCTGCACGGCATCAGTGTAGAACAGACGCTGAATGCACTGGAGAATCTCTTCAAAACCGATATTGAGCCTACGCGCGTCGCTGCCATAATCATCGAACCGGTACAGGGAGAAGGCGGTTTCTATCCTGCACCTCCTGAACTGCTTAAATCCCTGCGTGAAATTACCGATCGCCACGGTATTGTACTCATTGCCGATGAAATCCAGACTGGTTTCGCGCGTACAGGCAAACTGTTTGCCATGGAACACCATAAAGTTGCGGCTGATCTGACCACGATGGCAAAAGGTCTGGCGGGAGGCTTCCCGCTGGCGGCGGTAACGGGACGGGCAGATCTGATGGATGCTGTGGTACCGGGTGGCTTGGGGGGAACTTATGGCGGTAATCCGGTAGCGATTGCGGCTGGTCATGCAGTGCTTGATGTGATCGAAGAAGAGAAGCTGGCTATACGTGCGATTCAGCTAGGGGAGCGACTAAAACAATGTCTGCGTGAACTGCGGCCGCGTGTCCCGCAGATCGCCGACGTGCGAGGGCTTGGGCTGATGATTGCGGTGGAGTTTAACCGTGAGGACAGTCAGGAACATGATGCCGGCTTTACCAACACGGTGCGTCAGAAATCGTTAGAGCGTGGTCTTATTCTGTTGACGTGCGGTATACACGGTAATGTGATCCGTTTCCTTCCTCCGCTGACGATACAAGATGAAATTTTTGACGAGGCGCTCAACATTCTGGAATCTGTGCTGCTCGATCTGAACCGTAGAGAGGAAAAGTAATGGCTGGAAGCTCTTTACTGGTTACTGGCGGACGATAAAACTCAGGGAGCCGTCACTGTTGGTATTTTGAGATTGTTATCCTCCGCCAACGGCGAAGTTATCGCTTCATTAGCAGGCATGCTGCGCCAGTGTAAAAGGGATTAACCGAAAATGAGCGTGGCGGCAAGGAGGAACCTGCTGGTTCACAAGAGAGGCCAACAATGCACTGGTATTTAAATGTATTAAAGAATTATACCTGTTTCAGAGGGAGAGCCGAGCGTAAGGAGTTCTGGTATTTCGTTCTGTTTCAGATTCTGGTTGTTCTCATCATTTCTTTCCTGGAAAGGCTATTTGCTGTTGCTAATCCCGAAATTTATATGGGGTGGTTCAGTGCTACCTATCTGCTGCTCACATTTTTACCAGCACTGGCGGTAAATGCCCGCCGCCTGCACGATATTAACTGTAGAGCTTGGTGGCTATTGTTACACCTTATCCCATTTATCGGCACTGTTATCTTACTGATTTTCGCCGCCCTTAAAGGGCAGGCGGGTAGCAATAAATACAATTCAGATAACAGGATTAACTCACAGGGAAATACCTCAGACCAGACTAACGGGTAATTTCCGGTCATAAAGGAGTGCTGAAATGGCAATGAACAGAAGAGATTTTATCTCAACTGCCGCGACCCTCGCTGGGGCGGGAGTACTTTCATCTATCCTTCCCACCACATCTTTGCTTGCCCGGGCCTTAACTGCGGTCGATGCTCCGGTCGTCAATATTGACTCACTCCGACCGACGCTATTGCAGGATTCACAGTACAGAACCAGCCGATTGGGATTGGATCCGCGCATCTGGAACTGGCATCGAGACGCGGCTGTCAACGCCATGCCAGCAAACTACTATGAGGCCTCTCTGGCCGATTGGCCGGCTTTTAGACGCTTTTCTGGAGACCAGACTTGTGAGGTTGTCGTCATTGGCGGTGGATTGCTGGGTGCTTCCACTGCGCTGCATCTTGCAGAAGCGGGCGTGGATGTGATTCTGGTTGAAAAAGATAACATTGGTTCGGGAGCCTCTGGCCGTAATGGAGGGCAGATGACCCCCGGAATTGCCCGCTGGGGCGCTGAAACTATACTGGAAAAATTTTCATCGGATGAAGCCAAACGTTTGTGGCGTTTTGCATCGGTTGAAGCGATGAGTCTTGTGGATGAACTCCAGGAGCGTTATGGTTTTGAATGTGACCGCAAATATGGTCATATTACTGCAGCGATACACCCGGGTCATATGGGATCATTGGTGGCTGATGCTGATGCCCGGCGTCATCTGGGAGATACGGCGGTGAAGGTCATTGGGCCACACGAATTGCAGGAACAGTATGTGCATTCGAGTATTTATCATGGGGCCAATATCGACAGCATCGGCGGACAGGTTCAGCCTCTGGCACTGCTGCGAGGTCTGGTTTATGGTTTTGCCAGACTGGATGGACGAGTTTATGACAATACGAAAGTGAAGAGTATCAGGCAGGATGCCAGCAGTACGATCATAGAAACTGAGCGGGGAGTTATCAGGGCGAGTAAAGCCGTGGTACTGGGGGTGCATGGCTCCACCGATAAGTTTATTTTCGGTTTTTCTACTACAGTGCCTTTTTTCTCCTATGTGGCGGTAACTTCGCCGTTGACGGTGGATATCAAAGAACTGATCCCGTCAGATCTGCCAGTCTACGATACACAGTTACAAATAGACTATTATCGCGCGGTGCGCGACAATCGCCTGTTGTTTGGTGGACAGGGTACTGGCAATTCCTGGTCACCGCGTGATGTGAACAATTATTTGCTTGATCGTATCAAAACAGTATTCCCGAATCTGGCAAAACCCGAACTGGAATATTCCTGGAGCGGGATCAGCGACCTGACTCTGAACGGAGCCACTGATGTCCGCAAAAGCGATGGCAACGTCCCTGTGTATATGGTGCATGGCTGGAGTGGTCATGGAGTGGCACAAACGGTGCGTATTGGCAAAGCCATCAGCGACGATCTCACCGGACGCAACCACGACTTTACTATGCTTACTCACATCGATCATGCAAGTATTCCTCTGGGTTCCTATCTCTCACCGGTAGCTCTTCCATTGATTAAAGGTGCTCTGGGAGTGATAAGCACACTTAACCCGGCAGATATGATTTCATTCTGAGTGGTTCGCTTCCGTTAACCGAGAGGCCGCGATTCATTGAGCACTACAATCCCCGGCGGCCAAGCAGGTGTAAGTTAAAGAAAGAAGTGCGCATGCATGGGTATTTGCGGCATTTCAACTCAGCTTTGCATTGCCTGTGCATGATAGGCAATGTGATCTTTGATGAAACTGGAGATAAAGTAATAGCTGTGATCATACTCCTGACGAAAATTTATAGTCACTGGGTAATTGATTGCATTACAGACTTCCAGCAATAAGTCAGGGCGTAACTGGCTATCCAGAAAGTTATCACTGAGTCCCTGATCAATCAGAATGGGGAGCTGTTCTTGCGCATGTTTGATCAACTCCACTGTGTCATATTGCTTCCATTTATTAATGTCTTCGCCAAGATAAGTGGAAAATGCTTTTGTTCCCCACGGAACCTGAGAGGGGGCAACAATGGGAGAAAATGCGGATACGCTGCAATAACGTCCCGGATTTTTTAATGCGATAATCATTGCACCATGGCCTCCCATTGAGTGCCCGCTGATCGAACGGATATCAGTCACTGCAAAATGTGCTTCTATTAATTCAGGCAATTCCGAAACAATATAATCGTACATACGATAATGGGTAGCCCAGGGTTGCTCCGAGGCGTTGAGGTAAAAACTGGCACCTTTTCCAAGATCAAACGCAGGGTCATCAGCGACATCATCACCGCGTGGGCTGGTATCTGGAGCAACAATAACGATGCCATGTTCAGCAGCGTAACGTTGAGCACCTGCTTTTGTCGTGAAATTCTGTTCTGTGCAGGTCAATCCCGAGAGCCAATATAGTACGGGTAATTTTCTTTCTGTTATTTGGGGAGGCAGGAAAATTGAAAAGCGCATTTGGCAGTTCAAAATCTTTGAAGTGTGTTGATAAACATCCTGCCATCCACCAAAACTAGCGTAGTGTTCGATTCTTTCCATTATTTTCGTCCTTACGTGATTTTCTGTAATGGATGTTCGATGATTTGTCACATATACCGTGTTGGCTTGCAACATGGTTTGCTCTCTTCAATAGAGATTGGATCAATAGTGAATGACAGTACGGATGGATTTGCCTTCATGCATCAGGCCGAAGGCATCATTAATCTCTTCCAGAGGCATAGTGTGGGTGACAAAAGGTGCAAGTTCAATGTCACCTTTCATGGCATCTTCTACCATTCCGGGCAATTGACTGCGGCCTTTCACACCACCGAAGGCCGTGCCTTTCCATGTACGGCCTGTAACAAGCTGGAATGGTCGGGTAGAAATTTCCTGTCCGGCTCCAGCCACACCGATTATCACTGATTGACCCCAGCCGCGATGCGCACTTTCGAGGGCGGCACGCATAACGTTGACGTTACCGATGCATTCGAAAGTATGATCAACCCCCCATTTGGTCATATCAATAATGAGTTGCTGGATAGGTTTCTCATGATCATTTGGATTGATGCACTCAGTTGCACCAAATTGTTTGGCTAATTCAAATTTAGCGGGATTTGTGTCGATGGCAATAATTTGGCCTGCCTTTGCCTGACGAGCGCCCTGAATAACGGCAAGGCCTATTCCACCAAGGCCGAAAACGGCCACAGAATCCCCCGGTTGCACTTTGGCAGTATTATGTACGGCACCGATACCGGTGGTTACACCGCAGCCCAGCAGGCAGACATGTTCATGATTTGCCTCTGGGTTGATTTTGGCGAGTGAGACCTCCGCGACCACCGTATACTCGCTGAATGTGGAGCATCCCATGTAATGATAAATAGGCTTGCCATGATAAGAGAAACGGGTTGTACCATCTGGCATGAGGCCCTTTCCCTGAGTATCACGTACTGCGATACAAAGGTTAGTTTTACCGGACTGGCAGAACTCACATTTACCGCATTCTGCTGTATATAATGGAATAACATGGTCGCCGGGTTTTACACTGGTTACGCCTGCACCAACGCTGACCACCACTCCGGCTCCTTCGTGTCCTAAAACAACAGGGAATAGGCCTTCGGGATCATCACCAGAAAGGGTAAAGGCATCTGTATGGCAGACACCCGTATGGCTGATTTTTATCATCACTTCACCCGCTTTCGGTGGCGCGACGTCAATTTCGACAATTTCAAGAGGTCTGTTTGGCCCAAAGGCAACGGCAGCGCGTGATTTCATAGAATTCCTCTTTTCCTTGATGTAAAAAGTGAATGTTAAATTGCCTGTTCAAAACCCAATGCCAAATAGTGGCATCGGGAGTCGTTGTACCGCAAATTTGACAATTGGTGGCTGATATATGGTGGTAACTGTGATCTAAGTACCATTTTGGCAGGAGAGAGTGGGAAACATACTGGGGTTATTCCCTTCCGGGATAAGATTGTTATTGCTGAATAATTGATTGGAATGGATTGTAATAATTCATTTAAAAACCACCGTCATTTTTCTGGCGGTGGTTATATTCAAACCGGGCTTTATAACAATTCAAATGCCTGCTTAAAGATTTCATCGGAATAAGGTTGCTGACCGTTTTCCATTTTAATGATGGCTTTAACTAAAAGGTTCATTGTGGCAACATTTTCCATATCGATTACAGTGTTGCTGGCGACGCCGACCGCTTTACAAACATAAGCAATATAACCCTGAGTATCATTTTCATTGGGTGGTGCCCAACGGGAAATAAACTGGTAAATCGTGTTATCCCCGTATTTGAGTTCATAATTACGCAGAATTTTCAGCATTGCCCGTATGCCGTATTCTGGAGTCACAAACTGACAAAATGATTTGTCTGTCTGCGTATCACGCAAACCCTGCCATTTATCACCGTGGCGGATATTGCCCGGATTGTGATTACGAATCCCTCTTGTCATTACATTCTCCTAAACGTTTATTGATTGCGCGGCTCGCAAATTCTCGAATCTTTTCCACACCAATAAAACCGACGGCACCGCCAAGCGCAGGTGAAACACTGCCTGGAATACCAAAGAGTTCCAGTGCGCTGGAAAATCCCCACGACAGTGCGCCACACAGTAGCGGTTCTACCCAGCGATTTTTCCGCTCTACACCGTCATAAATCAATCGGCCATAACAAATCATTATGGCCAGAATAGAACCGGATATCTGTGGCCATGCGTTTCTCAGACTGTTCAGTACATCGACCCACAAGTCAAGATGTCCTTTCATCATTAACTCCATAATTGAACCCGAATTCTGTATAAGAAGTTGACGAGAAGCCTGTTCCAGAAGCAATGTTTTGGTGCTCGCCGAAATAATTCCAGGGAGGAACAGGCCATGATGTCGATGATTTTTGCCATTTTTCATCCCAAAATGGACGCAATTTTGTCTTGATAACGGACAACGTCTGCGCCGCAGGCAAAGTCATATGTATCCCAGTGAAATTATGACTATTTTGATCCTCTTTCATCTGTCACATTACCGTCATTTTAAAGCCTTCTATCTGGAGTTCCTCTGGGAATATCACCATCAGGATTTCCCCACTTTACTCAGTTATACCCGCTTCGTCAGTGTCGCCCCTTCCGTTTTGGCTCCGCTATGTAGTTATTTGACTCAATTAAAAGGAAAACCTCAAGTACTTCTCCATAGTAACGTCAGTAAAGAAAATCCACATTGTGATGCTGTTGTGCACTGGCTCTTACTGTTCTGCTCAAGGAAAATCGGACACTTTTACGAAGGCCATTTCATATTCCACGGGTGTTAAATCATTATTGGCCGCGTTTGCGCCACCAGAGCCTGCTACTGCAATGCTCGGTGACGTAGAGAAACAGCAGCTGCAACCGATATTGGTTGCCAATTGGCATTGATCGATTAATTGATAGCAAGACCCGCAATGATCATTGCGGGTCTTTATGAATAACCAGTTAATTTTTTTATAGGTTATTATTTAAAATCACTATCTTCTATGGTATACAATGGCAGCTTGTTAAGCGTTCGGCGATTTGATTAACGCCATTGAAAGTTACGATTAAATGATGAACATCTAGAGTAGAGCTATGAACGCAATTGTAAATCTTCTACTAAGCCTACTATCCCTATCCGAATAGGTGGCTGCGTTTATCTGTTTTTCTTATGAAGCCACCAGTTAGGTGGCTTATCTATCTTGCTGGTGGAACTGTTTTTTAACCGGAGTTCCTTGTGACATTTTTTATTATATCCAGCATTCTATTATCTTATATCCTCAGTCAAGAAATTGGTTGTTCTGTGCATCCAAATACACATGTTAACGCCTTAGCGATAAGGAGGTTAGTGTGAGTCAACAATGGACTTCTCGTTTTGGTCACGTATTAGCGGCAGCAGGTTCAGCTGTTGGTATTGGGGCTATATGGAAATTCTCTTATGTTACTGCAACAAATGGCGGTGGTGCATTCCTTTTAGTCTTTTTATTGTTCAGTTTCATCATTGGATTAGCTGTATTGATGGCTGAAAATTTACTGGGAAGTAGTACCGGCGAAAGTGCTGTAAATGCGTTTAAGAAGTTATTAGGTAAGAATTGGGGATTTATTGGTTTTATCGGAATTTTCAGTTCATGGTGTATTTACAGTTTTTATAGTGTAGTTGGTGGATGGACGATTGGTTATGTCTCAATGGCAGCAATTGGGAAATTGAATATAACGGACAGTAATCAGCTGACTGTTATTTTTAATAACTTCATCAGTAACCCCTGGTGGCCGATAATTGCACATTTAGTCTTTGCAAGTTTAACTTGCATTGTAGTTTTAGCTGGAGTGCAAAAAGGCCTTGAAAAAGCAGGGAAGATCATGATGCCACTCCTTATTGTGATCATGGTAGTTTTAATAATTATTGGGATTCGTTTACCTGGTTCATCTGCAGGATTGAAAATGTTTTTATATCCTGACTTTTCTGGTCTGACAGGTAAAGGAATTTTAGACGCATTAGGGCTGGCATTTTTTTCCTTGTCTATCGGTCTGGGAATACATGTTACTTATAGTGCCTATTTACCAAGTAATAAAGGGATTGGTCGCTCTAGTATTTGGGTAGTGATATTATCATGTCTTGTATGTATATTAGCCGGTCTGATGATTTTTCCTGCTTTAACTTCTGCTGGATTAGAACCCAATGCAGGCCCGGGTTTAACATTCATGACGATGCCCATTTATTTTGCTCATTTGCCTGGAGGTACTATTTGGGCAATTACTTTTTTTACATTATTACTGATGGCCGCATTGACTTCATCGATTTCATTGCTTGAGCATATTGTTGCTTATATACAGTCTCGATTTCATTGGTCTCGACGTAAAGCTGGCTTGATTGTTACATTATCTATTATGTTAATGGGGATTCCTGTCTCTTTATCCTTTGGTAAGTTAAGTTTTTTATCGATAGGTGGGAAAAATATTTTTGATATATTGGATTTCATTACATCAAATATTCTGATGCCGTTGTTTGGAATTATAATTTGTTTGATTTTTGGTTGGTCAAGTAAAGCTATTTCATTAATGCCTGATAATATGTCACGATTAAAACGCAAATGTTTATTGCTTATATGGAGATATATTGGCCCGGTTTGTATCGGTATTATTTTGGTACATGGATTGATCTGATTTTGTTGTAAATGTATCAGCTTCTCTATAAGAATCAACAGATAAGCTGATATACCCAATGCATTTCAAGTTGCATCGCGACGGCAAGAGAGCAAATCCCTGGGAGCATAGATAACTATGCGACCGGGGTGAGCGAGCGCAGCCAACAAAGAGGCAGTTTGAAAGACGAAGTGTTATACATTGAATTGATAAGCATATCTTCTTGTCTCTTCGCGCAGTTCGCCCCCTTTTAATTTTCTTGGATTTACATATTAAGGTTTGCAAAGTAGCGCCCTCAAGATTCAACTGAGTTTCAGCATGTCGTATGGCAATTATGCGCATGGTGTATCCCTGAGAAATAGTTTTACTCTAAAGTAAACCAAAAGACTGGTAACTCATCATACAAAAATTTTGTTATACAAAAAACAAATTGATCCAACGAAAAATAACTAAAAAATTAATAACAATTCGTTATAAAATTAATTGTTATTAATTTTTTTACCTGCTATTTTAATATCAATGACATTTGTTCTGTTTAGTGAGGTCGAACTCCACGGATTTACTGAATTGCACTATCTAAAATAGACACTATATTGATTGATGTGATTTTAATTTTAAAAATTATATTTTAACGAATAATTTTAAATGGAAATTGCATGATTCAGTATTTGCGCCAAAAATTTTATGCCATTGCCAGGCAATTCTTAATTTTCCTGTCAATTCAAATAGAAATAGCGTAAGGAAGAGTGTCATGAAAGTATTGATAGCAAAAAATGAAATAGGTACACGATACCACAGTCACATTATCGAAAATGCGGTTCAAAGGTTGGCAGATAAATTAATTGAGAAAGATGTTGAAGTTGTTATTGCGGATTCACTGGATGATAGCTATACGATAATTTCAGCCAATGAACCGTTTGATTGCGTAATGGTCAGTTGCGCACTTATGGATGATGATTTATATCTGAGTATACAGCGATTATTGAATAAGCTATTTGAGCGTCAGGAAAATGTCCCGGTTTTCTTATTAAGCAATAGAGAAAAAACGGTGTTTCTGCTGAATCATGATTTACTGGAACAATTGACTGAGTTTGCATGGATATTGGAAGATTCAGCCGATTTTATTGCCGGTCGTGCCATTGCAGCCATGAAACGTTATCGCCAACAATTATTACCTCCTTTAATGTCTGCCTTGATGAAATACAGCCGAACCTATGAATACTCTTGGGCTGCCCCCGGGCATCAGGGTGGGGTGGGGTTTAATAAAACACCGGCTGGGCGCTTTTATCATGATTATTATGGGGAAAACCTCTTCCGCACCGATATGGGTATTGAGCGCGCCTCATTGGGATCGCTGTTAGACCATTCCGGTGCATTTGGTGAAAGTGAAAGGTATGCAGCCAGAGTATTTGGTGCTGATCATTCTTATTCGGTGGTAGTCGGAACGTCGGGTTCTAACCGTACGATTATGCAGGCTTGCATGACCGAAGATAATGTTGTCGTCATTGACCGCAATTGCCATAAATCCATTGAACAAGGATTAATCCTGACAGGGGCAAAACCCGTCTATATGCTGCCAAGCCGTAACCGCTATGGCATTATCGGCCCTATTTATCCGCAAGAAATGCAGATAAAAACACTACAGAAAAAGTTGAAGCAGAATCCACTGACTCAGGAGATAGCTAATCACAAACCTGTTTATAGCGTAGTGACAAACTGTACTTACGATGGTGTCTGTTATAACGCCAAACAAGTTCAGGAATTGCTGGATAAAAGTGTTGATCGGATACATTTTGATGAAGCATGGTATGGTTATGCACGTTTTAACCCGATTTATCATGATCATTACGCAATGCGTGGAGAGCCTAAAGACCATTCTGGGCCGACAATTTTTGCCACTCATTCATCTCACAAATTACTGAATGCGTTATCGCAAGCCTCTTTCATCCATATTCGTGATGGACGTAATCCTGTTGATTTTGCAAGATTCAATCAAGCCTACATGATGCATACAACAACATCTCCCCTGTATGCGATTTGTGCCTCAAACGATATCGCCGTTTCAATGATGGAGGGTAATAGTGGTTATTCTCTGACGCAGGAAGTTATTGAAGAAGCGATAGATTTCCGTCAGGCATTGGCACGTTTGAACAGGGAATTCAGCGAAGAAGGAGGATGGTTCTTTAAACCGTGGAATCAGGAGCAAGTGATCGATCCGGCTACTGGCAAGAAAGTTGCCTTTGAAGATGCTTCCAGGGATTTACTGGCGCAAGAGCAAAGTTGCTGGGTAATGCACCCGGGGGACAGCTGGCATGGATTTGAAGACTTGCCTGATAACTGGAGTATGCTCGATCCGATTAAAGTCAGCATCTTGGCTCCGGGCATGGGCAAGAATGGCAAATTGCTGAAACAGGGCGTACCGGCAGCATTAGTAACAGCATGGCTGGGCCAGCACGGGATCGTACCTACCCGTACAACCGACTTCCAAATTATG
The DNA here is from genome assembly GCF_900116635.1 of Xenorhabdus koppenhoeferi. Lineage (GTDB taxonomy): Bacteria > Pseudomonadota > Gammaproteobacteria > Enterobacterales > Enterobacteriaceae > Xenorhabdus > Xenorhabdus koppenhoeferi. The sequence continues at coordinate 79,381 of NZ_FPBJ01000003.1, read as the reverse complement.
TTCCTGTTCTCAATGGGTATTACCAAAGGAAAGTGGGGAACATTACTCAACACCTTGCTTTCTTTTAAACACAATTATGATGCGAATACACCTTTGAATAAGATATTGCCGGATTTAGTGGAACAGCATCCTGATATTTACAATCAATTAGGCTTGAAAGATTTGGGCGACAAGATGTTCGATTATTTGCGGCAGAATAACCCGGGCGAAAAACTGAATCGGGCTTATGCCAGCTTGCCTGAAATGGTGATGACACCACGAGCCGCTTATCAGGCAATCGTGGCTGATAAGGTGGAAATGGTGGCAATTGATGATCTGACTCATCGCATTGCAGCAAACTCCATCATTCCATACCCCCCCGGAATTCCAATGCTAATGTCAGGGGAAAAATTTGGCGATAAAACCTGTCCACAGATTGGCTATTTACATGCATTACAAAAATGGGATCACGAATTCCCTGGTTTTGAACATGAAACGGAAGGGACGGAGATCATCAACGGTATTTATCATGTTTTGTGTGTAAAAAAGTGAGAACGGGAAGATAAATTATGGCTACAGTTTCAGAGGCGAAAAAAGTCGGATTGGTTCCCGTTACACTGATGGTTGCGGGTAACATCATGGGATCAGGCGTTTTTTTGCTGCCCGCCAGTTTGGCTGCAACAGGAGGTATTGCCATTCTCGGCTGGCTGGTAACTATCATTGGTGCTGTCGGGCTATCGATAGTGTATGCCAAGATATCTTCACTGGATGATAGTCCGGGGGGTTCTTATGCCTATGCACGGCGGGCCTTCGGGCCTTTTTTGGGGTACCAGACCAACGTACTGTATTGGCTGGCGTGCTGGATCGGTAATATCGCGATGGTCGTGATCGGGGTTGGTTATCTTAGCTATTTTTTCCCAATCCTAAAAGATCCGATTGTCCTGACCATCACATGTATAGCAATACTGTGGATGTTTGTCTTTTTGAACATTATTGGGCCACATGTTATTACTCGCGTTCAGGCTGTAGCGACTACATTGGCCTTGATCCCAATTGTAGCGACAGTGGTATTAGGATGGTTCTGGTTTAATGGCAAAACATACATGGATGCCTGGAATGTAAGTGGACTGAATACCTTCGGTGCAATCCAAAGTATTCTGAACGTCACATTATGGTCTTTTATCGGTGTTGAAAGTGCTTCGGTTGCTGCCGGCGTGGTTAAGGACCCTAAACGCAATGTACCGATTGCCACCATCGGCGGTGTGCTTATTGCTGCTGTCTGTTATGTCCTGTCCAGTAGCGTGATTATGGGGATGATCCCTAACGCAGCGTTGAAAATCTCATCATCTCCTTTTGGCGATGCGGCCAGATTGGCGCTGGGAGATACTGCCGGTGCGATTGTTGCCTTTTGTGCCGCGGCCGGATGTTTAGGCTCACTTGGAGGCTGGACATTATTGGCCGGGCAGACAGCTAAAGCGGCCGCAGATGATGGGCTGTTTCCTGCGATTTTTGCCAAAGTGAATAAAGCGGGAACGCCGGTGGCTGGTCTGTTGATCCTTGGTGTCCTGATGACAATTTTCCAACTCAGCAGTGTGTCTCCAAATGCAGCTAAGGAGTTTGGGTTAGTTTCTTCTGTTTCGGTTATTTTTACCTTGATACCTTATTTGTATACCTGTGCGGCCTTGTTGCTCATCGGGCATGGTCACCTTGGGCAAGAAAAGGGACGATATACTGTCATCACTTTCATTGCCTTTATGTATTGTATCTGGGCTGTTTTGGGCACAGGGGCGAAAGAGGTGGTATGGACGCTGGTTGTGATGATGATAATCACGGCTATGTATACGTTTAACTACAACACGAAACATCCAGTACCTTTTCCTCTGGATAAAAAAGAGTAAATCGGATTTTGGATATTGTTTATTTTGTTATTCATATTGGGTGCTGGAATATCAGCACCTTTTTTATTAAATAGCACTCCAAAATTGTAGAGCACCTCCTTACTCCTTGTGCAGACTTCTTGAAAGCCATTGGGTATATATTCCTGCGGGAAAATGGCTGATTAATAATATCGCCAGTGGAGTTAATAGTATAATTTCTTATAGCTCAGCAGGAAGTTCATTTATTTTCGGTGGCTTGGTTAGTACGAAGATGAATGAGTTATTTGATGGTGCTGGGTTTATTTTTGCATTTCAAGTGTTGCCGGCCATTATTTTTATTACCTCTTTAATATCGATTCTTTATTATCTTGGAATTATGAAATGGATCATTAATATCCTGGGGTATTTATTTCAGAAATCAATGAAAATTAGCAAAGTTGAGTCCTTTGCCGCGGTAACAACCATATTTTTAGGGGAAAATAAGCTTCCTGCGGTTTTAAAACTTTTTATCAATCAAATGAATCGTAATGAGCTTTTTACCGTCATGTGCAGCGGAATGGCCTCCATTGCGCTGCACATGCTGGTTGGGTATGCAGGTTTGGGAGTGCCGATAGAATACCTTTTGGCTGCATCATTGATGGCAATCCCAGGAGGGATTGTATTTGCTCGTTTGCTTAGCCCTGCGACGGAGGCTTCACAAGTTCAATTTGGTCAAATCTCATTTAGCGAAAAACGCCCTGCCAGCATTATTGAAGCAACTCTATCCAACCTTATGAGTGCAACGATAGCAGGGCTATTTATGAGTTTATAAAATTAGTCCTTTGCAATGAAGTTGGATATACCTATTAGTTGTAAGGGCATTTAGTTGCAAGGGCATTGATTTAAGCTCGTGGTCAATAAATCGGTAACTTGAAAAATGAAGGACATAGGAGCTAACATGTTTAGGTGTTAGATAACTCACAGTAAGTTGCCTGAATTTCAATATACTAAAGAAATCAGGATAACTCGGTATTTCAGGTAATAGGAGCGTGCATATGTACAAAATTATTTTAGTACCAGTAGATATTTCAGAAGAAGATCTAACTAACAAGGCTGTTGACTGCGCGCTTAAAATCGCCAGAGAGACAGGGGCTAAATTACATTTTTTACATGTATTGCCTATTTCGTCAGCGATTATCAATGCTTATGCATTAGGCTATATGGAAATTAAAGACAAAGCGACTATCAAGGCGGAGAAAGACTTGAAAGTGCTGGTGGATTCCATTGACTTACCGATTGATCGTATTTCTTATTCAATTGCATTTGGCTCACCAAGAGACGAAATCACTGCTACGGCAAGTGAAATTGATGCTGATTTAATCGTCCTTGGTTCAAGACGGCCTAACATCACTACACACTTACTGGGTTCTAACTCCTCCGGGGTTGTCAGATACGCAAAAACGTCTGTATTAGTAGTTCGATAATAATTGTCATCAGGAATAGTGAATTAATGGTTATATAGATTTTTAGTGACGGCTTTACTGGTTGGGTTCAATAACTACAGTTATATCCGATTACAGGGGAATGTATATGTATAACACGATTTTAGTTCCGATTGATATTGCAGAAGATCAATTAACTGATAATGCAATTAAACATGCAGAATATTTGGCAAAAATATCTAATGCAAAGATTCACCTGTTTCACTCAGTGCCAGATATATCAAGATTTTCTGTGAGTTACAGTTATCATTATGATTTATTGAGTTCTTTTGCTAAAAAAGCAATTGCAAATTCTGAAGAAGAACTTAAAAAAGTCGTAGAAAAAATCGATTTACCTAAAGATAGAATATCGTTCTCTGTTGCCTTTGGTTCTCCGCGAGATAAAGTGCTGTCTACTGCCCATGAAATTGGCGCTGATCTAATTATTGTTGGATCACGTCGGCCGGATATTACAACGCATCTATTGGGTTCAAATGCATCAAGTATTGTGGGATATGCCAATACCTCAGTATTAATTGTTCGGTAATTAATTTTGTTTTAATACTCAGTGGATTTCGAGTTGTAGAGTGACAAAAAGTGAATTAATCTCCAGTCATATATACCCAATGGATTTCAAGATGCAGCGCGACGGCAAGGGAATGAGTCCCAGGAGCATAGCTAATATGTGACTGGGGTGAGTGAGCGCAGCCAACAAAGCTGCAACTTGAAAGACGACGGGTACAGTGAACTATGTGACTGGGGATTTGTCATTGCAGGATAATAGAAGGATGTTATGTACAATAAATAGGTATTATTATTTTGAATAGTAAAATTAGCCTTTGGGCATGTTATCTTTTGGTCTTCGGATTAGCCGTATCTTTCAATGCATGGAATGCTCCAGTTAACTTCGAGCAAGCCAAAGTTGAATCAAGAAAAAATGTCTATGGTGATCAAACGAAATCAGGTTCAGGTACATTGTATTGTGGTTGTGATTGGCAATGGGTTGGTAAAAGCGGCGGGCGTGTTAATTTGGCTTCTTGTGGCTACCATGTAAGGTCACAGCAAACAAGAGCAGAGCGCATTGAATGGGAACATATAGTTCCGGCATGGGTATTCGGTCATCAACGTCAATGTTGGCAAAACGGCGGACGGAAAAACTGTGTTGATACAGATCCGGGGTTCCGCGTGATTGAATCGGATATGCATAATTTAGCGCCATCCATTGGTGAAGTTAATAGTGATCGCAGTAATTTTGGTTATGGAATGGTTGCCAGAAATATACCTAATATGTATGGGGCATGTAGCAGTAAGGTGGATTTTAAATCACGCTTGTTTGAGCCCCGCGACAGAGTGAAAGGTATGGTAGCCAGAATCAACTTTTATATGCATGATCGTTATAACCTTACAATGTCACGTCGGCAACAACAATTGATGATGGCATGGGATAGTCAGTATCCTGTGGATGCCTGGGAGCGTAAGAGGGATAACCGAATTGCCCGGTCTATGGGGCACCATAACCCATTTGTGACTGGCAGTAAGAAGTGGGAAGTGAGACACAAAAATTCAGTTCAGGGTTTGGTGGCTCAAAAGAGTTTGGTGTCTCAAAAGAGTGCTTCAAAGCTGAATAATCTGCATGCTGAGAACAATTCGACACCAAGTAAAAAAATTGCATCAAAAACAGTGCACGGTGAGACGATAAAAGGAAATAAGAATAGCCAGATTTATCATTTTGAACACTGCTCTGGTTATAAAATAGTGGCAGATAAGAATGCTGTTTATTTTCGCTCTGAAGCCGAAGCCAGAAAAACAGGATATCATTTGGCAGGTAATTGCAAGAAGTAATGAGAAGGGAGAATGCTTGGCTTTTTGTGATTATTATTCACTATATTATCAATGAAAAGTTAAAAAATGTTTCAGTAAAAATTAACACTATTAATTAAAGTGGGACTGAATCTCAATTTCGGTTCCGCTTTTTTTATGTTTTTTAATCTTAATTGAAATATAACTATAACAATTTAAGCAAAGGCCGGGCTTATGACGCGTTATGAACAATTAGCGGGAGTGATCCGCCAACAAATAGAAGACGATATATGGCAAGTTGGTGACAGGTTGCCATCATTGAGAGAGTCGGTTAAATCGTCAGGTCTGAGTCTGATGACGGTGCTGCAAGCTTATCAACTACTGGAAAGTCAGGGGTGGATCGTAGCACGTCCTCAATCAGGGTATTATGTTGCCACTCGCTTAAAACCTTTTGCGGCGGCAAAAGGGGGGAAAGGGCTGAATTTAAGCGAGAGTGTAGAGATTAGTGCTTCAATTTTTGATGTTTTACAGGCATGTAAAGATCCGCAAATTATTCCTTTCGGTTCGGCATTTCCCGATCCTTCTTTATTGTCAGACCCTAAATTGTCAAAAACACTGGCTTCAGTCGCCCGTCGTTTTGTTCCACACAATTCGCTGGCAAATCTTCCGCCCGGTAATGAAAAATTACGGCGGAATATATCCCGTCGCTATGCTTCCCACGGCATCCATATTTCGCCGGATGAAATCGTCATTACTGCGGGTGCTATGGAATCATTAAGTTTCAGCCTGCAATCCGTCACTTCTCCTGGGGATTGGGCGGTGATTGAATCACCGGCTTTTTATGGTGCATTGCAGGCGATAGAACGGTTACGTTTGAAAGCGATCGCCATCAAGACTGATCCGCAGACAGGCATTGATTTGGATACATTGGAAGAGATTGTACAAAAATACCCGATCAAAGCGTGTTGGTTGATGTCGCGCTATCAAAATCCACTGTGCTGCACAATGTCTTCTGAAAATAAACAACGGCTGGTAGAGATTCTGAATCAGAACCAAATTGCTTTGATTGAGGATGATGTATATGGTGAATTGTATTTCGAACAAGAGCCTCCTGCGCCGATAAAATCATGGGATACAACAAATAATTTCATGCATTGCTCATCATTTTCAAAATGCCTTGCGCCGGGGTATCGGGTCGGTTGGGTAGCAGCGGGAAAACATGCGCAGAAAATTCAGCAATTACAGATGATGAGTACGGTGTCTGCCAGTACGCCAACACAGTTGGCAATTGCGGATTATCTGGCTCAGGGGGGATATGACAATCACCTGCGGCGCTTGCGACGCCAATTGGAACAGCGACAAAGTCAGATACTACGGGCAATCCGTGAATATTTCCCTCAATCTGTGAAAGTGAATAGTGCCCGTGGAGGTTATTTCCTTTGGCTGGAATTTGAGCCGCCTTTCAATGCTAATCGGTTACATCAGCTGGCGTTAGCGAAAAATATTAGCATTGCGCCGGGTAGCATGTTTTCTACCAGTTCTCAATTTGATCACGCTTTCCGCTTGAATACTTCGTTTGCATGGAATGAAGAGCAAGCTTTGGCAATGGAAGATTTGGGTAATTTATGTCACATGATTTTAAGGGAATGCGGGTAATCAATCATATGAGAGCAGTTTCCGACTTAAATCTTCTGATCTCAATATGGGTCATTACCCTTTTATTAGTACGTCTTATTTCTAACTATTCACTTTAGGTGGGTTCGCAGCCCAGCTATGGGCTTTGCAGATGAAGGATTGAGTTCTCGCCCAGACGGGCTGAAGAACTTGTCATAATCCTACTTAATGTGTTGTAACCCGTAGAGTTTATCAATTGGACAGTAGGATTTTTTTAAGGAGAATTATCATGCCCAATACCAATAATAGCTACCAATCTCTGCTTGTGTTAGCACGGGAGACTTTTAAAGAGGCGCAGCGGAAACCGGATATCAAGGCGTTGATCCAAGCTATTAAGCGAGGGTTCAAAGAAAGTGATAACAAGTGGACCCCTAATCTGATCAGCAAGCAAAAAATGCTGGAGCAGATGTTGGAGAAAGACGCTTATATGCGCTATAGCAATGACAAGCCAGTTGGTATCAGCGGTCTAAATGAAGACGAACAACAACTCTTTGTCAATTATATCAAAGCACTGGCGGAACGTACCCCGACTGTCGATATTTTGGTACAAGGCAGCGAGAAGACAGCTCTGTTTTCTCAAACTGATACTGTCCTGGGCACTGCCGATGCTTTCCGAGTGCTTCCCAAAGATTTCAAACAACGCCATAGTACTCGATCCCGGACTGGTGCGAGGCTAACTGTCAACGTTGACAAGGCTCATTTCAATTCGCTTGCCAGTGCGTTGACTCAGTTGTTCAATGATGATAATCGCGGTTGGCTGGAACAGGCCAAAATTATGGGACCAAAGAATCTGGGCCGCCGTACCGACCAGGCTGTGATTTATCTTTCCCGTGCAGGGATCGAGCATGCTCATGATATTGGTCGTAAGCTCAATGAATTACTGCCTGCGACAGCCTTTACCAAACATATTCCGACTGGCATGTATCTCGTAGGCAAAGGTATTGCCTATTCTGAAACAGTTGAAGGTGAATCGAGCAGTCATGGTCAATCCCGGGCACAGCTGATCGCGGTGGCAGGTACAGAGTCCTTGCTCACCGGTACTCCGATTGAGAAGACCCTGACGAGAATCTTGCAGAAGCGAGGATATGATGTATCCAACCCAGCATTGCTGGCACAAGCGGTACGGGATCGTGAGCTTAAGGGGAGGCTCGTGCCTATGGGGGATGGAACTGAACCCCGCCAAGGCAGTGCCGATATTCAACAGCTTGCCATCGATCCAATTTCGTTCGCTAAATCCAACACCATCAGTGTAGAAACATTAACCAGGGCGGGGAGACTGCCGGCAGAGGGACGTGCTCAGTTGGTAAAGGTTAAGACAGGTTTATACGAAGTCGAATACACTGACCTAAGCACGAGTGATCTCTCTGAGGATGACGCGAAGACCGTGCCGGCATATTTCCTCGGTTACAACGGTGCAAATCAAGCTAATGCGTTGCCTGCCTATGTGGATATTCCTAAGCAGGCGGTTCCGGGAAGTTTTCTGTTCACCGGGTCATTGTCGGGATGTTCAATTGTGGTGACCAACCTTGATGACAATACTTATCGAGTCTACCATGATGGTCGGGTTAACAGTTCGTTGCTGTATGACAATGTGGTCATGGCAGTGGACTATAAGGATTATCAAGTAGCAGGTACTGCTGAAGGTCTTGCTGCGGCTTACATGCAATACGTCAATGGTGAATGGCAACTGGTGTTCCAGCGTCAGGAGTATCAGCGAGACGGTCATATGCTCTGGCCGAAGCTACGCAGTGGCGAGGAACCCATAGCGGTTCAGGTCGCTAATAGCCAAGTGACTGAGAATAATCAGACCCAATTCACTGATTACCGTGAAAAAATTCACCAAAAACTCAAAAAAGTCGCTACCCAGTTCGGAATACCAGTCGAAGGGGTCTCTGATGGTATATATAAAGGGGAGGAGTTTTCTCCTCATCACCCGGCTATTGCAGCGTGGATTGAGTTGCGTGACGAGGTTCAAGCCAAGATCACGGCAGAGACTCAGCCATTGGTGGACAAACGAAACAAACTGTATAATATCCGAAACAGCACCAGAAAAAGCTCTCAACTTGCCCTGATTGATCAACAGATAAAACAGTTCGATATTACGCTGGAGTTCTACAAGGAGCAATACGATTCAATTTTGTGTGAAGTGTTCTCTGTCGAACAAAGCTGGTTATGGCAGCAGATTAAATCCAAGAACAGTATAGATGCCGTGTTGCAGATTAATGATACAGCTATTCAGGGCGGCGGTCAGGAGCGCAACCTCAGCTTGGGCGAACGTTATGCTATCGCTGAAGCTTATCAGAGAAGGGAAGCGAATACTGAGTTGACTGATGGCTTGCGAAACTTTCAGGATGTCAGCATTCCAGGTTTTAACGACAGGATGTCGGCTCTGGAGATGAAAAGTCTGTTTTTGGGGGGCCAACTAACTCATCAGCAACGAGGCGCTTTAATCAGTCGCATCACTGAAGCGAGTCAAGCTGAATACATTGATCAAGTACTGAAGCAGTCAGCGGTATTCAGCGAAGATTTTCAACGTACCGGAAGTATTTCCAGCCACCTGGTGCCACAAGATTTCTATCTGTCATTGGTCGGAGACGTCTCAGGCGGCCGTTGCTATCCCTTGGTCAGGGCTATGGCGGTGGCGCTCGCCAGCAATGGTGAGGCGGGAATCAACAGTCTGGTGGAAAAACTCTTCTTTGCCGCCGCTTCCCCTCAGGCGGGCAGTTCCACACTGCTAAAAAACAGTCTGGTAAAATTGCACTCCAATGTTGAGGCTGTACAGGCATCAACGGTACGAGGGCAGGTTACATTATCCGAGGCTGTTTCCCTGCTGAGAGAATCGGCTGGCACCTCGACATTTGCTATCAATACCCGGAATCACTCAATGATGGTGGGAGTTATTGTTGGAGCGGAAGGGCGTCGATACTATTTCTATGATCCAAATTTCGGAATTTTTGCGTTTGATAGCACGAAAAATTTCTCCAGTGCCATGGAAAAACACTTAGTGGGACGCAAACTGGCCGTTCATTATGGTTCACTTGGCAGCAAGTTGACCCCCACCTTCAACCTGGTGGAGATCGACCCTGTCAAGATGGCAAAAATACCGGTGGGCAATGGCTTGAATGTGGCTGACTTGACCCGTCCCGATGAACTGGCCACGGTTATAGAACAACGGCAGTGGGTCAAGAAAACAGTCAATGCCCAAGAGAAGATTGCCGGGGATGCTCAGACACGCACTGCCTTGGCTACCCTTGATGCTGAGCAGTGGGGAGCAAGATTTGACAAAGCCATTACAGATCTTGCCCGGGAAAACAAGCTTGACCAGCGTTGGATACCGGTGTTTGACAATATTAAGGAACAGAGTGAAGGCGACTACCGCGTCCAGTTCATCAATCGCGATACCCTTGAGGATAAGTGGATAAGTAGCAAGGATGACACCTTTGTCAAATTTCGCCATTTTATTGATGAGCATATGCACACCCTGAATCAGCACTTCACCCTTGAACGTGGCCAGATACGGCACAATGGTGGTGTCGGCGAAGCAGCGCCGGTTGATGGGCTCAACGCTGGGTTTGCGGTACAGACACTGATCCAGTGGTTTGCCAACAAAAACCGCAACGATGCGGCACATGGGATTTCTTCACCTGACCTGGCCGCTGCACTCAAGATCCACAGTTACCTCAACTACGCTCAAATGGCACACAGTAGCGTAAACGATGTGGTTAAAGTTACCGAGCTGGTGCGTACAGCATTGCGCGGCGAAATGGTGGCTGCCGAAACTTCACTCAAGGAGTTTTCTTCAGCGCTGGCCCATACCGCCAACGAAGGCATAGGCTTGCTTTTTGGTGTAGCCTCTATTGGGTTGGACGTCTATGAACTCGCCCATGCCGAAACTGACACACAGAAAGCGGTATTCGGGACTCAACTGGCGTTTGATTCGGCCAGCTTTGTTACCGGTGCTGCCGGGGCAGGTGCCGGATTGGTCGGTGCCTCAACGGCCGCGGCAGTCCTCGGTGGTGCTGGGGTACTCCTCGGCGGATTGGCCGTGGGCTTTACCGCATTGGCTCAAGCCTTTAGTGCGGTCGCTAATAATGCCAAGAATGTGGGCCTCTATTTTGACATGCTCGACAATGCCTACAAGGGTAATGGCTATAAGTATGACAACGAGAATAAGGTGCTGGTGCCCCTGCCGGGTGCGGTGATCAAAACTCTTGATCTGCGTAATCATCAGATCGACTTCGATAGTCAGTACATCTATCGTACCCATTCTGGCTCTACAGGCTCAGGGAAAATCAATTATTTCTTCTGGATCGGCGATTTTCCAAGGATGGTGCACGATCGCAGCCAGGCAATTGAGGTACGCAGCGGGATCGGTTATGAAAAGGCTTCCCGTGATCTCGAGTACAGTGACAGCAACGTGCTGATTTTGCCGGGCACACCCAAGTCCTTTATTAAATACGAATATATGCAGTTACCGGGCGCAACTACACGCCATGATACCGGTTTCGATGTAATCCGCAGGCTCGAAGAGAGTAAGGGCTTCGACTATGATTTTTACATTTTTCCGGGCGAGGTTACGATCCGCAGGATTCATCAAGAGTATGTCGCAACACCTATTGAAGTCATACTTGACCAGAGCAGCAGGAAACTGATAGTGCCAGAACTACCTAAGGAGCTGCACGGCTACCTGCATTACGAGATCAAAGGCGCAGGTGGCGAGTATCTGATCGGGTTGAACGAAGGCACCAGCGTGAAGCTCATGAGCGACGTTCTCAAACCGGACGGCAGTGGCAATAAACCATCACGCTGGATCATTGATAGCAGCTCACTCGATAACGGCACTATCAACTTCCCAAAAAAACCACCGAAAAGCGGTGTAATGGTAGTGGAAATCGGTGGGGTCGTGGTGGAACTAGACCCATCCCAGAACGGACAGGTGCTGGTGGTCAACAGCAAAAACGAGATGCGCGAAATCAACTTCTCCAAACTGACAGCTGATGTGGTGAAAGAGGATGCGAGCAAGTGGCAAGTATCCGGTCAGCAAATCGAGCAACATTTGAAAGATCTGGCCAAAGCGCACCAGTTGCACGGGCAATATGTGGTGGTGGAGAACTACAACTACAACGGGCGCAATGTTGGTCAAGCCTTTTACGACGTTGCCTGGGAGCGGATGATATTCACCGATACTCCCCTCGAACAGGCTAAACACGCCCAACTGGGTGCAGTGATGGACGACCACGCCTATTTCTACGACGCCGATAACGCGGCGGCGTGGCGGGTAGACATCGCCACCGGGCAGGTTGATGCGCAGTTTATGCCGTGGTTCAACCATAATGCGGGCAAGATCAGTCGACTATGGCAAGAAGGGGATGCTGTTTATCTGGCGCGCAATTATCGGCTGAAAGCGCGAGAAGCTGAGCTGGGTTATCGGATCATTGATAACCGAATGGAATTAGTCAGTGCGGTGGGTGATGATGAGTTGCTCCAGCATTTGGCAAACACCGACCGACAGGGTGATGTGCTTGGGGCGATACTCCAGGGCTACGAGAACAATAGCATCCAGAATGGGACATCAATGTATACCTTGGATGCACGACAGATTCAACCGACTAGTGCGGACCTGATCACGGTGTTTGGTATGGATACGGCTGGTGTGGCGCACCGCTACTGGATACGTACCAACGATGGGACGTTGATCAAGCCGAATCTGGAGCCGCCAGCAGATCATACCTTGTACTCCGAAGCATATAAAGAAACCGGCCCCGCCTGGCAGATGCCGGCCGATCTGGTGTTAGCGGGCAGTATTTCCGACCTCTCTGGTAAAGAAGTGTTCTTCTTCTACAGTAATAAACATAAGGTTCTTTTCCGTCAGGAAGGCCCCGGGCAGACTGTTCTTGACGCCAGCCATCCCACCGCATTGTGCGTCAGTACTCCACCATTGGCCAACGTGGTCAACCTGAATGGTAGCTTGCTTGCCATCACTAAGGATGGGCGTGTGGCTCAACTCAATGCTCTGGGACAGCTTAACTATGAAGCAGTTAATGAGCATTGGCTCAAGGGACGTGCTCACTGGTGGCAGGATCTGGCCAGCGTTACTGGCAGCGGGGCTACCTTGGCAGTGTTTGGAGTTAAAGGCTCTGATGGCAATAGCCAACTGCCGGTATGGTATCACAACGGACAGGTGGTAGTGGCTTCAGCGGCATTACAGGGTAAGTCATTACAGTTTCTGGGGTTCGAAACGGGCGGCACTTCCGCACGGCTCTTTGAGCCTGAAAGCGGTAAATTATATCTCCAGCCCGCGATTCCTGCGAATGCGTTGGTTGCCACCTTTGGCTCCGACCATGTGCTTGACACCTCGGCACAACTTCCTGTTGCCAGTGAATTGACCCCTGAGTTGTCTCTCAAAGAAGTACAGCTGGTTGATGTTGGCATGCGCCTGATCACAACCAAGGGCGAGATTTTGTTGCGGTCCAATAATGGCAAGTTACAGTTAGTGGGTGTTGACAAAGAATGGCAGCAGAACAACGTGACCGGCCGGCAACAGGCACTCACTAAACTTGCCGATCAGTGGCATGTCGAAGGGGTGCTGACCTTGCAGAGTAGCAGTATACCAAGTTGGTTTGATGTTGACAGCGGTCAGATATTTGCAGGCAATGGAATTCCAGCCTCGGACCATCTTAGTTTTGTCGGAATCAATGCAAAAAATAAGGTGGCGTATGTGTATGACCAGGCAACTCAGCAACTGTACCAGCTCAATAATGACAGAGGTGAGATACTCAATAAAATTAATGGGGTGAAGCGAATTAATTCATCTTTGTTGCTTCAGGGAGGAGAGGACAATGACATTCTTACGCCACCAATCCTTGACGGTGTTGATAGTCTGGTACTGTATGGTGGAGCCAATAACGACACTTATCAACTCAGTAAGGAGATGTGGGACCACTATCGTACGGTGATTATCGATAATAACGATCAGAATTGGGCTTTGGATCGTCTGATCTTACCGATAACCAATCCGGAGAGCATTCTGGTGAGCCGGCACGATAATGATCTGATGTTGACCGACTCTGGCAACGGAACGGCATTAGTGGTGCGTCAGGTATTTGGTAGTCAGGCCAAAGTCCATAATCATCTGAATATCAATCTGGGGAAGGGTTCTCCGATGCTTGACGTGGAGAGCCTAGTCGAGAGCATTAGCAAACAGGGGGACACTAATAGCGTACTGATGGATTTATCCTGGGCCAGCAGGCAACCAGCCATTGAGGCTCATACAGTCACTACTGTCTCAGAGACGGAAGGCCTTAACCCGGCAAATCTGATTGAAGCAATGGCTTCATTTCGTGATTCTGGTAGTGTTCAGGGGAACCCGCTGCAAAGTCTTCAATCTGCCAAGGTTGAACAGCCGCTTTTGTTACCTGATTCCAGATTTGTCATAAGCTAAGTATAGGAAACGACAGGAGAGGCTAAATGCCTCTCGAATTTGATTTAAGGGTTAATTTATCCAAATCTTTGGAAGGATAAAGTATTCAATTTAGTTGGTAAAAAAAACACAATAAATGCGAACAGATAATAATAAATAATAGTGGGAGTTTTGATTACATGCTTGGACAGTAACGCAGTAAAAACTCCCGCTATTATAATTTAATAAACTAAACCATTAATCATAATTTAGTTTAAAACTCTTTACTTTAAGAATCCAGTTTAAATTATAAATCAATAATCATAAATAAGCATTAAACACAAACAGTTCACCAATGATTGTTACATTAAGACTATTAAAAGCGATTTTCATGGTTACGTGCCTGATATGCAGATTTATTTTATACAATCATTGATGAAACAGAATTTATATTTTAAATACACTGGATGTTGATTATATACAGGCTTTTTTGAGGAAACCTAAGAAACCCTTATCTGATAGCAAATCGCAGCCCCCTAAGCAGATTTGTTTGGCTGAGGGACCAAAGATATTACAAGCAAAAGCTGAGGCATTAGCAGTAACAGTTGTTCCGATAATAAAGGTTAATATACAAGCAACTAATTTTTTGTTCATAATTTCATACCTTCTTTATGTGTGTAAATAAAAGTACTTGTCGTTTTCCAGCCTTGTTGGCTGCATTCATGAAATTCACTCTGTGATGTTAACAGTGATAGATTCATGACAATATAAAAGCAACTGATTTTCTATTCATGTTTCAATATTTCATTTATTCATAATGGATAAATATATCGACGTTTACAACATGTTCAATATCAGAATTGAACGTGATTATTCTTGCAAGTGTTCTATATTTTGGCTATCTATTTGTCCAATGCATTTATGATTTGTTTATAAAATAACAATGATGTATCTCTGAGGTTTTTATATAAAAAAGCTACTGAAAGTTAAAATCCACGTTGAATTACGTGGATTTTAATGAATTTTCTGCTAATTATAAGGCATCGTTAGATGCCTGAGACATATACCCGTCGTCTTTCAAGTTGCAGCTTTGTTGGCTGCGCTCACTCACCCCAGTTACATAGTTAGCTATGCTCTTGGGGATTCATTCCCTTGCCGTCGCGCTGCATCTTGAAATCCATTGGGTATAAAAGTCAGACGTTAAATAAGAAGTTCATCACATCGCCATCTTTGACGATATAATCTTTCCCTTCTGCACGCATTTTACCTGCTTCTTTCGCACCTTGTTCACCTTTGTAAGTGATGAAATCTTCAAACGCGATGGTTTGGGCACGGATAAAGCCTTTTTCAAAGTCAGTATGAATTTTACCCGCTGCTTGCGGAGCCGTAGCGCCTACAGGGATTGTCCAGGCACGCACTTCTTTTACACCGGCGGTGAAGTAAGTTTGCAGGTTCAGCAGCTCATAGCCCGCACGAATAACACGATTCAACCCCGGTTCTTCCAGACCCAGTTCAGCCATGAATTCTTCGCGGTCGGCATCTTCCAGTTCTGCAATATCGGCTTCAATCGCAGCGCAAACAGGAACAACGACAGAACCTTCTTTTTCTGCGATGGCACGAACAGTGTCAAGGTATGGGTTATTCTCGAAACCACCTTCATTGACGTTAGCAATGTACATGGTTGGTTTCAGCGTCAGGAAACTCAGGTAGCGAATAACTGCTTTTTCTTCTGCACTCAGGTTTAAAGCACGCAGCATACCCGCTTGTTCGAGGTGGGGAAGGCATTTTTCTAAAGCTTCCAGTTCTGCTTTAGCATCTTTATCACCACCTTTGGCTTTTTTCTGTACACGCTGAATAGCGCGTTCGCAGGTATCCAGATCCGACAGAGCCAGCTCAGTATTGATAATGTCAATATCAGCAGCAGGGTCAACCTGACCTGAAACATGGATGATGTTGTCGTTTTCAAAGCAACGCACAACATGGCCGATTGCTTCTGTTTCACGGATGTTGGTCAGGAATTGGTTACCCAAGCCTTCACCTTTTGAAGCGCCTTTTACCAGACCAGCAATATCCACAAACTCCATTGTAGTCGGCAGTATACGTTGTGGCTTGACGATTTCAGCCAATTGGTCAAGACGTGAGTCTGGCATCGGCACAACACCAGTGTTTGGCTCGATAGTGCAGAACGGGAAGTTTGCTGCTTCGATACCTGCTTTGGTCAGCGCATTGAATAATGTAGATTTCCCAACGTTAGGCAGGCCAACGATACCGCATTTGAATCCCATATATTTATCACCTTAAATCACTTATAAACCAACGAGCAATAGGCTTGTTGGTGAGTTACACAAAATTGGCGCTATTATACATGCAATAACTCGCTGCGCCACGTACTCCCAGTCAGGCGCTGGCTTTAAATGCGTGTAAACGATTAATTGCCTTGCTCATGCCATCTTTAACCAGAATATCAGTGCAGCGCAATGCTTCATCAATGGCATCGTCAATCAGATTTTGCTCACTGGCAGGTGGCTTGCCGAGTACGAATCCCACAACTTTATTTTTATCACCCGGATGGCCAATACCAATGCGCAGGCGATGAAAGTTAGGGTTATTGCTGAATTTGTTCTGAATGTCTTTCAGGCCGTTATGACCGCCATTGCTGCCGCCTAACTTCATTTTTGCCACACCAGGCGGTAGATCCAATTCATCGTGTGCTACCAGAATCTCGTCCGGTTGGATGCGATAGAACCCGGCAAGGGCAAGGACAGATTTACCACTGAGATTCATGAAAGTGGCTGGTATCAGCAGGCGGATGTCTTGCCCATTTATATTGATACGGGCGGTATAGCCAAAAAATTTACTTTCTTCTTTTAGAGATTGGTTATAGCGTTGTGCTAATGAATCAACAAACCATGCCCCGGCGTTATGTCTGGTCTGTACATATTCAGCTCCAGGGTTTGCCAAGCCAACGATTAATTTTATGTTACTCACAGTTTTGGTTCGCTTATTGGCAATAAAACAAAAAAGGGCCTTAGTTTACCTATCTCAAGGCCTGAGTACAAAACTCATTATGTGTTTTATTTTTTTAGAGGCAGAAAACAAAGGCATAATTTGAAGGATATATACCCAATGGATTTCAAGTTGCATCGCGACGGCAAGAGAGCAAATCCCCGGGAGCATAGATAACTATGTGACCAGGGTGAGCGAGCGCCGCCAACAAAGAGGCAGTTTGAAAGACGAAGTGTATACTCATCATGCTACCGTTACTTGGATAAATACAAACTATTAATAAATATTATTCCGACATAATGTAAAAAATTAGGTTAAAGTTTGTACGGATTGTGATCGTCACCTCAATAACCTTTGAAAAATTAAGTCTATAATTAATACAAAGAAAGCTATCTACTTTCGTGCTTTTTAGTTCGTTGGGTTTGCAAATTGCGTTCGCAAAAAGTATTGGAGGTTGTTTATGAAACGTAAAAAGGCTTTTATCTTTGGTAACATTCTCATGGGGTTGGGAATGGCTGCAATGTTTATTAGTTTGGCCTATGTATTGCTCGGTCATGTCTTTAATTTGGAGTTGTCTGAAATATTGACGGGCGTTGCATTAATGGGGCTGTTTGTGGGGGCATTAATTTGGTTGGCAGGAGCCAGTATTGGTGGACGGGAACAAGTGGCTGATAAGTATTGGTGGTTAAAAAATTACGATGAACGTTATCGTCGCAAAAAACATAGACTCCCATGATTAATATATTATACCTGTCGTCTTTCAAGTTGCAGCTTTGTTGGCTGCGCTCACTCACCCCAGTTACATAGTTAGCTATGCTCCAGGGGATTCGTTCCTCGCCGTCGCGCTGCATCTTGAAATCCAATGGGTATAAAAAGCAACTAATTTAATTAAGGTGATAAAAAAATTACCGCCTTAATTGCTTTTCTTTTTGTACATTTTCTAATTTTTATCTTGAATTGATCTTATCAAAATTTGACATTCAAACCGAAATTAAAATTATAGTTACGCGCGAAATCGTTAGGCTATATATATGAGGACTCAACGTGGTGTTAATGTGCTCATTTGAATATTGAGTAGAGAAGAGACAAAAAAATGCAAGGCATTAATAGTCATGCCTTACATTTCGATTAATAGTTCTATTTCTGTTTTTAGGTAGTATATTTATACAGAATTAAAAGCTGGCGTTGATCCCTAAACTGAAATTGTAGTTAGGATCTTGAGCATTGCCGTCATTACGGGTCACGGATGCAAAGCCTCGCACGTTATTGATCAGGTTTGCGTTCACACCAACAGTATACTGGCGCCAATTGGTGTTCTGTTTTCCACTTTCCTGCACAAAAGAGGTTCTGGAGCTATTAATCGCGCCGCTCAATTTATAGTGTGTGTCATCAAATTGATGGTTAAACTGGACAGAGGCGTAAGGATTGAAGCGACCCAGTTTAGTGTCTACCCGCCATCCCAGAGTTCCAACCTTGGAGCTGTAATTTTGATTACCAAAGTGCATGGAGGAGCTGTTATTACCGGATTCACGGTAACCATCGACATCACCTTTATCCCAGGCATATTGAACGATTGGGCTGGTGGTCAGGTAATTCGTGACAGGGATATCCCAACCTGCGGTAATACGCGCTCCCCGTTGTTTACCTGTGGTAGAGCCGGTTTCTCTGCGAGTGTATTCACCAAGCTGAATGCTACGGGTCAGACTGTCATAATTGGTGTGTGAATAGTGAACATCGCCACTCAGCCAGCCGTTGTTGTAATAATTCCACAGCGCATACGCTGTAAACACATGACCGCGTCCTTCATAAGAGAAGTTAGCCACTGGAGTACGTTCGTCTTTATAGTTAGAGTACATTGCACCCAACAACAAATTATCTATCAATTGATAATCCCCTCCCAATGTGAAGGTTTTATTCTGGCTGCCAGTGTAGCCACCGAAAACACCAAATTTACCTTGTCCATTGCCGCCATTGCGCAGTTGCTGCAAGTGACCATCAAGGGAGGAGAGAGCACTTTTCACGGGTGCGCGGTTGACTTGGTTCAGTGCCATTACCTGTAATGGGGCATTATAGATAGAGTCAATGTATTGGCCGATAATTTTATGCTCCAATGGGGTTGGGTGAAAATTATCGGAGAATAAGAATTCTTTGTCTCCGGTGAATCCAGGTTTTTTGTCGGTGCATTCAGCTGCGCTCATACCATATGGGCAGGCATAACCCAGTGTATTATCAATACCATATCTGGTTGAGTCTTCCATAGCTTCTTTTAGCAGACCATTAATATCAGCACGCAAGATATTGCCACCACTTTCGCTGATTTTTTTATCGACTAAGTCGTTATAGAGATCGGTGAGGTTTGAAGCACTTTGACTTTCTTTTTCATAGCTCTCTGTAAGCTCTTTTTCAATTTCTTTAGCTGATACTCCAGGGAGCAATGCTTCAGCTTTCATGGCTAAGTCATGAAAAACTTTTTTGAGAGCAAAATCGCGAGCTTGAGTGTTAGAAATTTCATTCTTGTTTAGTCCTTGGTGGACTTGTTTTAAAATATTATCGATTGTAGATTTAGGGACTTTTTTACCTTCCAATCCTGTTTTGAGTAGTGTTTCTAGCAACCTGGGAGTCGTGCTCACGTCAGGAACAGTCGGTGCAATAATTAATCCTGCACCTGCTTTGACAAGTGAGTTTATTTGATCAGAAGCTGCGGTAGCGCTGTCTTGAGCAATACCATAGGCAACTTCTTTACCTTTTTCTGGATTTTTAGTTTCTGCTGTTTTTTTTGCGCCAGCCATTAAAGCTGTGGCAAGGTCGTTACCGCCGACCCAATGAATATACACGCCATTAGAATTTGCACGGTTGTTACGGGAACTCAGATAATCATTTACCTGCTTTTGTGTACTAAAGCCAAATTGACTATATTGCGCTAATGCAGCTGCACCACCTTCAGCATAATTAGTGCCACCCTTACCAGAAGGTGTTAAATCGCTGCGAGTCATGCGTTGCGCAAGGTATTCGTTATATAACTGGCTTGTCGCGCCATCTGTGGTAAATCTTCCTTTATTCCCGCCATCACTCAAACTATCTCCAAAGACATAAACTTTGTCATAGGCGTTAGCGGTAGAAATGGCATTGATCGACAGAGCTAATAGTGCAGGTGTGAATAAAAATGCTTTTTTCATTGGCAATCTCCTTAAAAATAATTTTTCTTAATTTTGATCAGCATATTGCTTTTGCATAAACAGCATCCGGCGGTGCCTCCATTGATAAAATGGGGTGGTGCTGATGTATTGAATATTCGAAATAAATTTATATCAGACTGCTAACTTATTAATAATTACTGCTGTCGATTAAGTATGGTTTCCTGTCGGCGTTCTTCCATACTGATTTGAATTTTTTATATACAATGTGATGTTAGTATGTTCATTTTTAAAAGTTCCCCTTGAAATAATCTGATAAGATACGGCCCTGGCTAAATTTAGGCCAGAAAAAGCCCGCCTTAAATTTAGGTAGCGATAGCTTATTTATTAGTAAAGTTTATTTTTTCAGGTTGGAAATAATACTTATTTATCCATACTGCACTATGCTGCACTATGACATAAGAAAATAAAAACCTACCGTCATTAATTGCACCACAGGTTAGCAGCAACCTTTCAATGATGCCAGTACTGACACCAGTATTGTCAGAGAATTGTGATACTGGACGGACCAAATGAAATATTATTCTTATAGAATATGAATTTTTATTTGTTTATAAATAAAGCAGAGTATCTGAGTGGAAATAATTCACATAAACTGATTTAACAAATTGATATTAATAATTATTTTATACACTTCGTCTTTCAAACTGCCTCTTTGTTGGCTGCGCTCGCTCACCCCGTTCACATAGTTATCTATGCTCCCGGGGATTTGCTCTCTTGCCGTCGCGATGCAACTTGAAATCCATTGTGTATATAAGAAAAATATTAAAAAATGTTATTTATTTTTTACGAAATTATTAATGGTGTTTGTTAAATAAACTGAAAAACCCCGCTGTGCGGATGTATCAACGGGGTTTTTCAGACAATGATTTATTTAATCACTTGAATAAGTTTGTGCTTAATATTTGCACTAAGACTCTCAAGCATTAGTGTTCAAACATGGCAGAGATTGACTCTTCATTGCTGATACGGCGAATAGCTTCAGCAAGCATGCCAGATAGTGTCAGAGTACGAACTTTGTTCAGCGCCTTGATTTCGTCAGACAGAGGAATTGTGTCACAGACGATAAATTCATCGATCACTGAATTCTTGATGTTTTCTACTGCGTTACCAGAGAAAATAGGGTGAGTTGCATAAGCAAACACTCGCTTAGCCCCACGCTCTTTTAATGCTTCAGCGGCTTTGCACAGAGTACCACCAGTGTCGATCATGTCATCAACCAGAACGCAATCACGGCCAGCAACGTCACCAATGATATGCATAACCTGAGAAACGTTTGCGCGTGGGCGACGTTTATCGATGATAGCCATATCTGTATCGTTCAGCAGCTTAGCAATCGCACGGGCACGAACAACACCACCAATGTCTGGGGAGACAACAATCGGGTTTTCCAGACCTTTCTGGAACATATCTTCCAGAAGGATTGGGCTACCAAATACATTATCAACCGGAACATCAAAGAAGCCTTGGATCTGTTCAGCGTGCAGATCTACCGTGAGAACACGATCCACACCAACGCTGGACAAAAAATCAGCAACAACTTTGGCTGTGATAGGTACACGTGCTGAACGGACACGGCGATCCTGACGGGCATAACCGAAGTATGGAATAACAGCAGTAATACGGCCTGCGGAAGCACGACGTAGAGCATCAACCATGACGACTAATTCCATCAGGTTGTCGTTGGTCGGTGCACAGGTGGACTGGATAATGAAAACATCGCCACCACGTACATTTTCATTGATTTGGACACTGACTTCACCGTCGCTAAAACGACCAACGGCAGCGTCTCCCAGGCTAGTGTACAGGCGGTTGGCAACACGTTGTGCTAGTTCAGGT
The DNA here is from genome assembly GCF_900116635.1 of Xenorhabdus koppenhoeferi. GTDB lineage: Bacteria > Pseudomonadota > Gammaproteobacteria > Enterobacterales > Enterobacteriaceae > Xenorhabdus > Xenorhabdus koppenhoeferi. Next base: position 57,153 of record NZ_FPBJ01000003.1, on the reverse strand, counting down.
GTAGCATTACCAGCAAAAAGCTTCATATCGGGCACGGGATAAACCTCAGGCTTGCGTCCAGAGAGATATTGTTGACCAATCGAACAAACATTGTTCATTGGTTCAATAACACGGGTATCCCAGAGCGGAATTTATGCAATGGAGAAATGTTAACACCACGCGCAACAAAGCCCTGCATCCACTCTGGGGCTTGATTTAACACCTTACGGGCCGATGCTTCTGATTCGAACTCGCCGAAAACACATGCACCAGTTCCGGTCAGGCGTGACGGGGAGTATTGTAACAGCCATAAAAGAAGCTGTTCAACCTCACGAAAACGTTTTCTTGCGATTGGTTCACAATCATTTTTGAATGGTATCTGTAATAATGCGGGTAAAGAACGAATCGGCGAATTTCTTTTTAATTCAGGATCTGTGAAGATCGTCGGGGTTGATATCTCAATTCCGGGGTGGGCAACTAAAAACCATTTTTCTTCTGGTGAAGCTGGCTGGAGTTTTTCGCCTATTCCTTCAGCAAACGCAGCATGTCCTCTGACAAATACAGGAACATCTGCGCCAAGGCTGATACCAATCTGTGCCAGTTCATCATCGGACAGATTAGCTTTCCAGTGATAATTCAGGGCAATCAATACAGTCGCGGCATTGGAAGAACCTCCGCCTAAACCTCCACCCATAGGCAAACATTTATCAATGTGAATATCTGCGCCTAAGTGTTTGGTTTCAAATTGAGATGTCTTTCTGCTATCTTGCGATAAATGCTTTTGTAATAAATGTTTTTGTAATAAATATTCTTGTAATAACCGGGCTGCACGCACGATTAAATTATCATCATGATCTACACCAGCAACGGGGGTCAACAGTTGGATCTGGCTATCCATACGGGGTGTTATAGTGATTTCATCACCATAATCCAGAAATTGGAACAGTGTTTGCAGTTCGTGGTAGCCATCGGGACACCGTCCTGTGATATATAAAAATAAATTCAATTTTGCCGGAGAGGGCCAGGTTAAGGTCATTATTGAATCGTCCAGTTATCCATTTTTAATTTGATGCGGTTTTTTCCTTGAGTGAGTTCAAGCCGATTGGGTAAAGCCGGGATTGTTGATGTATCGTATCCTTGATAATTCACGCGCCAAACTTCACCACTTTTTCGGTCACTCACGGATTTCAGCAGATAATTTGCATCCAGTTGAAAATTATTGGCATCGCCGGGTAAGCCAATAATCCAACTCTTCAGATTATCTAGCGGAATATTCATATCTGTAAGTTGATAAATTAAGGTCTCAGGATCATTACTGAGATATTTTTTACCGTCGCTGTCCGTGAGTTGAATCATATTTGGCTCGACGAACAATTCTAATTCTGTTGTACCCAACGGATTTAACAGTAGCAATTTATAATTATCAGACGAATATTGTTGCCAGAAAAAACGGGCATACACTTTTTTATCATTGGCCAGATAAGCAAATGAACCACGGGTCTGGTAATGCTCCAGTTTTTGCAATTGCTGTTCACGGGCATGCCATTGTGGGGTATCCTCTGAGCCAGTACCCGCAGGGGGCTGAGTGACTGTACAGGCAGTCAGTAAAACACCCGAAAGAGGGAGAAGGCGAAGGAATGAGGATATTTTCATATAATAACCCTTGGCAATAGGATAGTTTGAAACTTGAAATCCATTGGGTATAGGATGTGCCATCCAAGTCTATAATCAACACGCTAATTTAGCGAAAATTTGGCAAAAATTCTCGAATAAATTAACGCAGAACCGTTCGATTGACTTTTATTGGACTGATGCATCAAGTAAAATGCTCGGCCAATGAGAGTCCTTATGAAGGGTGTGAGTTTATGAGAATAGTTATTAATATCATCATGAATTTGATCCCTGTGATAACTCAACGCAGTTAAAATGACTTTATTAGCACTCGGTATCAACCATAATACAGCGCCCGTTTCCTTACGTGAGCGGGTGGTCTTTTCCCCTGACACGATAGGGCTTGCGCTTGATGACTTGCTCCAGCAGCCGCTGGTGCGGGGTGGCGTTGTGCTGTCAACTTGCAACCGCACAGAGCTATATCTCAGTGTTGAACAGCAGGAAAATTTTAAAGAGCAGCTAATTGATTGGCTATGCCGTTATCATCAGATCAATCCTGAAGACCTGAAATCCAGCCTTTACTGGCATCTGGATAATGATGCTGTCAGTCATTTGATGCGTGTTGCGAGTGGCTTGGACTCCCTTGTATTGGGAGAACCGCAGATTTTAGGGCAGGTGAAAAAGGCCTTTGCCGAGTCGCAGAATTATCGATCTCTGTCGGGTGAACTGGAACGCTTGTTCCAAAAATCTTTCTCGGTGGCCAAGCGGGTCAGAACAGAAACAGATATTGGAGCAAATGCTGTCTCCGTAGCTTTTGCAGCCTGTACACTTGCCCGGCAGATTTTCGAATCCCTTTCTCAATTGAGCATCCTGTTGGTGGGCGCAGGGGAAACCATTGAACTGGTAGCGCGTCACCTTAAAGAGCACAAAGTACGCCACATAATGATCGCTAACCGCACAAGAGCGCGCGCTCAGGCACTTGCCAGCGAAGTCAATGCGGAAGTTATCTCTTTGCCGGATATTGATACTCGGCTTGCAGAAGCTGACATTGTAATTAGTTCCACTGCCAGTCCCCTGCCGATTATCGGTAAAGGCATGGTTGAACGGGCACTGAAATTACGCCGCAATCAGCCGATGCTCCTGATTGATATAGCTGTTCCGCGTGATATTGAACCGGATGTTGAAAAATTGAGTGATGTCTATCTGTATAGTGTGGACGATTTACAGGCCATCATTCGACAAAATCTTGCCCAGCGTAAAGCCGCTGCAATTGTGGCTGAAGGTATTGTGCAACAAGAGAGCAGCCATTTCATGGATTGGTTGCGTTCCCAAGAGGCTGTTAATACAATCCGCGAATATCGGGAGCAGTCAGAGAAAATTAGGGCTGAGATGACGGCAAAGGCATTGATGTCCATAAGGCAGGGTGCAGATGCAGAACAGATCATTAACCAATTGACTCACCAATTGACCAATCGTCTGATCCATACACCAACAAAATCACTTCAACAGGCTGCCAGTGATGGCGATTTGGAACGCCTGAATCTATTACGGGACAGCCTTGGGCTGGATCATAACTAATCCTATTCTAATTAAGGTCTGATATTACGAATGAAGCCTTCTATTGTCGCTAAATTGGAAGCATTGCAAGAACGCCATGAAGAAGTATTGGCTCACCTCGGTGATGCTGAAGTTATCGTTGATCAAGAGCGTTTCCGTGCATTATCAAAAGAATATGCTCAACTTACCGATGTGACTCACTGTTTTAAAGTCTGGAAAAGTATTCAGAATGATATTGAAACAGCTGAGATGATGCTTGACGATCCCGAAATGAAGGAAATGGCGCAGGAAGAACTCAAAGACGCAAAAATTCGTAATGAAGAGTTGGAACAACAGTTACAGGTGTTGTTGCTGCCGAAAGATCCGGATGATGAGCGCAACTGTTTTCTTGAGGTTCGTGCAGGAACCGGTGGTGATGAAGCAGCAATATTCGCCGGGGATTTATTCCGCATGTATAGCCGCTACGCTGAATCCCGCCGCTGGAAAGTTGAGATAATGAGCGCCAATGAAGGTGAACATGGTGGATATAAAGAAATCATTGCTAAAGTTTCTGGTGAACACGTTTATGGTCATCTGAAATTCGAATCAGGTGGTCATCGTGTCCAGCGTGTGCCGGAAACAGAATCACAGGGGCGCATTCACACTTCTGCCTGTACAGTGGCAATTCTGCCGGAGATTCCTGAAGCAGAATTACCGGAAATCAGCCCCGGTGATTTGAAAATTGATACATATCGCTCTTCTGGAGCGGGTGGACAGCACGTCAATACCACAGATTCAGCCATTCGAATTACCCATCTTCCAACCGGCATCGTCGTAGAGTGCCAGGATGAGCGTTCTCAGCATAAAAATAAAGCCAAAGCGATGTCTGTGCTTGCTGCGCGTATTCGTGCTGCTGAAGTGCGGAAACGTCAGGAGGCCGAAGCTTCTGAGCGCCGAAATTTGCTTGGCTCTGGTGACCGTTCAGATCGCAACCGGACTTATAACTTCCCACAGGGGCGGGTTACTGATCACCGCATTAACCTGACGTTATATCGCCTTGAAGAAGTGATGGAAGGTAAACTGGATATGCTTATTCAGCCTATCATTACAGAATATCAAGCAGATCAGTTATCTGCATTGTCAGAGCAGGATTGATGAACTATCAATATTGGCTCCAGTATGCGGCCCTGCAATTGACCGAGAGTGACAGCCCTAAGCGCGATGCAGAAATTTTGTTGCAATATGTAACAGGGCGTTCCCGTACTTACTTGATTGCATTCAGTGAAACATTAATCTCACCGGAGGAAGCCCATCGGCTTGATCGCTTATTGGCTCGCCGCATTCAGGGTGAGCCGATTGCTTATATTGTAGGGGAGCGTGAATTTTGGTCACTACCCCTGGCAGTATCACCGGCGACGCTGATCCCACGCCCAGATACAGAATGTCTGGTTGAAAAGGCATTGGAATTATTGCCTGGTTCACCATCGCAGATTCTCGATCTCGGCACAGGAACTGGTGCAATTGCGCTGGCGCTGGCAAGTGAGCGCTGTGATTGCCATGTAACAGGGGTCGATATTAATCCTGATGCGGTGGCATTGGCGAAACGCAACGCTGAAAAACTGTCTTTCCACAATGTGAATTTTTTGCAAAGTGAGTGGTTTACTGAAGTTGGACATCGACAATTTGATATGATTGTCAGCAATCCACCGTATATTGATGAGGCTGACCCTCATCTGCGCGAAGGGGATGTCAGGTTTGAACCGGCCACTGCACTGATCGCTGCACAAAATGGTATGTCAGATTTGCAAACAATTGTGGAACAAGCCCACCATTTCTTGTTAGCAAATGGATGGCTATTATTGGAGCATGGCTGGAAACAGGGAACCGTTGTCAGAAATCTATTTTTGGAGAAAGGTTATCAGCAGATAGCGACTTTTCAGGATTATGGTGGTAACGAACGTATCACGATAGGTCGATGGAATAAAAATGAAACCCATAGTTAATTATGAATTCAATAATGCTCCCCTGATTGACGGTATTATTCTAGTAACACAGGCCATTCGTCCTGATTTCCCCCAAATATTGGTGGCTGAACAGTTAGCTGCTTTGATTGAAGAAGCTCAGCAGAGGCTTTCTTCAATTACTGATATCAAAGCAAAGGTGCAGTCATTGCTGACACTGTTTTATCGTGAATGGAAATTTGGTGGGGCAAGTGGGGTGTATTGTTTGTCTGATACTCTGTGGTTGGATAGTATACTGCGTTCACGCCAAGGCGCGCCTGTGGCACTTGGAACACTTTTTTCACACATTGCTCAGATGCTGGCTTTACCCGTACAGCCGGTAATATTCCCGACCCAGTTGATCTTAAAGATGGATTTGGTTGATGAGCCAACATGGTTTATTAATCCCATGAATGGCGATACGCTCAGCGAACATATACTCGATGTCTGGTTGAAAGGCAATATTGGTCCAACTGTTTGCTTGGAAAATAAAGACTTACAAGAAGCGGATAACATTAGTATCGTACGTAAAGTCACCGATACCATCAAAGTTTCCTTGATGGAAGAGAAAAAGATGGAACTGGCACTTAGGGCGAGCGAAATCGTACTAATGTTTGACCCCGATGATCCGTATGAAATCCGTGACCGAGGGCTGATTTATGCTCAGCTTGATTGCAATCATATTGCTGTTTCGGATTTGAGTTATTTTGTGGAACACTGCCCTGAGGACCCTATCTCAGAAATGATAAAAATGCAGATTCACTCGATTGAGCGGAGATTGATTGTTCTTCATTGAATTTTGTTATGAGGCAACACAGCTATGAAGTTGTGATGAAAAAAGACAAAAGTTCTCTGTGCCTCATTTATTTTATTATGGATATAGCAAATTTATTTGCCCTCAACAAGAAGGTATAAGCATGCAACAGAAAGTGGTTAATATTGGTGACATCAAGGTCGCAAATGATCTGCCTTTTGTACTGTTTGGTGGTATGAATGTCCTTGAATCACGGGATTTGGCCATGCGTATTTGTGAACATTATGTCACCGTAACACAAAAACTGGGCATTCCTTATGTATTCAAAGCCTCTTTTGATAAGGCTAACCGTTCTTCTATTCATTCTTACCGTGGGCCGGGGTTGGAAGGAGGAATGAAAATTTTTCAGGAACTGAAACAGACTTTCGGCGTGAAAATCATCACTGATGTGCATGAACCCGCACAAGCACAACCTGTTGCAGAGGTGGTTGATGTTATTCAGCTTCCTGCGTTCCTTGCTCGTCAGACTGATCTGGTTGAAGCAATGGCGAAAACAGGTGCAGTTATCAACGTTAAAAAACCTCAGTTTGTAAGCCCGGGGCAAATGGGAAATATTGTTGAAAAATTCAAGGAAGGCGGCAACGAACAGGTGATCTTGTGTGATCGGGGCAGCAATTTTGGTTACGACAATCTGGTCGTCGATATGCTGGGCTTTGGTGTGATGAAACAAGCAACCAATGGCTTACCTGTCATTTTCGACGTGACTCACTCATTGCAGTGTCGTGACCCGCTTGGCGCTGCTTCCGGTGGTCGTCGTGCGCAAGTTGCTGAATTGGCCCGTGCCGGTATGGCCGTGGGAATTGCAGGTCTGTTCCTTGAAGCTCACCCTGAGCCAGAAAATGCAAGATGTGATGGCCCATCTGCGTTGCCACTGGCGAAACTGGAGCAATTCCTGATGCAGATGAAAGCAATTGATGATGTGGTGAAAAGTCTCCCAGAGTTGGATACCAGCAAATAATAGCTAAATCCAGTGCCAGTACCTTTATCAGATCGGCTTTTTGATTAACATGCTGATCTGATAAAGGTACTGGCGTGAATTACCCACTTAAACTCAGCCAGGATTACAATCTATTTCGATATCTGCCAACGCTTTAGGTAATGTAGCATAGAAACTTAATTGCCCCTCAATAGGCACGACTTTAGCTCTTGCCAGTGTTTTCAAAGGCTGGAAAGGAATATCACACACAACGATATGTTTCTCTTTTCCTGTCTCTCGGACGAATCCCTGAAAGGCGTGCAGGCCACCAGCGTCCAATACGGGTATAGCATCCCATTGCATGATAATAGTTTTATAGCCCACACTTTTTTCTCTTAACTCCGCAAAAATACGTTCTGCGGCGGCGAAGAACAGAGGGCCATTAATTCGCACAATCAGCAGGTCTTTATCATTGTTTGTTAAAGGAGATACGCTGATCCGAGTCATATTGGCAATCTTGCGCATAAATAGGAGTGAGGCAAGAACAATCCCAATAGTGATTGCGACTACCATATCAAACAGTACCGTTAATGACAGGCATAACAGCATGACGATAATATCATCTCTAGGAGCGCGGCGGATTAAATCTATAACTTTATGGGCTTCACTCATATTCCACGCCACAATCAGCAAAATTGCTGACATAGCCGCCAGCGGCAGGTAAGAGAGCATGGGGGCGAGGATCAGTAGCGTCAATAAAACTAACAGTGAGTGAACAACTGCGGCAATTGGCGATGTGGCACCTGCGCGCACATTGGCAGCTGAACGTGCGATAGCCGCTGTTGCAGTAATCCCCCCAAAGAAGGGAACGACAATATTGCCCATGCCTTGACCAATTAATTCACTGTTGGAATGGTGTTTTTTTCCGGTCATACCGTCCAGAATAACTGCGCACAAGAGTGATTCAATTGCCCCTAGCATTGCCATCGAGAATGCCGCAGGCAGCAATGCTGATACTGTATTCCAACTGATATCGAAGGAGTGGGTATCGGGTAAATTCCACGGCAGAACGAATTGGGGAAGAATAGGAGGAATACCCTGACCTTGTGTGCCATCTTCCAGCATATAGCTGAATGATGAGCCGATCGTTGCCACATCATGACCCAGTAAGTGCATAAGACCCATAATACCCGTACCAGCAATCAGGGCGGGTAAGTGACCGGGTAACTTTAATCCCAACTTTGGCCAGAAAATCAAGACCAGCAAGGTTGTGAAGCCGATGAGGGTATCGCTTAGTTGTAGAGAAGGGAAAGCCTGAAAGAGCGCCATGACTTTATTAATATAATTTTCCGGTACACGTTCCAGAGTCAGGCCAAAGAAATTTTGCACCTGCATGGTGGCAATAGTGATTGCAATACCGGAAGTAAACCCAAGAGTGACAGACAAGGGAATGTATTCAATAAGCCGGCCTAATCGCGCTAACCCCATGATGACCAGAATAATGCCTGACATGAGTGTTGCGATTAGTAATCCACTCAGGCCAAATTGCTGTGAAACTGGGTAAAGGATCACGACAAAAGCAGCGGTTGGTCCGGAAACGCTGTAACGTGAGCCTCCGGTGAGAGCAATAACAATGCCTGCAATAGCTGCGGTATACAGACCATATTGCGGAGCAACACCGCTGCCGATAGCCAGAGCCATTGCCAGTGGGATGGCAATAATGCCCACGGTAATCCCAGCGATGATATCTTTGATAAAACGGGAAAAAGAGTAAGGCTCTTTCCAACATGAATCAATAAACGCACTAAATGGACGTATCCCCTTAATTTTACGAGTATTCATTGAAATAGAAACCAAAAATAAGATGTCGATGACAGTCTGAAAAAAGTGGTATCAGCATATCGTTTTCACCGGAACAGAAAGGTGTTATATGTCAAAAAGTTAACTAATAGATTAGCCTTGGTGAAATAAAAATCAAATAACCAGGGTGGTTTTGTGAATGCAACGTAAAACGTAAATAGAAAGCTGGCCTGTATTTAAAATTGAATGTTTTTAATACTGTCTAGTCCTGATATACGTTGATACTTATTTTAGGATGGGACAACAAAAACAAAAAAGCCTGAACATATGTTCAGGCTTTTTTATAGAATATGGCGGTGAGGGAGGGATTCGAACCCTCGATACGTTTTCACGTATACACACTTTCCAGGCGTGCTCCTTCAGCCTCTCGGACACCTCACCATTTTTGTTGCTACAGGAATCCAGATTGTGTTCACTGTTGCAACGGGGCGCTACTATAGGGAAAAGCAGGGCGGGCGTCAACATGCTTATAAGTATTTTTTCTGGCTTTTTGACTGATTAGACAAATAAAAAACAATTTGTGCGCTTGGCAATCAATTACGCAAGGGAACCCTCTTTTTTTGCAACGAATCATGAAAAATGTGTTAACCAGATAACATTATCAATATTTTCATTCACTCCTTTACATCAGAGACTTGCAACCTCCAGGCAATAGGTTGACTCTATCAGAAAAACAAAAAGGAATGAGATTTTATGAACATCATTTTCTTCCACCCTTATTTTAATGCTGATGAATGGATTCAGGGGATACAGGCTAGGTTACCTGAAGCTAAAGTTCGGCAATGGGTTCATGGTGATAATGCTCCTGCCGATTACGCTTTAGTTTGGCTTCCTCCTTATGAAATGTTGGCTAATCATCAGGAGATAAAAGGTCTATTTGTACTCGGGGCGGGTGTGGATTCCGTTCTCAGGCAAGAGTTGAAAAAACCCGGCACACTGCCTGCGGGTGTTCCGCTGATACGTCTTGAAGATACCGGAATGGCGCAGCAGATGCAGGAATATGCGATGACTTCAGTCTTACACTATTTCCGTCGCATGGATGAATATAAGCAGTATCAGGAACAGCGTTTTTGGAAACCTTTGGCTCGACACAATAGAAAGGATTTTGTTATTGGTGTCTTGGGTGCCGGCGTTTTAGGGCGCAGCGTTATCGAAAAACTGAGGGAGTTTGATTTTCATGTGCGTTGTTGGAGCAGAACGCCAAAACAAATTGATAACGTCGAAAGTTTTTACGGAAAAGAGCAATTGGGCGATTTTCTTTCTGAATGTAAGGTACTGATTAATATCCTGCCAGATACAGCGGAAACTCGCGGTATTCTTAATCTTTCACTATTCAGTCAGTTAAAATCGGATTCATATGTAATCAATATTGCACGTGGTGCTCAACTCGTCGAGCAGGATTTGCTGGTTGCAATTGATAAAGCTTATGTTGCTGGTGCGACCCTTGATGTCTTTGTAGAAGAACCATTATCAAATTTACATCCTTTCTGGACTCATCCTCGCATTAATATAACTCCGCATATTGCAGCAAATACCATTCCTGATGAGGCTATGGATGCTATTTGCGAAAATATCCGACGGATGGAAAATGGTAAGCAACCTTTTGGTCTCGTTGATATTAACAGCGGTTATTAACAAGCTGCTTTACAGCAAGGCAGACGATTAGGGACAATAACTGAATTCATTATTTAGGTAAGTTATTGGGATTGGATGAAGTTATGAACGAGTTTTCTATTGTTTGTCGTATTTTAGGAACGTTATTTAATCGGGCACCACAAGATCCTGTTCTGCAACCTCTCATTACCATGATTGCAGATGGAAAATTGAAACAAGCATGGCCTTTGGTGCAGGATGAGTTATTGGAGCGATTGCAGCAAAACAGTGAATTGTCGGTTATCGAAGCGGATTATCACGCCCTGTTTACCGGAGAGTCAGCAAGTGTTGCAGCTTGCCGAACTGATTATACGGATGAAAAAGAAAGTGAAGTGCGTCAGTTTTTAGCAGGGCGGGGTATGCCCTTGTCTGATGCACCGGCTGATCAATTTGGCTCTTTGTTGTTGGCTGCGTCATGGTTGGAAGATCAGGCAGCAGAAGATGAAGTTCAGGCCCAAATTACTTTGTTTGATGAATATTTACTGCCTTGGTGCGGAAAGTTTCTCGGTAAAGTGGAAGCTTATGCAACTAGCAGTTTTTATCGAACATTGGCAATTGTTACCCGTGAAGCACTGCAAGCGTTGCGTGAAGAATTTGAATCTGAGTGACAATGTCACTTTATCAGGCTGGTAACTATACCCATTGGATTTCAAGATGCAGCGCGACGGCAAGGGAATGACAAATTCGTCGGGAACGAATTTGCCCAGCCAAAGGCTGGCCACCGGTGAAAGGCAGGAGCCTTTCATTAATCCCCTGGAGCATAGATAACTATGTGACCGGGGTGAGTGAGCGCAGCCAACAAAGCTGCAACTTGAAAGACGACAGGTATATTTAAATAGACGAGATTATTGGTAGATTGTGGATCAAATAAGGGCCAATTATAGTTAATAACAGGTCCTTATTATTTCATTGACAATAAAAATTATTTATCAGCCAAGCCAATAACTAATTTACCCGGTTTAACTGCCAAACCTTTGGCTAATTTTGATGCGGCTGCTTCAGTCTTGCTTTTTTCTGGATTTAAGACATAAACAGGATGAGTGTCAAAAAATTCACTCAAAGAAGTATTCAGATAAGGAATTAACACCTTAATCGGAGCGGCGACTTTTTCTGGTGTTGTCTGGTAGTCCACGATTTCCAGTCCCTTAATGAAAATCGCACCTTTTTCTGCATCAAATATCGGCTTAGCTCTGATAGTAAGTTTCATATCAGCCTGGACATTACCCAATAAAGTGATTAGCTAAATTTTTGCCTGACTGGACAGTTCAATTTTTTCTGGATCTTTGCGGCCGACCTGACTGGTTAAATCCCCTAGTGTAATATTGGCTTTGGCTGCACCCGCAAGGCTAATTTGCTTCTGATAATGAACTCTTTTTAATAAATATTCATTGAGTAAGCCTTCATTGATGCTGAATTCTTTGAATTGGTCACAGCCACTGACTAACCCTACCAGTACCAATACTACTCCTAATAAAAACTGTCTCATGTTGTCTCCTTTTATTTTCAACGGGCAGATTTTACACTATTTATTACATGATGAACGTATTACATGATTTATGTATTACATGGTTAAGGTTGACTCATTATGATGGGTTCAATTTTTTTCCGATTGAATTGACGATGAAGAGCATAAATAGTAATTAATCCTGTCAAACCCAGTAAAATCCATGGTAATTGTGGCATATTCAAGGTTTTTCCTGTGTCATAAAGCCATCCGCCGCCGGTATAGCCCAATGCACCTCCCAGCGCCAGCCCCAGTCGACTGAACCCCATATAGCTACCACGAGCCCGTGGATCAGCCAGTGAAGCACTGAGTGTTTCACGTGCAGGTTCTGCTGTCACTATGCCCAGATAGAACAGACAAATCAGGCCAAACAAGAGATGCAGTTGATCTGCCCAACCAATTGGGAACATACAGAGGCTCATTAAAAACAGCCCGGCCATCAGGCGTTGTTCCTGTCGAAAATATTTTTCACTCCAGCGGGCAATAGGATAAAGCAATGTCAGAGAAATCACAGCTTCAATGGCATACATCCACTTAACGGCAGTATGTGTGCCGGAAATTTCATGGATAATAATCGGAAACATTAACATGACTTGTACCGACAGAATAAAATAACCAGTCAATGTCAGCACATAGTAAAAGAACCGACGATCTTTAATGACTCGGTTTATACCCTCTTTGATGGGGGTTCGGGTTGTCGATATGCGATATGCAGGCAAAAACCATGCATTAAATAGTGCCGCCAGTATAAAAATTATTGCTCCAATCCAGCAGACAACATCAAAATTATATTGCAGCAACCAACTTCCTAGCAGAGCACCGACTACAGCTCCTGCGCTATCTTGCATTAATAATAATGAATAAAAGCGACCGCGCTCATGGGGGCGGGTTAACTTGATTACCAGCGCTGCCCGTGGGGGATCGAACAGCGTTCCGCCCAATGCTGATAAAACACAGGAAAGGATTAGTATCCAAGGCTCGGAAGCCATTGCCATCATGGCGAAACCTGATGCACGCAATAACATACCGATAACAATCATTGGCTTGGCACCGAATTTGTCTGCAATAGCCCCGCCAAAAATGCCAAGCCCTTGCTGTACAAATTGGCGCATACCCAGTGCAAAGCCGACAATGACGGCAGCCCAGCCAAGTTGTTCGACGAAACGAATTGAAATTAAGGGAAAAACAACGAAAAATCCCAGAACAACTAATAAATTGTCGAATAAAAGAAAATATTTACCCAAGCTACGAGCTTGTGAAACTAATGACATTTCGCACCATCAGAATATGAAAAAATAAATATAATTTTTTGTTATTCTGGACTGAATTTTATCCTTAAGGTAGAGGATTATAGATGATATTTTTTTATCGTGAGACGGTGATAAAAACTCTTATAAGAGCTAAATTATTGAGCATTTTTTCAAGGTAAAAGATTGGGAGAAGGCATGTTTGGTTATCGTTCTGCATCGCCTAAGATTCGCTTTATTACTGATAGGATGATCGTTCGTTTGATATATGAACGTGATGCCTATAGATTGGCTGAATATTATGCGGAAAATAAAGATTTTCTTAAACCATGGGAACCCACAAGGGATGGTAGTTTTTATCAACCTTCAGGATGGTCAAATAGATTGAGTTATCTTGCCGAGCTGCAAAGGCAAGAGGCTGCATTTAATTTTTTACTGTTAGACCCTGATGAAAATGAGGTGATAGGGGTTGCCAATTTCACGAATGTTGTGCGTGGAGCATTTTATTCTTGTTATCTGGGTTACTCTTTGGGCGAAAAACGGCAGGGACAGGGTTTGATGTATGAAGCATTGCAACCTGCCATTCGTTACGTGCAGTGCCACCAGAAAATGCACCGGATTATGGCCAACTATATGCCACATAATCATCGCAGTGGAAATCTCCTCAAGAAACTAGGGTTTGAACGGGAAGGTTATGCCAAGAATTATTTGATGATTGATGGTATCTGGCAAGACCATGTACTGACATCATTGACTGATGATATGTGGGGAAAGACGGGTTTATAAGTTTGTAGCTTATGAAACTATAGTTATATAACCAATGTATACACTTCGTCTTTCAAACTGCCTCTTTGTTGGCTGCGCTCGCTCACCCCGGTCACATAGTTATCTATGCTCCCGGGGATTTGCTCTCTTGCCGTCGCGATGCAACTTGAAATCCATTGTGTATAGACATAATTTTTGTCTGTTAGACTTGAAACACGGCTGCTATCTCACCGGAATGTTTTATCTACCACGTTTATGACATCTTGATGATAGCTTTACATCTTTTATGTTCATTGCATAAAAATCACTTTTTAGAATAACACCATGAATTTACTTAAATCACTGGCAGCGGTTAGCTCAATGACGATGTTTTCGCGCGTTCTGGGCTTTATTCGAGATGCTATCATTGCCCGCATATTTGGTGCTGGTGTAGCGACAGATGCTTTTTTTGTTGCGTTCAAGTTGCCGAACTTGTTGCGCCGTATTTTTGCTGAGGGCGCTTTTTCTCAAGCGTTTGTGCCTATTCTGGCTGAATACAAAAATCAGCAGGGAGATGAAGCAACACGTACGTTTATTGCATATGTATCAGGGATGCTGACACTGATTCTGGCGATAGTCACAATAATCGGGGTGATTGCTGCACCTTGGGTTATCTATGTGACGGCTCCGGGGTTCACGGATACACCGGATAAATTTGCTTTAACCCGTGATTTGCTGAGAATTACCTTTCCCTACATTTTTTTGATCTCTTTGGCATCTTTGGCAGGAGCAATCCTCAATACATGGAATCGGTTTTCTGTCCCCGCTTTTGCACCAACGTTGCTTAATATCAGTATGATCGCCTTCTCACTGTTTGTTGCACCTTACTGTAATCCGCCGGTCATGGCATTGGGTTGGGCGGTCATTGCCGGTGGGGTTTTGCAACTGGCTTACCAGCTTCCTCATTTGAAAAAAATAGGTATGCTGGTATTACCACGGATTTCTTTTCGTGACAGCAGTGTATGGCGCGTTATACGCCAGATGGGACCGGCTATCTTAGGGGTTTCTGTTAGCCAGATTTCCTTGATCATCAATACTATTTTTGCTTCATTTCTGGTTTCAGGTTCAGTTTCATGGATGTATTATGCCGACCGTTTAATGGAATTGCCTTCTGGAGTCTTGGGGGTAGCATTAGGAACGATCTTGCTGCCTTCACTGGCAAAAAGTTTTTCCAGTGGAAATCATGAAGAATATAGAAAATTAATGGATTGGGGGTTGCGTCTCTGCTTTCTTTTGGCATTACCTTGTGCCGTAGCATTAGGTATTTTGGCGGAACCATTAACTGTATCACTCTTTCAATACGGCAATTTTTCTGCCTTTGATGCAGAAATGACTCAGCGGGCATTAATCGCTTACTGCTTTGGATTAATGGGATTGATTGTTGTTAAAGTTCTGGCGCCGGGTTTCTATTCTCGCCGGGATATAAAAACGCCGGTTAAGATTGCGATTGCAACCCTGATTTTGACTCAGTTAATGAACCTTGTTTTTGTTGGCCCATTAAAGCATGCAGGGCTGGCGCTTTCTATCGGTCTGGCTGCCTGTTTTAATGCCGCTCTGCTTTATTGGCAATTATGTAAACGTGAGATCTTTAAACCATTGGCAGGGTGGAGTGAATTTCTGCTGAAATTGGTTGTGGCGATATTGGTTATGGTCGGCGTATTACTGACGGTATTGTGGTTTATGCCAGCGTGGGAGCAGGGCAATATGGCAATGCGCCTGCTACGATTAATGGGCGTTGTGATTGCTGGCGCGGGTAGTTATTTTGCTGCATTGGCTTTGATGGGTTTTCGATTTAAAGATTTTGCTCTTCGGGGAATGAACTAATTATTTATCTGATCAAACCTTTGTTAAATGCCGCCCAATTATTTATTGGAAATACAAAAAGAGGGAGAAAATATTGGGTAGGCAGGAAAACTGGCATGAAAAAATCATGCCAGTTTTAGCAAAAGGTTATTACATCCGTTCTACAGTCTGAATACCCAAAGTATCAAGACCTTGTTTCAAGGTTTTTGCCGTCAGAAGAGCCAATTTCAGACGGCTTTGGCGCACTTCTTCGTTGTCTGCATTCAGGATTGGGCAATGTTCGTAGAAACCAGAGAACAAGCCAGCCAAATCATACAGGTAAGCACACATTACGTGAGGTGTACCTTCGCGGGCAACAGTCGTGATCGTTTCTTCAAATTGCAACAAACGGGTTGCCAGAGCTTGCTCACGCTCTTCGTTCAAAATGACTGGTTGTGTCAGACTGCTTTCATCAATTTCTGCACGTTTGAAGATAGAGTTTACGCGGGTATAGGCATATTGCATATAAGGTGCGGTATTGCCTTCAAATGCGAGCATGTTGTCCCAGTCAAAAACGTAGTCTGTGGTACGGCTTTTGGAAAGATCTGCATATTTCACCGCACCAATACCAACAGCTTGAACGACTTTTTTCAGTTCATCTTCAGGCATATCCGGGTTTTTCTCACGGATCAGGGTATGCGCACGTTCAATGGCTTCATCCAATAAATCAGACAACTTTACTGTACCGCCGGCGCGGGTTTTGAAAGGTTTGCCATCTTTGCCTAACATCATGCCGAACATATGGTGCTCAAGCGACATAGATTCAGGAATGTAACCGGCTTTGCGAACAATCGTCCATGCCTGCATTAAATGTTGATGCTGGCGTGAATCGATATAATAAAGGACGCGGTCGGCATGCAGAACTTCATGGCGGTATTTGGCACAAGCGATATCTGTTGTAGTGTAAAGGTAGCCACCATCTTTTTTCTGGATGATAACTCCCATCGGTTCGCCTTCTTTATTCCTGAATTCATCAAGATAGACCACGGTAGCGCCGTCGCTTTCAACAGCAAGGCCTTTCTGTTTCAGATCTGCAACGACACCTGGCAGCATATCGTTATACAAACTTTCACCCATAATATTTTTTTCAGTCAGGGTGACATTCAGGCGATTATAGGTTTCCTGATTTTGTGACATGGTGATATCAACCAGCTTGCGCCACATTGCACGGCAATATTCATCACCACCTTGCAGTTTTACTACGTAATTACGGGCGCGAACGGCAAACTCTTCGTTCTCATCGTAAGTCTTCTTGGCTTCACGGTAGAATTCTTCTAAATCTGCGAGAGCCATATCGCTGGCGTTTTCATTCTGGACTTTTTCCAGATAGGCGATCAGCATACCAAATTGAGTTCCCCAATCACCAAGGTGGTTGGCGCGAATAACGTTGTGACCCAGAAATTCAAGGGTGCGTACCACCGCATCGCCAATGATAGTAGAACGAATGTGGCCAATGTGCATTTGCTTGGCAACATTCGGTGCAGAATAATCGATAACAATAGTTTGAGATTCGACTGGAGCGATACCCAGTTTTTCGTCTTTCAGCGCTGATTCAACATTGGCCGAAATCCAGCTTTTATCCAGAAAAATATTGATAAAGCCCGGCCCTGCAATTTCAACTTTGCTGGCAATTCCTTGCAGATCCAGCAAACTAACGACTTTTTCTGCCAGTTGTCGGGGTTGCATGCCCACTTTTTTAGCTGCCGCCATGACACCATTCGCTTGGTAGTCACCAAACTGAGTTTTTGCAGATTGACGGACGTGAGCTTCGCTGTCGGCCGGAGCACCAGCTGCAATCAATGCGTGGCTGATTTTTTCTGAAAGAATGACCTGAATATTCACCGTGTTACCTTAAGTTACGCACGAAAATTGCTGCATTTGAATTATGCACATGCTTTCGCACGCGTGGGTTATGAGAAAATAACGGGGTTTATATCATATTCAGTATCCTGCATGCTACTATCAGCCGCTGGTGGTGGTATTACTTTATTAATGGACGGCCAATCTGTTTGTTTGAATTGGAACAACCAATAAGATCTCGAGTTGCAGAATAGCCAATCAATAAGGGGCAATAAATCAGCCGTTTAAAAAAGGAAGGGTATAAATGGTCTATTGCGAAGCTATAATGAAATGAGGGGCTTTTAATGATAAAGCTGGAAATTTGCTGTTACAGCGTAAATTGTGCTTTGATTGCGCAAAAAGCAGGCGCTGATCGCATTGAATTGTGTGCAAGCCCGCCGGAAGGTGGTTTGACCCCTAGCTCAGGAGCATTGCGGCAAGCTATACAGCAGATATCTATTCCTGTACATCCGATTGTGCGGCCAAGATGGGGCGATTTCTGTTACAACAACATTGATTTTGAAGTCATGAAAAATGATGTCGCCTATCTCCGGGATATGGGATTCCCGGGCGTTGTTTTTGGTGTTTTGAATGAAGTGGGCCATATCGATCGACTTCGGATGAGACAATTGATGTCGTTGTCAGGGAATATGGAGGTTACTTTTCATCGGGCTTTTGATATGTGCTTTGATCCACATGTCGCTCTGGAACAACTGACTGAACTCGGTGTAAAGCGTATTTTAACTTCAGGCCAGCAGCAAAATGCTGAAATGGGGTTACCCCTGTTAAAAGAGCTAGTTCAAGCCAGTCAGGGACCCATTATTATGCCGGGTGCGGGAGTCAGGGTAAGTAACGTCAGTAAATTTCTGGAATTTGGTATGACGGAAGTTCACAGTTCGGCAGGTCAACTTAAGCCTTCTTCGATGAAATACCGGAAAGCTGGGGTAACGATGAGTTCAGATGATTGCGATGTCGATGAATATTCTCACTATTGTGTTGATGGTCAGCTAGTTGAGTCTATGAAGGGAGTGATTAGCTTAATTCAACGGAAAAGATAGCATTTATCCCGTTCGTTTTCAGGCTGTAGTTTGAGGACTACGGGATACGGTTTTATTTGGGGTAGTTCCTGAGGATGTGAACTGCCAAAATGGGCAGTTCACAATCAATATCATGGTATCATGGCTTGCGGGCAATAAGGACAGCACGCAGTGGCGCAGGGTAGCCTTCAACTGTTTTATTCTGATCGTCAGGGTCAAGGAAATCAGTTAGCGATTCAGTTTTCATCCATTCTGTCTGACGTTGTTCATCTGGTGTCGTGAGCGCCTGATCGACAATCCTTACATCTACAAAACCACATTTTTCCAACCAGATTTTCAGCATTTGAGCTGATGGAATAAAGTAGACATTCCGCATTTGTGCATAACGCTCACCGGGAATGAGGCATTGGTATTCATCACCTTCGATCACTAAACTTTCTAAAATGAGTTCACCACCGGAGAGTAGTTGGTTTTTCAGTTGCCATAGGTGATCGAGTGGAGAACGGCGATGATAGAGCACTCCCATTGAAAATACAGTATCAAAGGCTTTTAGTTCCGGTAATTGTTCAATACCCAAGGGCAGAAGATGTGCGCGTTGGTCATTACCCAGCAATTTTCTGACGGCTTCAAATTGACAAAGAAAGAGTTGGGTTGGATCGATGCCAACAACTAACTGTGCACCTTCACCCACCATGCGCCACATGTGGTAGCCGCTGCCACAGCCGACATCAAGTACAGTTTTGTCTTTTAAAGGTGAAATATGGGGCAGGACCCGATCCCATTTCAAATCAGAGCGCCATTCGGTATCAATTTCAACGCCATACAGAGAAAAAGGCCCTTTACGCCAGGGCATAAATATTTTCAGGACATTGTGAATACGGGCTTTTTCACCGTTTGCCAGTTCTGGTTCATGGAGAGCGATGACACCATTTTTCAGATCGATCTGAGTCGGTTTAATTTCAGGCAATCTTTCTAGCACTTTTATCCATGAACTGAACTGACCGTGCAATGAAGCTTTTTGCCAATGGTTTAATTGTGCAGGCAGACATTCCAGCCAATGATTCAGGTGGTTTTTGGCAATCAATTGATAAAAGTTACCGAAATCGATCATTGTTCAGTCCCTTTTATTGCCAGTAATGAACCAAAATTAAAGCATTGGAACCAGACTTCAACATGCTGGAATCCGGCTTTTTTGAGACGTGCTTTATGGGTTTCAACGGAATCTGTCCGCATAACGTTTTCCAGCATACTGCGTTTTTGACTGACCTCCAGTTCGCTGTAACCGTTGGCTCGTTTGAAATCATAATGCATATTGAACAGTAATTCGCCAATGTGCTCATCTTCAAAATTAAATTTTTCAGACAGAACCAGAACACCTCCGGGCTTTAATCCTGCATAAATATTATCCAACATTTTTTGGCGATCATCAGGATGCAAGAATTGTAATGTGAAATTCAGCACAACTACGGATGCATTTTTAATGTCGGTATCAAGAATGTTTTGTTCGATTACCTCAACGGGGATTCTGGCCTTGAAAGAGTCAATATGACGGCGGCAACGTTCTATCATTGCCGGCGAATTATCGACTGCGATAATACGGCAACCATTTGTATGGCTGTCTGGATTATCATTGGTACTGATAGCACGGCGGATAGATAACGTGGCTGCACCAAGTGAACAGCCGAGATCATAAATTTGACTGTTTGGCGTGACAAAACGATCTGCCAGCATACCTATCATGGAAATGATATTGGAATAACCGGGAATGGAGCGTTTCACCATATCAGGAAAGACTTCGGCTACACGTTCGCCGAAACTCCAGTCACCTAAATTGGCAATGGGAGTGGATAACAGGCTATCCCGTTGATTATGAGGATCTTGATTTGACATAACAGCATTGATTTTGGAAACAATAAGAAGTGGCTATTCTAGCAGAATGCAGGATGCAGAAAAGGACAGAAAGAAGGGATCAGCAGAAACCCACTGGCGGCAGTAATACCGCCTTGGGTAATGATAGGTTGGCATTGATATGTATGGCTTATACACTTTATCTGGAATCAATGAGATACAGGTGCATATATGGTGAGCCAGGTATTAGGAATATAGAGAGAAGATTTGCTCCCACGGCAAATAATAAATGTTGGTGATAATCATTATTATCATTGAGATATATGTTGCGGCCATGCCCATACGCCGCCAGTGTATTTCGCGATGACGCAGGCCAAAGCAGTGCAAAACTCTACCTGAAAGCAGCACCAATCCACAAATATGTAGCATCCAGACGGCTGCTCCATTCATCTCCATCATGATCAATAACAGCATTGAAATTGGGATATATTCAACAGCATTACCATGAACCCGGATGGCTGTTTGCAATTCGTAAAAACCGCCATCACCATAGGCTATCCGATATTGCGTTCTTAATTTGACTACATCCAGAGACAGCTTAATCAATAATAGTGCGCCCAATACAATATAAAGCGAGCTAACCATTTTTAACTCCATTGCCTAATCCAAAAACGGCCAGATGATGATAAACCTCAAAAAGAAAACTGTCGCTATAAATCATAGTATTTAATAATAAATGCGATGAATGTTATCTGGTAGCAAAAAATTGTCTTAGTAAGAACGATGTTATAGCCTTATCTCCGGTCAGAATTTCCAGTATAATGTCTGCCTTTTTTTGACAATTCTTCCTAAAAAGAACAATGCCAAAATTTCCGCAGCAGAAAGCATAACGAGCTGAGTAAAAGGATATTGTATGCGTACTAATTATTGTGGGCAGTTGAGCCGATCCCATGAAGGCCAAAAAGTGACCCTTTGTGGGTGGGTAAACCGTCGTCGTGATTTGGGTGGTTTGATCTTTATTGATATGCGAGATCGTGAAGGTATCGTTCAGGTATTCTTTGACCCAGACCAAAAAGAGGCCTTTGCTCAGGCTTCTGAACTGCGTAATGAATTTTGTATTCAAATTACCGGGATTGTGCGTGCACGTCCTGATAGCCAAATCAATAAAGAAATGGCAACTGGCGAAGTTGAAATTTTCGCGGAAAATCTGACGATTTTCAATCGCTCAGAGCCATTGCCACTGGATAGCAATCAAAACAACAGCGAAGAACAGCGTCTGAAGTATCGCTATCTCGACCTGCGTCGTCCAGAAATGTCACAGCGTTTGAAGACTAGGGCAAAAATCACCAGTTTTGTCCGTCGTTTCATGGATGATGCCGGTTTCCTTGATGTAGAAACGCCAATGCTGACCAAGGCAACACCAGAAGGTGCCCGTGACTATTTAGTGCCAAGCCGTGTCCATAAAGGTGAGTTTTATGCATTGCCGCAGTCTCCGCAGCTTTTCAAACAATTACTGATGATGTCCGGTTTTGACCGTTATTACCAGATTGTGAAATGTTTCCGTGATGAAGACCTGCGTGCAGATCGTCAACCAGAATTCACTCAAATCGACATCGAAACCTCGTTTATGACGGCCGAACAAGTTCGCAAAATTATGGAAAAAATGATCTGTGAACTGTGGCAGGAAGTGCGGGGTGTTGATTTGGGAAATTTCCCAATCATGACATTCGAAGAGGCCATACGTCGCTTCGGTTCGGATAAACCAGACCTGCGTAACCCATTGGAACTGGTGGATGTTGCAGATCTGGTTAAAGATGTTGAGTTTTCTGTTTTCGCAGAACCGGCAAACAATCCAAAAGGCCGCGTCGCCACCATTTGTGTTCCGGGTGGTGCAGAATTAAGCCGTAAGCAGATTGATGAATATGGCAAATTTGTTGGTATCTATGGTGCGAAAGGGCTGGCATGGATGAAAGTTAACAACCGTGCTCTCGGTCTGGAAGGAGTACAAAGCCCGGTTGCCAAATTCCTGTCCGCTGAGGTGGTTGAAGGTTTATTGTCCCGCACAAATGCACAGGATGGAGATATTCTGTTCTTCGGTGCTGACAAGAAAAATGTGGTTACCGATGCAATGGGCGCATTGCGTCTGAAACTGGGTCGTGATCTGAACATTACAGATCTGGCAAGTTGGAAACCACTCTGGGTCGTTGATTTTCCAATGTTTGAAGACAATGGAGAAGGTGGTTTGACGGCAATGCACCACCCATTTACATCTCCGTGTGATATGTCGGCCCCTGAATTGGAAAACAACCCAGAATCAGCTATTGCGAACGCTTATGATATGGTTATCAATGGCTACGAAGTAGGTGGTGGCTCTGTTCGTATTCATCGCAATGAAATGCAGCAGACAGTATTCCGAATTCTGGGTATCAACGAGCAGGAGCAACAGGAAAAATTCGGTTTCTTGCTGAATGCCCTGAAATATGGCACACCTCCACATGCAGGTTTGGCTTTCGGTCTGGATCGTCTCGTCATGTTGTTGACCAGTACCGATAATATCCGTGATGTAATCGCTTTCCCGAAAACAACAGCAGCGGCATGTCTGATGACTGATGCGCCAAGTTTCGCAAATCCGGCATCACTGGAAGAACTGGCTATTTCAGTTGTTAAAAAAGAGAGCGAATAATGGCTTATAAGTGCCCTGAATCTGTATTGGTTATGATTTACGCTGTTGACAGCAAAAGGGTGCTGATGTTACAGCGACGTGATGATCCCGAATTCTGGCAGTCCGTAACAGGTAGCCTTGAAGAGGGAGAAAAACCGTTGCAAGCGGCGTTGCGTGAAGTTCAGGAAGAGATTGGCATTGATATTACTAAGGAAAATCTTGAGCTGATAGACTGCCAACGCAGTCTCTATTATGAGATTTTCCCGCACTTAAGACATAGATATGCATCAGGAGTGACACGTAATAAAGAACATTGGTTCTCGCTGGCGTTACCAGAAGAGCGAATGATCCTGCTGACTGAACATCTGGCTTATCAATGGCTGGTGGCTGAAGAAGCTGCTGAATTGACCAAGTCATGGAGCAATCGGCAGGCAATTGAAGAATTTGTTATTTAGTCTATTGTTTCCAATAAATTTTAAGGTGCAGTCTATCTACTAAGCTGCAATTTGAAAAATGATGGGTATAGACGTTTTATCGGAGATATTTTCATGGCAGGTCATAGTAAATGGGCCAATACGAAACACCGCAAAGCAGCACAGGATGCAAAACGCGGTAAGATTTTTACCAAAATTATCCGTGAATTGGTGACGGCTGCGCGTCTGGGGGGTGGAGATCCAACTTCTAACCCACGTTTGCGTGCCGCCATTGATAAGGCACTGTCTAATAACATGACTCGCGATACCTTAAATCGCGCGATTGCCCGTGGTGTTGGCAGCGATGATGCAGATAACATGGAAACCATCATTTATGAAGGCTATGGCCCGGGTGGTACAGCGGTGATGGTGGAGTGTCTGAGTGATAACCGCAATCGCACTGTTTCTGAAGTTCGTCATGCGTTCACCAAAACCGGCGGTAACTTGGGTACAGATGGTTCTGTTTCTTATTTGTTCACCAAAAAAGGGGTGATTTCCTATGCTCCGGGCCTGGATGAAGATAGGGTGATGGAAGCAGCATTGGAAGTGGGTGCTGATGATGTTGAAACTTATGATGATGGTGCGATTGACGTCTATACTACACCAGAAACTTTTGGTGACGTGAAGGATGCACTGGATGCAGCGGGTTTCAAATCGGATTGTGCAGAAGTATCTATGATCCCATCCACCAAAGCAGAATTGGATGCAGAAACTGCACCTAAATTACTGCGTCTGATCGATATGCTTGAAGATTCTGACGATGTTCAAGAAGTTTATCATAATGGTGAAATCTCTGATGAAATTGCAGCACTGCTGTAATTAATTTCAGGGTTCACAGCGTAGAGAAAGTGCTTCTAATATCAGAGTACTTTCTCTAACGTTTTATCCCATATCATAGGCATACATCCAGGCGAATAGTTCGATATGGCGATTATTCTTGGTATTGACCCCGGTTCCAGAGTCACAGGGTATGGCGTTATCCGTCAGCAGGGGCGGCAACTTATCTATCTTGGCAGTGGCTGTATTAGAACAAAAGTCGATGATTTACCCAGTCGTTTACAAAGGATCTATGCCGGTATCACCGAAATCATCACACAATTTCAGCCCGGTGCCTTTGCAATCGAGCAGGTTTTTATGGCAAAAAACCCAGATTCAGCTTTGAAATTGGGGCAGGCGCGTGGTGTCGCCATTGTCGCCGCCGCAAACCAATCTATTCCCGTATTTGAATATGCTGCTCGTCAGGTTAAACAAACCGTAGTGGGGACAGGAGCAGCCGAAAAAAGTCAGATCCAGCATATGGTTCGTTCGATGTTGAAATTGTCTGCTAACCCTCAGGCCGATGCTGCTGACGCGTTGGCTATCGCGATTACACATTGCCATCTCAGTCAAAATTTGCTGCAGGTCGGGGATGTGCGATTAAATTTAACGAGGGGCCGTCTGAAATAAACGAGGCTGGATATACGTCCAGCATTTTTTGTGCTATAAGCTAGCGGAACGATTTATTTTTCATTTTCAGGGGGTAAACAGTGATAGGGCGTTTGAGAGGAACCGTGTTGGAAAAACAGCCACCATTGGTGTTACTGGAAACGAATGGTGTCGGTTATGAAGTTCATATGCCAATGACCTGTTTTTATGAACTGCCTGAAATTGGTCAAGAAGCTATTTTATTTACGCAATTTATTGTGCGTGAAGATGCCCAGTTATTATACGGCTTTAATGACAAACAAGAACGCGCTCTTTTTCGTGAATTAATTAAAGTAAATGGTGTTGGGCCGAAATTGGCTCTGGCCATTTTGTCAGGCATGTCTGCCCAGCAATTTGTTACGGCTATTGAACAGGAAGCTATTGCTTCATTGGTTAAATTACCGGGAGTGGGTAAAAAAACCGCTGAAAGGTTGGTGGTCGAAATGAAAGATCGCTTTAAAGGGCTTAATGGCGATCTGTTTAGTCAAAGTAGTGACATTAGTTTGCCTGCTGCTACCAGACAAGCGAATTCTGATGCTGATATTGAAGCAGAAGCTTCCGCAGCACTAGTTTCTCTGGGATACAAACCGCAAGAAGCCAGCCGGATGGTGAGTAAAGTGGCTAAACCGGGTGCAGATTGTGAAACGCTAATTCGTGAAGCGCTTCGTGCAGTTCTATAATCTCGTGCAGTTCTATAATCGCAGGAGTTAAGTGATGATTGAAGCTGACCGTCTGGTTTCAGCAGAAGTTCTGCAAGATGATGAAGCCATTGATCGCGCTATTCGGCCAAAATTTCTATCTGAATATGTTGGGCAGCCTCATGTTTGTGAGCAGATGGAAATTTTTATTCAGGCGGCGCGGCAACGTGGGGATGCACTGGATCATTTATTGATTTTTGGTCCCCCTGGATTGGGCAAAACCACATTGGCAAATATCGTAGCGAATGAAATGGGCGTAAATCTCCGCACAACATCTGGCCCGGTGCTGGAAAAGGCGGGGGATCTCGCTGCCATGCTGACCAACCTGGAACCTCACGATGTTCTATTCATTGATGAAATCCACCGTTTATCGCCGGTTGTTGAAGAGATTCTCTATCCCGCAATGGAAGATTACCAATTGGATATCATGATTGGGGAAGGGCCGGCTGCCCGTTCGATTAAGATTGATCTTCCTCCGTTCACACTGATTGGTGCAACGACCCGTGCCGGTTCCTTAACTTCACCACTGCGTGATCGATTCGGCATTGTGCAACGTCTTGAGTTTTACAATGTTGATGATTTACAGAGTATTGTTTCCCGAAGCGCCCATTATATGGGGTTGAGTGTCTCGGACAATGGAGCAAGACAAATCGCAATGCGTTCACGGGGTACTCCCCGTATAACCAACCGCTTATTACGCCGTGTACGTGATTTTGCTCAGGTCAAGGGCGATGGAACTGTGAATAACGATATTGCGGCTCAGGCTCTTGATATGCTGAATGTGGATTCGGCAGGGTTTGATTATCTTGACCGTAAATTGTTGATTGCCATAATTGATAAGTTTATGGGCGGTCCCGTTGGGGTGGATAACTTGGCGGCGGCGATTGGTGAAGAAAGAGAAACCATAGAAGATGTTTTAGAGCCTTTCTTGATCCAACAAGGATTTATTCAACGCACACCAAGAGGGCGAATTGCAACCAATCATGCTTACCGACATTTTCGGTTAAGTAAAGAGGGCGAATAAGCCATCACCACGGCAATATACCAGTTCAGTTCTTTGAAGTGCTGGCTGGTAGCTATTATGTAAATTTCTTCCGATAGGAGGTCAATGTTAAAATATAATATTCTTTTAAATTTTCTGTTTAATCTTTTTAAGTGGATTATATTTTTTGTATGACTGTTTATTTTTTAGAATAATTTTTATTTTTAATGGATGGATTTATTTTAAATATGTAAAAGCTATGTGGTTTATTTACATTATTATTTTTTACCATTATAACTTCTATCCTTACATTGACTAAGAGATGATTAAAGTACACAGTATCATGTCTTCCTATGAATCAATGTGCAATTTGTGATTATACGTTCAGAACCGACACTGAAACAGTGTTCAGAAGCATATGAGGAAGATGATATGTTTTTAAGTAAAGAATCGTTCAGTCATGAGGAGTGGAATGATCCTAAATTTCAGTTGCGTAACTTAATTAAAACGTCTGAAGGTTTAGAAAAATGGATTGAGTTAACGGATGATGAAAAGAAAGCCATTGAAGCTGTTAAAGGAAAGTACTTATGGCAGAGTACACCTTATTATGCATCTCTGATGGATAAGTATGATGCTAATTGTCCAATTCGATTACAAACAATTCCTCATTTAAGTGAAATGAGAACCGAGGTAAACTCTGATAATGATCCGGTAGGGGATACTTCTAATCTTAAGACAGCCAGAGTTATCCATAAATACCCAAACAGAATTGTTTTACTGGTTTCCGATACTTGTCCTGTTTATTGTCGGCATTGTACACGTAAGTTTCATACAACAGATGTTAATGGCACCTATTTTGGTTCAGATCTCGCCGCATCATATGAAGAAGATTTCGCTTATATTGAGAGTCATCCCGAAATTGACGATGTTCTCCTTACGGGTGGTGATCCTCTAATTCATTATGATAAATTTCTTGAAGCTATTATTAAACGGTTGAGAAGTATCAGTCATATTAATATCATCCGTATTGGAACCCGTTATCCCGTATTTGCTCCCCAGCGAATAACAGAAAAATTTTGCCAGATGCTGGAAAAATATCATCCAATCTGGCTGAATACACATTTCAATCATCCTAAAGAAGTTACTAAAGAAGCGGCCAGGGCCTGTGATCGGTTGCTACGGCATGGTATCCCAGTACAGAATCAGTCTGTTTTGTTAAAAGGCATCAATGATGATGTGGAAACAATGCGATCCTTGCTTAAGGCACTTTTGAGAATCAGGGTTCGTCCTTATTATTTATATCATTGCGATAACGTATCAGGTGTTTCCCATTTCATGACGACCCTGGAGAAAGGGAAGGAAATTATGGATGCGATGATAGGTTTTGAAACTGGTTTTAGTGTACCGCAATATGTTGTGACAACGACATTAGGTAAATTGGCTGTTAATCGGGAATATATCACTGCTCACGAAGATGGTAATATTATTGCTAGGAATTATAAAAAAGAAAATTTAGATATTACCGAATATATCAAACCTCCTTCCGTATTTGACCACTTAGCTGATAAGCATAATAATGAAAAAATAATTCCCTCTAAAAATATCGAGTAGTATTCACATTTTGATAAACAGAGATATTTATAATGATAAACGATAGAAATTTCTTATCGCGTATTTCGGATAGATCAAAAAATATTAATGCTTCAGTCACTGTAGGGCTGGCTGATATTGTCACTAAATTAAAAAATGAAGGCCATGATATTATTGGGTTAAATGAAGGTGAGCTAGATTTTAGTACGGATACTACAATTATAAATGAAACTATTCGTGCATTACTTGAAGGTAAAACCCGTTATAGTTGGCTTAATGGTGAACCAAGATTAAAAGAGGAAATTTGCCGAAAAATATTAGAAGATAATAAAATAAAAGCAACGCCTGAAAATATTATTGTCACTAATGGATCAAAGCAAGTTATTTATGAGATAATCCATTCATTAATTAATTCTGGTGATGAGGTAATTATTCCTGTTCCTTGTTGGGCCACATATTTTGAAGCTGTAAAATTAGCTGGTGGGAAAGCGATTTTAATTGAAAATATTGGTGTGGATCTGAATGTAGAAAAAATTGAACAGGCAATAACGGACAAAACAAAACTAATTATTGTCAATACACCGAATAATCCAACTGGAGCTGTTTACTCGAAATCAGCATTGCAGAAATTGTGTCAATCTGTCAAAGGAAAACAGATTTTCGTGTTATCTGATGAAGCTTATGAACAAATTGTATTTGATACTGAGCATCATAGCTTAGCTGCAATTGACGATAACGAATACATTATAACGGTACAAACATTTTCCAAAAGTTTTGCTATGACGGGATACCGTGTTGGCTATGCGGTTGCTCATCCTGAATTAATCAGCCGGATATCTGATTTGCACGGCCATATGACGGATAATGTTTGCACTTTTTCTCAGTACGGTGCTATTGCAGCACTTGAAATGCCGGCAGATTTATATCAAGAACGGTTAGAACTACTTAAACAACGACGGGATTTATCATACCAGTATGCTCGAGAACTTTTTGAATGTGAGCGACCCAATGGTGCATTTTATCTATTCCCAAATGTCGAAAAATACCTTGATGAACGTTGTCGAAACACCACTCAATTATGTGAATACCTGCTTACTCAGGCCGGGGTTGCTCTGATCCCCTCAGAAGCCTGTCTTTATCATGGACATCTACGTATTTCTTTTGCTGCGTCGATGGAGGCAATTGAACGGGGATTCGAAAGGATCGCGGCTGCATTACGGTAATTTATGGCAATGAGGATTAATAACAATGAACCCATTTGTATATTCAATTGAATTATCAATATCAGAAGTGGATGAGATTCAGTCACTTATCGGGAAACTGCAAGCACGTTATCACTCTACCGATGATCACGATTTTGTCAGTGTTTTGCCAGAATGGGTAGAGTCCTTACCCGCTCGATTGCGCATTGAATTAAAGAAATTCCGTTATCAGGATTATCCTTTGGTGATCATCAAGGGGTACCCTGATATGTCAGAGACAATGGGTGCAACACCAAATCATTGGAAGGATGTTTACAATACGAATAGCCACTATGATTATTATTGTTGTTTGATGTCGAGCTTATGTGGTGATGTGGTTGGTTTTTCTGACTTACAAGAAGGTAAGTTGGTTCAGGAAATATTCCCCATCAAACAGGATGCCAATAAACAATTGGGTACTGGTGCGGTAAATTTATTATTACACACTGAAGATACTTCGTTGGATTATCGTGCGGATTATCTTGGTTTTATGTGTATCCGCAACAATTATCGTATTCCGACCTGTGTATCAGTACCCAATTTTTCCAAACTTAGTGAGAAAACCGTCACTATCCTCAAAAAAAATAAATTCCGTATTTTTAATGATAGACCTTGTCTGTCGAAAGAAGAGCGCGATGAAAATTATACCATTTGTCCCATTCTTACGGGCAGTGGCAATCATATCCATATGCGTTATGACCCACTTTATCTGGATAAAGATGCCTTGAATAATGAAGAGCGTGAGGCTGTGAACGAATTGGAAACCTTAACTGAGGCGACCGTATTTGATTTGGTCTTAAGTCCCGGAGAAATTGCTTTTATTGATAATTACCGCTGTGCTCACGGCCGCAAGGCGTATCAACCTAAATATGATGGCACTGATCGCTGGTTGAAACGCACTCAAATATTAACAAGATTACGTGATTTCAAACATATGATGTTACCCGGTCGCATTAATGTATTGCCTTAAATAGTAATGTATTTGTTTAATTCTTTTTATTTGGTTTAATGCAATGCTTAAAAAAGATAAAAATACAGGAAATGATCGCTTTGTTGAGCAATGGCAAACCTGTCTTCGGGGGCTTGACACAGATAATATTCTTATTTTGGTATTACTGAAAAAAGCACTCAATAATGTTGATTCCATCCGGTTTCACGATATGCAGGCTGGGCGTCAGTTAAGTTGGCGCCAATTACTGCGCAGCATTGTTCATGTTTATCGCTGTTTATGCGAACTGAAGGTTGTTCGTGGTCAACGGGTGGTGACAATTTCACAGAATCGCTGGGAATTATTAGCGATTGAACTTGCCTGTCAGATTAAAGGCGCGATTTATACGCCACTGTATGCTAATTATTCGGCGGAAATGATTGATTATTGCCTGTCGTTGTCAGAACCCGTTGTGGTTATTACAGAAACCGCCGATCAGGCTCAATCCTTACCGCAACATCCTTTATGGAATGTTATAACCTTGGAGGTTTCCGACGTTTTTACTGATTTTGCCACCGTTGATAGTGACACCTGTCAATCTACTCTGGAGACAGCGGTCAGCCATGAAGGAATGGAGGCTGGGTTAATCAACTTGCTTGTGACAGATTTGCAGGCAGCTCAGGCTGAACAAGCGTTCTGTTTAATGTTTACTTCAGGCTCCAGTGGAAAGCCCAAAGGTGTGCTGCTGAGTCAGGCCAATATTCTTTCACAGCAACGCGCTTTAGAAACATTATGGCATTTTGATGGCCCGCAGTCTTTTCTCAGTTATCTACCGTGGCATCATAGTTTTGGCGGATTATTTGAAAAATACACGGCCCTGTTTAGTCAGGCGGTGCTGCATATTGATAACAGCCGGGGTATGGATGTTGCTCAATTGTGCAGTAATCTGAGTCAGTTGAAACCCACTCGATTTTTTAGTGTGCCTAAAATACTGACGGTGGTTGCCAATAAAATGAAACAGTCCGCCGATTTTTACCGCGCAGTGGTTCCTTCATTGCAAATGATTTTTTCGGCTGCATCCAAATTGCCTGCGGAGGTTGAAGATTATTTCAACCTTTGTGATATTCAGGTTGTTGAAGGATGGGGGCTGACGGAAACAAGCCCGTGTTTGACGCTTACGGGGGAAAACTGCCGGGTTACCAACAGCGTAGGCTATCCTTTACCGGATGTCACTCTCCGCATTGATGAAGACACCGGGGAAATTCTGGCAAAAGGGCCGAATATTATGCTGGGTTATTATGCGGATGAAGCCGCGACTCAGCGCAGCTTCAAACAACAATGGTTCAGAACGGGCGATCTCGGCAAAATAATCCAGGGAGAACTGGTACTCTTGGGGCGGTTGGATTCAGTCAAAAAATTGTCCAATGGTGAAAAGGTTTCTTGCGATGTGATTGAACAGAGCCTGTTTGAAAAGACGGATATTATCAGTCACGTCATTGTTGAAATTGAACAACGCCCATACGCCACTGCATTATTGTTTATCAATCCTGAACTTCGCCGTCAGCGGTTCAATGAGGAGTGTGAATTTCAGCATTCGTCACGTTTGCAGGAACATGTCTTGCAGGTATTGCAACAACATAATCATCAGATGACGGAAGCCTCCCATAAGTTGGTTGCAGTTGCACTGACCGAAACACCATTGTCTATGGAAAAGGGAGAAGTTACTCCGTCATTTAAGGTATCACAGCGTACTGTACGCGAAAATTATCATGTTGTAATGAGTGCGCTATATGATACCGGGATACCTTTCCACGTTAATCCGGCATGTCACTCATTTCTGAAAATTTCAGCAAATCATCTTATTTCGTCAGTGTTATCTCAGGACATTCTGCCGACAGAATCCCTTAGCTGGGAAACCTTCGTTCACATTATTAGCCAGATCAGAGACCAAAAATGGTCAGATGATGATGCCCAACGATCTTTATTCGACTTTGGCTACAATTCATTGACGATAGTTCAATTGGCAGAGAGCCTAAGCCAGTTTTTCGGTCAACCCGTTACAGAAATTGAGTTGTTTTCCAGTTCATCAATCCATCAGCTTTGGCAAAAGCTCGGGCTGCGAATGGCAGAAAATGTTTCTGATCTTGCGGATCCCGTCGGCCAGTTGCCTTTGGGAAAATATCATGCAGATATTGCCATTATTGGCTATGCCGGACGTTTTCCCGGCGCAGAAAACGGTGAACAGCTATGGGAAAACTTACTCGCCGGAAAAAACATGTTTGATCGTTGTCCAGAAGAACGCTCCTTTATGGCTCCGTTGCTGGCGGAGTTTGCCGCTGAAGGCATCCCATTAAGCGGGGCATTTTGTGACGGTATCAGCCAATTCAATCATAGCTTCTTTCAAATCAACCCGAAGGATGCCCGATTGATGGATCCTCAGCACAGATTATTGTTGATGGTGGCATGGGAGGCTATTGAACATGCCAACCTGAGCCTGAATGATTTGAAAGCAAGCCGAACAGGTGTATTTATCGGCATCAGCCAAAATGGTTATCGGCAATTGTTGCATGATTATCAAACCGAGACAGGGGAAAAAGGTTATCCAAGCAGCGCAATCAACAATCAGAATAGTGTGTGCGCCAATCGATTGTCGTATTTCCTGGATTTAAGGGGGCCTTCGTTAATTGTCGATACATTGTGTTCATCATCATTGGTGGCATTGCACCAGGCGCGTCTGAGTATTGAAAGAGGTGAGTGTGATACGGCCATTGTAGGAGGTGTACATCTGCAATTGGATATGGCCCATTTCAGGGAAATGCATCAATTGGAAGTATTATCCTGTGATGGGATATGCCGCCCTTTTGATGCCGAGGCGAACGGAACGGTTTTGGGGGAGGGTGCTGGAGTGGTGATCCTTAAACGTCATGATCTGGCTATTCGTGATCGAAATGATGTCAAAGCAACTCTGTTGGCTTCCGAAGTTTATCATGGTGGCCGCAGTAACGGTATAACGGCACCAGACCCGCTTTCCCAGCAAAGATTGCTGGAGCAGTGTTGGGCGAATGCAGGTATAAAGGCGAGTGATATCGCTTATATCGAAACACATGGCACCGGCACGCGCTTGGGTGATCCTATCGAACTGTCTGGGATTAGCGCCTGTTTTCGTGACGAAAAAATGAAGAATCCCTGTTATCTCGGCGCGGTCAAAGCCAATATCGGTCACCTTGAAGCCGCAGCAGGTATAACCGGATTGATCAAATTACTGCTAATTGATAAGTACAGAATAGCGCCGCCAGTAGCCACATTTAAGCAGCTTAATCCTCGGATCTCGTTGACTGAAGGCCAACTGGAAATCCCGACGATTAGGCAGCCATTGAGTGCTGAAAAAACGTGTTTGGCTGTCAGTGCTTTTGGTATGGGTGGCACTGGAGCACATGTTGTCATTAAAAGTGAAAATAGAAACGTGCTTCCTTATGATGGTCTTTCTCATACAGAGAAAATAAGTACAGAACAAACAGATGAAACGTTGCCTTGTGTTTTGAGTGGATGCGATCAAGCGCATTTGCAGGCTGTAGCCGCTGGTTTATTGGTTCATGTGCAGCAGCAGGTGAGACAGCAACAATTTGTACTGACACACTTTTGTCAGGCGCTGGCGCAGCGTACGGTGTTACCGGTTGTTTGTACGTTGGGTGTCAATAGTGCTGAACAATTGATTGAGCAGCTATCGGCAATGGCCAGAGGAGAAGTTATTGGCTATCGTGCCAGTGAAGCCAGTGAAAATCCGGCGACAACACTGGCGTTGGTTTTTGCCGGACAGGGAACTCAATCGGTAGCAATGGCGGAACAGTTGTATCGTCATCATATGCCATTTGCACGCTGGCTTGATCACATTGACCAATTGTGTTCTGAAATTGCCCATGAAACCGGTCAAGTTAAAGTGGAAGTAAAAAAACTCCTGACGGACTCAGTGGATGAACAAACAATCCACCGTACCGAGTTTGCTCAGGTAATTTTGTTTGCTTTCGAATATGCCTTGTACCAATGTTTGCGTCCTGCTATCGGGCGTGTCGATATTCTGCTTGGTCATAGTCTTGGTGAGTATGTCGCCGCTTGTGTCGCTAATGTATTTTCACTGAAGGAAGGGTTGAGGATCATCATTAAACGAGCTCAACTGATGGAAATGAGCGATCCCCGAGGTGCCATGATGATGGTGAACGGCTCGGCGGAGCAAGTTAGTGGGTTTATTGCAACAGAATGGCTCAGTGATCTGACTATTGCAGCCGAAAACAGTGAAACTAATACAATTATTAGTGGCCCGCGTAGTGCGCTTGAGCATTTTCAGCAGCAACTGGAACAATCTGGTTTCCATGTTCGCTTTATCAATACCAATCGGGCATTCCATTCTCCCATGATGAACAACGCGGCTCAGGAATTTGGTCAGTTTCTCGCAGGGATTCCTCTTCAGGTGGCAGAGATACCTATTTTATCCAATCTGACGGGCCAGCCGGAAACAGACTGTTTCGCCACAATTGAATATTGGCAACAGCATATGTTAGGACGAGTACTGTTCCGCAGTAATCTAGAGAAATTAACCGCCATGACAGGGCTGAAAATAATTGAGATTGGCCCTAAAAGTATGCTGGGCACATTGCTTGATGAAGCTCCGCAACATCGCTTTGCTTCAGCATATTGCTCCTCCTCAACAAGCCAGCAGCTCAATTATGACGATTTGGTCGCGTTGTTGGCGAGTGAGCATTTATCGGGTTCACCAAGAGATTGGTTGACAATGTATGTACCGTTTACGTTCAAGCCGGCGCTATTGCCGGCCAGAACATTACTGACAGACGATTATTGGTTCACTGAAGCTGCTGTATTGCCATCAAGCAGATTAAAATACCAGCTACAGCCACAACAACCTGATGATCATTTAAACCCGACTGCTCGTGAGCCTCTCGCCATTATGCAGCAACAAATTGACTGTATGAACGCGATTTTCCAAGCCCAATCAGAAATTATGAAGGGAATGTAATGTAATGACTCAACTGCCGAATGAAATTAAACACTCTCTGCAAAGCTGGTTACAATCAGAATTAGCGAGTGAGCATGTGCCTACAGATACTGATTTTCTGGCGATGGGTATTGAATCTCTCACGTTGATTCGACTGAAAAACAATATTAAATCCCAATATGGGGTTGATATAGGCATTGGAAAGTTTTTCAAGGGATTGTCGAATCTTAATAAAGTCGCTGATTTTATCAGCAATCAAGCGCAACCTATTACGGTTGATCATGCGAATGATAAGCCACCTACAGTTTTTGTCCCTGAGCCGAGTTTACAAGCACAGACACAGACAATGGTGATTGCTGAAAATGATATAACGCTTCCTCCCATATCGCCTGCTGTAGCGCCAGCAACAATCATGTCCGACGAACAGAATATTATTCGCCGTGAAGCTGATCCCATCATTGAGAATACACCAAGCATTGAATACGCATCAGGTATAGGGAACTGTTCAGGCAGTGAGATCAAACAGAGCATTATGGCATCCCAGTTAAATGCCATGCAGCAATTGTTCCAACAGCAGCTGGCGGTATTACAGAATCTTGGGGGAGGGAATCCTGTTATTGCGGCAGGCAGTGTTGTTCAGACAGACAAGGTTGTTCAGACAAAAAAAGTTTTATCTGAAAGCAGCACTCAACCAAGCCCCCAACAACAGGCACCAGTCTCTATTAATGAACCGGCGGTTCTGCCTGAACAGTCCCCATCTGCGGTGAGCAAACCATCAACATCATCTGGAGAACAAATAACGTCTGGTGAAAAAGCTAAATTTACTTATAAACCCGTTGAGGTTTCGGTATCCGGGCCAGATGATGCTGAAACAACTGCATTTATTCAGCAGTACAATGCGAAAACCAGTGTTTCCAAAGCGGCGGTACAGAAATACCGGAAAGTGCTTTGTGATAATCGAAACTCTATTCAATTTAACAGTAAACTCAAAGAGTTGTGTTATCCGATTGTAGGAAAAACGGCAAAAGGAGCACACTTTACTGATTTAAATGGCAATATTTTTATCGATATTGCGATGGGGTTTGGTGTTAACTTTTTTGGACATAATCCTGATTTTATTCAGGGCGCGTTGCAAAAACGGCTGCAACGTGGTTTTCATCTCGGGCCGATTGATGAGTCAGCTATGGTTGTTGCGGATTTAATATCCGAAATTACGGGGGTTGAACGAGTCTCTTTCACCAATTCAGGCACAGAGGCAATTATGTTGGCCTGCCGGGTAGCCAGAGCGGCCAGCAGGAAAAGAAAGATAGTTATCTTTAATAATGCCTATCATGGTCACTATACGGAAATCCTTTTTATGGGGGGCATGAAACAGGGCGAGATATATCCTCAATCCAGCGGTATTCCTGAAACGTTGGGACAGGATATTGTGGTTCTCAATTATGGAGAGCAACAAAGTCTGGACTATATTGCAGCGCACGGGAATGAAATTGCCATGGTGATGGTTGAACCCGTTCAATCACGTAATATCAATTTACGACCAAAACCTTTTATTCAGTCGTTGCGGAAAATCACTGCGCAACAGAACGTTGTACTGCTATTTGACGAAATCATCACGGGGTTTCGTTATCACCCAGAGGGAGCGCAGCATTACTATCAGATCAAGGCCGATTTGGTGACATATGGCAAAGTCATCGGTGGGGGGATGCCGATTGGCATCTTAGCGGGGAATTCGGCAATAATGGATTATCTTGACGGGGGTTTCTGGCAATTCGGTGACACATCTTATCCGCCGAATGAAACGACCTTTTTTGCCGGAACGTTCTGTAAACATCCTCTGACGATGGTAGCGGCCGAAGCAACGTTATTGCGGATGAAAGCAGCGGGACCAGCGTTACAAACAGATTTGAACGACAGAACTTCAGGTTTTGTTGAACGGCTTAATGGTTTGTTCACTGCGGCAAATTGCGGTATAGAAGTGGCAAATTTTGGTTCATTATTTAAGTTCAGACAGAAGAAAACACACGAACTGTTTTTCCATCACTTGCTGATGAACGGGGTTTATACTTGGGAAGGACGTACCTGTTTCCTCTCCACTGCTCATGATGATAGCGTGCTGAATGCGTGTTTCGATGCTTTTGAACAATCCGTTGAGGCAATTTCCGGCAAACCCAGATTGTTGAACGTATCCACAGAATCGGATGCCACTACCGAAGTAAAAGCCAGCATCATTACTTTGCCCGAATTTAAGTTGCAAAAAAATCTGGCGATGTCCAGCTGGTACGATCCTGCGGCATCAAGGTCTTACAATGAATTTGTCCAACTTGTGATCACCGATGGGTTAGATCTACACCGTTTCAACAGCACTATTGAGTACTTATTCAATCGCCATCAACAATTGCGCCAGATTTTTTGTCCCGAAACCTTTAGAACGGTAGCCGGTCAGTTTGACCATCATGCCGTAATACATACCGAGACGGCGAGCATTGATTCACCAGAACAGTTTTTTCAATGGCAGCAAATGTGTCTGGATGAGGAATTTAGGCTTGATTGTGGGCCGATGTTCAGAGTGCATGTTGCTCAGATTGATTTATCCCGGCCGGTTTGGGATAAAGCTTGTTTGGCATCGTACGCATCCAGGCATCACCGTGTGGATATGATCCTTTTGATTGCCCATCATACGATTGTGGATGGTATCTCTTTAGATGTGCTTATTGATGAATTGGCGGCGGCTTATCATGGAAACCGTGATTTACCTCCCGCAATGCAATACGAGGAGTATCTGAACCGTCTGGCTGCATTCAAAAAAATACCAGAGTTTATTCATCAAAAATCATTCTGGCATAAGTATCTGTCTGGATGGCAGACGGACCTGGCTAATTTACCGGCGCCCGATCCTGCGGTACTGACAGGGGGGGAAGAAGTGCTTGCTACGGGTGGTTTCCACCTTGATAAATTGCCGCCTGAACTGACCTCTGAAATTCTGGCTTATGCTGCTAAACAACGTGTAACACCTTATATGTTGATGTATACCGTCTATTCTATTTTTCTGGGGACGGTGCTTAAGCAATCTCAGTTTGTTATGTCTACTTCAGTATCAGGGCGTAATTTTGATAACTTCGACAATCTGGTAGGTTTAACGACCGCAATGTTGCCTGTTCGGGTGAATACCCGCAGGGATGAACAACATTTCAGTGAATATTTTGATCTGACGTGTGAACAATTACTGGATATTTTTTCCAATCAGGATATTACCGTTGACGATTTGACGATACAAAATTGCAGTCTGGGGTATCGTTCGGACAAGGTAACACGTTATCTCAATTATGATTTCAACTTTAGTCCCCGTAAACTCAAACTTAATGACAGTGACAGTTGGTTTTTACTGTTGGATAACCCTAAGCGTTACATTGTAGGTCAATTATCTTTGGATGTGTTTCATAGCGAAGATGATTTATATCTCCATTGGGAGTATGCAGCGCAAGCCTACAGCAAGGAACAAATCAAAACGCTGTCAGGCAAGCTGATCCAGTTATTGCATTATCTCATTAATTTCCCTGAATCTGACATATTGACGTTAGCAGATATTATTGCTTATTTGAATTCGCTGGATACGCCTTCCATAGCGATTGGACCATTGCGGAAAGATCTGCTGTACAGAGCACCGATCCATGCTTTATTTGAGGAAGGTGTTGTTGATGCGCCACAGGCATGCGCATTAATTGATGTCAGTTTGAAAGCAGGGAAACGTCAGCTTTCATTTGCTGAATTAAACCGACAGGCAAATGCGTTAGCTCATTCTCTATTGAATCAGGGGCTACAGCCGGAAGAACCGGTTTTTGTCAGTGTACGCCGTGGAATTCCTTTGGCTGTCTCGGTATTAGCTGTACTGAAAGCGGGGGGTGTGTACGTGCCTGTTGATAAAAAATTGCCTGATACCCAGATTGAATTCCTGCTTTCAGAACTGAACCCGCGATTTGCCCTTATCGACGGGGATTATGGCGCTCTGAATGATGGCAACGAGGTGAGAAATGATACGCTTGTTTCGTTATTGAAAACGCTTTCTCATGTCCGGTCTTTCAACTTTTACGATGAAGAAACGTTATTGCGTCAATGCGGAGTTACTGAGAAAAATAGCACATTGCTGCAAAACCCCGGAAAAGAGATACCAGCCGGCCAGACAGCTTACATTACCTGTACTTCAGGGAGTACCCAAAAAGCCAATTGTGTGATGAATTCTCATGGCGCGATTGCTCACCATTGTCTGATGATGAAGGAGTATTTGGATATTCATCCAGAAGACAGAATGCTTCAATTTACCGATTTATGCTGGGACATTGTTCTTGAAGAACTGTTCCCTGTTTGGGTTGCAGGAGGGAGTGTTGTCTTTTTCGGTGATACACCACCGGATACTTTTGCTGACTTCAATCAATTATTGATTGAACAACAAGTTTCTCTGGCTGATTTACCATCTGCCTATTGGCAGGGATGGGTAGATAGTCTGGCAGATCCTGCTATGGATTATCCATCCCACTTACGGCGCATTTTAGTGGGAACTGAAAAAGTTGATCCACAAACGTTGAAAAAATGGCAACAGTGCGT
This sequence comes from Xenorhabdus koppenhoeferi, assembly GCF_900116635.1. Lineage (GTDB taxonomy): Bacteria > Pseudomonadota > Gammaproteobacteria > Enterobacterales > Enterobacteriaceae > Xenorhabdus > Xenorhabdus koppenhoeferi. The sequence goes on along the minus strand of NZ_FPBJ01000003.1, from coordinate 17,015 downwards.
GCCTGAAGGTGTCATTTTCTCCAATGCTTATGCACAGACTGAAACCACCATTACCGCTACAGATTCCGTGGTAATGACTGATACCCCCATAGGTGAAACGGTGCTGCTTGGCAAGCCATTGCCCAATACGGGATTCTATGTGTTGGATGAGTCTGGTCAACCCGTGACCCGTGGCGAGCCGGGGGAACTGTATATCGGTGGTCCGCTGGTAACTAAGGGATACTTTGGTAATGATGCCCTGACCGCGGCCAAATATGTGGCTGATCCTTATATTCCGGCAGAAGCATGTCATCATGCCGCGCCACTTATGTACAAAACCGGTGATTTGGTCAGCATGGATGAACAGGGAAGCCTGTCATTTCTGGGGCGTACCGATTTTCAGATCAAAGTGCGGGGATATCGCATTGAACCCACTCAGTTAGAAAGTGCCATTGCCCAGTGGGAAGGAATTGAACAGGTTGTACTGACGACAAACAACGTGATTGATGTGAGTATCCCTGTCGCGGACACAAAATTACTCTGTTATGTGAAGACTCAGGCAGATAAGGCCGAACAAAAAGCGCTAAGTGAACGGATACGTCGGTTTATCAGTGAACATTTTGCTCATTATATGCAGCCACATACCATTGTATATCTGCCTGAATTCCCGAAAACAGCTAATGGCAAAGTATCGATAAAGCAGTTCCCGTTGCCGGGACATATTTCACAAAATCATCCTTTACCGTCCCATGATGGCAACCGTGTTGAGCAGCCATCCTCACCAGTAGATCTGAACAGTTCTGCGGGTCGTTTATTGCTGGCTCATCTTGGGCAACGGGAGCTGGATATGAACGATAGTTTCATCGCGTTGGGAGGAGACTCGTTAACGGCGATTAAAATTTTGTCTGCACTGCAAAAGGAACACGGAATTACCCTCAAATTGCCAGAATTTATGGCTTGCTCAACCTTGGCTGACCTTATCGAATGGATCGAGTCCATGTTGATGACGAACAGAGAAATACCTGTATCAGTTGTACCAGATAGCCATATATCGTCAGAAAAAAGAGAAGAAAGACCTGTATTGCAGGCTCGTCGTCGTAAAAAAAAGGGAATGGCTGAATGAAGGGTGTACATGGATTCTATCCGCTTTGGATTGGCATAGCCGTATCGATTTTTGGCAGTGAGCTGACGGAATTTGCGTTCGGGTTATGGCTGCTTGAGGAACAAATGTCAGTCATGGCTTATACGAATATGTATTTAGTCTTGGTGCTTCCGGCCTTTTTACTGATGCCGTTAGTAGGCTATGTGATTGATCATTACGATAAACGCAAAGTGTTATTACTGACGGAAGGTATTGCGGGCCTGGCTCTGGCAATTGTGCTTTTGTTCAATTACTTTGGTTACATCAATACCATCGTGGTTTATCTTTACATCGCTCTGACCAGTGTACTGACAGCGTTACAGATTGATTGTTACAGCACGCTGGTCTATCGGCTGGTACCGCAATCTTCATTAAACCGTGCAAATGCGTTGGGCAGTCTCAGCGATTCATTGCCACAAATGTTGGCTCCGGTTGTTGGTGCGTTTCTGTTTTCTCACTATGGGTTAGGCATCGTGCTGACGGTTGATCTTCTCACCTTTATGGTCAGCGCATTTGCCGCAGGACTGTTGTTCAGGATAAGTGCTGTGCAGTTTCTGCCGTCCGATAATGGCACATTATCTAAATTGAACTGGAAAATCATCTTTCCTGATATGGGATGTGTCCGATTGGTTAAGGCATCACCAGAAATGACCTATATGATCGCGTACACTTTATTTAAAGGCATTTTGGTTGGGGGGACATTAATCACCATTGTTCCTTATTTCACAACCTATTTTTCTGTCGCAGACGCGGGTTACATGATGTCTATCGGTGGGGTATCTATGGTGATTGTCAGCTTGATATCGGCCTGGCAGCCCGGGATATTGAAGCATATGCCGTTATTGTGGCTGGAGTTTCTGTTTGCGATTGGTTTTGTGGTATTGACGCAGATAAAAAATGTTTATATTTCCGGTATTTGTATTGCACTCAGTTTTATCACAATGCGGATAAGCATTATCAAAATGCAAACATTATGGCAGACCGTTGTGCCGAAAATATATCATGGCCGCGTTTTTGCCCTGCGTAATTTGGTGAAGACATTCAGTAGTTTTATTATTTATCTTATCACTGGGATTGTTTTGGAAATTTTGCTGGCTCAAGAGGGAGGATGGGCGATTTGGGGGCAGAATAACCCGATGGATCTTTATTTTATTGGGATCACCCTACTGATATTACCTCCCTTGCTTATTACGACAAGAAAATTGTTATTAGCTATAGGGGGGAAATAAGATGCTCAGGATAGGCATTATCGGTACAGGGGCCGTTGCATGTTATTTAGCTTATCAATGTAAAAAACAAGGGTGTCAGGTTTTCTTATTATCTTCACGGGGTATCAGAAATCAGGCACATCCTATCCGCCAAATTCGTCAAATACTACTCAGTGATAATGAAAATCATGGACAGGTCGTGAGTGAAAACTCCGACAGTATTATTATTGATGGTCATTTCACTGACTATGCTGATTTTCTGTCAAAAGATTTTGATCAATTGTATGTGTGTAGTAAGACAGTTTCCAATCAGTACATTTGTCGGCAATTGTCGCGCTATAAATATCGGCTTCGCAGCCCTGTTGTTATTTTTCAAAATGGTTTTGCCACAGAACAGCCCTTTATTGACGAAAAATTAGGTGTCACGGTGATCCGTGGCGTGCTCAATTTTTCAGTGGTATTGCATGGCAAACAAAACCTGAAAGTGATGTTCTTGAAAACCAGTTATCTTGGTTGCGTTGAACTCACCGAACAGGCAGAAGCTGATATTTTGGCGGTTTTGGATTTACTCAATCAAGCCGGAATACCTTTTGAAGACTGCGAAGATATCATACATAAGGTCTTTGCCAAAAACACACTTAATGCGGCAGCGTCTGTATGCGGATTAATCCGCACCGGAGTACAGACAGCGATGAGTAATATTGGTTCCCGAACAGTGATTCAATCGATCATTGATGAATGCACTGCTATTGGTGAAAAAACCGGATATGTCAAAGATAGTGAACATTTCCGACATCAATCCACAGGGTATCTCCTGTCAATTCCCGATGTTAATTCCTCTTTGGTGCTGGATGTCATCAATGGCAGAGAGACAGAAGCCGATACTTTACTGGCTTCCTTTATTGAATTGAGTCAACGTGTCAATATTGCCACGCCAAATCTGGAATTTGTTTATCGCTATTTTGATTTTTACAACACATATATAACCCAATCTCAGACATTCGCGAATACTATTTTGGTAGAAGGAGATGCTTAATGAGTGATACTAACATCAATGCGACAGGCAAATTACCCGAAGGCGGAGAAAGTGTTCTGAATGACGTATTTTCTCCTTATGCTGATTATTTCATCGATATTATTGAGCAGCGTCACTCGTATATTTCGACTGAACCGGTTGGAATATATGAGAGCCAAATTAAGCACTATATTTGTCAGAATTATTTTAATAATGAACAGCAGACGCTGTGGAAAAAGATCCCTCAGTTTATAGCACCTATCCAATCACTGGAGAAAATCGGTGACTTTATTACAGTCGATTATCAAGGGCGTGTTCCCATGATTGTGAGTAAAGTCGATGATGATCGCTGTGCTGTATTTGAAAATGTCTGCCCACACCGTGGAGCCAGACTTGAACATCATGGCGAAGGGTGCAAAAAGGCCTTTATCTGCCCTTACCACAGTTGGTCATTCAGCCATCAGGGTAATCTGATCGCCGCACGCTGGAAGGAAGCTTTTCCGGAAATACCCGAGCAATATCGTTCGTTGACCTCAATTGTTGCCCAGAAAAAATTCAGTATGTTGTGGCAGATGCCCGGTGAACCTAACCACGGTTTTTCTTTGGAACATTGGTTTGCTGACATTGAAGATCAGATGTCTGCTATCGGTTTTGAACAACACCAGTTGCTGAATTGCCGTGAAAGGATGGTCAGGGCCAACTGGAAATTACTGATTGAAAATTTTATCGAATATTATCATGTCCAATCCTTACACCGGAATAGTCTCGCTCCTACACTGAATGGTCAGCTCTACTCGCTGGATTCTTTTGCGCAGCATGGCCGGATTCTGACCCCACTGAAAAATTTGGCGCAGGTTCGTCGGCAAACACCACATAAAACTCGCCGGGAAATGGTTGCCACGTATTTGCTGTTTCCGAATGTGATTATAGGGGTGCAGCCCTATCATGTTTTTGTCTCTTTTTATCATCCTGTGTCAGCGAATCAAACCTGGTCTAAGACATTCAATTTTATTCATAAAACTGACGCAGAGATAAGTGAGGTATGCCAATTGGATGTGGAATATCTGGCGGAAGCCCTGGAAGAGGATTATGAGGCTATTGAACAAGTCCAAAGAAATTTGGAAGTCAGTAGCGCACCCAGCTTGCTCTATGGTGAAGCAGAATCTCTGATTGGTCAGTTACATCGCAACTTGGGGGCTATTTTGCGTCAAGGTGGGAAGGAGGTAAATCAGGCATGAGCGAGATAAGAGACGCAAAATTTGCAGCTTTTGAGATTGATGAAGTCTTGGTATCTGCGGGTCAGCAAGATTTGTGGCTGGCAGAGCAACTGACCGAAAAACAGCTGTACATTGTACCTGTAACCTACGAATTGACAGGCTCACTGGATCAAAACAGGTTGCTGGACGCGATTGCGCAGACGGTACAAAGCAGTGAAGCTTTTCGCACTGCATTTGTCGAAAGCGATCAAGGGTTAGTCCAGCACATTTATCCTGAGATTGAGCTGCCCGTTACTGTTGTGGATCTATCTGAGCAGGATATCGCACTGAATGACCATGATCGGCTGCAACTGGCATTGGCACATTGTCAAAGAAATTTGGAAACGCCGTTTACGTTGAATCAACCGGGTCTGGCTCGTTTCTCTCTGGTGAAGTTGGGAGAGCAGAGCCATATTCTGCATTTCTGCCTCCATCACCTGATTTGTGACAATGACTCAGTGGCATTGATTCTCAATAATATTGCTACCGTCTATGCAGGGGAGAGTCTATCCAGAGATACAGGTGATGAGTGCCTTGAATACGCTGAATTTGCCGCGTGGCAGAATGAATTGCTCAATGGTGAATATTTGAACGATGATGAAGACTATTGGTTGAAGGAGCTGGTGGGGGTTGATGGACGCTTGGAACTGTCTATTGGCAACCCTGCACCATCAAAAAATGAGCAAGGGGGGATGGTTCGATATCAATTAACGCCTTCTTTGGTCACGTCTTTTAATCATTGTGCCGCTACTTTGGGCATTTCACCGGCACTGGGTTACTTCACTGTATATGCTTCTTTGCTGTATCGGCTGACAGGCCAGCAAACTATTGTTTTCGGTGTGCCCACGTCTTTGCGCGATGATCCTCGTTTGGAAAAAACGATAGGTTATTTTATTAATGTGTTACCGATTAAAATCGTTTTCCATCCGCAAATCACGTTTGCCAATATCGCCGCTCAGCTTAGTCACCAGCTTTACAACGGCATCGAACACCAGCAATTTCCTTACAACCATATTGTACGCAGTGTCAGCAATGCACAACAAATCACTCAGGCTCCGTTATTTAATGTGATGTACAACTATTTTGTGGGTCAGGGAGACTGGTCATTATCAGGAACACAGGCCCGTCAGCATGAATTGACGCCTGTGGGGGGGAAGTTCCCATTAACGCTGTTTGTGATTAATCATCTGGATACCGTAGAGATATGTTTTGAATATCAATACGCACATGTTGTGACCGATTATGCCGAAGTATTAAGCGACAGCTATCAGCAAATATGCACAGCAATGATGCTTAATGTTGATCAAGAGGTGTCAGCACTATCTTTGTTGAATGAAGTGGATTATCAACGTCAGGTTGTGGCATTCAACCAGACTGATGTTGTCTTTCAGGACGATTTTTGTCAGCACTTTTTCCGACAATTGAATAATGAACCCGGGCTAACGGCGATTGAATATTGGCAGGGATCACATGCTGAGAGGTTCAGCTATGAGAAATTGCATGGTTTGAGTCAACAGATCGCAGATGAATTGCGTACTCATATTATTGCAGATACATCACGCCAGGCGAAGGTGGTGATTTTTTCAAGTGCCAGCCCTTTGGCGTTAGCGACGGTTGTCGCCTGCTTGACCGAAGAAATAATATGGATACCCGTGGATAGTGACTTACCCCTCAATCGATTGTGCCTGATTGTTGAGGATGCCTGTCCCGATGCCATCGTGATAGAGGAAAAAGCTGCGGGTGAGAATGTGTCTTTGCTGGAGGCAATCACACATTTCAATATCCCTGTTGTTAAGTTGAAAAATGAATGGGAAACGGGGAGTGGTGATAATTATACTAACTGTATTTCTTCAATATTTCGTTGGAAACGTACTGAGGAAAAAAACGATCTTTGTTACATGATTTATACCTCGGGTACGACAGGGAAGCCTAAGGGGGTTGAAATTTATCGCAAAGGTCTTAACAACTATCTTAACTGGGCCGCACGAACTTATATGCCGACAGGTGCGAATGACTTAGACGGTCAGGGAGTGCCCGTAACCACGTCTTTTGGATTTGATGCCACCATAACCAGTTTGCTCCTGCCATTGATGACTCGGGGGCATGTGATGCTTTTTGAATCACAGGAGAGGCAGGATGAGGCATTATTGCGTTTGCTTGAGCTAAATAAGCCATTAGGTTTAATGAAAACTACACCTTCACAACTGGAACATTTGGCACTTAATTTAAACCACAAACAATCTCCACTGGATATTAAGGTGATTGTGGTCGGTGGTGAGCAAATGAGTCGTGCTCATTTGGATTATCTCAAGATGATTGCCCCTGAAAGTGTCTATTTTAATGAATACGGCCCGACGGAGGCTGTTGTGGGTTGCTGCGTGGAGCGTTTGAGTCTCGCGGATGAAGACATACACAGCCATCAGGGGGTGTTACCGATAGGATCGCCTATCGCCAATACACGAATGTATGTCCTTAATGAGCGGGGGTGTCATCAACCACTGGGTGTGATGGGAGAGCTGTTCATTGGGGGAGAAGGGGTGGCTAAAGGGTATTGGCAACGTCCCGATTTAACAGCCGATGCGTTTATTGATGATCCATTCTCGAAGATTAATGGAGAACGCCTTTATAAAACAGGGGATTTGGCCTGTTTTATCAAAGATAACAAATTATTGTGTCTGGGACGGAAAGACAAGCAGCTTAAACTCCGAGGTTATCGAATTGAACCGGAAGAGATTGAATCATGGATTAAGCAGATACCGGATATTGATAAAGCTGTGGTTATAGTTGAAAAACAGCCCCATGAACGGCTTTGTGGTTATCTGGTTGTATCTTCAGTGTTTACAGGAACTGACCGAGAACTTATTGATAGGGTCAAACAGCATTTGCAGGGCCAATTACCGAACTACATGATCCCAACACAATTGCGGGTAATTGAAGCCATTCCCTATACAATTAACAACAAAATTGACACTGCTGCATTATTGACGTTAGGGCTGAATCAGGTTCCTTCTGTTGAAGAACCGCATATGGAATTTGAACTGAATTCTGAAGTAGCAGAGCAGGTTCTATCCTATTTTAGCGGGATACTGAATCACCATGTTGTTTCTCTGGAGGATAATTTTTTTGTATTAGGGGGGGATTCTCTGATGGCAGCGCGTTTGTTGGCGAAAATCAACGCCCATTTCTCCATTGAGATAAAACTCAAAGCCTTTTACCCGCAAGCCTCTCTGACAAATTTGATTGCGTTAGTGGAGCAGCAGTTGCATTGACATAATGAGCATCATAATAACGCGGTGCATATCAATACGCGGTTTTAGGAATACAGGAGTGGAGTTTGGAAAATAATAATGTGTTGATTATACACAAACCGATCAGCAAACCGAGGCTGAGACTCTTTTGCTTTCCATATGCAGGAGGATCAGTGAGAACCTATCATGATTGGGCAACTTATTTTCATGATGATATTGAAATTGTCGCTGTGCAGCCGCCGGGACGGACAACTCGGGTTGGTGAACCCCTGTATGAAAATTTATATTCGCTGGTCAATGAATTAATGGTTAATGTTACCTTTATCACGCAAACTCCCTATATTTTTATTGGTCATAGTTTGGGATGTCGGGTGGCATTTGAATTTGCCTGTCAGTTACAATCCCGCGCTTACCCCACTCCGGCTCACTTCTTTGCGTCAGGGTGTCCAGCACCACATTTGAAAGATAATAATCCTTATACTCATCATTTACCGCGTGATGAGTTTATCCGTGAATTACAGAAAATGAATGGTACTACTGATGAAGTATTGTTGAATGACGAACTGATGGATATCTTGCTACCAGTTTTGAGGGCGGATTTCAAAATGGCTGAAACCTATCAACCAGAGCGATTTGTCCTGAAAAGCCCGATAACAGTTTTAAATGGGGATGCTGATCCAGATGTTAAACCGATTGAACTTTATGCTTGGTCAGAATTAACCAGTGAAGACTTAACGGTACAGGCTGTATCAGGAGATCATTTCTTTATCGATCAAAATAAAGAAAAAGTGATAGAGATTGTTGCATCTGTACTTTCGGGCATATGATGAAAACAGACTACCGGCCTATGGGATGGGAGGTAGTCAATCTTTAGCTTATTTCACCAATAATCAGCTTCTTGCCTTACATGTTAAACTCAACGCAAATAACATTGCCGCACAAAGCACTACCGAAGGCCCGGCAGGGGTATTATAGAATGCGGATAATGTTAACCCTCCCGTGACAGAAAACATACCGACAATAATAGCAAAAACCGCCATTTGTTCTGGTGTGCGAGAGAATCGGCGTGCGGTGGCAGCCGGGATAATCAGTAGGGAAGTGATGATCAACGCCCCGACAAATTTCATCGCCAGACCAATGGTCAATGCTGTCACTAACATCAATAGAACCCGCAGGCGCTGAATTTTAATCCCATCAACAAAAGCTAAATCTTGGCTAACTGTCATTGATAACAGCGCACGCCATTGCCATGTCAGCAATCCGGTAACAATCGCAACACCTGTTGCAATCAGCCAGAGATCTTCATAAGTGACAGACAATAAATCGCCAAATAAATAAGCCATCATATCGACCCGTACACTGGTCATAAAACTGACAACAACTAAACCCAGAGATAAGGCACTGTGAGCCAGAATGCCCAGCAATGTATCAACTGCCAGCTGAGGACGTTTTTCCAGCCAGACTAAAAGAATGGCTAATATCAATGTGACGGCAATAACGGCATAAAAAGGATTCACATTCAATAAGAAGCCAAACGCGATACCCAGTAGTGATGCGTGTGCTAATGTATCACCAAAGTAGGACATTCTGCGCCAGACGACAAAAGAACCAAGAGGCCCTGCGGCAATTGCCAATAAAATACCGGCTAACCAGCCGGGAAGTAATAATTCAATCATCGACGTGGTTCTCCACCATTTTTCAAAATAATTTTTCCTCTCAGATCATGATGATGATTATGGTGATGTCGGTAGACTGCCAGTTGCTCGGCACCATGACGACCAAACATGGCAATGAATGCTGGATGCATAGACACCACTTCCGGAGTACCAGAGCAGCAAATATGTTGATTAAGGCATAAAACTTCGTCTGTTTTCGCCATCACTAAATGCAGGTCATGGGATACCATAAGTACAGCGCAATTAAGCTCAGTTCTGATTTGATTAATTAAATCATAGAGTGCCAGCTGGCCGTTGACATCTACGCCTTGTGTTGGTTCATCAAGTACCAGAAGTTGAGGGTGGTTGAGCAACGCTCTGGCAAGCAAAACTCGTTGAGTTTCTCCGCCTGATAGCTTTTGCATCGGCTGATCTAATAAGTGGGCAGCTTTGACCCGGTCTAATACCGGTATGATATCTGCCGATTTTACATCAGGTCTTAGCATCATAAAACGCTTAACAGTCAGGGGCAATGTGGGGTCAAGGCTAAGTTTTTGCGGAACATAACCAATTTTCAGTGTTTGGTTGTGTTCGATAATCCCTGAAGCAGGGGAAATTAAACCCAGGACAACATGAACCAACGTTGATTTTCCAGCTCCATTTGGACCAATCAGTGTCAGGATTTTGCCTTGTTTGAGAGTGAAAGAAATATTGTTTAATACTTTGCGGTTACCAAACTCAACCGTAACATTTTTTAGGGTAATCATAGTTGGCATGTTAAAAGTGTCTTGCAGAAACATTGAGATGTTATAATATAACAAATATCAAGTTGCTGCATGGAATATTCATATTATGTTACACAACCCACAGAAATACGTGCATAAATTTTTTCGTAAAATCGCATTGGTGACTGGTCTGCTGGCTGGAGTGAACAACGCTGCGCAGGCAGAGGTTGTTACATCTATTCGTCCGCTAGGTTTTATTGCCGCGGCCATTACTGATGGTGTAACAGGTACTCAAGTGCTTTTACCTGATGGCGCATCTCCACATGATTATGCTTTACGGCCCCTGGATGTCAGAAAAATAAATCAAGCTGATTTAATGGTTTGGATTGGCCCAGATATGGAAACATTTTTGGCAAAACCGATTTCTAGAATAGACAGTAATAAACAACTGGCACTGGCTGAATTATCTACTATAAAACCACTGTTATTGAAAAATAGGGGTGATGATAATGATTTAGGTGAATCGCATCAGCATAAACATGAAACTGATCACAAACATCACCATCATGGTGAATATAATATGCATATTTGGCTTTCTCCCGAGATTGCAGAGAAAGCAGCTCAGGCAATATATGATCGACTGGTTGAGCGTTACCCTCGACAAAAACAGCAACTAGAAGTAAACCTACGTAAATTCAATGGACAGCTTATAGAATCTGATAAGAATATTGCTAGTATTTTAAAGCTTGTACAAAAGCAGGAGTATTTTGTTTTTCATGATGCATACAGTTATTTTGAAAAACATTATAAATTGTCTTCACTAGGGGTTTTCACTGTTAATCCTGAAATACAGCCCGGGGCGCAAAGATTACACTATATACGAACACAATTGGTTGAGCAGAAAGCAAGATGTGTTTTTGCTGAACCTCAATTCAGGCCTGCCGTTATTCATGCCATAGCAAAAGATACCGGTGTGAAGATCGGGACACTTGACCCATTAGGGAGTGGCATTGTATTGGACAAAGGCAGCTACATAAAATTTATAACTCAGTTGTCAAAACAATATTTGAGCTGCCTGAATTAGTACAATAAGGAATTTTATTAGTGCAGCAGATAGTTAAAACTATCGCTTTGGTATACAACAACCTACCTAAACCACACAAGATTATGCTTGGGTCTTTGACGTTAGTCACTCTGGCGGTCGCAGTGTGGCGGCCTGTTGTTTATCATGAGCGAGAAGAACGGACAGGTAGTATTATTCTCAGTACGCCTAATCATATCTCTGATGCTAACGATGATGAGGTCGGCGATATCAATGAACAACTGCCTGATGAGGGAATTAATGATGAAGAGGGTAGTTCAGATACAACAGCAAATATCCCTCATCAATATGTTGTTTCCAATGGTGATACTTTAAGTTCCATTTTGACCCAATTTGGGATTGATTCTTCAGATGTGGCTTTGTTAGCAAATCAATATAGAGCGCTGCGTAATTTAGGAATTGGTCAATCGCTATCTTGGTCGATTGATGAAAACGGTAATTTAAAAACGCTGACGTGGAATATATCACGTCGAGAGACACGCGATTATACCCGTGAAGGGGATACGTTTAGCGAAACAAAAGAGTTTCAGAAAGGCGAGTGGAAAAATAGTGTTATCCGAGGCACTGTTGACGGCAGTTTTAATGGCAGTGCCCTTATTGCTGGATTAAGCGGCAGCGAAGCCCGGGAGGTTACTAAGGCTCTGCAATGGCAGATAGACTTTCGTAAATTACGTAAAGGCGATCGTTTTTCTGTCCTGATGTCCCGTGAAATGCTTGATGGGAGGAGTGAGCAGAGCCAGTTATTGGGCGTTCGCCTGCAAAGTGGCGGAAGTGATTATTATGCTTTCCGTGCTGATGACGGTCGTTTTTATGATAGTCATGCTTCTGGTTTAGAACGTGGCTTCTTGCGTTTCCCTACAACGAAACAATTCAGAGTATCATCCAGTTTTAATCCGCGTCGTTTAAACCCAGTAACAGGGCGGATCACTTCACACCGAGGGGTTGATTTTGCCATGCCTATAGGAACTCCGGTTCTGGCAGTCGGTGATGGGGAAGTCATTGTAGCTAAGTTTGATGGAGCAGCAGGTAATTTCATCGCCATTCGCCATGGGCATCAATACACTACCCGGTACATGCACTTGAGAAAATTATTGGTAAAACAGGGCCAGAAAGTGAAGCGCGGTGAACGCATCGCTTTATCAGGTAATACCGGTCGTTCAACGGGGCCACATTTGCACTTTGAATTTTGGGATAATCAGCAACCTGTTAACCCACTCACGGCAAAATTACCACGTTCTGGTGGATTAAATGGTAAAGAGCGAGCTGAATATGTTGCAATAGTTAAGGATGTTAAACCTCAATTATTACTAGATTGAATGAATTAATGCCGGATAATTGACAGACACAAAAGCGGATGATTGGTATCATCCGCTTTTGTGTTATTTTTTGTTAGAAGTTTGAGTCTCGAAAACGAGCATTGGAATCATCAGAGTTAGCTCATGAATAAAGAGAAAGATACAGATAGTAAATTGGGGTATATCCCTAAGTTTCATTGCTCTTATTTGCTTCCTCGTTATTGGGGGCTTTGGACTGGTGTGGGAATATTGGCCGGGTTAGCTTATATTCCAGTAAAATGGCGTGATCCATTACTGGCGAAGATAGGTGTTTGGGCTGGCAGAAAAGCAAAAAGTGCTCGTCGTAGGGCAAAAATAAATCTGATTTATTGCTTTCCTGAATTAACAGACCCGCAGCGGGAAGACGTAATTGACCAAATGTTTGCTTGCGCTCCTCAGTCATTTGTTATGTTGGCAGAACTTTGCCTAAAAGGTACTAAATCGACGTTAAAGCGAACTCAGTGGCATGGTGCTGAAATTCTTGATGATTTAAAAGCACAAGGAAAAAATATCATTCTCATGGTTCCTCATGGGTGGGCGATTGATATTCCAGCTATGCTTTTGGCGGCACGTGGTTACAAAATATCAGGCATGTTCAACCATCAGAGCAATCCTGTAGCTGATTACTTATGGAATAAAGTTCGCACACACTTTGGTGGCCGTTTGCATTCCCGTGAAGCAGGTATTAAGCCTTTTATTGCATCGGTACGTGAGGGATTTTTGGGTTATTATTTGCCCGATCAGGATCATGGTGAAGAGCACAGCGAATTTGTTGATTTTTTCTCCACTTACAAAGCGACATTACCTGCGGTCGGGCGTTTAATGAAAGTTTGCCGCGCAGCTGTTGTTCCATTATTTCCTGTTTATAACAGCCAAACCCATCAACTGGATATTTATATCCGGCCACCAATGGATGATATTGCAGGGCAGGATAATGCGTATATTGCTCGTCGTATGAATCATGAGCTAGAAGAGATGGTTAGACCTAATCCTGAACAATATACATGGATATTAAAACTGCTTAAGACGCGGAAAGAAGGGGATATTGAACCCTATAAGAGAGAAGATCTTTAACTCGAGGCTTATTGAAATAAAGGGTGTGTAAAAATTTATTTTTCTTGACTGATTAAACCTCCCCCCTAATAGATAATTATTCTTTTATTAGGGGGATAAGCTATTAAATATTTGCAGTAACATTTTTAATAAATATATTAACTTATTGTTTGTTTTATTATTTCCAATAAATTACCTGTTCCATAACATGAATCATTGCTCTGGCAATAGCAACCCGTTGTTGTTGCCCTCCAGATAGTTGTATGGGTTTATGACTTTCTCTGTTTTTTAAACCAAATTTATTTATTGTATTAATAACCTTATCCTTTCTTTGTGACTTGGGGTAACCTCTATAGGAAAATAATAAATTACTTTAATCTTGCAAGCTGCAATGTGAAATTTATAGGGCATAGTGAAATAGCGTAGTTTGATGAGGTGGTTAGTTTTTATATTACGATAACGAGGACAGCCAATAACACCTTGGAAGAAAATAAAAAACACGAAATATATGATATGCTTATTGTGGAAAGAATAGGGTCATGATAATACGACCCTATATATATTTTATGAATGATTATTCTACTTCAAGTATACGGCAGGTATTGGTACTGCCGATAGTTCCCATCTGATCACCCTGCGTTACCAGGATTAGGTCACCTGAAGAAAGATAACCTTTATCGCGCAGGCGGTTTACCGCTTCGTTTGCGGCAGCGATGCCATCAGTATGCCAGCTACAATAAACGGGAGTGACACCGCGGTAAAGGGCAGTGCGGTTTAAGGTAGATTCATGGCGTGACATAGAGAAGATGGGCAAACCTGAACTAATGCGAGACATCATGCGGGCTGTTCGACCAGATTCAGTCATAGCGATAATTGCTTTGACGCCTTTCAGGTGGTTAGCCGCATACATGGTTGACATCGCGATAGCTTCTTCAATGCTTTCGAATGTCATATCCAAGCGATGTTTGGAAACATTAATACTTGGCATTTTTTCAGCCCCCAAACAAACTTGTGCCATTGCAGCAACGGTTTCTGCCGGATATTGACCCGCCGCAGTTTCGGCAGAGAGCATAACGGCATCAGTGCCATCTAATACTGCATTGGCAACATCCATGACTTCAGCACGGGTTGGCATTGGGTTAGTTATCATGGACTCCATCATTTGCGTGGCGGTAATTACGACACGATTCAGTTGACGGGCACGGCGAATCAGCTTTTTCTGTACACCAACCAGCTCAGGATCACCAATTTCGACACCCAAATCACCGCGGGCAACCATAACAACATCAGATGCCAGAATGATTTCATCAATAATCGCATCACTGCTGACAGCTTCAGCGCGTTCCACTTTAGCGACGATTTGGGTTTCACAACCTGCATCACGCGCGAGTCGGCGGGCATAATTCAGATCTTCACCTGAACGGGGGAAAGAAACGGCGAGGTAATCAACACTAATTTTGGCCGCAGTGATAATATCTTCCTTATCTTTTTCAGTCAGCGCTTCGGCTGATAACCCGCCACCCAGTTTATTAATCCCTTTATTATTAGAAAGCGGGCCTCCTACCGTAACTTCTGTGAAGACTTTCATGCCCTGAACATCCAGCACTTTCAATTGAACCCGCCCGTCATCCAATAGCAGGATATCGCCGATCGTAACATCAGATGGAAGACCTTTATAGTCGATACCGACTTTTTCTTTATCTCCTTCTCCTTTACCCAGATTGGCATCCAGCAGGAATTTATCCCCAACGTTGAGGAAAATTTTTCCTTCTTTAAAAGTGGATACGCGTATTTTGGGTCCTTGAAGATCACCTAAGATGGCAACGTGGCAGCCTAAGCGGGCAGCTATTTCACGTACTTTATTCGCACGTTGGATATGATCTTCTGCTGTACCATGAGAAAAATTGAGGCGGACGACATTGGCTCCCGCACTGATAACTTTTTCTAAATTGCTATCACGATCTGTTGCTGGGCCAAGTGTAGTGACGATTTTCGTTCTTCTGAGCCGTCTGGACATGTATTACTCCGTTGACCTGTGAAGTATCCCTTCGTTTTTCGAACTACAATTCGAAATCCATTGGGTATATGAGTTTCCGATTATCGTAGGATAACCATTTAATTTCTTGATTATCAACCCCGCACTGTAGAAGATGTAGATGCGGGAAACCTTTCTATGCTATCAGTCTGGAGAATTGATAAATAGTGAACAAAAACACAGTCTATTTTATGATTTATTGATGTTTATCAAACCGGGAATTACGTAATGCTTCTTTGACCCTCTTCAAGTTATCCCTGAATTTTGAGCCTCGGCGCAGTGTAAAACCGATAGCCAGCACATCAATGATGGTAAGTTGCGCAATTCTGGAAACCATCGGCATATAGATATCGGTATCTTCAGGGACATCCAGAAGGATAGAGAGGGTAGCTTCCTGTGCCAATGGGGAACCTGTTGAAGTAATGGCTATCACTGTCGCATCATTTTCACGGGCCAGTTTGGCTATTTCCACGAGATTTTTCGTTCGTCCTGTATGGGATATCAGCACAACAACATCTCCTTCGGTACTGTTAATGCAGCTCATTCGTTGCATCACAATATCGTCAAAATAGGTTACCGGAATATTGAAGCGAAAGAATTTGTTCATCGCATCATGAGCTACCGCCGCCGATGATCCCAAGCCAAAAAAAGAGAGCTTTCTGGCTTGGGTCAGCAGATCAACTGCCCGGTTAATTGCCGCGATATCCAGATTAGTTTTAACCGTTTCCAAATTTGCCATGACTGATTCGAAAATTTTATTGGTATAAGATGTGACGCTGTCACTTTCTTCCACATTGCGATTTACATAGGGAGTACCATTGGCAAGACTTTGTGCCAGATGCAATTTAAAATCGGGAAATCCTTTGGTGTCCAGACGACGACAAAAACGATTAACCGTAGGTTCACTCACATTCGCCATTTTGGCCAGAGTAGCGATGCTTGAATGGATAGCAGTCTGGGGTGAGGCAAGGATGACCTGCGCAACTTTTTTTTCTGACTTACTCAAAACATCAAGACTATTTTGGAGCCGTTCCAATGTGTTCATAAGACGCGGTTTAACCTCGTTTTTAACGATTTCATTAACAGGAGAAATCTATGTCATTCTCATGAAAATATACTACTTGTTATTGAAGGCTGGCAGTGGTAAAAACCGGGTAACTTAGATAATGTCGTCATAAATTATTTTGTGCGATAATAAGATTTGCATTCCATAAACAGAGTGAACTAACCATGAGCACGCCTGCATACCGCCGCCACGATATTT